>CAZKWC010000034.1:6225-8687 GCA_964556425.1 uncultured Limnohabitans sp. | reverse complement strand
TGCTACTGCTACTGCTACTAATCCAATTGGTAGCACAGTGTTTGCTAGTGCTTTACCACCACCCACAACTGCCCCTACAAGACCAGCACCACCGCCCTCTGTTGCTTTACCTCCTAATATAACGCCTCCGCCAGGAACAAATAGACCTACCACTGCTTCTGTGGTAGCTTTGGGCAGGGTGCTTTTTTATGATAAACAATTGAGTTTTAATAACACTGTTTCTTGCGCCTCTTGTCATCAAGCTAATAATGCCTTTGCGGACTCTAATCGTTTTAGTAAAGGTTTTTCTGATGGCTTAACCACAGCACACTCCATGCGTTTAATCAATCTTAGAAATTATCAGCCTGGACAAATGTTTTGGGATAAACGTGCTGCAAGTCTAGAAGCCCAAGCCACTGTGCCTTTAACTCATCCGGTTGAAATGGGCTTTGACGCCAGTCATGGTGGTTTAAATGCTTTATTGGTAAAAATGCGAGCCATTAGTTATTACCCCGCCTTTTTTAGAGCGGCCTATGGCAATACCACCATTAATACCGCTAGAATTCAGCAGGCCTTGGCACAATTTCAAAGAACCATTGTTTCTACTAACAGTGCATGGGATACCGGTTTTGCCGCTAATTTTGATGCAAGATTACCAGACCGTGGCGTTAATAAACCCATTGCTACATTTACTGTCCAAGAAAACCGTGGTCGCGAATTGTTTATGGCAAGACCGCCACAGGGCGTTAATTGTGCCGCCTGTCATGCACCACCCTCTTTTGCTTTGACGGGTAATTCTAGAAGCAATGGTTTAGATGCTGCAGAAAGGCGAATTTTTAAATCACCC
Source organism: uncultured Limnohabitans sp. (assembly GCA_964556425.1). Taxonomy (GTDB): domain Bacteria; phylum Pseudomonadota; class Gammaproteobacteria; order Burkholderiales; family Burkholderiaceae_C; genus JALQUL01. The sequence continues at coordinate 7,861 of CAZKWC010000034.1, read as the reverse complement.
TCTTTAAAAAGTGTGGCTTTAGCGGGTGCCTTTATGCACGACGGACGTTTTTCTAGCTTGGAACAAGTAGTCGAGCATTACAACAGTGGTGTTAAATTAGGCCCAGCACTAGACAACCGATTAAGAACTGCCAATGGTCAACCAAGAAGATTAAATTTATCTGAAGCCGATAAAGCCGCTTTAGTAGCCTTCTTAAAAACTTTAACCGATACCACTTTGGCGACTAATCCTAATTTTAGTGATCCGTTTAAATAAACCAATTTTTGCTTGATAAAAGCCAAAAATGCTTATAAAAAAACCCTCTTTGATTTTTCAAAGAGGGTTTTTTGTGACTCTGATATTTTTAAATATTAATAGCCATTCGGATTATTCATTTGCCAACGCCAAGTATCTTCACACATACGATCAATACCTAATTGGGCTTGCCAGCCTAATATTTTTTCAGCGAGTGTTGGGTCGGCATAATATTCGGCTAGGTCACCAGAGCGCCTTGCCACTATTTCATAATTGATTTTTTTACCAGAGGCTTTTTCAAAAGCATGAATCATTTCAAGCACACTATTGGGTTTGCCTGTGCCTAAGTTAAGGGTTAGAAGTTCAGATTGATTTTCTAAAACTTTTAAGGCGGCTAAATGGCCAGCAGCTAAATCTTCAACATGAATGTAATCACGTTTACCAGTGCCGTCTGGGGTGTTGTAGTCATTGCCATACACCGATAGTTTTTCACGTTTACCCACCGCAACTTGAGCCACAAAGGGCATTAAATTATTGGGAATACCAGATGGGTTTTCGCCCATTTTTCCAGAGGCATGCGCTCCTACTGGGTTAAAGTACCTAAGCAAAGCAGCTCGCCAGCTAGCATCTGAATTTTTTAAATCTTTAATAATGTCTTCCACCATTAGTTTGGTTCTGCCATAGACATTGATGGGGGCAACTGGAGTATCTTCTTTGTATTGGCTATAACCAGGGTCGCCATAGACAGTGGCCGAAGAAGAAAACACAATGGTTTTGATATTGGCCTTTGCCATTTCTTCTAACAAGATCACGCTGCCATTCACGTTGTTATCGTAGTATTGAAGCGGTTGAGCCTGCGATTCACCTACCGCTTTTAAGCCTGCAAAATGAATCACAGAGTCAATACTATGCAATTGAAAAGTAGTTTGTAAAACATCTCGGTTACGAATGTCGCCTTCTACAAAATCTACTTTTTTACCCGATAAAAGTTCAATGCGATTTAAAACTTCACGACTACTATTACAAAGGTTATCAAAAATCACAACTGAATAATTGGCGGCTAGCAACTGCACTACTGTGTGTGAACCAATATAACCCGTGCCACCAGTGACTAATACTTTTTTATTCATGCCAAAACCTTTTTAATTGAATTTAATTTAATTCAGTATGGCTTGATTTTAGCGCTTATCAGAAAGACGGCTGCTAAATTAGTTTTATTTGAGGAACAAAAAAACACCAAGTGGTTTTATTAGCCAGTTGGTGTTGGTACAGCAAAAAAATGCATTATTTATTTTTATAAATAACGGACACCTTGTTTGCTTAATTCGGCTTGAATTAAATCAATTGATACATCATTGAGGGTAGTTGCGGTTTTAATTGAAATAGCACAAGCAATGCCAGC
>CAZKWC010000034.1:0-6125 GCA_964556425.1 uncultured Limnohabitans sp. | reverse complement strand
ATACATCATTGAGGGTAGTTGCGGTTTTAATTGAAATAGCACAAGCAATGCCAGCACCTTGACCGGCAACTGCACAGCATGCCATATTGCGAGTGGCGGCATGAGAGATTTTATCGCCACCAATCGCCCTGCCTGCCACTAATAAGTTGTTAACCCCTTTAGGCAACATAGAACGATAAGGGATGTGCATATAACGACCTGTGGTGGGCAAAATTAAAATGCCATATCCATCAATAAATTCTGGATAAATGCCAATGCTGTCATCAAAACGAGCTTGTTCTCTGACGTCATGTTCTGTCATGTTGTAAACGGCATCAATTTTACGAGTGTCTCGAATACCAATCGTCATGCCAAAATTGCGTAAGCGTGCTTGACCGCAACCAGGGGTGTAACGTTTTAATGCCTCAATGGCCAACATCGCTTGCCTACGGCCTTCTATTTCGAAGTGCGTCATGCTGTCGGGGTTGGTACCGTCACATCCTGCCAAATGGACTAAGTTCATATAGGTGAGTTCGCCGCTGTCATGCAAAGCGCCCCATGTGCCGGCAATGGTATTTAAGTTGGCAGGAATCAAACCATCTTTCATGGCTTGCTCGAATGGTTTGCGAATAAATGGCGAGAACATATTATCCTCTTTGCCAGAGGTCTCAATTTTCCATTCACCACTGGCCCAGTCTTTATAGGTTTGTGGATCGGCATTCACTCCGGCCATAAATGCTTTTTTATCGACCCCTGCTAAATGAAACATCACCGATGCAGCTTGCATTTCTTCATGCGGAGTTTTGTAGCTGGGTGCACCTGCACGGGTGGCTACATCGGCGTCTCCAGTGGCATCAATGATGCGCTTGGCTAAAATAGCTTCACGACCTGCTTTAGACTCCACAATAATTCCTAAAATAGTGTTGCCATCCATAATCGGAGAAACAAAAGAACGGTGCAGCATAGGATGTATGCCCGCTTCTAAAACCAAATTATCGGCAACTACCTTAAAACCTTCAGAGTCAATTTCATAGGACAAGGATTGTGATTCTGGAACAGCCGCCCCCATCGCTTTAGCTCGCTCTTCAAACTCGCGACCAATACCGTTAGCCTCGACGGTTTTTTCATGACGATACCAAGCAAAACCCTCTACCCCCACCGCTGTAATATTGCCACCAAAACAACCAAAGCGCTCGACTAATGTTACTTCTACCCCCGCTCTTGCAGCGGCTAAAGCTGCTGCCAACCCGCCTGGGCCAGAACCAACGACCAAGACATCAGTTTCTTTAATCACATCAATTTGTCTGGCCGGCTCGGTGATTTGACGGGGAATAGTGGTCATAAAGGCATCCTTAAAAAAGAGTGGTAAAGCTAATTACTGTAGGAGTGCTATAGAGGTGTGAATATGCCAAATGCGACTTGTTTGAATGAAAAAGACGTTTAAAAAATTGAGCTATCGCGAAGTTAGTACTTTATGGGTTGCGCATAATGAGTTGTTATGAATAACTTGGATGATTGACTTTGATAAGTTCGAAAATTTGGTAAATTTCAGCACGTGCTAAACACAAGAATTTATCATCATTACTTTGATGAATTAAAGGGTCAATTTGATTATTTAAATCCTTCGCCCTTACTATTGCTTTGTTACGTTCGGCTTTGTTGGTTATATTGGCTTCGACTAAATTATTACCCTTTCCCTCAGGGCAAATTTTTTTGAATTCTTTTGAGTTGAAGAGTGCTGATGCATCTTGAAAATATAGGGCTGTGTTATTTTTATTATTAAGTGGGGCATCAGTCCTGTGAAGTAAAAACCAATATTCCAAACAAGGAGTGTTCAATAAAATATATAATTTTTGTAATGGATTAATTTTTCTGTCTTTCCATTTTTTATAAAATTTTATAAAGTTACTAGATTTTTTAATGTGTTGATCGCCGCCATCAACTATCCAAATAATATATTCGATTGCTTCATTATTAAGATCTTTTTCTATTGCCTCAATCCGAAGTTTTACAGCAGATGCCGATAGTTTGGTCCCCTGCGTAAAAGGAGTTATTACTTCTTGCTTAGCTAGTCCCTCTAAATAATCATTATCATGCTTACCTTCTGTATAAATTTTTGGTTTGATTGGGGTTTGATTTCGAATTGCATTTAATATTCGATTATTTGGTTTAGGTCTTCCCATATCAAGCTTTCAATTGAGGCACGGCTCCTAAGCGACCATGTTTATAAAAATTATAGACGTTAGAAGTTGCTCTTAAGCCGGCATCCTTTTTTACATCTTCAAGGCAATACAAATCGGAGCTCATATCCTCGCCATTTTTATCTATAAACCAAATGACATCATCTCTAAACAATAAACTATTATTTAGCAACTCACGATAATGAGTGGTTGCAATTAATTGAGAGTTGTTAGAGTCTTTTAAAAATGTTACAAGAAAATGTTCTATTAAATCTGGATGTAAAGAGTGTTCTATTTCGTCAATAGCTAAAATTTTACATGGAGTTGAGTTATTTTGTGTTGAGCACAAAGCGCTTAGTAATCCAGCCAAACCATAATAGCGTTGTGTACCTAATGACTCTTGATTCTTTAAATTTAATTGAAACTCACTTCCATTAATTTTATAAACAGTGTGTACTTCTTTATCCTTGCTAAAAAAGTCTAATAATTGATTTCGAACCTCGTCAGTTGGGGCGTCATTTAAAACTTTTAAATCTTTGGCTTGTAGTTGACGATCGACTACATTTAGGCTTGCAACAGGTATACCAGCTTGATTAAGTGATTCAATAATTTTATCTTGGCTAATGTTACGATTCGTTAGTTGTTTGGTTACCCATGTAGTTAGTGTAGTTTGAGGAGTAACTTCGCCCATTAGCTGTTCTTTAAACCAAAGATAAGCTTCTTTTATCATTGGATTTTGTATGTTCATTTTTCTATTAAGAACAGCTAACATCGTGGAATTTGGAAGTAATTCTGCAGTTAATTTTTCTTCTTCCGCAGAATTGAGTTTGTGACCAGCGCCATAAGAAGTTTGAAATTGACTGCGTGTATCTCCACGGCAACGTTGATAAATTAATGCAAACTTAGTGCCCTTGGGAGGTGTAGTTTGATTCTCAAGTGTTTCACATAAAATGCCACTTTTTGCTAAAACTAATTGATAGCGATAAACCTTACCGTTACGAATAAATTTAATGGTTAAATCTGCCGATGGTTCTTTTTGAGTAGTTGTAAAAGCAAAAAAATTGGCCTTAAGTTCATCTTCCGAATCTAATAGAGGGTTTGTAACTAGATTATCCAATAAGCTTAAGGCTTGTAATACAGTTGTTTTACCTGATGCATTCGCTCCATAAAGCATGGCAATTCGTAATAAGCGAATAGTTTTGTTTTTTTCTAACGGAATATCGCGTACGTATGCTTCATTCAAATGCTCGTCTTTGGTGGCTTCGAATGTTAAAGTGGCTGGTTCTTTAAAAGGACCTAAACCAGAAAAAGTAAAGTCAATAATCATTTTTTACCTCATTTTTACCAAGTGTTGGTAATATTGATGATATTTTATGACTATTCTAGTATTAAATTACTTTTTCACTTTTCTTATTGTGCATCCGGTCTTAAGTGTGGTAAAAATACTTTTTTGTGAGTTGAGCTTACCAATATGCTCATTATTCAAAAGTAAATTATGAATTAAAACTAGTGATTCGGTTATTTAAATCCTCAATCCTCTCTGCCACCCCAAGCCGCAGCCCCCACCACCAAAATCGAAGCCAACACCACATTCCATTCAAGCGCTTGGCCGGTGGTGAGTAATAATAAAATAGTCGATAAAATAGGCGTGGCAAAGGCTAATAAACCAATTCGGCGGGTGTCACCTATTTTGATGGCGGCGTCCCATAAAAAGAAGGCTCCACCCAATGGACCAAGGCCTAATAATGTAATTAACAGCAGATCTTTTTGGGTAAGGTCTATGCTGGGCTCTAGGGCAAAATGGCAGGCCAAAGATAACAAGCCAGAGGCTGCTGCAAAGCCGCCTACCGCCACAGTTGGAAAACTAGGTAATCGGCGGGTTAATAAAGAATAACTGGCCCACACAAAGGCCGACGCTAAAGCAATTAAATAGCCACTTTGAAAACCAGCGCCCGACAGACTAGACTGGCTTCTGCCCAAAATAGCAATAGCAGCACCGGTAAAACCAATGAGGGCGGCCACAATATGTCGGCCTTTTAAACTCACGCCTTTTAAAAACAAAGGGGCCATGACCACCATGCCTAAAGGCCATAAATAATTGATTAAATTGGCCTCTACCGCAGGGGCATGGCGTAGTGCAATAAACAATAAGAAATGAAAGCCAAACAACCCGTAAATACCCACCAACAAAGTGGTGAATGGAATTTTCCATTGAGCCAATTGAAACCTAGAAAGTGGCAAGGCAATAAGACTGCCTACTAACAAGCCTAGGCCGGTGAGTAAAAATGGTGGAATATGGGCGAGTTGTACACCTAAGGGAGCTAAAGAGCCCCAAAGCACAATCGCAGAAAGAGCTAATAAGTCGGCTTTGTTAAATGATTTCATCTGCTAATCATAATGCAAGTCGTAACAGAGGACGGTTTTGATTGAGTTAATTACCCGCATTTTTTGCTATAAAAACGACTAGCAATGTTTTAAAACCGCTTTTCCTATTAGTTTAAAAATACAATTCCTGTTGAAAAACTGAAATAGGCATAAGATTTCTTTTCAAGAGTCAAAATAATGTATGAAGTCGCTTGAATATTCTGCGGTGTTATTAAAGTTATCAATATAAACAGGCCTTAGTTCTGGTAGTTTGTTGGCTAGTTTTAACGGCGTTTAAGGGCTGTTTTTTATGAAAAAATTAGATTATTTATTAGTCGCACCTGGTTTATGCGTGGTGGCTACTTGTTATGGATTGGCTCGTTATGCCTACGGTTTATTTTTGCCTATTTTTAGACAAGAACTAGCGATCTCAGAGGCTTGGTTAGCCTATATTGCGGCATTTTCTTATGCCAGTTATTTTTTGATAACTTTATTTATTTCGTTTTTTTCTAGTTTGATAAAACCCAGAACTTCTTTGCTATGGGGTGGACTGTGTGCGGTGGCAGGCATGTTGTTGATTGCCAGTAGCCAGTCGGTGGTATGGTTAGCAATAGGAGTGTGTATTGCAGGGATTAGTCCTGGTTTGGCCTACACCCCCTTCTCTTCAATTATTGTGAATTTGGTAAGCCCTTCCGAGCAAAAAACGGTTTATTCGATTATTAATTCGGGCACTAGTTTGGGGGTAATGATTAGCGGGCCAATTGCCCTTTTAATGGGCGATAACTGGCGTTATGCATGGGTGTTTTTTGCCTTATTTGGCCTTGCCTCTACCTTATGGTGTGTGAGCTTAATTCCTCAATCATTGCTGGATAGTGTGCTTGAAACCAAAGAAAAAATAAGTTTCATTTCACTGCTAAAGTTAATTGATTTTGGAGTTTTATTTCTTATTTTTTTGATAGGCGTTTCCACCTCTATTTATTGGACTTACGCAGTAGATTTAGTCACGCAAAATCAAATTGATACAAGTGGTTGGATAAGTGATGGCAAAACACTAGGGCAACTGTTTTGGATGTTAGTGGGTATAGCTGGTTTTGCTGGAATTTTTGCAGGTCGAGTAGTAAATTATTTAGGCTCAGTCAAGGCTTTAATCGTGTTTCAAATTTGCCTGGCCTTTGCTATGGCTTGTTTACCTGCTACACGCCAACTCGAATGGGTGATACTTTCAGGCCTTTTATTTGGAGCATTTTTTGTTTTGATGGCCGGTAATTTAGGAATGTGGAGCATAGAGCTTTATCCTAAAAACACCACGCTAGGATTTGGCCTAACATTTTTAACCCTCTCTTTTGGACAATTTACCGGCCCATTTTTAGTGGGTTTAATGGATGATACGATTCATCTTAAAACCTTGTTTTATTTGGCTAGCACCATGTCTTTAATGGTGGGATTAATGTTGTTGGTGAGGTTAAATAAGTGGCGTTTGGTTTGAGAGTTTTGAAGTCTGCTTTTACCTAATGTATGTGTTCAAGCCAATAGGTAAAAGCAGTGTGTTAGTCTTTTATTAAAACCTTCAAACCTTACTAAAATCAGGCAGTCGTTTTTCCA
>CAZKWC010000033.1:14959-31532 GCA_964556425.1 uncultured Limnohabitans sp. | reverse complement strand
AGCGACTGCAGGGCGATAGATTTGTGGTGCGGGTGCGGGTGCAGGTGTTGGGCTAAGGGCACTAGCAAAACTTGTGCTTGAGCTAGGAGTTGGAGTTGGAGATGGACTAGGAGTTGGAGTTGGAGTAACGTTATTGTTATTACCAATACTTTCTAAATGCCAGTTTTTGCCTTTTTTAACCAAGAAATATTCAAAACCACCTACTTGAACCTTGTTATCGAGGGTAAATACTGCATTAGAGTTACCTGATACTAAAATAACTGGAATACCATTAACTGTTTTAGCACCCGTTCCGCCCACATTAGTCACATTAACTGCGCTGGTTCCGCTACTATTGCCATTTATGACTAATTTATCGGTGACAGAAGAATCACCATTTAGTTGGGTATTCATTAAAATTTTAGAATCAGTATAACCTTCATAGTTGCCGTTAATGGTAATTGTTTTGCCAGGGGCGCTTCCACGTAGATTGAGTTTACCTTGATTTCTTAATGTAGCGTTTGTAGTGTTGAATGTAAAACTATTGGAGTCAAAACGAACTTCTACATTTTCAAGAATAAGAATTTGGTTCAAGCCAGGTCCTGTACTGTGTATGCCTAAGGTTAGTTGATTTCCTTTTAGTAGTATTTTGGGTGGTGCTCCGCCAAATTCATTGCCAAAATAAATAGCCTCAAAATTAGCAATATTGGGGCCAACTAAAGAGGAGTTAAAAGCACCATCAATGCGCAAAATATCATTACCTGCTCCTCCGTCAATTTTTAAATTGGGGTTTGAGGTGTCTATGTTTCCTGAAATTTGAACAGTATCATTTCCATCATCACCATTAATTTCTATAAAGCTGCTTTTATTAAAAATCTTTATAGTGTCATGGCCTGCGCCACCGTGAATAACACCAGTTATTTTAGTGTTACCTAAATTGATACTATCAAGACCATCATCTCCAAAAATATCAGCGTTGATGATGATGAGGTCTGTGCTAGAAGTGCTTCCAAAATTAAGCTTGTCATCGCCTGCATCACCATGAATTGGTTTTGAAAACTGTAGTTTTCCGCTTGCATTAAAAGTGTCATGCTCGGTGCCCAAATTGATGGAAGCATTCAACATTAAATCAGTAGAGGAGGTATTAGAAATATTCACAATATCATTACCACCTCCCATAGAAATGCTTGAAGATTCAGAAATTGAATAATCGTTGGTAGCGTGATTTTTGTCTATCGTTAAGGTGTCATTACCAGCTTTAAAAACTAAATTTCCGTTAATACTAACCGAATGGTCGGTATTGTGAATTTCTAATTTATCGTTTCCACCAAGTCCATCAAAATTGGTAATTTCACCATTTTGGCATTTAAAATTGTCAGAATTAAATGTGGGGGTAAGTGATAGGGCAGTGGAACCATTTACGCAATCAATAGCAAAACTAGGTAAACAAAATAACACACTAGATAAGGCTGCTAATAATTGAGTTGCACCCGTTAAATTATTTTTGGTGGATGGCAGCGCCTTGTGTTGATAGCGCTTAGATTGCAAAAATTGGAATGCAGCAATTGCTGTTTTGGTAGGTCGATTGACCAACAATAAGTTTTTTGTATTCATTAAAATTTAATATTAAATAGGAATATTATATTTAAATTTAGCTAAAGTAACAAAAAATAACATTTTGTCGAATCGACAACACTTAACACTTATCTACTTGTTTGAGTGTGTGCATTAAAAAGCACCAGAAAAATATTTGCAAATTAAGCCAGTATTCATAGGGATGGCTTCAATTGCCATAAAAATAATTATGGGAAAGTAAAATTTAAATTTAAATCTATTCTTACCTTCATCCCCTTATGTTTTTCCTCAGGTTTTTTTATTAGAGTAGCTGAACAACCGTTGGAAGTAATTGCTTAGAGCACCTTCCATTTTTAAATTAAAAGTGGAAGGCATCTAGGACTTACTATTTAATAAAGCTTACCACTTCAATCGATAAGATAAATTAAAAGCATTTGCACGACGTTGATTACCTGATAAGCTATTTTGAATGCTAATTTGTGTAGATAAGCTACTTGATTCGCTTAGCTGATGATTAACACCTAGACCCAACTCAAGCCAAGGTTTAGAGGTTTGTTCTGGGGTGACCACTGCTCCAGAAATAACTCGGCTTGGATTTTCAATGAGTTCTTGCCATAAATTAAGGCTGGTGTTCCAATTGGTTTTACTTGCCTTAGCTTTATTTGATTGCAAAGTTACACCAGCACGAACACGTAAACTTTCAGCTGTTTGTTTTGAGATTGATGAAACATTATCAGTAAATCCATCGTAGCTAGTGCTTTGGAAAATAAATTGAACTTGAGGGCTAAGTTCTAAGCCACTTGTACTTAATATAATGGCTTTGCCAATTTCAGCAGATAGCGCTAAGCCCAAGCCTTTTTGTTTTGCTTTATTATTATTAACGTCCTTTAATTGGGAGTTATGATTGCTTAAATAGGCCTGAAAGTCGAGGTAAGGTTTATCTTTTTTAGTTTGGGTGTAATAAGCGCCCAATGAAAAAGAGCTAGTACTTGATTGACCAGTCAATTTGCCACTGCTGGTAAATTGTCTTTTAGCATCAAAGTAGTCCGCATTTTGTTGCCCAATGGCTGCAGTAATACCGGTTTCAGAATTCAACTCTTGGTCAACAGAATGGTTGTGTATGACTTTACCAAACTGAATATTATGGCTTGTGTGATCATAAGAAAAAGAGCTGCTGTTGGAGCTTGTCTGAAGCGTATTCACACGGCCCCAAATATCACTATTCACATCTAACTTGGCTTGGCGTTGTTCGTACGTACCAATTAGGCTTACCGTCTGATCAAATTGTACAGGTGCTGCTAAAACATAGCCTGCAATGGCAGGGCGATAAATTGGCTGTTTTGGAGCAGACCTAGGCGTAGAGGTAGGGGTAGGAGAAGGGCTCGGCGTTGGCGTTGGAGTTGGAGTTGGAGTTGGAGTTGGAGTTGGAGTTGGAGAAGGTGTCGGTCTTGGTGTAGGTGAACAACCCTCACAGTTATCTGGATTAGACGGATCAAAGCTCTCTAAAAACCAGTTTTTTCCGCTTTTAAATAAGAAATATTCATAGTTACCCGCTTCAACCTTATTACCTAAAGTAAAAGTAGCTTCGGAATTACCTCGCACTTCAATCACATTGATACCATTAGAAGTCGCCCCGCCAGTTCCACCCACATTGGCAATAAAAATTTTACTTTTACCCGAGGTATTACCCTTTACCAGTAATTTATCAATTGGTGTGTAGTCACCGCCCAATTGAGCGTTCACTAAAATGGATGAATTATTACTGGCTTCATAGTCGCCTTCAATAGTAAGAAGCCTGCCAGGGGCTGCGCCTCTTAAATTAAGTGTGCCTCTATTAGATAAACCCTTACCGCCAGCAATCGTGAACGAGTTGGAGCTAAAAGATAATTCGCTACCTTCATCAATCCCTATCGTGTTGTAAGAGTTAGGGTCAGTGGAGTTTTGTATGGTGAGTTGATTACCAGTAAAGTTAAGTTTACTAAAACCACCTACGTTAAATGATTCAAAATTGACTAAGTTTTCGGCTTTAATAGAGCCTGTTAAGGCATCAAAACTTAAGTTATCTTCACCCGTTCCGCCATCTAGTACAAGATTACTATCAGAGTAACTGAAGCTATTGCGTATCGTAAAATAGTCATTGCCACTGCCACCATTTACATTTTTCGCAGAGCCTTCTACCAAGTTAAATGAGTCAGTATCGGCGCCGCCATCTATAGTGCCATTCATCCTGACTCCTAAATCAAGAGTGAATCGGTCATTTCCTGAACCTCCCGAAATATCACCATTGATGGTGGCTTGAGTTCGGTTATTACTATTTGAAATAGTGGTAGAACCTAAATTAAACTCATCATCACCTTCGTCACCATTGATTTTGGTGTTGATAGTTAGGTTACCATCGGTATAAAATTTATCATTTCCTTTACCTAAATTGATGGTGCCACTCAATGACTCGTTAATAGATAAGTTGGAACCGATATTGGTAAAATCTACTATATCCTCGCCATCAAGAGTATTGATGACAGTATCAGGTGCAATAGTGACAGTAGTTTGAGGGGTTGAAGACGATGATGAGTTGTAAATCCAAACTTTAACTTGATCATTTCCTGAACCCATATTAATGGTTCCAGAGGTCGTGAAATCAGCTGGCACGTAATTATTAAATATAACATTTCTTAAACTTAAAGTGTCATTTCCGCCTTGCCCTTCCCATCCGCTTAGTTCGCCACTAGCACAATAAGAAACATCATTCCCGGTTGTGCCCACAGTCTCAGTGTCGCTATAGGGGCTCTCATAACAAACGGTAGGATCGGCATAGGCATTGTGGCTTAAGCAACTACTTGCTATTACGGCGGTACTTCCCAATAAATGAATTAAACTAAATTTACTTTTTTTGAGGGTTTTACTTTTTTTGCCTTTAGTTGTGGATTTTTCAGATACGGTAACCCAAGAATTAGTTTTAGCATTCCAGATACTTCGATGATTTTTATTCATATACTTTTAATATTCAAAAATTAATCTCGAAAGTTTAATAATGAATTGTTAAAAAATGTGAATTAAAATTAAAAAAAGGATAAAAGGTAGTTTTTGGCAGACCAAATGTAATTTTTTTAAACAAACCTAATATAAATGAGGCTTTTTTATCACAAACAAGATGCCAATTATGGGGGGGTGAAAAAAGACAGCCTCAAAAATATCAAGTAAAAATTGATACTTAGAGCAATATTTGGGGTGGGAATAGACGATTGAAGAAATCTAAAATGAGCAATATTTAACTATTTTTAATATAGCAAATTGCCACAATAAAACCAGATCGAAAAAAATCAAAGACCTAATTTCAAGAAAAGCGTTAAGTAATTTTATGCAAGAAATTATTGAGGTGACTGTGCAACGACTATCTAGTTTTAGCAAGGAAGAAGTCTACCCTGTTTACGGTAATGCTGGTAGCAATTTGTTAAAAAGCGTATTTTATAGTTTTAAGCAAAAATACAAATTTTAAATATTGATTGTTTGATTTCTAAGAGATATTACTTTTTCAATCAACAATGCTTTAGCCTGTTGGTCATCACTGGCGATAACATGTCTTTGCGGCATTGATCTGAGCCATGTGAGTTGGCGTTTAGCTAATTGCCGTGTAGCAGCGCTACCTAATTCATGCCATTTGGCAAATAATTGTTTTTGATCTGAACTGGAAAGTTGGAAAGGGTCTTTACCAGCTGTTTTTAACTCATCTAGCAACTCCCAAGCTTGCCTGTAACCAATACATCGCATAGAGGGAAGCGTTAGATCTAGTTGAGGATTTTGATATAAAGATTTAATTTCATCCCAAAAACCATTTTGCTGCATAGTATCAAATCGGCTATTAATACGATTGTGCAAACTACTTCTGTCAAGGGGTTCGAGGCTAATTATATTTTCTTCTTGAAGTAGGCGATGTGCCGCTTTAGCCGGATTACTACTTTCTTCTTGACGGCGCTTTTGTAATGAGGATAAAGTTTGTCCGCTGGCCACATAAATTTCTAAGGCCCTACCAATTCGTTGACCGTCGTTGGGGTTGAGCCTAGAAGCGGTTTCTGGATCTATGATTTGTAATTGTTGATGCATGGCTGGCCAGCCAATTTGGTTGGCTTGAGCTAAAACATTTTGCCTTACCTCTGGTGCCACAGCGGGCATTTCATCTAGCGCACTCATAAGGCTTTTTAAATAAAGCATGGTGCCACCCACCAAAACAGCTTGTTTGCCTCTGTTACTAATTTCTTGGCAAAGTTTGGCACAGTCTTTTGCAAATTCGGCCACACTATAAGATTGCCAAGGCTCTTTAATATTAATTAAATGATGGGGCACTGCTTTTAATTCTGCAGGACTAGGTTTGGCAGTACCTATGTCCATACCTTTGTATATAAGGGCAGAATCGACACTAATAATTTCAAGTGGCAATTGAGTGGCTAAAGCCAATGCCGCGGCAGTCTTGCCACATGCGGTAGGGCCTGTAATTGCAATAGGTGGCAGTGTCATGCGAGAATTAAAAGTAATAAGATCTGTAGTTTATCGTAATACAGACCATAAAATTCCCAATTGCCTATTAATAGTGAGTTAGCAGGCTGCTTTTATTGGCTCTAGTGGTTTTTGCCCCAATGTAAATGCAATTAAGGCCAATATAGAGCCCCAAAACCAAGCACCATATGCGAGTGGTAATGCATTGTCTTTTAGCGTAATACCCAATACCGCAATAATCATAAAACCTACAATCATCATAATAAAACCGTTAAGGGCGGCTGCCGTACCTGCTGCTTTAGGAAAAGGACCTACCGCTGAGGCTTGCCCCAAAGGTTGATGAATACCGTGAGCTACCATAATAAGGGCAAATGGCAAAATCACGGTAGCCGGAAATAGGTGTCCAGTGAGTCCACATACACCCACTACAGTGGCTCCAGTAAAGGACATAAGACCAGCTAACTTTAAAGTGGTGTTAAACCCATAACGCGACATGAGTTGTCGCCCTATAAAAGTGCCAGCAATATAAAAGGCGGCATTTACAAATAAGGCTAAACCGTATTGAGCTCTAGTCCAACCAAATATTTGAATAAAAACAAAAGATGAGGACGATAGGTAAGTAACTAATAAACTATAACTACTAGTCGATAAAGCACAATAGATTAAAAAAGTACGATGACCCATAATATGCTTCCAAGTACTGATTAAATTATTGAATTCAAGCGCATTTATATTTTTATTAGAACAACTTTCTTGGTATTTGAAAAATATTAATAGCCAACTCATAATGCCAAATACTACTAAAGCCATCATCGGTCCTTGCCAGCCAAAATGTTCTGTTAAATATCCACCAATGATAGGTGCAGTACAAGCTAATACGCCAAGTCCTGATAAAGCTTTAGACATGATTCTAGTCCCATCTATTGGGGCATATAAATCGCGAATAATAGCCCTAGAGCACATGACGGCAGCACCCACTGCAATACCCTGGCCGATACGGGCTAATATAAGCCAATCAATAGTGGGAGCCATCACGCTTGCCATGCAAGAGATAATATAAATGCCTAAGCCCCATAATAAAATTGGCCTGCGACCATATTTGTCGGACAGTGGTCCCCATACCATTTGCGATGCACCAAAAGATAATAACATTGCTGAAAATGTTAATTGCACCTGAGACATACTAGCGTTTAAGGACTCACGCATACCGGGCAATGCAGGTAGATATAAATCGGTGGTCACTGGTTGCGAACCCAATAACATCGCCAACAACAAAATCACAATAAAAGGCGACATTCAAATACCCTGAAAAGAAATAAAATTGAGTTTTAAAAAATAAAATTTGGGTCTTTAATTTTTCTAATGAGGTTTCTTGGAGTAAGGTTTAAAAAAGCCAATGTTGGCTAGAAAATAAACCAGAGAAAAACCTTAGATATAAAATAAGTGCTTGCCAACTTGAATAAATATAATTTATATGTCGGACAATAACTCATAGGGTAGTGGGAGTAATTGAACACTGCATCCCTCTGCATTATTGGTATTATTTGGGTTGTTTTGAGAGGCTAAACATAAAATGTTGGTAGCATGGTTAGTGACGGAATTTGTCGCTTGTTCGGCAGCGCTAATTTGCATGGAGGCTAAAAAATAACATTTACCTTGACTTGTAACTGTGGATTCAATTACGGTGCCACAAGCTTGTTCTGGGTCTGAAGTTAGTGTTAACTCTTGGCCAGGTGTTGCTAGTTCATCGCTTGTAGCAATATAGAGTCTGCGCTTTAAAGTACCTCTAAATTGACTTCTTGCCACTACTTCTTGGCCTGGGTAACAACCCTTTTTAAAGTTGACCCCACCAATGCTTTCGTAGTTAATCATTTGCGGCACAAAGGCATCTGCTAGGTTTTGCCCAATTAAACAAACACCGCTTAAAACATTAAGCAAATCCCAATCTTGTTGGTTAATGGGACTAAATGATTGAAAATGGTTTTTATCGGGTAATCCTAAATAAATAGCTCTGGGAACACCTTGTGCTTCATAAAGTGAAAGTACCGAAAACTCATCAGAACTAACAGCTGACCAAGGTGCTACTAATGGGGTATCGGTGGCTGCGAAAAAATGCTTGGCCATAGCTCCTACAAGACCCCATACAGGAGTTTCTAGACTTGCATCACGCAACTGTACCTTCGCTCTTAAAATAAACATTTTCAGTCTTTTAATCGTGCTTTCTAGGGCATCTTTTTTGCAGACTAATAATACTTTTTCGGGGTTCACTTTAACAATGTAAAAGCTCGCTAATATGCGGCCTTTTGCCGAACAATACGCTGCTAATCTGCCTTGATGAGCGGGTAATAATAATAAATCCTGAGTCAGTTGATGATGCAAAAAATGAATCGCATCGGGGCCAGTAGCCTCAATAACGGCTAAGTTAGAGAGTTCAATATACCCACTGATATTTTTATTAAATGGCGTAGTAGTATTTGACATATTCATGAATAATTTTATTTAAATAAATGGTGTTGGTACTGAATATAAAAATCAATAAAAAGATAAAAATTAGTAATTAGTTAACTTAGTTTAATTGGAGTTGCTAGGTGTAAAAATTGCAAGAACTTTATCAATTCTTCTCCCATCTAAATCAATTACTTCAAAGACCCAATTCTCAATACTTATTTTGTGGCCAATAGTAGGAAGAGTACCTGTTTCAAACATTAATAAACCAGCTAAGGTGTTATATAAATCTCTTTCTTCATCTGGCAAATATTTCATTTTTAATTGATTTTTTAATTCGTCAATTGGCATTAAGCCGTCTAATAACCATGAGCCATCTTCACGTAAAAATGCCCAAGCTTCATCAGTGGTAGTGGGTTTTAATTCGCCGGTAATAGCTTCTAATAAATCGAGAGGGGTAATTAAACCTTGTACCACACCATATTCATCTACAATAAATACCATACGCGTAACACGTTCTTTAAATTGTTCTAATAACTCTAGGCCACTTAAAGTTTCTGGTACAAATGTAGCTGCTTGAGTATGTTGACCTAATACATCGGTACTTTGATTTTTGAGTTCAAGTAGTCGTGCCACGCTAATGACACCTACGACTTCATCTAATGAACCTCTGCAAACCGGGTACCATGAATGAGCTAAGTTGGTTCCCGCAGTTGAAATTTTGTCAAGAGCTTCTGCTACTGTAGAAGAGGCATCTAACCAATCAATATCGGTTTTAGGTAGCATGAGTGATGTTAAAGAGCGCTCATCTAATCTAAAAACATTTTGCACCATTTGATGCTCTTGGCTTTCAATCACACCAGCCTCTAAGCCTTCGACAAGACTAGCTGAAATCTCTTGTTGTGTGACAGTTCTTGTCGCATCGTTGTTTATTTTTAATAACAATAATACCTTTTTGGTACTAAAAGATAATAACTGTACAAAGGGTCGAGTGCCAATTGCTACCCATTGCATTGGACGAGAAACCCATTTAGCAACTGCTTCGGGGTACATTTGCCCGATTCGTTTGGGCACTAATTCACCAAATAAAATAGAAATAAAAGTGATGGTAATAATCACAAACGCAGTGGCTGCTACATCGGCTACGCCTAAACTAAGACCATAATTTTGGAGTAGCAGCGATAATTTACCGCTAAAAGCAGCTTCGCCTACAATACCGTTAAGCATACCAATTGAGGTAATACCGACTTGCACAGTTGATAAAAATTGAGTCGGGTTGTCCATTAGTTCAACAGCCGCTTTTGCCCCTTTATCGCCCTCTTGTGCCATGGCGCTAAGTAAAGATTTTTTACTTGCTGAAACAGCCATTTCTGACATTGCAAAAATAGCATTAATAAGGGTGAGAACAAGAATTAAAATAATATCCATTGAAATGAATTAAAAACTAAGAAAAGAGACTCAATTATGGCACTTTATTTAATCGGTGATTTACAAGGTTGTTATTCCTCCTTGAGTCAATTGTTGCAAAAGCTTGATTTTTCGCCTAGCCGAGATACCCTTTATTTGTTAGGTGACCTGGTAAACCGTGGGCCTAAGTCCTTAGAAGTATTAGAAAATTTAATCAAATGGGGCAGTAGTGCCCAATGTGTTTTGGGCAATCATGACCTCCATTTATTGGCTGCCTCAACTGGGGCAAGGGCCTTACGACCCGATGACACACTAGATTTAATTCTCAATAGTCCCCAAAAAACACATTTATTGGATTGGTTAAGGCACAGGCCTATGGCTATGCATCTGTCATTGCCAAAAAACGAAATTCTAATGATTCATGCGGGGGTCTTGCCATCTTGGACCCTAGACCAAACACTGAGTTATGCCAAAGAAGTAGAAATGGTGCTGCAAAGCAATCAATATGCTGATTTTTTTAATCATATGTACGGTAACCAACCGAGTCGCTGGAGTGATGATTTAACAGGGTATGAAAGATTAAGATTAATTACCAATACCCTTAGTCGATGCCGTTTTGCCAACGCCAATGACGAAATAGAGTTAAAAACCAAAGAGGGTTCAGGCGCAGCCCCTGCAGGCTTTATGCCCTGGTTTGAAATTCCGGGCCGCCAAACCGCCAACTGTTTAGTCGCCTTTGGTCATTGGTCCACTATGGGATTAGTCATGCGAGACAATATTTTAGCTCTTGACACAGGTTGTGTATGGGGCGGTAGCCTAAGTGCAGTAGAGATATATTCTGATGGCACGATAGGCCCTTTAAGCCAGGTAGAGTGTGAGGCTTGTTTAGACCCGCTGGTATAAACAACGGTTGTTTATAAAGCTTCTTATAGTTCTTATCCTGTCTTAACGCACTTGATTTTTGCATAGCTTGCTAAAGGTAAATTAACTAAATTCTGTTTGAGTCTTTAGGAAATGCAATTGAAATCATCACACTAGTGCATTTTTATACTTTGCAGCGAATGTAGAATCAAACCATGATGTTATTTAATTGGTGAATAGTAGGGTATTATCTAAAATTAGATTAATTAAACTGGTTTAAATGTGTTTCTTCAAGGTGTCAGAAAATGGAAATTCAATATTTTGGTCTAACCAATTTAGGGCGGTTTAAGAGTTTAGAAGTTAACCTTAGTAAGACAGAGTTTGCCAAGAATAAAGTGGTAGTGTTTATTGGTAATAATGGCGCCGGCAAAACATCGATTTTAAAATCCATTGCAACTAGTTTAAGTTGGTTTGTTGCCCGACTAAGGGCAGAAAAAGGCAGTGGAAGCCCTTTATCGGAAGCTATTATTTTAAATGGCCAACCTTCGGCAGTTATTGATTTGAAAATAATAGATGAAAATTCTTTATTTTCCCCTACAGTTTCTGGATTTTCTACTGCTAGTTATAACTGGAAATTAGCTAAAACAGCCAAAGGTAAAAAAGCAATAGCTCATTCACAACTCAACGATGCAAATCGTTTGGCAGATCATTACAGAAACTTGTTAGCTCAAAACGAAAATGCAAGTTTACCTTTAATTGCTTTTTATCCTGTTGAAAGGGTAGTACTCGATGTACCTCTTAAAATTAAAAATAAACATGATTTTCGTCAGTTAGATGGTTATGACAACTCGTTAAACCAAGGCGTTGACTTTCGACGGTTTTTTGAGTGGTTTCGGGAGAGAGAGGATGTAGAAAATGAATCGGGTGTTTCAATAGAATTAATTGATAAGCTCAAGAATACCGTTGGCGATAATCAAAAAGCATTGGACGAATTAAATATTTTAAGTACAAGCAATAAAGATAGCCAGTTAAAAGCTGTTAAAACTGCAATTGCTAATTTTATGCCGGGCTTTAAAAATCTCAGAGTACGCCGTAAACCACGACTGCATATGACTATTGATAAAGATGGACAAACACTTGATGTTCTTCAATTATCTCAAGGTGAAAAATCTTTAATGGCTTTGGTAGGCGACATCGCAAGGCGTTTGGCTATGATGAATCCAGCATTAGATAATCCTTTGGAAGGTTCTGGAATAGTGTTGATAGATGAGGTTGATATGCATTTGCATCCCAATTGGCAAAGAAGTTTAGTCAAGCGTTTAACTTCAACTTTTACGAATTGTCAATTTATACTAACAACACACTCACCATTAGTTATAAGTGATCATCAAAATATCTTAGTTTTCTCATTGGATAATGGGGAGCTTTTTGAGGTGCCTTCACAATACGGTGAGGACGTTAATTCGGTATTGTCTAATGTTATGGAAACAGAAATTAGAAATGCAAGCGTTTCAATTAAACTAAATGATTTATTCGATTTAATTCAAGATGCTAAGACCAAAGAAAATTTTTCTAAGGCACAAATAGCACTATCTTCATTGGAAAACGATCTGTCCAGCAATAATTTAGAACTTATAAAAGCTAAAATGTTTTTGCGTAAGAAAGAGCTTAAGTATGCGCAAAATAAATAAGCAGAATTGCCCCGCTAGTTTTGATTTGTGGCTTCAAAAAAAACCATCCAATCAAAACGAAAATCAGTGGTATCAAACGCTTTTTACAAACCGAAAATGGGATGTTATTGCTGATTTAAGTCTTCATAATTCACAAGAACAGAATTTTTTGTGCGCTTATTGTTGTACTCGCATCTCTGGTGAAAGTTTAGATACCAAAAATGAACATGTAGTAGCCAGATCTATTGCACCCAATAGGAGTCTTGACTTTACCAATATAGTTGCCAGTTGCAAAAACAGAACAAGTTGTGATGCAACCAAGGAAAATAAGGCCCTACCATTAACACCTTTAATGGATGAGTGTGAAACTGAATTGAAATTTAAAATAAGTGGAAGAGTTGAAGGTTTAACCGACAGAGCTAAAGAATCCATCAAAGTTCTCAATCTTGGGAGCAAGGATTTTAATAACCACGGCTTGATAGAAAAGCGCAAACAACTAAGCCATGCTTTGTTATGGACCAATGGAATAAATCCTGATGATGGTTTGGAAGACGACGAATTAATAAAGACGGTTATTGAAGATTTATTAACCCCAAAAAATGGTTGTTTAGCGCCATTCGCACCTGTAGTGGTTAATATTTTAAAAGGCTGGTTAGAAGAAGCATAAGTTATATGTTGTTATTCTTAAAAGCCCTCGAAATACAATTTAACTTCACCTATTTGCTACCACTTCTAGTTTCGCAGTGTAGCTGTAAAAAGAAAATAAGCGCAACAAAATTGAGGTTTAATTTTTGGTCGTTAGAATATCTTTACCCATTCGCTAAATCTAGTGCCAGCTGGTTATGTTGCTTGATTAAAGGTTGTAAATCTAGAGTACTGAGTTGACCATTTCTTACCACAACTTTGCCGTTCACAATGGTGTAGGCGGCTTTACTACTGGCACATAACATTAAGGCACCCACAGGGTCATGCACTGCACCACCTGCAAAATCAAGCGTGTTTAAATCAAAAATAGCCATATCTGCACACATGCCTGGTGCTAAATGACCAATGTCAGTTCGGCCCAATACTTTAGCTCCACCACGGGTGGCTAGAGCTAAGGCATCTCGGGCTGTCATTTCAGAGGGGCCTAAATCGCAACCAAAAAAGCTTTGCCCCTGGGCGTTAGTTTGCGGGCCTTCAAGCGCTTTACCCACTCTTGCTAACAACATAGCTTGGCGGGCTTCATTAATCATTTGAGCTGCATCATTGCTGGCACTTCCATCTACGCCTAAACCAACTGGTACACCTGCATTGATCATTTTGCGAATGGGTGCAATACCACTGGCTAAGCGCATATTGCTACAAGGGCAATGGGCTACGCCAGTGCGTGTCGCAGCAAATAAAGAAATTCCCTCATCATCTAACTTAACACAGTGAGCATGCCATACATCTTCACCTAGCCAACCCAATTGTTCGGCATATTGGGTGGGTGTACAGTTAAATTTGAATTTTGAAAAAGCAATGTCATGATCATTTTCGGCAAGATGAGTGTGCAGTCTGACTCCATAATCTCTGGCCATTTTGGCAGATTCGCGCATTAAGTCTTGGCTCACACTAAAAGGTGAACAAGGCGCTAAAGCAATTTGAATCATAGAGCCGTGTTGGGCATCGTGGTAGGTTTCAATTAAGCGTTGACTATCTGCGAGAATGGCATGTTCCTGCTCGACGACTGCATCGGGGGGCAGGCCACCTTTAGATTGTCCTAAACTCATACTGCCACGGCTGGCGGTAAAACGCATGCCAATTTGAGCTGCCGCTTCAATTGAGTGATCAAGTTGTACACCATTGGGGTAAATATATAAATGGTCGCTGCTGGTGGTGCAGCCCGACAACAATAATTCAGCCATTGCCACTTGAGTGGAAACCTGAATCATTTTTGGGGTAAGACCAGCCCAAATAGGATAGAGCCCTCGGAGCCAGCTAAATAGCTCGGCATCTTGTACACCAGGAATGGCCCTAGTGAGCGATTGGTACATGTGATGATGGGTATTAATTAAGCCAGGAATCACTAAATGGCCTTGGGCATTAATTACTTCGTCAGCCGTATCGGGTAAGTCTGGTTGCAAACCAATAGCTTCTATTACATTGTCTTTGATAAAAATAGAAGCATTTTTTAATTCTTGTCCATGTGTTTGGCCTGTTTGATGTTGAGTGTTGTCAAAGGTGGCAATACAGGCGGCATTTTTGATTAAAAGTGTGGACATGGTAAAGAGTTAAAAGTGTATACAGTTTTGTAAAGTCTAATTTTATGCAAACTAGCTGAAAATAACAAATTTAATATGAGTCGTTTTCAAAAATATTAATACGGGAATATTTAAACCTATTTTTTTAAAAATCTATACCTTAAGATAGATAACATTGCGCATCGATAGCTTTTAGAATTTTGTCAAGGTTAAACAAATTCTTAAAAGGCGCAAATCATGAAATTCTTACCCCTTGTAGTTGCAATTTCGGTTCTAGGATTAACCGCTTGTGAAACCACCAATATGCGAATGGGCGGGCAAAACACTAACTCGCTTGTCAGTGGCAGTGCAGCCGGTGGTAATCAAAATAATGCAAGCTCACAATTACAACGTTGCCAAAGTCCATTGGGCACGATCGCATTATTTGAAGACCAAGGTTCTAGTGGATTTGGCACTTTAACACGTGAATATAAATTACCACCTTCTGCTAATTTATTGCGTTTAATGATACAACAGTCAAACTGTTTTGTGGTGGTCGAGCGTGGTAAAACCATGGCGGCTATGAATACCGAAAGAACACTTCAAGGTTCTGGCGAATTGAGAGGGAATAGTAAGTTTGGCAAGGGACAAATGGTGGCATCTGATTACACTCTCACGCCAGAAATTAATTTTAGCTCCAATGATACGGGCGGAATAGGTGGTTCTATTGGTGGTTTATTAGGCGGTGGAGCCGGTCGAATTTTAGCTGGTGTCGCAGCGAATACTAAAACCCGTGAAGCAAGCGTTTTATTAACCATGATTGACAATCGATCAAGCGTACAAATTGCTGCAGCCGAGGGTAGTGCTTCTAAAACTGATTTTGGTGGTATGGGGAGTATTTTTGGTACTGCGGGTGCAGGTAGTTTAGGGGGATATCAAAACACACCTCAAGGCAAGGTACTGACTGCTGCATTTATGGATGCTTATAACAATATGGTGATCTCAATTCGTAACTACAAAACTCAAGAAGTGAGAGGTGGTTTGGGTCAAGGCGGTAATTTACCAGTAGGAAATTAATAAAATGCGCAATTTAATCAAAAACAATTCAATCAAACACAATTCAATTAAAGCAAGTTTATTGTTTGCTTTAATGGCTGTCATGCCTTTGGCAAATGCACAAGTGCTTAAGCCAGGTTTATGGAAAAGTACGGCTTATTTGCCGGTGACAAAAGAAATGCAAAATGCCAATATGAAAAAAGATTTGGCCAATTTACCGCCCGATTTGCAAAAACAAATGGGTGAGATGTTTGCTAATATTTCTAAAGGGGAAATAGTGAATAATTTTTGCTTAACACCTGAAATGGCAGCCAAATGGAGTTTACCTGTGCAAACTGAAAACAAAGGTAAATGCACAATGACACAGCGCTCCAATTTAGCCGGTACCATGTTGTTTACTATTAGTTGTAAAGAGCCTGCTAGCTCGGGCGAAATGGAAATCAAATTGAATGGGGATACCGGTTACACCTTTAAGCAAACTATTCATGCTAATGCAAGTACTGGTAATAAGCCTTGGAATATTACTGGTAAAGGCGAGTGGCTGAATTCAATTTGTGGCAAAGTTTTGCCAGTGAAGCAATAACGAAAGTGTAGATGGGACTATTCAAATTGAGTTAAAACCTAGAGCGGATAGGGAGTTAATTAGTAGCTTAACTCCTTGTAAAACTCATAAAACAAGAGTAGTCTGTGATGATGTGATGATGAAAAGTCAAGAAGAGAAGTTTCTCAGGGTAATTCCAACTAAAGTCCTAAACTAGCGGCAAATTGTTGGAGTTTTTTTAAATCACCACTGGTTTGATAGCAAATACCCCCAGCATTTGCCGATACCGCCAGTGGTGAATTTTTTTGATTATTTTTTAACAATAAATGGGTATGCTTAGCAAT
>CAZKWC010000033.1:11069-14859 GCA_964556425.1 uncultured Limnohabitans sp. | reverse complement strand
CTGCTAATAGAGGCAGGTTTTAAAGCAGGCTCTACACCCACAATAGGCAGGTGTGGATAATGCTGGCGCAAATGATGCACCGCAGCAGCTGTGGCCGTGTTACAGGCAATAACTAATGCTTTAGCGCCCTGTTGAATTAAAGTGGCCGTAATATGTTCAGAGCGCTGAACCACCTCTTGTTCAGAGCGTTCGCCATAGGGGGCAAAAGCACTATCAGAGAAATAAAGCAGGCTTTCATGGGGTAGTTCTTGCCGCAGTGCTTTTAAAACACTTAAGCCTCCCACACCACTGTCAAAAATTCCAATACAAGAGGGAAATGGATTCATGGTGTGAGTAGGCCTTTGAGTCAAAACAAAACTGATTTAATTTTAAATCAAATAGGGCTATTTATTCGATTGTTAAGCCCAACCGGGTTTGTAATTGTTTGCTGGCACTGGTGTATTGCAACAATACTTTGCCTTGTTTGAGTTGCTCTGCGCAATCGTAGGCGGCCATTGTGGCCTCATGAAAACCAGTGACTAATAGTTTTCTTTTGCCAGGGTAATGGTTAACATCGCCTACTGCGTAAATGCCGTTAAGCTCGGTTGAATAGTAGGGCAGTTGCACAGGTAAATGTTTTTGTTCTAATGCTAGCCCCCAGTTTTGCAATGGGCCTAGTTTAGGACTTAAACCCAATAAGGGGCAATAAATGGCAGCTGTTAAAAAGTAACTTTCAGCAGTGGCAGATAAACTAATTTCAATGCGTTCAAGCTTGTAAAAGTCGGAGGCATTTTGCTGAGCATGCAGGGCTTTTACTTGGCCTGCAATAAACACAATTTGACCACTTTGTTGTAGTTGTTTAAATTGGTTTTGTAGCTCTGTGCTTGCCGTAAAAACTTCACGTCTGTGAATATGATAAACAACTTGCTGGATATGATTTTTTTCATAAGCTTGGGCTAATTGAATACTCGCTTGCAGGGCGTTTTCATCATCACCCTGAATTAACACCGTTTGGTCTTGTAGAAGATCAAAGCTAGGAACTTGATAAAAAACGCCTTTATTTTCAAATTCTGCAAGGTTGGTAACTGCAGGTTTTTTGGGTAAAAAAGCACCCGCTCCAGCGCAAATAAAAAGTGCCCTGGCCCTTAAAGACAAACCACTTTGTGTGCTTATTTTAAATTGTTTAAAAGCCTGCAAATTTTGCTCTGACGTAGCAAGTTCAGTAGTGTCTAATTCAAAAAGTTCGCTAACCAATTGTTGGTAGTGAAATTGGCAAAAAGGTTGAGCCTGTGCTTGCCAAACTGCGTTTAATTCTTGATTTTGTGTGTGATAGGGGCGACTGGTAAATGGGCTTAATTGTTGATGTAAATTATGACTTAACTGTGAGGCTGTTATTTTTGCAAAGCCCGGAATGTCGTAAATATATTTATCGGGATAAAGCTGCGAACACTGTCCACCGACTTGATCTAATACATCAATAATTTGGGTGCTTAAACCTAATAAATTGAGTTGAAACGCCTGCCACAAGCCCACCGGCCCAGCACCAATGATGATGGCATCTGAATAAATTTCTGATTGATCACTAATGGAGCTATTGGACATGCAAAATACTAAAAAATAAAAATAAAAGATGCAAAAAAATTGCAATGTTAAAACGCAAAAAAGCCGGGTAGATACTTACCCGACTTTTATAGATGCTACACCATAATAGCTAAAAATTAGCGAACTAATTCGGCAAATTTGTTAGGAACATCTTTCCACTCATCTGCGTCAGGTAAGGCATCTTTGCGCTTAGTAATACTTTTCCAAGTCGGTAAGCGGCTGAGCTCTGCATTAAGCGCAATATAAGAGACTTGATCCGCTGGAACGTCTTCTTCAGCATAAATGGCGTTGGCTGGGCACTCTGGAATACAAACTGCACAATCAATACATTCATCGGGATCAATTACCAACATATTGGGGCCTTCGCGGAAGCAATCTACGGGGCATACGTCAACGCAGTCGGTATATTTGCAGCGGATACAAGATTCAGAAACAATATGGGTCATGATAGGTCTATTACGTTAAATAACGAAAATTATGTGAACTACAAAAAAGGAGTAAAAAAGTGCAGGTCTGATAAGAAGCATGGTTCTTTAAGTAAATAGAATCAGTGCCAGCACTTTTTGAAAAATCATCAAGTTAAAATTTAACTAATATTGGATTTTAATGTGTTTTTTGTGGGGCATTAAGGTTTTTACCCAGAGAACCTAAAATTTATAGGTTTTCTGGGTAGTTTAAGCAGTAAAACTTCTAACAAATTGATTGTTTTGGGCTTATTTAACTAAAATTGCCCCAGAAGTTTTGTTGCTTGCGGTATCGACCAAAATCATCGCACCTAATTGACGGGCTTGGGCAAAAGGCAACACTGGCAATGCATCTAAAAAGCGAATTTCTATATCGCCAATTGCATTGGCTGGCAAAGAGCTCGCCTCAAGCGGCTGCAAGGTTTGAATATCAAGTTGGTCAATAATGCGTTGAACTTTGGCTTTGACCCAACGGTTGCCATGCAAAGCCCAATAAGTGCGGCCTGGTACTAAAGCTTCATCGTCTAGCCAAGCTACGGTAGCCGTTACTTGATTGCTAGGGCTGTATGCACCTTTAGCAAGCAACCAATCGCCCCTAGAAACATCGACTTCACGGTCTAAAATAATACCAGCGCTGTGTCCTGCAGCCACCGACTTTGACTCACGCACATGGCTTAAAACTTGCGCTACCACAGCTGATTGACCGCTTGGCAAAATTGTAATTTCTTGGCCTACAGCAAATGTGCCACCTGCGACACGACCCCAAAATACGCGGCGACCTTGTTGTGTGTCGGCAGAGGAAGAAAATTTTTCTACCCATTGCACAGGGAAAGCAGGAGCGAGCTGCACATCTGCAGGGGTGCACGAAAGTGCCTCTAGGGTCTCAAGCAATGATTTTTCTTGGGTGTTGTTACCATAGCCACACCAGCCAGCATCTAAGCTCACTACATTATTACCATTCAAAGCCGAAATAGGAATAATGGCATGCAATGCAATATTTTGCTGTTCGGCAAATTTTTTCATGGCATTGGAAATATTGGTAAAGGCCAATTGAGCCTGAGCCGCATCAATAGCGTCTAGTTTATTAACCGCCACAATAATGGCTGGTACTCGCAATAACTTTAATAACAAGCTATGGCGAATAGTTTGTGGCAACAAAGTTAAATTGGCATCTTGCCATTTGAGTTTGGTGGCATCCACCAACACCACAGCTGCATCGGCGCTACTAGCAGCCGTCACCATATTGCGGGTGTATTGTTCGTGACCTGGAGCATCACCAATAATAAATTTACGATTAGGAGTAGCAAAATAGCGATAGGCCACATCAATCGTAATGCCTTGTTCACGTTCGGCGCTTAAGCCATCGGTGAGTAAGGCTAAATCGGTTGCGCCACTGCGTTGTACACCCGCCAATTGGTCTTGTAAAACAGAACGGCTATCGACTAATAAACGGCCAATTAAAGTGCTTTTGCCATCATCAACACTGCCACAAGTAATAAAACGCAGGGCTTGAGCAGTATCTTCTGATAAGGTGGCTGGAGTGGTGTTATTCATTTGATTTATTAAAATTAAGAGTTAAAGCATATTATGTTGCTTGTTGAATAGCGTCAGGTATTGACGCTACAGGCAAGACCAATTAGCGCTTATTCAATTTAGAAGTAACCTTCTTTTTTACGTTTTTCCATAGAAGCATCGGATGTTTTATCATCCATACGGGTAGCGCCGCGCTCGCTTAAATCGGCATT
>CAZKWC010000033.1:0-10969 GCA_964556425.1 uncultured Limnohabitans sp. | reverse complement strand
TATTGCCAAACGTCTAGTTCGGTCCAGTTAGAAATTGGAAACACTCTAAAGTGTTCACCCATTTGAATGCGAGTGTTAAATAAATTCCATAATTCTGGGCGTTGTGATTTAGGTTGCCATTGTCCAAAACTATCACGGTGTGAAAAAATACGTTCTTTAGCACGGGCTTTTTCTTCATCGCGGCGAGCTCCGCCCACTAATGCATCAAAACGAAACTCTTCAATGGCTTCAAGTAAGGTGACCGATTGATGAGCGTTACGGGATTCACCTGGGTGAGACAACCTGACCGTGCCTCGTGCCATAGAGTCTTCGACACTACGTACAATCAGTTCAGCGCCTAATTCTTTGGCTCTGCTATCGCGAAAATCGGTGACTTCTTTAAAGTTATGACCAGTATCAATCATGAGCAATGGAAACGGAATACGGCCCACACCAAAAGCTTTTTCGGCGCATTTTAAAAGCACCAAAGAGTCTTTGCCGCCAGAAAATAAAATCGTGGGGCGTTCAAAACTGGCCGCAGTTTCACGCAAAATATAAATCGTTTCTTCCTCTAGCGCATCTAGATGCTGATTGCTAAGGCCTTGTAAAGCAGAGTGTGAAGTAATGGCGTTCATGGCTTTAAATTGAATTGGGTAAAAATAAATAATGAATGAATGGTTTTAAGAAGGCGTTTTCGCATGTAAACCGCATTCTTTAAGTGATGCGTCTTCCCACCACCAACGACCCGAGCGAGGGTCTTCGCCTAATGTGACTGCACGGGTGCAGGGCTCACAACCAATGCTGGGGAAAAACTGATCATGCAATACGTTGTAGTTGACTTGATGGGCTTGAATGTAGTGCCAAATATCACCCCAAGACCAGGCAGCTAAGGGGTTGATTTTGACTCGACCAGTGCTGGCTACTTCAGATTCATCAATAAAAGCCACGACTGACCTAGCCCCAGATTGTTCACGGCGCAGGCCTGTTAACCAAGTTTTTTTACCCGCTAAAGCCCGCTCTAAAGGCTCTAGTTTGCGAATTTGGCAACAGGCTTTACGCAGCTCTATGCTTTCATAAATTGCGTCAAGGCCATGAGTTTGATTGTAGGTTTGTACATCGGCAGCTTTTGGGCTATAAACCGTTAACAAGTCACCTAATTGGGCCTTGGTTTTTTCAAGTAAATCTAGGGTTTCAGTATGCAGTCGGCCTGTTTCTAGCACAAATACTGGAATAGCAATTCCATTATTTTGAGCAATGTGGGTCAGCACCATATCTTCTGCACCAAGGCTACTAGCTTGCACCACAGGACCATATTCGGTGACTGCTTTTTGCAACAAGGCAATCGTTTCTAGCAGTTGGGCGTCAAAATTGCTGCTTTTTTTGGCATACAAAGTAATGGCTTTGGCTGGTACTGCAGAATTGTTTTGCGATAAAAAACTAATACTGGAAGAGGCATTAGTTAAATCAGAAGAAATGTTGGAGACTTCGTTGCTCATAATTAGGAGTAAATTAAGTAATAAAAATGATAAAAGCAACTAAAAATTAGGCTTGAACAAAATGAGGCAATACATCAGCTGCATCACCTTGATAAAAATCTTGGTAACGCTGTAATTGGCGTTTGGCAGTTTCTAGTGATTGGTCAGCACGTAATACAGCGCTGCTAAAGCCACAGCGTTGCATTTGTTCGACTTGGTCAACCAACACATCACCTATGGCACGAATATCGCCTTTAAAACCTAAACGACGACGTAGTACAAACGCTTGTGAATAGGCTCTGCCATCAACAAATTTTGGAAAACTCAATTCAATGCGTTCAATACCCGTAAGGTCAAGGTCTCGTGCGTCAAGGTCGTTTTGTGGGCGTAAAACGCTAGTAGGTAAATCCGTAATTGTTGCGCTATTGGTGTCTGCTAAAAATAATTCAATCATTTTAAAACTCGTATTCAATAAATAGTGATTAGATAGTGGTCATTTAAAAACAGCTTAATCGACAGAAGAGTCAGCCACTATTTTTGGCGCTGATGGTCTAATGGCAGTGCTAGTACGCATGGCATTGGCTGCTGTTTTAAAAGGTTCTAGTCCTAATCGTTTCACCGAGTTAATAAATGTTTCAGAGGCTTGGCGTTGGTCTGCATAGGTATCTAAAATGGCCTCAATTACATGAGGGACTTCGGAGGCGGCAAAGCTAGGGCCAATGACTTTTCCTGCTACTGCAGCGCCGCTTAAAGCCGAGCCGTCAGAGCCACCGAGGGTAATTTGATACCATTCTTGACCGTCTTTATCAACACCTAAAATACCAATGTGACCACTGTGATGGTGACCACAGGAATTGATACAACCACTAATGTGTAAATCAATTTCGCCTAAGTCATGTAACTCATCAAGGTCTTGATAACGCTCTGTAATGGCAGCTGAAATAGGGAGTGATCGAGCGTTGGCTAAGGCGCAGAAGTCACCGCCTGGGCAGGCAATCATATCGGTTAATAAGCGGGTGTGGGAGCGGGCTAAATCAGCTGCTTTGGCTTGTTCATAAAGAGCAGGTAAATCTATTTTTCGCACCCATGGCAAGACCAAGTTTTGATCATGACTTACTCTTGCTTCACCAGCGCTAAAAGTATCAGTTAAATCGGCAGCATAGGATAATTGCTCGGCATTGGCGTCACCAGGTGAGTGGCCAGGGCGTTTAAATGAAAGCGTAACAATAGCCAAGGCGGGGTTTTGATGATCGGCAACGTTTTGCTGCAACCAACGTGTATAAGCTTTGTCTTCTGAGTAGTCTTTGCTGGCTCTATAAGCCGGTGCAGTGAGGTCACGAACTGGTGCGACAAAAGAGCGACTGACACGATCAAACTCTGCTTGCGTAATAGTATGGACGCCGCCATCATTTTGTAAAATGGCTTGGTATTCGGCGTTGACTTCGTCTTTATAACGTTGGCCTTCGGCTTTGACTAAAATTTTAATACGCGCTTTGTAGGCATTATCGCGGCGACCCCAACGGTTATACACACGAACAATGGCTTCTAGGTAATTTAAAATTTGTGCCCACGGTAAAAAGTCAGTGAGTTCGCTGGCAATCACTGGTGTGCGGCCCATGCCGCCGCCTACAAACACTTTAAAACCTACTTCACCCGCTGCATTTTTTAAGGCATATAAACCCACATCATGCCAGAGGGTAGCGGCTCTGTCTTCGGTGGCGCCAGTGATAGCGATTTTAAATTTACGCGGTAAAAAAGCAAACTCAGGATGCAGTGTGCTCCATTGACGCATGATTTCAGCCAAGGGGCGTGGATCGACTAATTCGTCGGTGGCAACACCTGCACGCTCATCGGTGGTGATGTTGCGAATACAGTTGCCAGAGGTTTGAATACCATGCATATTAACGGTGGCTAACAAATCCATTACATCGGCAGATTTTGCCAATGGAATCCAGTTAAATTGCACGTTTTGTCTGGTGGTGAAATGGCCTACACCAGTGGGTAAAGAAGATAAATCCGATAAACCTGGGTTGGCGGTATCTAAATCGTTTTGTTCTTTTTTATCGTAGTCACGGGCAATTTGTGACAAAACACGCAGTTGTGGACTAGAGATTTCACCGTATGGTACTGCCACCCTTAACATAGGGGCAAAACGTTGTACATACCAGCCGTTTTGCAAGCGCAAAGGTCTAAATTCTTCTGCGCCTAATTCACCTTTTAAATAACGCTCGAGTTGATCACGATGTTGATTGGCACGGGCTTGAATAAATTGTTTGTCAAATTCGGTATATTGATACATGATACTTTTTTATAAATTAATAATTAAATAAGGAGTCTGATGGGTGCAGGCTAGTTGGATTTAAAGCATCAAGAGTTTGCCACCGGCATAGGCCAATAAGAGCGATAAAAGCGACCTAATCACACGCTCTGGCGTTTTGATCATTAGATGGCTACCAATCCATATTCCAGGAATAGATCCGGCCAATAATTTAGCCAACATGAGCCAATCGACTGAACCTAAACTAGCATGACCTAAGCCGGCAACTAGTGTGAGCGGTACTGCGTGTGCAATATCAGCTGCCACAATTCGGCTAAGCGGCAATAAGGGGTATAAAAGCATTAGTACCAAGACGCCAATAGCGCCAGCCCCAACCGAAGTTAAAGTCACCAAACAGCCAATAAATGCCCCGAATAAAACAGGTAAAACAGGATAACGGGTAGATGTGGCTTTTTCTAAAGTATTAGCGTCTAATGTTTTGGGATTGTTTTGACCAAAAACGGCTTTGTAGAGAGTGGCTATTGCAGTTAATACCAAAGCCACACCTAGGGTGGTGGTCATCATATGCTGTACTTCTGGGCTGGTCGAGCCCATTTGTTTTAAGGCATATAAAGTAAGCAAAACGGCAGGCACAGAGCCCATTGATAATTGAATAACAATTTTCCAGTCAATTTCACGTTTGCGTGCTAATTGTACCGAACCACTCATTTTAGTAATGGCGGCAAATAACAAATCGGTACCAATGGCCAAATGAGGCTTAATACCAAAGAAAAAAATCAGAATAGGGGTCATTAAAGAGCCGCCTCCAACGCCGGTTAAACCAACGATAAAGCCCACTCCAAAGCCCGCAATAATATAAGCAAGTAGTTCCATAGCAGTTAATGTATATAGATATGTATATTTCGCAAACTACATTATTTTTGTTTACTTATATGAATTTTTATATAAAGCGCAATGGATGGAGTCTTTTAAAGTCAGAATGGCTGATGGGCAAGGCATGACCTAATAGGGAGTCAACTAGGCTTTGCGCACACAGTGCAGCCAAGCTAAGACCTCTAGACCCCATGGCACTACAAACATAAAGCTGAGGCTTTATTTGCCCCACAATAGGGTATCTATCTCGGCTCACCCAGCGAATGCCTTGCCAAGCTAATAATGGATGATGAACTTGAAGGCTAGCTTGCAAATGTTCGACTGTTTTTGGGCCTAATAAATCATGAATTTTGTTAAAGTTAGCCTGGTGCGAGCTTTCTGTAAGGGATTCGGGAAAGATAACTTTAATGGGAGAGCGTAAGTTAAAATCATTTAACGGTTGGTAAGTAGCTCCTATTAGCCAATAAAATGCAGTATTTTTCTGTTGGTTGGTAATTGGTACTTTCGGTAATAAATGACCCCAACCATTGACAGGGTGCAAGGGCAACACGGCAGGCTCTGGTTTTAAACTCTTGCTTGGCAGATTTGGAAATGGGCTAGGCCATTGAGCCCAAGTGACTTGTCCTGCAATACCTTGAAATGCATCATGTTTCCAGTTAATGGCAGAGTTTTGTAGGAGGCTGTTAATGCCAGTAGAGTTGGTTAAAATGACTGCATCTGCTTCTAATTGTGCTTGATTATTAATTAAAAGTTTCCATTTTATTTTTTCATTAAGAGTTGTTTCTTCAATTTTATGAAGTTCTTGCTCAAAATTGACTTGAATATTGGGATGGTTTAAACAAGCCTGAATAAGAACAGGTGCTTGTATCCAACCCGCTAATTCGTGCCAGTGTTGCTTAGCTTGCAAATCATGAATAGGGTGGTTACTCTCTTGGTTTTTATTGGCTCTTAACTTTTTTTCAAGCACTCCACTTAAATCAAAATCTTGACCTTGCTTTAAGCCCAATTGTGCTAACAATTGACAGGTAGCCCATAACCCTTGCCTAGTGAAGTAGGCTAAGCCTGGTCCTGCGTTATTTTGCGCCACAATTAAACCAGCAGGTAAACCAGATGCTCCAGCACCTAGCTGCTTTGCCGCTTCTAAAACAGTGACTTGAAGCCCTTGCTGGGCTAATAAATAGGCCGTAATAGCACCACATAAACCAGCTCCTACCACAACCACTTTTGGCGACTGGCTAAGATGAAGGCGACTAAGAACAGGCGTTTTAGCTTTGACTTTAAAAAAGGGTTGATAAAACCAAGTGACAGGGGAGTTTGTCTGGCTAAAAATGCCGTCGTTCGAACTAGTAGCCTGGTCTGGCTCTTGCAGTAGTTGAAATCCTGCTTGTTTTAATTGTGTTGCCTGCTGTTCGTGGCAAATCGACATCTGCAAAACTGTGTTATGGGCAGGCGAAGTGTTTGCGGGAGCTAAGCACAAACGGCTCAGCTGTGAAGCGGTAAATGAGCTCCAACCGTGAACCTCTGAGTTGGCAAAAATAATATTAAAACTGCTTTGTATTTGAGCTAGAGTTTTGTCGAGTGGGCCTATGCATAGGGTAAAACTAATAGCTTGCTGATGCTGGGGTAAATGAATATAAAACCGATGAAAACCCAAGTCTAATGTTTTATTTTTGAGTTGTTGAGCAGCAGGGCTGGGCAAGGCAATTAAATTAACAATTGAAGCGTCTAAAACAAGCGGAGCATTAGCATAAGCAACCCAAATTAATGATTTTTGTGAGGTGCTAATGGCGTGATGCAGTTTTAATAGTAGCTGCTCCAAAAAATGGCGATTATTTTGAAAAGTAAGATCAAGAATTTGCATATTTTTTTAGAACAAAGACCACTAAAAAACTCAATCCCAAAATACTATTGAAGCATTTTTGGATTGAGTTGTGTGACCCTATAATAACTTTACAGACTACAAAAATTAGACCGTAAAGCGCTGGCTAGCCTAGCCAAACTTTTTAATATTATTGTGCTGGTGGCACATAACCTTGTGCAGCATCTGCACCACCACCAAAAAAGTGCGCTTCCATTTGGCGAGCCAAATATTGCCTCGCACGTAAATCGGCTAAATTGAGGCGGTTTTCATTGACCAACATAGTTTGGTGTTTTAACCAAGCAGCCCAAGCTTCTTTACTCACACTTGCCCAGATTTTTTTGCCCAACTCGCCTGGATAGGGAGCAAAATCTAAACCTTCAGCCTCTTTACCCAACTTAATACATTGAACCATACGCGCCATAATGAGCTACCTCTTGAATTAAAAATAAACTCTAGTTTACTGGAAATTCAATGCATTTTGTTTTCTATGGTTTTAAGGCCTAGAGGCTAATGTAAAGTTAGATCAAACCAAACGGTTTACACAAAATAATAACTGGCCACTTTAAAGGTAATAAAGGCCGCAATATAGGCAAGACCAAATAAATAAGCCAACATAATGGCGGGAATTTTCCAACCACCTGTTTCGCGTTTAGTAATGGCTATAGTAGATAAACACTGTGGTGCAAATACAAACCATGCTAATAACGATAATGCGGTAGGTAAACTCCATGATTGAGCCAATAAAGGGCTAAGTAGTTGTTCAGTTGAGGCACCTGTTGCCGACAAAGCATAAACACTGCCCAAAGCACTTACTACCACTTCACGTGCTGCCATGCCCGGTACTAAAGCCACACTAATTTGCCAGTTAAAACCAATGGGTTCAAAAATAATGGCAAGGTAGTGGCCCAACATACCAGCAAAACTTTGAGTAATTGGGTTGCCTGTAAAACCTTCTGGCGGACTAGGATAGCTGGCTAAAAACCATATGACTATTGTCATTATTAAAATAATACCGCCTACACGTTTCATAAAAATGCTGGCGCGTTGCCACAGGCCAATTGACACATTGCGTAGAGTAGGCCAATGGTAGGTGGGTAGTTCCATCATGAGGGGCCTCACAAGTTGGCCATTAGACGTAAATAGTTTTAACAACAAGGCCACCAACATGGCACCCACAATACCAGCAAAATACAGAATAAACATGACCAAGCCCGGCAAGTTAATGCCCAACATTAATCTTTTAGCCGGTATAAAGGCAGAAATTAATAAGGTGTAAACTGGTAGCCTCGCTGAACAAGTCATGAGCGGCGCAATTAAAATAGTGACCAATCGATCACGTTGATTGCTAATGGTACGGGCGGCCATAATACCGGGTACTGCACAAGCAAAACTAGATAATAAAGGTATAAAAGAGCGGCCCGATAAACCTACAGACCCCATAATCCTATCTAATAAATAAGCTGCGCGTGGCAAATAACCGCTTTCTTCCAATATCAAGATAAAGAAAAATAAAATTAAAATTTGCGGCAAAAAAATAACCACACCACCAGCACCGGCCACAATACCATCAATTAATAAGCTTCGAATCCAATTGTCGGGTAACAAAGCCGTTAAAACTTCAGCTATATAGGCAAAGCTGCTTTCAATTAAATTCATTGGCCATTCAGCCCATGAAAAAACCGCTTGAAAAATAAAAAATAAAATAAATAGTAACAGCACCGGTCCCAGCAATGGATTCAAAATAATGCGATCGATTTTGTCGCTAGTTAAATGCGGTGTAATTTGATCAAGCGAGAGTTCTTTTAATATAGCTTGAACTTTAATTTGATCTTGCTGTTGGATATCATCTGTGCCTGAAGTAGCGCTGTTTGTTTCTGCATTAAAATGCTGAACATTGATTTGTCGCCAATCATTATTAGCCAACCATTCTTTTAATGCCGTATCACCCTTGCCTTTAATGGCAATGGTTTCAATGACTGGTAAATCAAGGGCTTTTGAGAGTGCTGCTACATCAATTTTTAAACCACGCTCTTTCGCCATGTCCATCATATTGAGGGCTACTACACAGGGTAATCCCATGCGTTTGACGGCTAAAACGAGGCGTAAATTTCGTCTTAAATTAGTCGCATCTAAAACACAAATAATGAGGTCTGGCTTTTTTTCACCTTTGGCTTTGCCAGCCAACACATCACAAGTGACTCTTTCATCGGGCGAGCGAGGGTAGAGGCTATATACACCTGGCAGATCTAAAACCCGTAAAAAGCTTTTTTCTGACAGTGGTAATCTGCCTTCTTTGCGCTCTACAGTGACACCAGCATAATTGGCTACTTTTTGCCTGCTACCGGTTAATAAATTAAATAATGCAGTTTTGCCACTGTTGGGGTTGCCTACCATGGCCACTAATGGGCCAGTAGGATGAAGGGTAATAATAGATTCATGCATGATGGATGGCTTAATTTTGTGCTTGAACCACCACCATGGCGGCTTCGGATGGGCGTAGGGCAAATGTGGAGGCTCCTACTCGTATGACCATTGCATCACCCTTTAAAAGACCTTTGTTTAACACCATGACTTGTTCATGTGGAAAAAAACCAATCGCCTCTAATTGACGCAATTGTTCAGTTTGTTCCTGATTAGATGGATGGCTTAAATGGCTAATCCAAAATAATTGGTGTAAGGGGGCTTGATCTAAGGTCATAGGGCTAACAATTGAAAACATAGCTTATTTTAAATGAGAATTAATCCTATTTGCGAATAATTCGCATTTATATTTTTAAATCTGACGAATAATTTATTTTGGGTTGGTAATTTCGGTTCCGGGTAATAATTGCACCCAAATCACACAGGCTAAAATAATAAAACAGCCAGCCAACTGGACGATAGCCAGTTGCTCGTTTAAAAAAATCATGCCTGCAAGGGTCGCAAACAAGGCTTCGGAACTTAAGATAATGGCTGCATCACTTGAATGGGTAAAGCGTTGCCCCACTAATTGCAAGGTATAACCCACACCTACAGACATGACACCGCTATAAAAGATTTCAAACCAAGCCACACCAAGGCCATTAAAAATATCACCTTCAAAAAAAGCAGCAAAACCCAAACTAATCAGACCACAGGTAAAAAACTGTGTAACAGCCATGGTCATGGGGCGATGGGTTTTATTCACAATAAGACCCAAATACACCACATGAGCACTCCAACACAATACGCCAGCTGCAACCCAAGTGTCGCCTGTATGCCACTCATTAATCGAGCCACCGCTTAATAAGATGGTGCCAATTACACAGCCAAGGCTAGCAGGAATAACCATCCAGTGAGACCTGTGTTTAAGTAACAACCAGCCTAATAAAGGCACTGCCGGCACATACAAAGCGGTAATAAAAGCTGCATTGGTAACGGTAGTCGTTTTTAAGCCAATTTGTTGGCTGTTAGCACCTAAAAACAATAAAACACCTAAGCCAATACAAGCCCACCAGTTGACTTTACCAAAATTTGTTGGGGCCTGTTTGATCTCCCTCAAAGCAAGTGGTAAAACAATTAAAGTTCCTAAAATAAATCGTATACCAGTAAAAGCCAAAGGGCCTACATCGGCAAGACTTTTTTGTTGTGCAACAAAAGTGGTTCCCCAAATAAAGGCGGCAAATAATAATAAAAAGTTGGCTTTGGTTCTGGTCATAAGGGAGCGCGGTTGATGGTTGGGTTTTTTGGCTCAATCAAGATTGAGATGGGTCATCAAAGACATTTAAACTATTGACAGTGGGTATGCTGAATCAATATGCAACGGTGCTGATAATCCTGATTATCCTGATTATGTAGATAAATCAAAATCAAACACTTTAACGGATATTGTTGCTTAAAACTGTTGAAATGACAAAAAGGATCAAAAATGGAGGGCATAGTGGGCTAGGAATGCCTAGTTATTGATAGCTAGAGTTGATCATTGATTTTTTTGAAATTTGCTTTTTGATTTGATTTGTAAACGAAAAACTGTCTCCTTAGTTCGCACGAGACTAATGGCTATCCTAGGATTTTGAATTGATTGACACAAGGGCAGTATTTAAAACTCTCAATAAAAAGCCCCCTTGTTTTAATTCTTATTCAACAAGGGGGCTTTTTAGCTAAATGGTCAATTACTAAAAATTCAATTTTTAAAAGTAATGACGAAGTCTAGTGTTCAATTAATCACCATTTCAATTGGTAAGCCAAATGAATCGACGCTCCAGTTTTTTGTGTGCCAGATAAGCTGTTTTGCAAATTCACTTGTGCGTTTAAGCTGCTGGCTTCGTTTAATTTTTGTGAAAGGCCAAGCCCTAATTCTAGCCAAGGTTTTTGGCTTGAGTTGGATTTGACTTCATTACCAGCCACCGTGCGAGTGGGCGTGTCTAACACTTCTTGCCACACATTGAGTGAAGTGGACCAATTGAGTTGGCCTGGTGCTGCAGCGGCTTTGTTGGGTTTTAAACTGGCACCCGCTCTTACTCGTAAACTTTCGGCAGTTTGTTT
>CAZKWC010000032.1:0-32754 GCA_964556425.1 uncultured Limnohabitans sp. | reverse complement strand
AGGCGCTTGACGCTTACTGGTTGGGGGGTGCGTAGCTCTTGGGCAAATAGGCTTACTCTTAACTCTTCTAACAGCCAACGCATTTCTTGCATACGAGGGTCTAGTTGGCCTTTGCGCTCTTGTACCAAACGCCAAAATTTTTGCTCTAGTGGTTTAAACTCAAGCATTTTTAATTTATCACGAGCAGGGTCGGCTTTTAATTTATCTAAGCGCATGACCATGGCTTTTAAATACCTTGGGAAATGTTGTAATTGACCATAAGGCTGGTCTAATAAAAACTTCTTACCTACCAAAGCTTGTAACTGTGCCTGCATGTCTAAAGCAACATCGGGGGCAATTTTACTGTCTTTTAATTTCATTCTAGCCGCTGCTGCTTCTAATAAAATGCCTAGTGCAATACGGGCTACTTCATTGGCAATCAAGGTTAACCTAGAACGGCCTTCATCTAAACGTTTTTTAAACTCCGATTCAGAACTAGGCAGGGGCTCTTGTAAAAAAGCTTTGTCTATTGCTAAATCTAAAATCAAACTTTTTAATTCTTCTAGGCTGCCTAAGGCCATATAACTCGTGCCTAAACGTTGTAGGTCGGGTAGATTTTTTTCTAGGTATTTAAGGGCGTCTTTTATTTGCAATGCAAACAGGCGTCTTAGGCCTTTTAAATGGGCCAATTTAGCAGCATCGGGCTCGTCAAAAACCTCTAGCACTACAGCGTCTTTTATATCGACTAAAGCCGGAAAACCAATTAAATTTTGTCCTCCTTTTTTAAGCTCTAATAACTCTGGCAAATGGCCAAAACTCCATTGGGTATATTTTTGACCCGCATCTATTAATTGGCTGTGAGAATTGTTTTTGGCAGTAGCTGCATTACCATTAGATATTGCCTTGGTGTCTGCATTTTTACTACTTGTCGCACCTGAGGCACTTTGCCCATGATTAGTATTTTTTGGAGGTGCAGTAGTTGCTGTTGTAGCCACATTTAACTGCGCAAGAGCAGCAAATGCGCCTCTTGCTTGTTGGCCTAATTGTGCTTTTAAAGCGCCTATTTGTCGACCAGCACCCAGCTGCCTACCAGTATCATCTAGTACCCGTATATTCATTAATAAATGGGCGGGCAACATATCGGTTTTAAAGTCGGCACGTCTTACTTCTAAGCCCGTTTTTTCTTTGACTAGTTGTACCAATGCATCAATTAAAGAACCTTTCGCAAAACGCTCTGGCGTCGATAAAAACAAAGCCATTTGCGAGGCGCTTTCTGGCACAGGAACAAGCCTTGCTCTGGGCTTTTGGGGCAAACTTTTAATCAAACCGATTATTTTTTCCTTCAGCATACCAGGCACCAACCAATCGGGTCTATCGTCATTGACTTGATTCAATACAAACAATGGCACGGCTACTGTCACGCCATCTTTAGGGTCACCTGGGTCGTGTAAATAAGTGGCTAAACAATCTACGCCACCCATTCTTACTGTTTTTGGAAATGAATCAGTGGTAATACCCG
Organism: uncultured Limnohabitans sp.; assembly: GCA_964556425.1. GTDB lineage: Bacteria > Pseudomonadota > Gammaproteobacteria > Burkholderiales > Burkholderiaceae_C > JALQUL01. The sequence continues at coordinate 31,256 of CAZKWC010000032.1, read as the reverse complement.
CCGCCTCATGGCGCATTAACTCCTCTTTGCTTAATTGCAAAATTTTTGGATTGGTTTTTACGGCTGTTTTATACCAATGCTCTAGGGTTTGGCCACTGCATACATCCTTAGGAATGAGTTGATCATAAAAAGCAAAAATTAACTGGTCATCGACCAATACATCTTGCCTTCTTGATTGATGTTCTAGCTCTTGAACTTTGGCAATTAATTTTTTATTGGCTACTATAAAAGGCAAATGGCTTTCCCACTCACCCTCTACTAAAGCGGCTCTAATAAAGATTTCTCGGGCTGCCGCTGGGTCGGCTCGGTTGTATTGCACACGCCTGCCTGCATACACAATTAAGCCGTATAAAGTGGCTCTTTCAAAGGCTACTACTTGAGCTGCTTTTTTCTCCCAATGCGGATCTAATAATTGTTTTTTTAATAAATGTCCGGCAATACGCTCTATCCAAACCGGGTCTATGGTGGCTATACCACGACCAAATAATCGGGTGGTTTCCACTAGTTCGGCGGCCATAATCCAACGACCTGGTTTTTTGGATAAATGCGCTCCCGGATGAGGATAGAATTTAATGGTTCTAGCACCTAAATACTCGGCTTTATTGGCTGCTGCATCGGCTTCTGATTTAAAACCAATATTGCCCAATAAGCCTGCTAACAATGATTGATGAATCGATTCATAGTTGGCGGCAATGGTATTAAGGCGCCATTTTTGTTCGTTGACTACGGTTAATAATTGGCTATGAATATCGCGCCATTCACGCACCCTACGGGCATTAATAAATTTGTCGCGCTGTTGTTGCTCTTGTTGTCGATTAGAAAGTTTATGCACTGCCGTTGGAGTCGCACCTAAGGCCAAAGGTGTGGCATGTGCAGCAGCTCCACCACCTCTTAAGTTGGCCAACCAATTCCACAACTTCACATATCCAATAAACTCACTTTTTTCATCATCAAATGGCGTGTGTGCGGCATCGGCTTGAGCCTGTGCACTGAGTGGCCGGTCACGCACATCTTGCACACTTAAAGCGCTGGTAATGACTAATATTTCGGCTAAAGCACCCGATTCTTTGCCCGCTAAAATCATCCTACCTAAACGCGGGTCTAGAGGCAATCGAGCCAGTGTTTGACCCAAGGCGGTTAGCTCGTTCGCCTCATCTACTGCACCCAACTCTTGCAACAACTGATAACCATCGGTAATGGCTCTGCTAGAGGGCGCATCAATAAAAGGAAAGTCTTCGACTACGCCTAAATGCAAGCTCTTCATGCGCAAAATGACTGCGGCTAAAGAACTACGCAAAATTTCTGGATCAGTAAATTCTGCTCGTGCTAGATGAGAAGCTTCATCATACAACCGAATACAAATACCATCGGCAACACGGCCACATCGACCTGCCCTTTGCCTTGCAGCGGCTTGGCTAATAGGCTCAACTAATAACTGCTCTACTTTGCTTCGGTAGCTATACCGTTTCACTCTTGCAGTTCCGGTGTCGATTACGTACCTAATGCCTGGTACGGTTAATGAGGTTTCTGCTACATTGGTGGCCAATACAATTCGGCGCTGATTAGAATGCTCAAAAACACGGTCTTGCTCGGCTTGGCTTAACCTTGCAAACAAGGGCAAGATGTCGGTGTTGCGCATTAAAGGATGATGGCTTAAAAAGCCTCTTAGGTGCTCTGCGGCTTCTCGAATTTCTCGCTCACCAGGGAAGAATATTAAGATGTCTCCTGCTTGTGAGGGCACATGCCATAACTCTTCTACTGCATCGGCAATGGCATCATTCATGTCATAGTCTTTGCGCTCCTCAAAGGGTCTGTAGCGCTGCTCGACCGGGAACATCCTACCCGATACCATAATGACCGGCGCAGGGCCTTTTCTAGACTCAAAATGCTTGGCAAAACGGTCGGCGTCAATGGTAGCCGAAGTCACAATTATTTTTAAATCTGGCCTTCTTGGCAAAATCTGTTTTAAATAACCTAATAAAAAATCAATATTAAGCGAGCGTTCATGTGCCTCATCAATGATGATGGTGTCATAAGCTTGAAGCAGTGGGTCGGATTGGGTTTCGGCTAATAAAATACCATCGGTCATTAATTTAACCGAGGCGTTTTGTGATAATTTATCTTGGAAACGCACTTTAAAACCCACTACCTCACCCAGAGGGGTGTTGAGTTCTTGTGCAATACGTTTAGCCACCGAGCTAGCTGCAATTCGGCGTGGCTGGGTGTGAGCAATTAACTTGCCACCGCCAGGTGTGCCTGCAGGGTAATTACATTTGCCTCTGCCCATTGCAAGCGCAATTTTAGGTAATTGTGTGGTTTTACCCGAGCCTGTTTCGCCGCACACAATAATTACCTGGTGCTTGTCTAAGGCTTCTTGGATTTCTTGGCGCCTGGCCGAAACGGGTAAGTCTTCTGGAAATTCTATTTTAAATTCTGTCATGCTTGAATTATCCCACAAGCTCAAAATCCTTTAAAGCTAAAGACATAATGAAAAAAACCAGACACTTCAAAAAGAGTCTGGTTTTCAATGGCAAACCGTTTGATTTTGCCCTTATTTATAAGCTTTAAGCGCCTTACGCAAACGATCAGCTACTTCGTCTTTTAAATTAGAGGGTTGTTCTATGACAATATTTTCGCCGTAACCCATAATCCACCAAATAAGTCGTTCGGTAAGAGGTACAGTAGCCGTAAGCCTAATTTGACCGTCCGCTAATTCTTGGATTTTTTGGTCGGTAGCCAATGGAGCTTCCGATAAATAGGTGGCCGCATTTTTACTAAACTTAGCCACTAATTTAATTGGTTTTAAATCTGCAAATTCAGACCAGTTGCCAAATACCCCTTGATTAATGTATTTTTTGAGCGAAAAACCTTTTGGTGTCTTGGTTTTTTCTGTTAGCACCTGAGCTTTTTTAATTCTGTGCATAGGTAAATATACAGGGTCTGAGTAGCCCTCAAACACCATCACTAAATACTGCACAACTCCTTGCTGTACCAAACCCAAAGGATGAACCGTTTTTTTCTTTAGCTCGGAATCTAGGGACTTGGTATAACTAATAACAAGCTGATTTTCGTTGAGCAAAGCATCAGACACTGCTTCATACACTAAAGGCAAAACTTTAGGCTTAATTTGTACTGGGCCTTGTGGCAAAATTGCTATTTTATCGGTCCATTTGGTAATGGTAGCGGCTGTATAGTTTTCGCTTAACACACGATTGGACTCGTTCACCAAAGGTCGTATGTCACGCAACACAGAATCGGGAATTAAATCCGCCAAATGACTATTAAGCACTTTAAGACTTAAAGCTTGATTAGCATCCATGCCAGGCACAGAAATTCTCACTTTGTCTTTTATCCAACCCCAGCTGTAAGGCTTAGATCGCTTGTCGCATTCAATGTCAGAGTATTTTTCAGCTAAATCTTCTAGATCGCGCTGAACAGTTCTAAGACTGACCTCGTAGCCAAGAGACGAGAGTCTTTCTGCCAATTTGGCAGTAGAAATTTTAGGACTACTTTTGGATGGAAGCATCGAAAGCAGATCAATTAGGCGTTGAAAGTTTTTATCCATGAAAATTATTGTACGCCAAAGCGACTATTCTTGTCGTTTGTTATTTCGTAACAAATGAGAAATAGTTGTCAAAAAACGAATCTAATTTGTCATATTTAACTTCCAAAAATCGAAATACCCTTAAAAAATGTCTAATAAACTTGCAGTATCAATGTCTAGGCGTATTTTTTATTAATTAAAACTAGCTAGTTTTATTATTTTTTTCAAAACGGTAGTCTGTCAATACAAACACCCAAATCGCTTTAGCTTTAGTAGCTTGCTAAAATTATGCAGTGGTAGATAACTCTGGAAATAAAACTTCTGTGTAGCCAAATTGGGTGAAGTCTTTTACTCGCATAGGATAAAGTTTGCCCCACAAATGATCACACTCATGCTGCACCACTCTGGCATGAAAACCACTTGCATATTCGTTTATTGGCTGCCCATCTGGACTAAAACCAGTGTAATGAATATGTAAAAACCTTGGCACCACCCCTCTTAAACCAGGTACTGACAAACACCCCTCCCAACCGTCACTAAGTGGCGCATCTTGTTCCGAGCACGCTTGCATTTGATGATTAAGAGGAGTAATTACAGGGTTGCACAACACCGTTTTAGCAACAACAGGTGCATCTGGGTAACGTGGGTTAATTTGACCGGTGCCAAAAATAAGCACTTGTAAATCTACGCCAATTTGTGGCGCAGCTAAACCAGCACCATTAGCAGCTTGCATAGTGTCTTCTAGGTCTGCGACCAAATCTGTCAGTGCTACACTAGCAAATTGGTGGGCGGCAACTGGTTTTGCATATGCTAATAATCGGGCATCACCCATTTTTAAAATTTCTCGAACAGCCATACAACTCTTTCTTCCAATTTTAAATTAAACTTAATTGATCTGAATCGTCATCAGCTTGCGGGGTTTGACTAGAACTTGGACTTGAACTAGAACTAATCAATGACTCTAAGGCTGCACTATTTTGGGGATTATCATCTTCACTTAGCTTTGTATCATCGCTTAAATTGCTAGTGGCATTGTTGGGTGTTAAATTGCCAGTACTATTCTGAGCACCCGTCTGGGTTTCTTGCAACATAGCATGTAATTGGCTTTGATCAATCACTGTTACGCCCAAACTAATGGCTTTGTCTAACTTACTACCTGCTTCTGTTCCTGCCAATAAGAAATTAGTTTTTTTGCTAACAGACCCACTCACCTTACCGCCTGCAGCCTCAATTAAGTCTTTCGCTTCATCTCGTGAAAGCGAGGGTAATGTGCCAGTAATAACAAAAGTTTGGCCTAATAAGGGTCTTGGTCCCTGATCGGCATTAAGCGCCTGACCTTCAGGCCACTCAAAGCCGCAATCTTTTAGCTGTTGAACTATTTCTCGGTTATGTGCTTGATCAAAAAATAAACGAATACTGCTGGCCACAATAGGCCCAATATCTGCCACTTCTAATAACTGCGCTTCAGAGGCATTCATGATGGCATCTAGGCTACCAAAATGTTTGGCCAAGGCCTTAGCGGTTGATTCACCTGCATGGCGAATACCAAGGCCAAATAAAAATCGGGGAAGGGTTGTTTTTTTAGATGCAATTAAAGCATCAATAATATTTTGTGCAGATTTTTCTGCCATACGATCTAAATTAGCAAGCTTTTGCATATCTAGATGATAAAGATCAGGCAAGGTGGAAATAATACCTGCATCTACTAATTGCTCGACTAATTTATCGCCTAAACCATCTACTTCAACCGCTCGGCGCTGGGCAAAATGCAAAATAGCTTGTTTACGTTGAGCTGGGCAAAAAAGTCCACCCGTGCAACGGTAGTCTGCCTCACCTTCTTCACGTACACACACTGAATCACAAACAGGGCAATTTTTTGGCATGGTAAAAGCCTCCCCTCTGGCTTTTAATGCTTGCTGTAAGCTTTTGCCATTGCTCTCATCACTTGCAACTGCACTAATCGACAAGTCCTTATCTTGATTCTGAACCGCTAGCTGTGTGGCCGATAGCGCCAACTCCTGTTCAGCTACCAAGCCGTACACCCCTACAATTTCAGGAATAACATCACCCGCACGGCGTACGATAACTTGGTCGCCCACTCTCACGTCTTTACGTCTGGCCTCGTCTTCGTTGTGCAAAGTAGCGTTGGTAACAGTGACGCCCCCCACAAAAACAGGTTCTAGCTTTGCTACAGGGGTTAACTTACCGGTACGCCCCACCTGCACATCTATAGCAATTACCGTGGTAATTTGTTCTTGCGCAGGATATTTATGCGCCACTGCCCAACGGGGCTCACGACTTACAAAACCTAGTTGTTGCTGCAATGCTAATGAATTGACTTTATAAACCACACCATCTATATCAAATGGTAATGCGTCACGCTGCGTCGCAATATCGGTATGAAACGCAACCAACTCTTGCCCGCCTTGCGCCAACCTCGTTTGGTGCGCCACTGGAAAGCCCCATTCTTTTAATTGCATTAATAAATCATAATGGGTTTGAAAATGGTAAGAGCTGTGATTGGCACTGATTTCACCTAAGCCATAGGCAAAAAAACTAAGTTTTCGGCTGGCTGCAATTTTTGAATCTAATTGCCTAACTGCTCCTGCAGCCGCGTTTCTTGGATTTACAAAAGTACGCTCGCCTTTTGCACCTAGGGCAATTTTTTCGCGTTGTCTTTGGTTGAGAGCTTCAAAGTCTGACCTTGACATATACACCTCACCACGCACTTCAAGTACCGGAGGTACCTTGCCCATTAGCCTAAGCGGAATGGAGCTAACGGTACGCATATTGGCAGTGACTTCCTCGCCTTGCTCTCCGTCACCACGTGTCGCAGCCTGTACCAAAACCCCCTCTTCATAACGTAAATTAATAGCCAAACCATCAAATTTAAGTTCGCAAACATATTCAATAGCAGCGGCATTTTCATCTAATTGTAATTCTCGGCGAATACGGGCATCAAAATTAAGTGCACCAGAGGCCTCGTTATCGGTCTCTGTTCGAATCGATAACATAGGCACTTGATGCCTGACAGATTGAAAACTATCGAGTACCGCACCACCCACTCTTTGAGTGGGAGAATCGGGACTTAAAATTTCTGGATAGGCTTGTTCTAGGGCTTGTAATTCAAAAAATGCTTTGTCATATTGAGCATCGGGAACACTAGGCTGATCAAGTACATAATATTCATGGCCCCATTGCCTAAGTTGCTGAGCTAATAATTGGGCTTTTTGTAGATTGTCGGGGCTAATAGTAGTCATGAGACATCACTTTGATACAGAGAAATGAATAAAAGCAAAAACGACTGGCTTAGTCTTGCAAAATAAGGCTAAGGCAGTCGTTTTAGGCAAGAGGTAGTGGGAGGTCAATAAGCTTGAACTACGGTTAAGATTATAAAACCCAAAACAATAATATCGAGTTAAAAACCGTGCCAGCATTAGCTGTAATTATTAGAAATTGGTTGATCTAATTGGGCTATGCTAAAAACACAAGGACCAGCTATTATGGCTGAAAAATACCACCAGCCCAACCATTTTTTAGCAGATGGTAGTCTCAAATGAAGAGCTTTATGAAAACAAGCGTTTAGCCAATGGCGAACCGGCCGATAAGCCTTCTTCATCCAATCGGTCATAAAGCGCTTGCAACTCTTGTCCAATTTGATTGAGGGTTTCGTCAAAAACAGCTTCACCGTTTTCATCGGCCACTCGGGCGTCCATTTCTTTGGCTAAGGTGTTAGCATAATCACGCATCAAATCAAACGGATTGTTTTCACGAGCCACTTGTGGCACTTCAAGTGATAATTTAAATTGTTTTAAACCGGTTCCCTCAAGGTCAGGAGTTAAAGCTACTTGCGGATCGAAATCAAGAGAGAAATAGGGGGCTTGGCCTTGATTAGAGGGTAATACTAATCGACCAGGCACAGAACCAGGAACAAAGCCCAATTTAGTCGCCACCTGCATTAAATAACCCAAGCTCCAAGCGACTCGGTTAGAGAAAATATATAAACTTAAATGGGCATCATGGGTGCTTGCAAACTGATCCAGCTTTCGGGCTCTAGCTACTTCTGCCATCATGTCTGCAAATTCAGGCTCAGCACCTAAAGCTTCAGAAACAGATTGTACTTTTGAAACAAATTCAGAAAATTCAATCTCGTGAAGGGCGCCCGTGCGGTTTGCCAATTGAACCCCCATTTGCATAGCTTTATAACGACCATTGGCTTGTGGAAACTCCCACATTCCTTTGTCTTTGCCATAGGCACTACCGGGGCCACTAGCAACTAAAGCTTCCACACTTAAAGGCTTGCTACCCACACGGCGGGTAGTGGGTAAATTAGCTAATATAGCCTCACCAGACAAAACGGTTTCAAGATTGAGTTTGGCGATGGAATCAATAGCCGGGCTTAAAGAGGGTTTACGCTCGGATGAAGCAATCATGGCCATTATTTGAGAAATGGCATCATCGTTATTGTCAAGGGGGGGAGGTAAATCAACACCTCTAGAACGGTTGGTTTCAAGGTCAAAACCAAAAGTATCATCAGAGAAATCTCCTGGTTCACGACGCTCAGAAAAACCAGCTAAGCCGGATAAGGTCGGAGTATCAGCAGAAGTGCTGGTAATCACGGCACCTTCTTCATCGGCTTGACGTGGCCGTCCCTGACGACCTCGCCATTGTCCATGGGCAATAACGGCTGCAAGAATTAAACCACCTGCAATAGCCAAAGCAACGGGCAAACTATTCATAAATTTTAACTTAAACGACTTGTGCCAAGTGAACTGCGGATTCCATATCCACAGCAACGATTCGTGATACGCCTTGTTCTTGCATAGTCACACCTATCAGTTGCTGGGCCATTTCCATCGCAATTTTATTATGGCTAATAAATAAAAACTGTGTACCACTACTCATTTTTGCCACTAATCGGGCATACCTTTCTGTATTACTGTCATCAAGAGGCGCATCCACCTCATCGAGCAAACAAAAAGGTGCAGGATTTAACTGGAAAATTGCAAAAACCAGCGCAATGGCGGTAAGTGCTTTTTCTCCACCTGATAACAAGTGAATGGTTTGATTTTTTTTGCCTGGTGGTTGGGCTTGTACCAACACCCCAGAATCCAAAATTTCATCTCCAGTAATAACCAGTTTGGCATTACCTCCTCCGAATAACTCAGGGAACATACGACCAAAATGCTCATTAACAGTATTAAATGTACCTGATAATAACTCTCTTGTTTCAGCATCTATCTTTTTAATCGCATTTTCTAGCGTATTAATCGCCTCTTGTAAGTCTGCTGTTTGGGAATCTAGGAATTGTTTACGCTCTCTAGCAGAACCTAACTCATCAAGAGCGGCTAAATTGACAGCCCCAAGCGCCATGACTTCTCGATTTAAACGATCAATTTCAGATGAAAGTCCCATCATTTTGACTTGACCACTGGCAACCCAATTCGCTAACTCTCCAAGATTGGCCTGGGCATCCAATAACTGTTGATGATATTGTTCAAAATTAAGGCGAGCCGCTTGTTCTTTGAGTTGTAATTCACCAATACGCTGGCGCAAAGGATCTAAAGCACGTTCGGTTTGAATACGTTGATCATCACAAGCCCTTAGTTTGGCAGTGAGATCATCATAAAGGCTACGATTGGCGGCCAAACTCGCCTCTCTTTGAGAGCGCACGTCAAGGGCGTTTTGCAAGCCTGTTTGGGCCGATACCGCGGTTAAACGACCCAACTCAGACTGTGCTTGATTTTGCTCGTCTGCAATGGCCAAGATTTGCCTGCGAGCCGCTTCAATTTGTCGCTCTAGTTCAGCCGCTTTTGCCAACATACTGCGTTGCTGAAAACTCGCTTCTTGAGCCCTACGCTCTAGGTCACGATGCTGCTCCCGACCGGAGTTATTGGCTCTTTCGGTAGCAATTACTACATCTTCTAAATCTGCGTGCCGTTGTTGGCTATCTGCTAATTGAATATCAAGCTCTTCAAATTGAGCTTGAGCCTCTAGGGAGCGTTCTGCGAGAGCTTCGAGTTGCTGATTGCATTCGATTAAATCGTTATCGATTTGTTGACTACGTGATTTAGCTTGACTGACCTGCTGGGTCAATTGCATCACCTGTAGTTGCATGTCATGGCTTTTACTTTGTGCTTTGGCGTAAGCTAAACGTATTTGCTGCAAGGCTTGATTGGTTTCTTGTAATTGTGCCTCTTGCCTTGCAAAGGCGAGCTTAGTTTCTTCAACGATTAAATGCTGGGCTCTGGTTTCTTTATCGAGTCGTTCAATTTCTTGTGCTCTGGCTAAAAGACCCGCCTGCTCTGAGTCGGCAGCATAAAATGAAACGCTGTTTCGAGTCACCACATGACCCTGAGCCACATAAATACTCTGACCATTTTTTAACAACTGCCTAGACGCTAAGGCCTCTTGCATATTTTGCGCAATAAAGCAGTTTTCAAGCCATTCTGCTAGCAAAGTTTTAAGCTGCAGGTGGTGCACCTTTACCAGTTGTGACAAGCTTTGCAATCCAGGTGCTGGCGAACTGGCTTGCTCGACAAGAACTGGACTATAAAAGGTCATTTTGCTAGGTGGCTGGTCAGCTGCTAAACGGCTAATCATTTCCAACTTTGACACCTCAAAAGCCGATAGACGCTCACGCAGGGCGGCCTCTAAAGCATTTTCCCAACCCGCTTCAATTTGTAATTGATTCCATAGTGGAGATAAACCCTCAAGACCATGTTTGGCCAACCAAGGACTTAACTTTTCATCAACTTTGAGTTTTTCTTGCAAGTTACGCAATGCGGCTAGTTTGGCATTTAATTGCGCTTGAGTAGAGAGCTCATTTTGCAAATTTTGCTGATTTTTTTGGCGTTCAGATTCTAGGTGCGGCAATTGCTCTTGCAATTCTTCCAATTTTGCCTCTGCTATTAGCAGTTCTTCTTGAGACAGTTCAAGCTCTAGCTCTAGGTCCTGTAGCTTGGCTTCATCTGGAGCTACAACCGCATTTTTATCGGCAATTAAACGCTGCTGACGGGTTGCCAGATTGCGAGTTTGTTCGTCTATGTGACGCTGCTCTGCAGCCAACAAACCGATTTGTTGTTGGAGCTGTAATACCTTGGTACGTTGGTCATTGGCTTGTTGTTGGGCCTGCCTTAATTTAGCATCAAGGTCGGGTAGCTGATGATCATGTTCTTCTAGTTGAGCTTGTAATACCGCCACTTGTTCAAGAGCTTGTTCACTTTGTTCTTTTAGCTCGGCTGCTTCAGTCACAGCTAGTTCTGTTTGAGTATTCCAATGAAGGGTTTGCTCGTTAAGTACTTTAATTCTTTGCTCTACTCGGCTTCGCCCCTCCACCACGTAGCGGATTTCTGCTTCAAGACGAGCGACTTCGGCTGTCGCTTCATATAATGAGGCTTGAGATTGATTGACCTGTTCGCCTGCAATGTAATAGCTTTGCCGTATGGTTTCTAAATCAGATTCAATTGCCCTGAGTTCAGCTACCCTTGCTTCTAAATCAACACCGGCCTGATCAACATCTGCTTTGAGTTTGGTTTGTTCAGTTTCGCTATCTTGGCGTTTAAAAAACCAAAGTAAATTCTGTTTGAGCGTAATATCTGATTTTAAATCTTGATATTTTTGAGCCACTACCGCTTGTTTTTCTAATTTATCAAGGTTGGCATTAAGCTCTCGTAAAATGTCATCGACCCGAGTTAAGTTTTCACGGGTATCATTTAGTCGATTTTCAGTTTCGCGCCGACGTTCTTTGTATTTTGAGACACCCGCCGCTTCTTCAAGAAACAAACGCAATTCTTCTGGCCGACTTTCAATGATTCGACTAATCGTACCTTGACCAATAATGGCATAAGCCCTTGGCCCTAAGCCTGTACCCAAAAATACATCTTGCACATCTCGGCGACGCACAGCAATATTATTAATAAAATAACTACTGTTGCCATCACGAGTTAACACACGCCGAACAGCAATTTCTTCGTACTGATTCCATTGACCACCTGCTCGGTGATCGGTATTATCAAAAACTAACTCTACACTGGCACGGCTTGCTGGTTTGCGTAAGGTGCTACCGTTAAAAATCACGTCTTGCATGGACTCGCCACGCAACTCTGATGCCCTGGATTCTCCCAATACCCACCGTACGGCATCAATAATGTTAGACTTACCACAACCATTAGGCCCAACCACACCGACGAGCTGACCCGGTAGACCAAACGTTGTTGGGTCCACAAATGATTTAAATCCTGCTAACTTAATTGATGATAAACGCACTTAATATCCAAAAACAAAAACTTCAATATGGGAAATACGCTTGTTTGATAACTCGGTTACCGGTACTAGCCTAAACAATTACTCTTAAAAAGAGCGGATATAAACCAAAAGGTAATGCAAAGACTTGTAATCTTAACAGCCAACTGCCCCTATTTATTTTTTTCGGGCAATTTATGACAATCCAGCTTCTATTTTACAACTTCCCTATCTAAAGTCACTTGATATGCATAAAAATCGAACACAAGAAAGTGCAAATTTTGCCGATTTGCCGAAAATATTCAAATTAAACAATGAATTGGCCAGTATTGAAATCAGTCGATACGGTGGTCAATTAATATCCTATATACCCAAAAATCAAAAAGACTTATTTTGGCTTTCCAATCAAATAAGTCCACCTCCTGCTGCTATTAGAGGCGGAGTGCCAATTTGCTGGCCATGGTTTGCCAAACAAGGTGTAGCAAGCCAACTCCCTCAACATGGGCCAGTACGAAATATGCCTTGGAAAGTACTGGAGTCTTACCAATCAGCCCAAAAATCAATTATACGTTTAATTCCAGAATGGAATGAAAATGCGACAGGATTAAGTGCCGATGAAATTATTAGTATTCAAAACAGTAAAACAATTATTCTTGAAGCACTCGGTGTTGAATGGCATGAGCTTGATTGCATACAAACGATAGAATTAACCAATACGCTACAACAATCAATTAAAACTAAAAACAATAGCAGAAAATCAATTACCCTAACACAAGCTTTGCATAGTTATTTTGCTGTGGCTGATGTCATGAATTGTTCAATTAACGGTTTAGAAAACTGTTTCTTCACCGATAAATTAAATCCTGAGCTCTCAGAAATAACTCCTCAAATCAATCAGCTAAGTCTTGACAACAAAGATTTAACCACAGTTGACAGAATTTACCACTTGCCAAACGCCAATCAACACCCATTTCAAATTCAAGATGTGGGTCAGCAGCGCATCATAAAAGTTCAAACTCAAGGCTGTTTATCGGTGGTGGTTTGGAATCCTGGCAGTCAAACGGCCAGCAAGATGGCCGATGTCGGCGAGCAGCAATGGAGGCAATTTATCTGTTTAGAAGCCGCCAATGCTTTGCCTCATTCCATTGTGTTAGCACCCTTTGAGGAAAGCAGCTGTAGCCAAACCATTCAATCACTCCCCTATACGCCTAATTAAAGGTTTCTAGCGACTCTAAACCCAATGGTTTCGCTACGCCCAGTGGTAAAACCTCCTAAGCGGTAAGCGGCACGAATATCATTGGGTGCATTTGCATAAGGGCCATCTCTTTGTACATGGCGTTGCCTATCTCCGCCTTCCAACCACGCACGTCCATTGGTCGGTGAACCAATATAATTTTCATGCCAAATATCTTGTACCCATTCGGCCACGTTACCATGCACATCGTATAAGCCGAATGCATTAGGCAGATAGGAGCCACCAGGAGCGGTGTATGGATAGGAATCATTGCAGTAGGCACCAGTGTATTGACCAAGCCCAGGTATTGTTTTAATGGCGGTATTATCAAAAGAATTCGCAAATTTGCAGGTAACAGAGTTATCTTTGCCATCACCCCAAAAATAGCGCGTTTGTGTACCTGCTCTTGCTACATATTCCCATTCAGCTTCAGATAACAAACGGTAGGGCTCTCCACCTGAGGCTTTACTTAGCCAATAAGCATATTCATTGGCATCATTCCAACTTACACAAACTACAGGGTGAGTGGGAGCTTGAATAAAATTAGGGTTTTTCCAGTTATGCTCTTTTTTATAGGAGTAATCTTTGCCTGACCAAACAGAACAACCTTGACCGTCTTTATCAGACTCGGTTTTATAACCCGTTGTTTTTACAAAATGAGCAAACTCTTCAACGGTTATTTCTTTTTGAGCGACTGCGATTGGATAAAGAATCGACACTTTTTGCACAGGACCCTCATTATCTTTGCGATTCAACTCTGTAGTTGGAGAACCTCTTAAATAACTGCCAGGTGCAATAGCCACCATGGTGGGACAGTTTTCACACTCTTGGAATACTTGACCAGGGCTATATCGAATTGCCGGCTTGTTGTTAGAAACACGATTAGTGATGGGCGAAATAGTGGCCAGGTTGGTATTATTGCCAGCAGCAGTATTATTTTCTAAAACTACATTGTTGTTGGCATTATTGATAGCATTAGAATTGGCAGTGGCTAATTTTAAACGTTTGATAGCATTCTCGGCCAAGACTTTAAAATTCCCTTTAGGGTACTGTTTCAAATACGCCTCAAAATCAGCAATATCAGTACTTGACTTAATGCTGGACCAAAACTCACTTTCTAGCTGCGTCTCACCAGGATTAACCGTAATGTTAGCGGCAAAAAAGAATTGTTTTTGAATGGGTTTGGGCCCATTTACATAAGGAGTTTGTTTATTACCTGAGGCTCGCTCAACTTCTTCACTAGCAATGGTTAAGACGCCATCAAGGCTTAAATCTTTACCTTTAAATGCTTTTAATAAACCAGTAGTAAAAGTGCCGTTACGACCTACGCCATCTTCAGCGGTATTGCCTGGGTCCGTGGCATAGACCACTACCGTACCTTTTGGCTGAGAACTAGGGGCTGCCAAACCTCTAGAAGCAGATCTAAACTTACCAGTAATTGGGTTGTTACGGCAGGCATCTAGCATCACAATATTCACCCTGCCTCGCCCGCCCTCTAACTCATCTAAAACCCGATTAAGGCTAATTGACTCATCGATAATAGCCGCCTCGGTATCGGTACTTGCATCAATTGGTAATAAATAATTAGCACCACTAATTTGTGCGCCGTGGCCAGCGTAATAAACCAAAGCAGCACCAGCAGTGTCTATTTTTGTTTTGAATTCCGAGAGCTTTTCAGACATTTGACGCCTTGTGCCATTTTTTAAAATAATGACCTCAAAGCCAAATCCCTTTAATGCAGTCGCTATGTCCTCTGCATCATTAACGGGATTGCTTAAACGGCTGGTATTTTTATAATCAGAGTTACCAATGACAAGAGCAACCCTTTTCCCAGTACCTACCTGCGATAAATTAGTTTGCGCCCAACTATTAAAGCCAAAGAAAGAGCTGCCAAAGCACAGCACTAAAATTAGGGCTTTAAAAATAGCGGCAAAACTAGGTATATAGTAGTTTTTATAAAAATACTTGCGCATGAAGACCCGACCTTTTAAAAACTAAAACAATAAAAAAACTTTTAGAACCCGACTGTTAATGCTCCTGAAAACTTAGATTCATTCAAAATGAATCAATTATTCTTTTCATGAACTACTAATTCTATTGAGTTATATAAAACAGACTTGGGCGATTGCTCTAACCAATTCAATAAATTTTGAACTCTTGTATGACTGGTGTGTAAGCTGTCAATTGGTTTACTAAGTAGCGCTTGCAAAGTGGCAGGCATTTCTGGCAGACCAATTACATGCAAATAGTCAACACCACTTGGAGCAGTAGTAGTAAAAAAATCAGACTCAGGCATAAATTGCACTTTATTAGCCAGCTTTAACTGAAACTCTTGAGTTTGCGTAGGATACACTACCGATACTTCAGCCTTAGAGTTAATTACCAACAATAACAAATAAACATTTTTTGGAGATTTCATTGAAATTTTTAGTTTCTCACCAATCTCAAAAAAACTACCAAAACGACTCGGAAAAAATTCAAGCTCCATCACACCATTTTGCTTTTTTTGTAAGCTATTTTTTAGACTTAAATTAACTTGCTCTTGTAGTAGCTTGGCTTGAACTTCAGCTAAGTTAGTGAATCGACCAATCGACTCGTTTTTAGCATCAAAAAACTCATATGATTTTGCATTTACATTAGCAGTGATGGCAATATCAAAAGGAGCACCGCTAGCGGTTAATTCAATATTACTATTTTTTCGTAATTGATCTTGTAAAGCAACTGGAACCGCTTTTGCAGTAAAGACTTTTAACTTGTTAGGTAAAACAGGGGTGAAATTTTGCTTGACTGTTGCTTGTCCACCACCTAAAAAAAGCGACCGCCTTAAAGCTGTCTTATCTTCTATGGATGAGGGTAAAATTTGAGGTGTTTGTCCCAAGGACATACTACGCAGTTTTTGAGTCACTGCATAATTAATTTCATTGACATCAAGTTGCCGATTATTATCATAGTCAGCAAACTCATCTCCAGTTAAAATAGGAATTAGTGCATTGGTAAGAGCCCCATGCGGCTTACCGTCAAAGGTATCGCTAGCTTGCAAATCAAGCGCTACCTCGCCCTCGCTCGCAGCAGCGAAAGTCACAAGATTTTGATAAGGGTATGGCGGAATTTCAGAACTTTGGTTTTGTAGAGCTTGTTTTTCTTTAGCACTTAATCGCTCTAACAATTCAGATGAATGAACCGCAATAAATTTAGCCTTTGGTTTATTAGCATCAAAGCCAAGCTCTCTAGAACTACTTCTTGAAATATTTTGTGAATAACAAGAGTCAGAAATAAGCCAAATTTTTCTGCTTTTATCCAAAGCTAATAATCTAGGTAATAAATCAGTACGACCAATTAAAAATTGTTTTTCATGGGTAATAAAGGCCCCTGTACCCTGTGGCAAAGGTATATGTTGACTTTTATCTAAGGCTGAAGTGCCATGGCCAGAAAAGAAAATAATAATTTCATCGCCCTCTTGGCTTCTAGTTTTAAGCCTATCTAGTTCTAATAAAATATTTTCTTTAGTGGCTTTGTTATTAAGCAAAACTACAATATCAGACGGAGCTAAAGAAAATTTATTCTCTAATAATTCTTGCCACGCTTTTACGTCATTGGCAGGACCATACAAATTATAGTTAGCGTTTGCATATTGAGACACACCCACTAATAAAGCTAATTTTTTTGCCCAAGCAGATGGACTCACTAACAAAATAATTGCCAGAAAAATAATACTGAGGCCTTGCCTGTACCAAAAATTAAATATCATTTTATAAGTTAAATGGAGGTGGAATTTAAATTTCAATTAAGACTTAATTGGCACGTCTAATTTCAACTCGTCTATTTTTAGGGTTCACACCGGCTGATTTTTCTATCGGTTGATCAGGTCCAAAACCATAAGCGGTAATACGGCTAGGATCTACTCCTAAAGCAGCCAAATATTGGCTTACAATAAATGCTCTTGAGCAAGACAACTCCAAATTATAATTTCTTGCACCAGAATTATCGGTGTGTCCCACCACAGCAAATAACACCCGTTTCAATTGAATTTCATTCATTGCATCGGCTACATTTTTTAATAATAATTTGTCTTTATCAGACAACTTATCAGAATCAAGGCCAAAATTAAGTGCTAAATTAACTGAAGAAACTGGCCTATCGACCACCGGCACAATTTGTTCTGTAGAGGCCTGCCCCCCTTGATTAGAGTTTTGAGTTGAAGTATTAGCGACATTATTGGGCACCGAGTTAACTGTATCTGTAGTATTTTGACCTGCTACTAAAGCAAAGCGT
Source organism: uncultured Limnohabitans sp. (assembly GCA_964556425.1). GTDB lineage: Bacteria > Pseudomonadota > Gammaproteobacteria > Burkholderiales > Burkholderiaceae_C > JALQUL01. The sequence goes on along the minus strand of CAZKWC010000032.1, from coordinate 13,962 downwards.
TTAGCTCGACTATTTTGACTTTGTATTGTTCCATCTTGCATTACACATCGATTATCTTGTTGCTGTGGTGCTATGCCCCTGATGGTCATGGCTTTCTGAAGAGGAATTGCAGCCGTATCTGCATAAAAAAGCTCTGCGATAGTGGCGACTGAAGTCCCTGGCGAGACCATCACTGCAGTATTGGTGATGGGCGTTTGCGCTTGAACAAAGCTGATACTCGAACCAAATATTAAAGCTAGTACTAAACAAAATCGATTGACTCTCAGCATAAATTCACCTATGTTACAAATTAGTTTTGATTTTCAAAGCGAGTTAATTAATCATCTCAATATTTACTTTCAGACGAAAGCACTTAAGGTTGATGAATTACTCCTAAAACTAAAGGGGTAGAAAATTGCTTATCAATGACAGCAAATAAAAAAGGTCGGTTAATAAGACAAGTTTGCTTTAAACTTTTTGACTTCACAGTTGCAACAGTTGCGGACACTAATTCAGTACCCATTTCATCTACCTCTATTGCAACCGCATGAAAAACATTATCCAAATGATGACTTTTTCCGGCTTGTCCCAACATGGGGGTAAAATCGGCATGGGTAGAGAAAATCTCTTTAACACCTAAGTGTTGCATTTTTTCAGCAACGGATACCGACTCAGCTGCTATTTTAAATTTTGGCAGACTTAAAATACAATGCTGCGCCCTCATTTGCAAAGACCAGTCAGACCAATCATGCTTACTTAATGATTGAGTTAAATCTACCATTTTTCTTCCTTCAGGAAGTGGAATAATTCGTAGAGAAAACTGCCCTCCTTGATAGGGTATATCATAGGCAGTAAACCCATTGATGGAGGCCTGAAACAAATCAAGTTCTTGTGTCATGGTTTTAACCAAGCCAATGCTTTTTCCGTCTTGCGAAAAAAAGTTTTGCATTTTTGTATTTTGGACATCGAATGCTTTTTCCCATAAACCTTTAAACTCAATGGTATTGCTTAGTAATACTTGTGTACTCGCAGAAATAGAGTTTTTAGGCAGCAAATCTTGGATTTTTCCTTGTGTTTCTTTTGCAATTTGTTGATTAATATTTTTTTCAGGATTATTGACGGCAGCATCAAAAACTACTTTCGTAGCTAAGAAATTATCTTGCACTTGTTGCTGATACTCGGAACTTAGCTGCTCCACAATCGCTTGATTAATGATTATTTTATTCTGTACAAAAAACTCATTACCCTTTGGTAAAACATTTTTTTTACTAGTCTGTAAATACTGCGAAAGCTGTTTTTGAAGTATGGTATTTGCAGATTCTGTAGGGCCAAATAAATCATAAACTTGTACTGAAGACGGACCAGTGCTAGCGGTAGCTAACATCGCCATGATTGAACTCAAACCCAAAGGACTAATAGACTGATTGCCCAATGTTGGATTTAAAAATTGAAGTCCTAATTGCGCACTACTATTGGCAAAAGCATGTGGTTCTACAATAATTGGAGACAATTGCTGAGAGGTCTGCAGACTTGATTTTTTTATATGGTTTGGTAAAGCTGACTCTTTATTATTTAAACTTGCTTCAGCTAATTCTGTTGCATTGCCTTGTGGTACTAGTACAGCAGTAACATTAGCACTATACAGGCTAATTTTGTGAGCATAATCTTTTATTTTGGCGAGCTTATTCTCGGGCAAAAAATTTGGATTTGGATTGAAGTTTTGACCTAGTGAAGTGGAAAGAGTTAAAGAAGCCAAGGCATGATTGGGGCTAAGCAGCACTAAACTCAAGCCGATAAAAAATAGAATCCTCTTGGCAAAACTGCCCAAAGCTGGCCTAATTACATGGAAAAACTCAATTTTTAATTGAGTAATAAGAAATGGTTGCACTAGTATTTTCATTTTTAAAACCATTTTTGAAAAAAGACAATTAATTTCACTTATAAAAGTGACCACAAAAAGCCAACCGTATGCTTATACTGGCTATTCATACTCCGTTACTTTCACCACCGAACTCGCCCCAATTACAGCGTCAGGTTTTGCACTAATTAATTCAAAAAATTGCTTCACACCTACTGCTGTGGTTTCAAAAGTGTCACTACCTTTACTCAATGAAAAATCAAGTGGTGTTGACGAACTCACAGCAATAAGGGCACCATCACCTGCTGGCCCAACTGATCGCAAAGCCCAATCAGGACTTGGGAAAAGGTAACTGCCGGCCTTTAATTTATTATTAGGCGACCTAGGATTAGGAAATAAAACATCAATACTTGTGTTACTAGACGATGAATAAAATATATAGAGATACGCCTCCCGTTCATGTTGTAGTTTCATCTCTAAATAATCTTGGCCAATTTTTAAGCGATTTTTAAGCACTGCTAATTGGACTTTAATTTTTGAATTACTCATGGCATGCAAATCTGCAAAAGTAGCAGGCGCAAGCGTAGTTTGGCCGTTAGCAGCTATATTGGTTCCTGTGCCATTTGATAAAACAAGTGGAGTCGCATTGTTTGGCCTGATTACTTGGTTTGAACTTTGCGTGGTTTGCGTGGTTTGTGTGCTAATACGATTTTGGAGTGCAACGTTGCCGGCATTATTAGCAACTAAAGTGGCATTATTTCTTGGAACATTCGGAGTCGTTGGAATAGCAACTTGATTAATTGAATTGCTGCTATTGGCAATTGTTGCTTGTGCTGAACTACTGGTATTGGCTCTAGAGGGGGCTGTGTTAATATTTGGTCTATTAGAGCTAGCAACAGTATTGTTGCTGATATTATTTTCCTGCGTAGAATTGACCGATTCAGAAGTAAACACCAAGGGTAATTGAGCGTTACCTAATAAATTAATATGTTGGTTAAATTTTTTACCATGTGGATTTTTTCCATTTAAAAAATCCTGCGCACAGACCTGTAGCTCTTGTCCTGAAATTTGACCGCTTCTATCGGTATCACTTTTAGGATTTAAACAAGCTGACCAAGCCAAAGTAGCCGCACTTCCTAGGCTGGTAGCAAAGCTCACCTCTTTTTCAGAAGAGGCGGCAATATATAAAAAATTTGACCCATAAGTTTGACTAGCTGAATCAAGAGCCTTACTTACTCTTGCATTTATGGAGTCACCACATTGATAGCTTGAAGGATTGGCTTTATCTTCAATGAGCCATTCCGATTTTAATAATTTTGGCTTTATTTCAAAGTCAGAATTAGAGCTATCATCATCTAATGATTTAGAAACTTGTCCACCCGAAAAACAAGAATCATTAAACATCACTACCTGTTTAGCTTTGTTGCCAATTAACTTTAAATATTGCTCAATTTTTACATCTGGAAAGGGCGTTAAATCAATTCCAACCATACCCTCAGAACACTTAGCCCCAGAACTACTATTCATTTGAGCACCGTGACCTGAATAATAAATAAAAACTTGATCACCTACTTTGACTTTTTGCTGAAAATTATTGAGCGCATTTGCAAAACCATTTGCAGTTAAACTTGCATTACTAAACTCTGTGATATTTTGGTTAGGAACACCCATGGCTTTGGCCAACTTTTTAGCCATTGCTGCATCTAAATGAATACCAGGCAATTTTGCATCATCGGGGTATGCCCCTATCCACATCACTAAGGCGTGATTAGCGGCAAATATTGGTGCGCCCACAAATGCCGTCAATACGCCAAACAACATTTTTAAAAAATATTCTTTTTTAATCAAAATGCACCTCATTTTTGAGCATTAAAGAAACCTCAGCCTATTTGAAAAAATGTGACTTTGGTTTGAAGTGAAATAAAATCAGATCCCTATTTTGGGATCCTAATATTCATACATCAAGTTATAAATACAAACAATTAATATGAACTCCATTATTAAAAGTGGAAAAGATAAGGATGTAAATCATCTAACCCAGTTTCATGGATGCGATTAAAAGTTTTACTGCGTAGTGCTTAAGTCACCTGCCATCCATCATAAAGAGCATTATGCACAGGCTATTCAAGATTGAGTTGATTTAAGCTTCATTCAACCACTGATAATGGTTTTATTCAAAAATATCAAACAATCAATGTTTAAATTAATTAAAACCAATGGTACTTAATATGTTGAAAATTAATCTTTAAATCTAGTTTCAAAAGTTTTCAAATCGTAATAATTTATACTTCATATATTTTATAGTTTGGTGTTTTTAGGCAATAAAAACTATAAAATTTAATGGCTAGTCAGTGGTAGACTGGTATCACTTAAGCAGGCTCAGTAGACCTTGGGAGTACGCAGGCATTGTGCAAATTAGAATCGCCTGTTAGAACGCTTTTTTCACCCATGACCATGGGTGAAAAAACATAAAAATAGCTAAATCATCTAGTCAAATGAATATGGTTGAGAGTTTTGCCACAACTTGCCAATGCATTCAATCATCTGAATTCATTGGTAAAACTTCAAACACCAATCACCCTACAAATACTTTAAAAAAGTAAAACAGAAAGATGATTTTGCATCGGCTAAGCGATTCAATTGAACTTTTAAAATTAAAAAATTTATTTTGAAATCTGAATAAATTTTTGTGCTTGACTAATATAGGCCTCTTGCATTAAATCTAATTTAAACGGATGCTCTGCCGTTTTTGCTGCATCAATTAACTGTTTAGACCAAGCGGATAGTCGGTTGAGTTTTAAACCTTGCTGAAAAGCTTGCAGGTGGCTCGCTAAAAAATAACGTGGCTCTGCCCCTACCGCTAAGCTCATTAAATCGTGACACAAGCGTTGCAAAGCATCTATTAAATCTGGGCCAGTAAAACCTTTAAAAAAACTCATTTCCCCAGCTAAAACAGCTTCTGGAAAATGACTCCATGTTTGTGCACTCATTCCTCTATTAATCAACTCCAATGCATCAAAGGGTCTAGACCCACTAGCCTTTAATAATACTCTTGCATCGGTAATATTAAGACCTTGCGTTTGTAGCCAAGCCAAGGACTCTTCTTGATTTGGGACTTCTAATCTGTGACTTAAACACCGACTTTTAATAGTGGGTAATAAATCATCACCAGCACCCGTAGCCAACACAAATCGAAAACCTGCTGGCGGTTCTTCAAGGGTTTTAAGCAGGGCATTAGCTGTAATGGTATTCATGCGTTCGGCAGGAAAAACCAACACCACTTTACCCCTAGAACCAGCTGCAGTGCGCTGGCTAAATTGCACCATCTCACGAGCAGACTCCACCCGAATATCTTTACTAGGTTTACGCTTTTTGTCGTTTAGTTCTTTTTGTATCGTTTCACTTAATGGCCAACTACGTTCAAGAGCGATAGCCTCTGGTATAAGCGCCATAAAATCTGCATGAGTGTGAACCTCAAGACTATGGCAGCTTTTGCAAATTCCACAGGCACCATCGGTATTAGGTGCTTCGCATAACCATGTTTTCGCCAAGGCATAAGCTAACTCAAACTGACCCAGCCCAGAGGGACCTTGCAACAGCCATGCATGACCCGATTGTTGCATTAGATGATAAAGTTGCCTTTGTAGCCATGGTGCCATTTTGTACTCTTTAAAAATTACGATTTTAAAATGGAACGCAATTGAAGCGCTGCAAATAAATCAGCTCCTACTTGCTCTATGGTTTGTAGGGCATTAATACGAATAAAACGCTTTGGATCCGCTTCAAAGCGATTGAAATAGCCCTGCGCTACCGCCTCAAAAAAAGCCTGTGGTTGAGACTCAAATCGGTCAGGTACACGAGCAGCCGCTAGTCGTTTAGCGGCTTCTTCAGGTGGCAAATCAAACCAAATTGTAATGTCAGGTTGTAAAATTGTCGTTAAAGCCAAATCCGAACTGATTGAATTTTTAGCGACTAAATCGGGCCAAGAATGAACCGATTGAACCCAGTTTTCAAGCTGATTTAATTGGCTCAAATCAAAACCACGTCCTGCACCTTGATAAGCAAATGTAGCATCAGTAAATCGATCACAAAGCACTACATGACCTGCCATTAATGCTGGCACAATCACATTATTAAGATGGTCGCGACGGGCTGCAAAAACCAATAAAGACTCCACTAAAGGATCCATTGCTTGGTTTAATATTAAATGTCTTAATTGTTCTGCTAATAATGTGCCGCCTGGCTCACGGGTTAAAACAACGCTTTGTCCTTGTGCTTCAAAAGCATTTTTAAGACTATTGATATGGGTTGACTTACCAGCCCCATCAATACCTTCAAAACTAACAAAAAGTGCTTTCTGAGCCTGCATAAAAAGTCATCCAAAAATAATATAAATAATAAAAAAAGCTAAGCTCAATTCCACTAAAGGAACTTGAACTGGCTAGCCAATTCTACTCTTTAGAAACCGTCAAATAGTGGTCTAAATGAAGGTCATTTGACGAGTTGAAATGACAAAAATATGAGGAACTAAAAAGTCAAATGATAGCGTTACAAACTAACCAGTAAAGACAACTGCTTTTCTGATTGTGACAATTGACTCGTCAATTTTTCTTGCGGATATATTCGTTCACTGCCCGATTATGCTCTTCAAGACTAGCACTAAAATGACTACTACCATCGCCCTTTGCCACAAAATAAAGGGCATCAGTAGGCATGGGGTAAGTAGCGGCTCTTAAGGCTGCTCGACCCGGCATTGAAATAGGAGTGGGCGGTAATCCAGACCTGGTATAGGTGTTGTAAGGCGTGTCAGTGAGCAAATCAATTTTGCGCAAATTACCATCAAAATTTTCAATTCCGTAAATAACCGATGGGTCGGTTTGCAAACGCATTCCAATACGTAAACGATTATGAAAAACGCCGGCTATTTGTGCCCTATCGCTGGCCAAACCAGTTTCCTTTTCAATAATACTGGCTAGAATTAATGCCTCGTAAGGTGACTTTAATGTAAGGTCAGGTCTGCGCTCTGCCCAAGCCAAAGCCAATTGTTTATCCATGGCTTTAAGAGCCTGTTTCCATATTAACAAATCACTACTATTTTTTGGATAATGGTAAGTATCGGGAAAAAAGCGTCCCTCTGCAGACCTATCACTTTCGCCCTCACCTAAATAGCGCATTAAAATAATATGATCCATACCAGATGATTCATGTTTTAAATCGGGGGCTTTATCTAGTGCTGCTTGCATTTGTTTAAATGTCCAACCCTCAAGCAATACGACCGTACGCATAGCTTGTTCACCTTTAACTAATTTATTTAACAAACCAGTTGCGGTAATACCTTTGTTAATTTCATAAGAGCCTGCTTTTAATTGATTGTGCTTACCACTCCACTTAAAAAACTCATAAATGAAGCTAGATGACACTTCAACACCTGCTGCTTGCAATTGATTAGCAATTCTTTTGGGGGATGCACCCGACTCAATTTGCACATCTACTAGCTCTGCTTTGAGTGGCAAGGGAACATAATTTAAATAATAATAAACGCCCGCCACCAAACAAGAAGGCAAAAGCACCATCAATGTAAAAACAGTCCATAAAACCATTTTCAAGTTAGATTTTTTTCCACCTCGTTTAGGTCTAGTCGAACTAGACAAATAAGATTGAGAGCTTGTTCTTTTGGGATTAGGGCTGGGTTTGGATGGTGGTTTCACGGCTTTTATGAGGCTTTAAAGTCAAGAAAAACAACTATTATTCAAGCGATGAAATAGTCACATTATGAATTTTGAAGTGTAAATCAAAATAGACTAATCTAGAACAAAACTCAGCTATTGTGATCTATTGCCAAACACTGCAGACTTTAGTTGACCTGCTGCACGCAGGTCAAATCCTAGACCATTATTAATTAATAAGAGTGGGGGCTTTGAACAAAGATGCCACTTTCTTTTTGGGTTTAATATTCGGTGAAATAGACCCTTTAGTAACTTGATTTTTATGCGGAGAAGCATCCCAAGAAGGAGTTTGCTCTGAAGAGGATGCCTCGTAAGGCTTAGAAAAGAAGGGATCGACAGGCGCCTGATAGGGCCTTCTAATAGGCTTTTGTAACGACGCCGAGTAATGTCCCCGTTCAGAATCTGCTTCTCTTGGCGCACGGCTATATGAGCGATTTTCTTCGCGTTCAACGAATGCCGGCAATGACAAATCGAGAAGTTCAATTTTGCTTTTGAGTAACTTCTCAAGGTCTGATAATAATCGGTTATCGGAAGCAGTTACTAAACTAAAAGCCAGACCATTTGCCCCTGCCCTGCCAGTACGACCAATACGGTGCACATAGTCTTCCGCGTTAAATGGTAAGTCAAAGTTAAATACGGCTGGTACGTCCTTAATATCAAGGCCACGAGCTGCTACATCTGTAGCCACCAATAAGTCCACCTCACCGGCTTTAAAAGCTTCTAGCGCTTTTAAACGTTCATCTTGAGTTTTATCGCCATGCAAAGCCGCACAGCGAAGACCTTCACGCTCTAGGGAACGCGCTAACCTACCACAACCCAATTTGCTATTCACAAATACAAATGCTTGTTTGACCTGATGCTCTTGTAAAAGATGCTGCACAGAACGGCGTTTATCAGCATCGGTGACATTGTAAAAACGCTGAACAATGGTAGAGGCAGTTTCGTTAGGTTTGGCTACCTCAATGGTAATTGGGTTTTGCAAATAACTATTGGCCAAACGTTTAATGTCACCAGAGAAAGTGGCCGAAAAAAGTAAAGTGGTTCGCTCTTTAGGTAAATGCTTGAGGATTCTCTCAAGGTCGGGCAAAAATCCAATGTCAAGCATACGATCGGCCTCATCTAGCACCACATATTCAACTTGGCTAAGGCTACAGTTTTTTGCTTCTAAATGATCTAACAAACGGCCTGGCGTAGCCACTAAAACCTCTACACCAGCTTTAAGTTCTGCGGCTTGTGGTTTCATGTCAATGCCACCAAATACCACTGCACTGCGCAAGTTGGTAAAAGAGGCGTAACTTTTTACTTGTTTAGCCACTTGATCAGCTAATTCGCGAGTAGGCAATAATACGAGGGCACGAACAGGATGCCTTGCTGGAGAAGTAGAAACATTTTCGTGTTTGAGCAGCCGCTGAAGCAACGGCACGGAAAACGCTGCTGTTTTGCCAGTACCAGTTTGAGCTGCACCAAGAACGTCACGACCTTCAAGAACAGCGGGAATAGCCTGCTCTTGTATAGGTGTCATATGAATATAGCCCATTGACTCAATAGCTTTGAGCAAGTTGGGGGCGAGGGGGAGGGTAGAAAAAGGTTTACTCATTAATAGCTATATTGTCCCACGTCTTGGCTAAAAAGCAAAAAAATAGGAGGTTTTAAAGCTGAATTACGCCAAAATAAGCGTAATTGTGGGCATTTTGATACTTATTTGATATTCAAAAATAGTACTTTAGGAAAATCAAAATGTCATTGTAGATATTTTATTGGCTGGCGCGTAAAACCTCGTCATTCAGGGCGAAGATGTAAGCGTGGGACTGCAAAGCAGTCCAATAGGTTGTCAATCAGTGCGGAGGGCTTGCTGTTAAGTGACGAGGCAAGAGTCAACTCATGAGTAGCGTCGTAGAAATCCCCGTTGTTTAAAGCGGGGAAAATGTCAAAAAACTTTCATAAGTAGTCAATTTAACTTTTAATCAGCTTTAAATTGACTTGGCTTTAAATGTGTCACAACTTTGCATTTTTCCAGATTGGAAACCTATATTGTACCAACGCATACGCTGTGCACTAGTGCCATGCGTAAATGAATCGGGAACTACCTCGCCCTGCTCTGCGCTTTGCAAGGCATCATCGCCAATTTTTTCGGCTGCATTCATGGCTTCTTCAATATCGCCTTGTTCAAGAATCTTGTTTTGATCGTTGGCGTGTTTTGCCCAAATCCCAGCATAACAATCGGCTTGAAGCTCTACTCTCACACTAAGTGCATTTTGTTGAGTTTCATTGAGTTTTTCACTTAATCTATCTACCCTCTCGTTGACTCCCGTTATGTTTTGTACGTGGTGACCTACCTCGTGAGCCAAAACATAGGCTTGGGCAAAATCACCGGGTGCACCTAACTCTTTGTGTAAGGTATCAAAAAAACTAAGGTCAATATAAATCTTACTATCGGCAGGACAATAAAAAGGGCCAGTGGCTGATTCACCTAAACCACATTCTGTGCGAGTTTTACCAGAGAAAAAAATTAAAACCGGGTTTTCATAAGTTGAACCATTCTGCGTGAAAATTTTGCTCCACACTTTTTCTGTGGAATACAGCACTTTTTTCATGCGAACTTTTTCAGTACTGTTATTCGCATTGGTATTATTGGCCGAGTTGGAGCGATTGTTAGGCGACTGTTGAACTTGAGAACTTTGAATAGAATTGGGATCGCTTAAAGCATCAAGCACAGTTAAGGGGTTAACTCCTAAAAAATAAGCGACCACAAGCGCAATCACTATGCTTCCAGCGCCAATTGAGCCACCACTAATGCCACGGCTATTACCACTGCTATTGCCCCGTCTATTGCCAGAGGTGCGGTCCTCTACATTACTTGATTCCTCAATATCATCTAGACGCATAGAAACTCCAACAACAAATAAAGTCAAAAATTAAATATGATCTTTTTAAGCTTTGGGTAGCGTAACCCCAGTTTGACCTTGATATTTACCACCGCGGTCTTTATAACTGGTTTCACACACTTCATCACTTTCAAAAAACAAAACTTGTGCACAACCCTCACCAGCATAAATTTTCGCAGGTAGTGGTGTGGTATTACTAAACTCAAGAGTCACATAACCCTCCCACTCGGGCTCGAAGGGCGTGACGTTCACAATTATTCCGCAACGGGCATAGGTACTTTTGCCTAAACAAATGGTAAGCACATTGCGTGGAATTCGAAAATATTCTACGGTACGGGCTAAAGCAAAACTATTGGGCGGAATAATACAAACGTCAGAATGAAAATCAACGAAACTTTTTTCATCGAAGTTTTTAGGATCCACCACTGTGCTGTGAATATTGGTAAAGACTTTAAATTCTGGCGCACAGCGAATGTCATAGCCATAACTACTAGTGCCATAACTGATGATTTTTTGTCCGTTGGCTTGCCTTACTTGACCAGGTTCGAAGGGCTCTATCATGCCCTCATTTTCGGCCATGCGACGAATCCATTTGTCACTTTTAATACTCATTGCTAGGGCTCCTATGGGTAGATACTGTCACCCCGCAGACTTTTGCTTGGGGTCGCATCAAAAATTAGAAAATACTACTATCCTGATTTTAAACCTTTTATATAACAAAACCGTAAGATAAGTAGGCAAGCTAATTTTCACTCTTACTTCATTAGCTCCAAACACCCAGACTTACACCCGCAACAAACCCCGCAATAAAACACTATTTAACCGTATGCTTTAGCATTTTTCTTCCTATACTTTAACGGAATTTAAAACCTATTGCTTGTTTAAAAATTGAAAAAAACCAATAAGTTACAGTTATAAGCATTTGAAATAATTACACGGCAAACTTATGCTAGAGCCTACTGTCGTAAAAAATTGTACTCTTTGCACTCCACAAAATCTGCCGCACTAGTGGCAGCTAGTCAAGGCTAGAAAGTAGATTTTTTACCCATAAAATTTTTTACGGGCCTAACTGAAACACTGTGCACTTAGGATTTCAAAAATCTCTCCTTAAGCGCCCGCAATAAAGGTCTGATCAATTACCCTATCATCAGCTAAAACAATATAGGCAAATAAAACCTCTTCAAAGCTATTAGCCTTGCTAATTCTTCTCTCTAATATTGGTTTTTTGCTTGGATTTAAAATAATAAAGTCAGCTTCTTGGCCAGGCCTTAAGTTACCCACTTGATCGGCAATATCAAGTGCTTTGGCTGCGCCTGCAGTATGTAAATACCATAATTGACTCGGGCTTAAACTTAAACCATTTTTGGTATGACCTTCGCGACCGACATAATAAGCCGCCATCATGGTATGAAAAGGACTAAAACTTGTACCTCCGCCCACATCAGAGGCTAGTCCTAGCTCAAAACCTACAGCTAGCGATTTTTCAAAATCAAAAAAACCACTACCTAAAAATAAATTACTAGTCGGGCAAACCGCTGCTGCAGCGCCTGTTTCTTTCATTAATAAACGGTCTTGTAAATCAAAATGAATACAATGTGCAAACACCGAACGCTTTCTCATTAAACCAAAGTCTTGATAGGTTTCTAAGTAGCTTCTGCTGTTAGGAAATAATTCTCTGACCCATTTTATTTCATCTAAATTTTCTGCTACATGGGTTTGGATCCAAACATTATGGTATTTAGCTGCTAAATAACCAGCGCCTTTTAATTGCGCCTCAGTGCTAGTAGGCGCAAATCGAGGGGTAATAGCATAACCAAGTCGGTCTTGCTCGTGCCATTGTTGAATTAAGGTTTCAGTATCAATTAAACTTTGTTCTGTTTCATCTCTCACACCATCTGGTGAATGGCGGTCTTGCAACACTTTACCTGCAATCCACCGCAACCCTTTTTGCTGTGCTTGTTTAAAAATGGCATTGACTGAAGAGGGATGTGAAGTAGCAAAAGTGAGAGCGGTAGTTACGCCGTTACGTAACATTTCAGACAAGAAAAAATTGGCTGTTTCAGATGCATGGGACTCGTCTGCAAACCTAGACTCAGCGGGAAAAGTATAATTTTCTAGCCAAGGTAATAAGCCTGCTGCTGGTGAACCAATAATATCCGTTTGTGGGTAATGAATATGCAGGTCAATAAAGCCAGGAGCTATTAATTGATCTGGCAAATGCACTATAGGAATATCTAACAACAAATGGTTTAAAGCCTGATACGAACCTGCTTGAATGACCAAATAAGGAGACAAGGTACTCCCTACAGTCGCTTTTTTACCAATCAATAACAAGCCATCAGCCTCATAGTCTGGTGCACCATTTTCATCAAAGCGCAGCAATGCAGATCGATATGCCTTTACATGAGTCCACTCGATTGCATCTTCTAAAAAAACGGATTTATTGGTAGTCATATTTTATTGATATTGGTTCGAACAAAGGTAGCGTATGAGATAGGTTTAACAAACCCCAAATCGAATACCCCACTGCTTTAATAAGCGCCTATACATAGCAGAAGTTTTATCTGCAGCACAGTGTAATTCAGTGTCTTGATAAACGGGTAAAAGTGCAGGTTTTTGTGATTCTAAAATGGGTTGATCTTGCAAAAAAATAGTATCTTGAAAGGCTTGAAAAACTGCATCTTCGGTTTCAAAATCAGCCACTGCAAGTGTAAACCAGACTTTACACCGAGTAGGTGTTTCAGGGCAAATCCACAGAGCAATGGACTCGCGGTAATTGTCTTTTGCACTCGCACCATTGGGTGGAACTTTGCTTAAAATAGCACTATACGGATGATCTAAATAATACTCATATTCAATTAAAGCAGATTGTGTAGAGTGTGCATTAGACTGTGGTTGCCAAGCCTTGCAAGAGCTAGCCTTTAAAGTTCCTGCGGTTAAGGCTACTTCGTAATTGGCCACTTGAGGTAGTTGGGCGTCTCCTAAATAACCCTCGTGCACAAAGCTAAAATGAGCCATATCAAGAAAATTTTCTACTAATCGGGGCGCACTACTTTGCACCGTGTAAGGGCCACATAATACCGATCGTAAATGGCTATCATGTGAGGCCAAAAATTGAGGAAAAAAAGAACTCGATTGCAGAGTTTCATTTTGCTCTAGGTCAGGATGCTCTGCCAATAATCGGACCCAAACCAAGCCATATTGCTCTTTGGCTTGAAAGGTTTTTGTGCAGTGTTTTGCTCCGGGGGTAAATTCTGGCAAAGCAGGTATTTGATTACATTGTCCACTACTAGTAAAACGCCATCCATGGTAGGGACAAATAATTTGATCTTGTACCACTTGCCCCAAAGATAATTTAGCACCTCGGTGTGGACACTGGTCCAACATAACGCTTATTTGTTGTTGTGAGTCTCGCCAGACCACTAACTCTACATCTAACAAATGCACTGCTTTTGATTGCTGAGCAACAAAGTCCGTAGATAGACCTACTGGATGCCAAAAATAAGCTTCTATT
>CAZKWC010000031.1:21180-33072 GCA_964556425.1 uncultured Limnohabitans sp. | reverse complement strand
TTTACCCATAGGACAAGCCTATGAGGCCTTTATTTACCAAACTCAACAAGTACCGACACGTGACGGCTTACATGATTTTTTTAATGCCTTGGTGTGGTTTCATATGCCCCAAACCAAGCTATTGCTTAATCAGTTGCAGGCCACAGAAATTGCTAATTTAGGAATAGGTGCCAAGCGAGGTGCCTTGCGTGATGCACTCACTTTGTTTGATGAAAATGTTTTATTGTTGTATGCGCCAGATGAGCTTTGGGATGCTTTGCAAAATAAGCAGTGGCAAAGGGCAATGATTGAATTAAGAGATTTATGGCAGCAATCTAACTATGTATTGTTTGGTCATGCTTTACAAGAAAAATTAGTAGCCCCCCGCAAAGGAATGTGTGCTCATGTGCTACGTGTGCCACAGAAGTTTGAAAACTTAAGTCAATTAGACGATATTTTGAGCCAATACTTAAATCCTCAATTATTGGTTAGCAAGCCCTATTGTCATTTACCTGTACTGGGTATACCTGGCTGGTGTGCTGAAAACGAAAATATTAGTTATTACCAGGATGATTTGGTTTTTAGAGCTAAAAGAAAATAATCTAGGCCTTGAGTGAATCATTTAACTATTGATAAACTAATAAAAAACCTTGCTTGACGAGCGCCAAAAGCAAGGTTTTTTAACTATTCAATTACACACATCACACCAACAAAAAAGCAGGTGGTATGTTTTGAATTAGAAACTATGAACTAAAACCAAGTTGCCTTGATTGCAATTGATGCCAGTAGCAAAATGGGTACGACCATAATTGGCATAAACGCTAGAGCGTTTGCTTAATGCATAGTTAAGGCCTAACTCGCTTACAGTTGATTCATCACGTTTGGCAAAATTAAGACCAGCAGAAAATTTACCAAATGGAATAGCTACGCCTGCAGTAAGCGCTGATTTTTCTGATTTGTCATTACCAACACGTTTACCATCAAGGCCTAAACCTACTTTAGCAACACCAAAATCATAATTAACACCAGCTTCAAAACCGCCTTTATTGATGTTGTTGCCCCAAGAATCGTTGCTACCACGAATATAACGAATGCCAGCAGACAACGGGCCTGCTGCATATTTAGCACCTAATGATGACCTTTTAGTGGCTGGTGTACCAGAACCGTCTGCTTCTTCAGCAAAACTAGCGACTAAATTAACACCACCAAATGCAGGGCTAGTGTAGCTAATCATGTCTGTAGCGGTGCGAGTAAAGACTTCGCCGTCATTGCTACTGTAAACGCCATCCCATAACCAATTATCGCCCACCATGCCGTAGTTAACAGCCCAAGAGCTGCTACGGGTATTTTGATAGGCAAAAGTACCAAAACTGCCAGATAAACCAAGGCTAGTGTCTTCTTTGGTAACATTACCACCACGGTTAGAGTTACCAGCAAATTGTGTGGCAGCAGATACTTTTAAACCATTGCCTAAGTCTTCTACTAAATCGAATTTAATAGAGCTGCTATCAAGTACCAAGCCTTTATCGCCACCCAATGATTTAATCCAACCAGCCGCAATAGTTCCAGAAATAGTAGCAGTTGATTGGGCGCTAGCTAAACCAACAACAGAAAACGCTGCTAAAGCAATAAGAGTTTTTTTCATAGTGAATCCAAAACAAAATATAAAAATGAAATAAGTAATCTTTTAAGAATTTTTGATAGCTTAAATCAATATTTATTACACTTTGATACTTTTCCCAAATGAACTTTAATTGCTTCTCTTAGTTGGCTTGAATTGTTGTGATGTAACAACATTTAAGTGATTAGTTATGGCTTCATATAGTTGAAGAAAAGAGTAGTTAATCAGGGGCTGGTAGGAATAGATCGTCCCGATAGTGCAAAATAACTAACTGAAGATACAAAAACTTCAAAGCGTTATTAGCTGTACATTGATATAAATGGAATAAAAAATGATTGAAAAAGCAATTTTAGGATTCGATGAGGCTTTAAAAACGATATATGGGCACCAACACAGTCGAACTACCTATCCAGGCCAGCAAGTTAAAAAAAATCAAGAACCGCATGAGGTAAGCAGTGCCACTCTAAACGAGTCTGAGAAAAAATTAGCAGCAGCCCTCATGAGGGTGAACCATGTAGGCGAGGTTTGTGCTCAAGCTTTGTATAACGCACAAGCTTATGCCACCCAAGACATCGCATTACAAAAACATTTTAAAGAAGCAGCAAAAGAAGAAGGTGACCACTTGGCTTGGACAAGGCAACGTATTGAAGAGCTAGGCGGCAGAACTAGTTTATTTAATCCGCTTTGGTATGCTGGCGCTTTTGGGTTGGGATTGGTGGCAGGCCGTTTTGGTGATAAGGTAAGTCTGGGTTTTGTGGTCGAGACCGAAAAACAGGTAGAAGCTCATTTAGATGAGCATTTAAACCGTTTGCCAGCTCAAGACTGGGCTTCTAGAGCGGTAGTGGAGCAAATGAAGCAAGATGAAATTAGACATGCCAAAGAAGCGCAACTAAAGGGCGCAATTGAATTACCATTACCAGTTAAAGGCCTAATGAAAGCGGCAGCCAAAGTGATGACCACAGTGGCGCACCGAATTTAATTGTATGGTTGTACTTAAAGGGTAGTTGTTTAAGCAGAAATTTCAAAGCTAGTACTTATTTCGGCTGTTTTGCCCAACATAATGCTAGCTGAACAATACTTTTCATGGCTTAAAGCAATCGCTCGTTCTACAGCGCTAGATACCAAATTATCACCCGTGACAATAAAGTGCATATTAATTTTAGTAAAAACCTTGGGTTCGGTTTCAGCTCGTTCGGCTTTTATTTGTACGGTACAGCCTTTCACCGCTTGTCTGCCCCGTTTTAAGATTAAAACCACGTCATAAGAGGTGCATCCGCCCATGCCAGCTAGTAATAACTCCATAGGACGAGCCGCTAAATTTTTTCCGCCATTTTCAGGTTTTAGCGCATCGGGAGCACCGTCCATATTTAAAATATGACCACTTCCAGTCTCTGCAATAAAGCCCATGCTAGATTGAGTACCTAAGCCACCTGTCCAATTTACTGTGCATTCCATTTTTTTGCCTTAAAAAATCAATAAAAGAGTCATAAATATTTTGACATGTAAATTGCTATAGTTATAATAATATTCTTTTTTAAATAGCATAAAAGCTTATTTATTAGTGAGAAAGACTTAATCTAAACTTGCGAACCTTTATTTCGGCTACAAAAACAGTTAAAAAAAATCAAATTTTTATAAATGAATGTTAGCTACGTTTTGTTTGTGGTTTTTTAGGTATTTTGTCTCGATTTGTTGCTGAATATCCTTTAAAGGGTCTGTTGCAATGCAACATTATTCGATATACTTATCATATACACAAATTGTTTTTGTGTGCAAATTGTCTCCTCCATCCTCTGAAAAGATGGATTTTGCCTCGAAGCCTTAAAAGCTTCGGGGCTTTTTTTTGTAAAAAATTAGTCCCAAAAAATAAAATAGAGGATTGAATGTAATTTAGTTACCCAATCAAGGTTTATCATTGGAGGGCTATGAATACGACACACAACCCCCTCCTTACACCCGCCGACTACCTCATCAAAATCTTAAATGCCAAGGTTTATGATGTGGCAAAAAAGACCGATTTACAGCTTGCCCGTAATTTAAGTACTCGAATTAACAATACGGTACTTTTAAAGCGCGAAGACCAACAATCAGTTTATAGTTTTAAAATTCGTGGCGCCTATAACAAAATGGCTCACTTAAGTCCAGAAGCCTTGGCAAAAGGAGTCATTTGTGCGTCTGCTGGCAATCATGCACAAGGTGTTGCCTTGTCTGCATCTAAGCTCAAAGTTCGCGCTATTATTGTGATGCCAACTACCACTCCTCAGGTAAAAATTAATGCGGTGCAAGCGTTAGGCGGCGAAGTGGTTTTACACGGTGAAAGTTATACCGATGCCTACAATCATGCGGTTCAATTACAAGCACAACACAACCTAACCTTTGTACATCCCTTCGATGACCCCGAAGTAATAGCAGGTCAAGGCACCATTGCCATGGAAATATTAAGTCAACATCAAGGCCCACTTGATGTTGTGTTTGTTGCGATTGGAGGCGGTGGTCTTATTTCTGGCGTGGCCAACTACATAAAGGCAGTAAGGCCAAGTATTAAAGTGGTGGGAGTACAAATGAATGACTCCAACGCCATGTTACTTTCCGTCGAGGCCAAGCAAAGGGTTCAACTCAAAGATGTAGGTATTTTTGCAGACGGCACAGCAGTGCGGTTGGTAGGCGAAGAAACTTTTAGAGTGGCCAATAATTTAGTTGATGAATATATTGTGGTGAACACCGATGAAGTGTGTGCAGCCATCAAAGATATTTTTATAGATACTCGCTCTATAGTTGAGCCGTCTGGTGCAATGGCAGTAGCTGCAGCCAAGCAATACAGTCAAAAATATAATTGCCAAGGACAAACATTTGCGACCATTTTGTGCGGCGCTAACATGAATTTTGATAGGCTGCGTTTTGTGGCAGAACGAGCCGAAGCAGGTGAAGAACGCGAAGCCTTATTTGCAGTGACTATTCCCGAGGAGCGAGGCAGTTTTAGACGCTTTTGTGAGTTAATTGGCGCATTACCTGGCGGCCCAAGAAATGTAACCGAATTTAATTACCGAATATCGGATGCCAAAAAAGCACATGTGTTTGTAGGCTTAAGTACCCAATTAAAAGGTGAAAGTAAACAAATTGCAGAGCAGTTTAATCAGCAAGGTTTTACTTCCATTGATTTAACCCACGATGACTTAGCAAGAGACCACATAAGGCATATGGTAGGTGGTCCAAGTCAATTAGCTACCAATGAGCGCTTATTGCGTTTTGAATTCCCAGAGCGCCCAGGTGCTCTTATGAAATTTTTGTCATTAATGCGTCCTGGTTGGAATATTTCATTATTCCATTACCGCAATCAAGGAGCTGACTACGGCCGAATCTTAGTGGGATTGCAGGTTCCAACATCGGAGCAAGCCGAGTTTGATGAGTTTTTACTCAGCTTAGGCTATCCGTACGATGATGAAACAGAAAATCCTATTTATAAATTATTTTTGCAAAACTCCTAAATAGTGAAAATGCAAGCTTAGGTGGGTTGAGCTAAAACATAAATGGTTTTGGCTCAACTAAGTGTTCGTTTATGTAAAAAAAATGATTTTTTATTTTTCTATTACCGATTTTGTTGAACTCAAGCGTTTGGCAGTCATGGCAGTAGCTAATAGTCCCGCCAACACCAATTCATTGTTACCTAGTTAACAATTAAAACTGAAACAAAAATTATTCAAATATGGGTTAATGGCCAATTTGAGCTAATATTTTTAAATAAAAAATCAATTAAAACAATAGCTTAACTTGGTATTGGGAATATTTATTCGACAGTATGATTCATTCCCATAGTACCTAGATAGGGTTTGAAAGGTATTGAGTGAAAGTCTTTCAAAATTCAATTTTAGGTGAATCTTTGTTGCCCAATCACAACATAAATCCAAAAAACCTATAAATAATTCACGTTTTTTTTGCTTAAGCCTCTTACCTCCGTTCTAATACACACAGGCACCTGAATTGGCGCTTGGCTAAAGGGAAAAGCAAACGTGTGTTACTGCTTAACATGCGCTTCATAACTCTGTAGCGATATTTTTAACCTTGGAGAAATCTCACATGAAAAAAACCCTCGTAGCATTTGCTGCCCTGGCTGTTGTCGGCGCTGCTTCCGCACAATCTACTGCAACTATTTCTGGCACTATCGCTGCTGCTTACTTAAAGGACTTCGACGGTTCTAAAGGTTTGGTATTAGATACAAACAGCGTTAAAGTTTCTTTGTCTGAAGACTTAGGCGGTGGCTTGAAATTATCTGCAGCTACACAATTTGCTGGTAACGGTTCACGCGGTGGCAATGTAACAAAAGAAGACAGCTCAATCGCTTTAGCTGGTGGCTTCGGTTCTTTAGCTTACGCTAACTCACGTTCATCTACATGGGCTGTTTCATACGCTGCAGTTGGTGATTCATGGAACTGGAACGGTTCTTATGACAATGCTGACGTGTTCTCACGTTCACCAGTCGACGCTTTAACATACACAAGCCCATCAATGGGTGGTGTTAACGTTATCGCTCAATACGTTGAGTCTTCAACAGACGGTTCTTCTACACCAGCTACAAAATCAGCTGTTTTAGGTGTTAAATATGCAGCAGGCCCATTGTCTATCGGTGGCCGTGTAGTTAACTCTAGAAACGATGCATTCACATCTGCCACTACAAAAACATCTTTCGACTTCGGTGCGAACTATGACCTCGGCATTGCTAAATTAGGTTTAGGTTTTGACAGCAAACGTCGCGGCAAAGATGACTCAGACAAAGCAGCAGTTGTTGTTGGTGTTGCAGTACCAATGGGTCCAGTTTCTTTAGGTTTAAACTACATGAAACGTGACACAGCTTCAATCATCGATTTAGGTTTAAATTACTCTTTGAGCAAGCGTTCATCAGTTTATGTTGATTTCGGTCAACACAAATCTAATGCTGGCGATTCATCTAACCAATACAACATCGTTTTGGTTCACAACTTCTAATCAACTGCTGACATTAGTCAGCTAGTTTCTTAGAAACAAAAGCCTCGAGGTGTAAACCTCGAGGCTTTTTAACTATTTGTTCATAAATGTCATTAATAAAGATGCTGTATCTCAAACGGTTGAATCTGTGGTTTTTAATAATTGTTTTTGCTATGCTGGCTTTAAGTGCTTGTGCTAGCATTACAAGTGAAAATAATACCTTCAATCCAATAAAAAAATTAGATACAAAACAAGGTGATTTACCAGAAGAAGCATTAGAACTATCAGAGCGATCAAATGACTCTGAAAATAATACAAGCCAAGTATTAAGTAGTACTCAAGCTCCTATTTCCTTTAATTTATCGCTCTATAACCAGCAAGCCGCCACTCAGCTGGGATCATTAACGGCTAACTTTCAAAACTGGGAGTTGCAAAATTTCCCTGGCAAAAAACAAACCCGATACGAATTGGCACAAGTTAAACAAGTTAATTTAATCAAGGCAACCGCTAATCAGTCGGCTAGTATGCTTCGTAAACGCTTAGCGCTAGGCCCACAAAATTACCAATCTGTCAAAATGGCTTGGAAAGTATTAGAAAAGGCCAAAAATGCACAAATAACGCAGGCTCACTTAGATGATTCGAGTATGCGATTGGTTTTGGCCTTTGATGGCGACAAAAGTAAATGGGCTGCAAAAGATGCGGTTTTATCTGAGCTTAGTGAGTTGCTCACAGGTGAACCCATGCCTTACGCTACCTTGATGTATGTTTTATGTGATGAGTGCCCCTTAGAGGCAGTTATACACAATCAAAAGACTAGCCGTATTCGGTATTTGGTGGTGGGTAAGGCCACAGGGTTTGAGGGTAAATGGCAGTTTTTAAAACGCAATATTCACGAGGATTTTGTTAAAAGCTTTCAAGAGTCGCCTGGTGAATTAGTCTCTTTGGGCATAATGACAGATGGTGACAATTCTAGAGCCACTACTTCGACTTGGTATGGGCCTGTTGTGTTAGAGTAGAAAAATAAAAGGCAATTTTGCTTGCATCACACGAAAGAAAAATAATGAAATTAATTGTCAAATGGTTAATGAGTGCAGTTGCTCTATTAACGGTTGCATGGTTATACCCAGATGTACATATTGCTAGTTTTGCAACTGCTTTATGGGCCGCAGCATTCTTAGGTTTGCTTAATAGTTTAGTAAAACCATTTTTAGTGGTTTTGACCCTCCCAGTAACGGTTTTAACAATGGGTTTATTTATATTTGTAATCAATGCCTTAATGTTTTGGTTTGCAGCCTATTTATTAGATGGTTTCCTCGTAACAGGCTTTATTGCTGCGTTAATAGGCTCATTGCTTTATTCAGTATTGAGTTTATTAATTAATTGGTTTCTTGAGTTGGTGCTCTCTAAGTAATTGAGCCACTTTATTGAATCGTGAGTCAATAATGGCTAAATCTAGCCGTTGTTGGCTACTTAAATTAGCAACCGAATCGGCCCAGTTTTGTGCCGCCTTGAGTCGGTCTTTAGCACCTTGCCAATTAAAATAAATCATTTCAATTTCGGCAAGTGCTCTTAATTGTCCTAATTTGTTATTTTGAAACTCATGAATCCGGCTCAAATGTTGCCACGCTACTGCATCTCGTGGGAAAAATGCAAGCCAGCTTAATAAAGCCTTGCCCGTTAAATCAGTTTGAACTCCTTTGCTGGCTAGTTGGGCTTTTATAAAAAGTTCTGGCCGTTTATTTTTGCCTTGTGCTGTTGCAATCATTTCAGAGGCTTTACTTAAATTAGCGTCATCTCGAATTTGTGTATTGAGTTTTTCAGATTGCATTAACCAGTTTTCAGCTAACTCCAGATTATTTTTTTGCAGATGAATATCCGCTAACAAAAGTGCCACGATTCTGCTGGCTCGTAAATTATCTTGGCTCCTAATAGGCAGTACCACACCATTAGTAATATTGCTACCCTTACCCAATAATTGCCACAACTGCATGGCTAATGGTTCTGCCTCAAGATATTGTTGTTGCTTAAAAGCATGCACTGCGGCCAGCATAAGAGTGTGTGATTTTTTTTCGAGTGGCAAGGTATTAAAGTTAGCATTTTGTATATCACTAGTCCAAATTTTGTAGTTATTTGGGGCCTGAAGAGAGAAAATTTTGCTTCTAGCCGAAATTAAACTGTGCTCTAGTCGATTACTAAGATGCTCAGTAGGAGTTGCACTAACGGTTGAGGTGCTATCAATGGTTTGATTATTTAAGTCCCTGGCCTTCATGTCACCAATTCGCTCGGTGGTTAAAGGATGGCTTCTTAAATACGGAAAATTTCCACTATCGGCCAGGCGGTTGGCATATTGTAATTTTTCAAACATGGTGCCAAAACTACTGGCATTAAAGCCTGCTTCTTTTAACAAAGCGTAACCAAATCGGTCAGACTCGCGCTCCATATCTCTTGAATAATTAAGCTGTGACTGAACACCTAAAGCTTGAGCCCCTGTAATAGTAGCTTGGCTTGCCCCCTCACTTTTTGAACTTAAAATGGCACCTAAAATCATGGCTCCAATAATGGCAGGAGCCATTTTTTTTTCGTTGGCATTATTTCTGGAAATATGCCGTTGTGACACATGACTAATTTCATGGGCCAATACAGAGGCTAACTCATCACGAGATTGTGTCATGCTAATTAGCCCAAGATGGACACCAAAATATCCTCCTGGTAGAGCAAATGCGTTAATTGATTTGTCTTTGCTTATGAAAAATTGCCATGCAAATTGATTAAACATTTCTGGGCTGATTTTTTTTTGAATAACAGCCGTATTAATAAGTTGAGCCCCTATGGCTTTTACGTATTCAGACAAAATAGGGTCATCTAATAAATCGGGGTCTTGGTAGATTTCTAGGGCAATTTCATCGCCTATTTTTCGCTCTTCTGCCAGTGTCCATTCACCCGCCTCTCCTACATCTAATTGAGATAAGTTAACTTTATTAGCTGTCTTTTGATTCTTATTGTTGTTATTGGTATCTAAAATAATTTTTTCGTTTGCCTGAGTTGTCTCAGTGTTCACTGCAAAAGCCACTTGATAAGGGCTTAAAAAAATAAATAAACCAGTCAATAACAGAGCAAGATCGAGTTTCTTTAATTGCATATCAAATAAGTGGAAAGTTAAAATTCAAAACACATAGATAATCGTAGGTTTAACTTATATGATGTCGATTAATCTAAAAAATATTGTGACAGGATGAAAATAATGACAAACAGTTTGACCCATTTTGATGCCCAAGGCAATGCCCATATGGTGGATGTTTCGGCGAAAGCCAATACTCACAGAGTAGCGATTGCCCGTGGCAATATTGAAATGAAACCAGAGACTTTGGCTATGATTCAACAAGGCCAAGCTAAAAAAGGCGATGTCATTGGTACGGCTCGCTTAGCAGCCATTATGGCGGCAAAAAAAACCAGTGAGTTAATTCCTTTGTGTCATCCTTTAGCCATTACAAGAGTAAAAGTTGATTTTGAAATTCAAATACAACCGCCTTTAGTGACATGTATTGCTCAAGTAGAAACAGTAGGGCAAACTGGTGTAGAAATGGAAGCCTTAACTGCGGTGCAAGTCGGTTTATTAACGATTTACGATATGTGTAAAGCGGTAGATAAAGCGATGTGTATGAACCAAATTTACCTGCTTGAAAAACAAGGTGGTAAATCGGGTCATTACAAGGCAGAAAATGAATTGACTAGTTAAAAAATAGACTTTAAAAAATGGGCCATATTGCCAAGCCTTAGGCGTATTTTTGCTCATCAAGTTGAGTCTGAATTTTATCGCTAACCTTAATCCTATCTCACCAACTGATTCAATTGAATAATAGGCATTAAAACGGCAAGCACAATCAGCATGACCATAATGCCCATTGCTACAATCAGCAAAGGTTCAAGAATAGTAGCTAAGCCCATGGCTCGTCTTTGGACTTCGGTGTTCAGTTGTTTGCCACAGCGCCCCAACATAAGGGGTAGCTGACCAGTTTGTTCGCCTAGCCTTGCAAACATTGCGACTAAGCCAGGAAAACGTTTTTTCTGGCTTAAAGCCTGTGCCAATGAAGCTCCTTCTCTAACCATAATAATGGCATCTTCAATGTCGGCTCGCATAGCATGATTACTAAGCGTATTGGCTGCTGTTTGCATGCCTTTTAAAATGGGTACACCGGCATTGCTCAGCATAGATAAGGTACTACTAAATTTGGCACCGTTATATGACTTGGCTAATTTGCCCAGTATTGGTAAAGTTAACCAATAACTATCAAATTGAATTCTAAATAATGGTTTTTTTAATAGTTGACGAAAGATTAAGACAATAACTACTAAAACAATGAGTAAATAAAGACCGTAATTTCTCACTAAGTCACTTACCGTAAGCATAATAGTCGTGAGTAAGGGCAAAGCTTTTTTACTGCTGGCAAACACACTTGCTACTTGCGGTACGACATAACTTAATAAAAACAAAACAATTACTATCGCAATACAAGAAACAATGGCTGGATACAAAGCCGCAGCAGTGAGTTTTGCAGTTAATGCTATTTGGTCCTCTTGTTCATCGGCCAAACGCTCGAGCACCTCACCTAAACTACCACTTTGTTCGCCAGAAGCAATCACTGCAGTAAAGACATCTGGAAACTCTCGTGGATACAGAGCCAATGCCTTAGCAAAACTACTACCTGCATTGACTTCAGCCCTTAATGCTGAAATTAAGTTGCTTTGTTTAGGCTCGCCAGCGTCTTCAGCCAATGCTGCAAGCGCTCTTTCAATAGGTAAACCGGAGGACACCAAACCAGCTAATTGCCTCGTAAAAACACTTAATCTAGAGCTGTTAAAAACTTTGCTATTAAAAATATCGCGTTGTAGAACACTTTGTGATGATTTTGGTTCTTGGCTAAATAACTCAACCGAAATAGGGATTAAATTTTGTTGCCGTAGCATGGCGCGCGCTGTTTTGACGCTTTCAGAGTCGATGACTCCAGTACGATTTTTTCCGTCTTCGTCGAGTGCTTGAAATTGATAGGCTGCCATGAGTCAAATAAAAACCTTGTTGTAGAGAGCACATTTTTTATAATTCGTATTTTGAAGCAAAAATTAGCAAAATACGAAACTCGCTGTCATGAAAATTTTAAAATCCCATCATAAGACAAACAACGGCTCTGGTATGTATATTTGATGAGCTGTTTATGTTGATGCATCACCTTCAAACCTTCAAATTACCTTTATTGCAATAGAAGTAACTGTTTTATCAAATGTAGAGTAAAAACTAAATTCTATGACTAGCAATAATGAATAAATAATGAATAAAT
>CAZKWC010000031.1:0-21080 GCA_964556425.1 uncultured Limnohabitans sp. | reverse complement strand
GTAGAGTAAAAACTAAATTCTATGACTAGCAATAATGAATAAATAATGAATAAATTATGAATAAAATTATTTTCAAAAAAATAAATTTGGTGATCCAATTGTTATAAACCTATGGTAAATACCCATACAATTGAGGGGTTTCAGCTTTTACAATACGTTGCAATATAAAGCGGATGGTGGGAGACAAACAAGAGGCTGTACCGCAGAAACCCGACGCACCTTAGGTGCAGTCGGGTTTTTTATTTTCGAGGCGACTTTAATTGTCAAGCTTGGTATTTATATTTTTGTATGCACTACACACTTTCTTCAGCAGTTCATAGCGATTTTGTGATCAAGAAAAGTCGTTTTATTGGTTTAATTACGCCGGTTAGTGGTCGCGAGGAAGCACAAAAAATAGTGCATGAAATTTGGCAACAACATCCTAGTGCCACACATGTGTGTTGGGCCTTATTAGCTGGTGGTCATTCGGCTGCTGTAGATGATGGTGAACCCGGCGGCACAGCAGGGCGGCCAATGTTAGAGGTGCTACGTCACCATGACTTAGAAGGTGTATTGGCAGTTGCTATTCGGTATTATGGTGGCATTCCATTGGGCGCGGGTGGCTTGGTAAGAGCCTACACCGATACCGTTGTGCAAGCATTGGCGAAGGCCGAAAAAATCCCGCTCAGAAAAAAAGTGCAACTCAGTTTTCAAGTTCAATATGCCCTTGAAGGGAGCATAAGGCGCTTGTGCCAACAATTGAGTGCTGAATTAATTCAGGTAGAGCATTTTGATTATGTTAGTTTTACTGTTGAGTTAGCCCAAGATCAACAAGCCGAACTTGAAAAACAAGTCAACGAAATAAGTCAAGGTAAAGCCGTTTGGGTAGAAACAATAGGTTCAGATGAACTGAAGTAAATTCAAATGAGGTACAGCATTATTGCTTGACCTCATTCCTTACTTCAACTGCTTAACTAATCTCGCTTGATTCGTGTTGGTTAATTTGAAGTAATAATTCTCGGGTTTCTTTTTCATGCGCTTTGACTTCCTCTACATTAGCGGTTAATTCAGCTAGCTGCGATTCAAGCGCCTGTCTATGGCTACTTAAGACCTGTAAAAACTTTTCTAGTTGTGGTCCTGTGTCTTTGGGACTGTCATACATGTCAATTAAAGCCTTGGCTTCTGTTAATGACAAACCTAAGCGTTTGCCACGCAAGGTGAGTTTGAGGCGAGTGCGGTCTCTGGCGCTGTAAACCCGATTGCGACCACCTGAACCTGTACGCTGTGGCGATAAAAGGCCCATATCTTCATAAAATCGAATGGCTCGGGTAGTCAGGTCAAATTCCCGAGCAAGGTCGCTAATACTGTAGGTGATGGCCATAAAAATTAAACAGAGGTGACAGATAAAAAAACACAAGCAAATTACTATGGACAATAATAGCTATATATGACGTTTACGTAAACGTCAAACAGATTAAAACTCCAATGAATTTATTAGAACAGCAACTAAATTACCCATTTAACGACACTTTGGTGGGCCCAGGGCAAACATTAGAGGTAGCTCCAGGCATTAAATGGGTTCGAATGCCACTACCGTTTGCACTAGATCATATCAATTTATGGTTGCTCAAAGATGCCATCATGCAACAAGGTCAATTGGTAACGGGCTGGACCTTAATTGATTGCGGAATTCACCAAGATAAGGTCAAAGTCTTATGGGAGCAAATTTTTGCCAATGAATTAGAGGGGTTACCTATTTTAAGGGTAATTGTCACTCATATGCATCCCGACCATATCGGTTTAGCCGATTGGATCTGCCAGCGTTTTAACGCCCCCTTGTTAATGAGTGGCCTTGACTACCATGTAGCCCGGTTGGCCTGCCAAGACCAAACCTCCTTTGGTGGTGATGGAGCGGCATTATTTTTTTATCAACATGGAATTGTGTCTGCACAAGACACTGAAAAAATAAAAGCCAGAGTTCATTATTATTCGAGTTTGGTACCCAGTGTGCCCAAGCAATACCAAAGATTGTTAGATGGTCAAAAGATAAGCATTGGTCTTGGTACCGAGCAATCACCCACACGGAGTTGGAAGTTGATTAGCGGCTTTGGACACGCCCCAGAACATATGGCTTTATATTGCGAGATAAGTCAAATTTTAATTAGTGGAGATATGGTTTTACCCAGAATATCAACCAATGTAAGTGTTTACGATAGCGAGCCACTGGCTAATCCTTTGGCTTTATTTTTATACTCAATTGATTTATTTAGAGCCTGTGCCGATTCAACTCTTACTTTGCCTTCTCACGGCAAGCCTTTTACAGGCCTAGTTACTCGTATTCAACAATTACATGATCATCATCAAGAACGTCTAGAGGAGTTGTTAGTGGCTTGTCAAATAAAACCACTCAATGCAGTCGAGGCGATTGCCGTCTTATTTAAAAGAGAGCTCGATTTTCATCAGACTACTTTTGCATTAGGTGAGGCCGTCGCTCATTTGCATTATTTATGGCACAAGGGTGCATTAGAACGACAGCAAGATGCACAAGGTAATATTCGCTTTAGTGCCATAAAAAATAATGCTTCAATTGACTTGCCTAGCCAAATTTAACTTCTGTTAGTGTACGCAGTCTACCCAGCAACCCAAAATCACCACCAAAAATTATTGGGGGCTTACTAAAATTGGGTCTGGATTGGTGCTATTAGTAGTACGGTTGGGATTGGCGTTGATAACTGGGTTAGCTGCATTGGGATCAATTCCGTTACCAGCATTGGCAACGCCACCATTGTGTCCAATCTGATTTTGGTTAAATTGATTAATTTGGTTAAATTGATTTGGATTGTTGGGCAAAGGCTTTGTGCTATTTTTGAGTAGGTTTTTTCTGATATTGTTAGCATTCGTATCGGGGTTACCGTTTTCTTCTTCTGCAATATTAGAGCGTGAGCTGGGCTCTGGTAATTCTATAATTTTAGTTTGTGAAGTATCGGCTTGGGCGACTAAAGTAATATGCCTAGAGTTAATAGATTGTAGTTTCCAGCCATCTACTACTTCTTCACCTAATTTATAGGGGTTAGCGCTTTCTTGGTCAATCGATAAAAGAGCTGCCCCAGTACCGGTGTTAAACGCCAGAACCCCCATTAAACGAATACGGTCTGATAGCGTATCGGGTGCCACTGAATCGGAGGTTTCACTGGATGAATTGTTCACTCCTAATGCTCTTTGCATAGAATCAAGAGTAAAGATAGACTGCTGGTTGATGACTGGAATATTGGTAGATTTTTGAGAAGAGTTTCCAAGGCCACGTAAAAACCAAAAGACAAGACTAAATCCGACTAGCAACCATATCAAAAAACTGCCAATTCTGGTGAACCAAAGAAGTAGAGGCGAGAGAGTCATAAAATTTTTTTTCCCAAAAGAGGATCTGTAGTTATTTTACCGTTATAGAAAACAAGAAAAATCTTATTATTTAAGATTGAATGGGTAAAATGTTAGAAATGGGGAGCGCTAGAGTCGTAACATCAGAACTGAAGGCTAACTTTACCAGTGCTCAACAATAAACTATCTCAAAAATTCATAATTGTGAAGCATTTTTGTTAAAGTCCATAATATTTTCTATTTTTAAATCATTATGAAAAAAACAACTCATTATTCGCGTGGTTTTACATTAATTGAGCTAATGGTGGTACTAGTTATTATTGGCGTGTTGGCTGCCTTAATTGTGCCAAATGTACTTAATCGTGCTGATGACGCTAAAGTAACAGCCGCTCGTACTGATGTAAATAACCTCATGACGCAGCTAAAACTATATAAACTAGACAATCAGCGTTATCCCAACCAAGAACAAGGTTTGAACGCATTGGTACAAAGACCTACTACTGGTCCTAATGCTCCTAACTGGAGAAACTATATCGATAAATTACCTAAAGATCCTTGGGGTAATGCTTATCAATATCTTAATCCTGGTGTCAACGCAGAGATAGACGTGATGTCTTTTGGTGCAGATGGCAAAACGGGCGGCGAAGGTCTTGATGCTGATATTGGCTCTTGGCAATAAATTGATGCCCTATTATTACTTAGGCTTGGGTGGTGTAAATTGATCAACATCCAAAAATTTAGTATTGCTTTTTATTTGGCTCAATTACAAAGGCTCAAATATCAAAAGCTAAAACCTACATATAGAACCTTTCAACCTAAGAAGGGACAAAATGGCTTTACCTTATTAGAGTTAATGGTGGTTGTGGCTATTATCGCCATAGCGAGTGTAGGAGTTGCCATTTCGTTGCCTAACCAAGACAGTGTCAAATTAGAGCGAGAGGCGCAACGGCTTGCATCACTATTAGATAGTGCTCGGGCTCAATCAAGAGCGAGCGGTTTGCTGGTGAAG
This sequence comes from uncultured Limnohabitans sp., assembly GCA_964556425.1. Taxonomy (GTDB): domain Bacteria; phylum Pseudomonadota; class Gammaproteobacteria; order Burkholderiales; family Burkholderiaceae_C; genus JALQUL01. Next base: position 16,717 of record CAZKWC010000031.1, on the reverse strand, counting down.
TGGCGCTCCACCGAACAAGGTTTTAAGTTTGAGGGCTTACTCAAGAATTCAAAAAGCGAACTTAACAATTTAAGTTATTGGACTGATGAAGGTATTTCAGTAGTAGAGCAAAAAGTATTGGTATTAGGTCCAGAGCCAATTATTGCTAAACAGAAAATTATTTTACAGTTACAAGATCAAAAAATAGAAGTCGCAACCGATGGCTTACATCCCTTCAAAGTGAGTTCAATTCAGCCATGAAACAGCGTTTGAAACCAATCCTATTATTCTCTGAAAATCAAAAAGGCTTTACTTTAATTGAAATTTTAGTGGCCTTAAGTATTACTGCGATTGCTCTTATGGCTGGAGCAAAAGCAACTATGAGCTTAAGCAATAACAGTGAGAGATTAGGAAATATTTTGTTGGCTCAACTATGTGCAGAAAATGAAATGATTAAAGTACGTCTTGAGAAACAAATGCCAAATATTGGTGAATCTGACTTTACCTGCCCTCAGGGCCAAGTAGAGTTCTTGGGTAAAGTGACTATTCAAACCACACCTAATCCAAATTTTAGGCGAATGGATGTTCAGATATCTGACAAGGTAGGTCCTATTTTATCTTTGTCAACCGTTGTAGGTAAATTATAAAATGAGGCCTCATACGCACTCATTGTCTGACAATTTAATCACTCAGATGGTTAAAGTAAGAAAGCCTCAAGCTGGTTTTACACTTATTGAAATGTTGGTGGCTATGGCTTTATTAGCTACCTTAGCGCTTATTAGCTGGCGCGGCCTTGATGCAATGAGTACTGCAAAAATAGTCAATCAAGAACATCAAAACCAAGTTTTGGCAGTCACCGCAGCTTTGGCACAGTGGAGTTCTGACCTTGATGCCATCATACAAACACCCTATATCAACACCATTGAGTTTGATGGTAAGCTGCTTAGACTTACTCGATTAGAGGGGAATCAAAATGATCAAATGAACGTGCTGGTAGTGGCTTGGACAAAAGCCAATTTAGAGGGTAAAGATTATTGGCTGCGATGGCAATCAAAAGCAGTTAATACTCAAGGTGAGTTAAAGGATCAATATAAATTAGCTAAAATTTGGTCAGACTCGGTTTCTAATGCCAACTTACAAGATGCGACCAAAATTATTGCAATTGACTCTTGGAATTTATTGTATTTTAGAGGTAACACTTGGAGTAATGCACTTTCTAGCTCGGATGCCGAAGATTTAGATGATAGTGATTTATTAGAGTCAATAGTGCTTCCCGATGCGATTCGGTTACAAATCAATATCAGTCCTCAGCAGGCTTTATCTGGTGCGATTACCAAAGACTGGATTAAGCCAATTGCAGGGGGTACCCGGCAATGAAAAAAGCCCTTAAGAGTCCATCTTTAACATCACATCAAGGTGGTGCCGCATTGTTAATTGCTATGCTGACGGTCGCAATTGTGGCTACTTTTTCGAGTGCAGCCTTATGGTATCAATGGCGAGCCATAGAAGTTGAAAAAGCCGAGCGTCAACGCTTGCAAGTTGCTTGGATGTTAACAGGGGCTTTGGATTGGTCAAAACTGATTTTGCGAGAAGATGCGAGAACAGGCTTAGTTGATCATTTGGGCGAGCCTTGGGCCTTGGTTTTAGAAGAGTCAAGGCTCTCTACTTTTTTAGCCGCTGATAAAAATAATACGGCAGTCTCATTAGAAGATGCATTAGATGCGTTTTTATCGGGTCACGTACTTGATGCACAAAGTCGCTTAAATATTACGAATTTGGTGCGAAATGCTAAAATTTCTGAGTCTGACAAGGCTATTTTTAGACGATTATTTATAGAGTTAAAAATTAATCCATCAGAGTTAGATGTTTTATGCGAAAACTTATTAAAAAGTGCAAGCGCTAAACCTGATGCAGACGATTTTAATGAAATAAATTTAAGACCTCAAAGGGTAAGGCAGCTGAGTTGGTTAGGACTAAGCTCTCAAACACTTAATAAATTAGAGCCTTTTATTACTTTATTACCCAATCAAACTCCTGTTAACCTTAACACGGCTTCAGCTGAGGTACTTTCTGCAGCCATTCCAAGCCTTGATATTTCAAGTGCTAGGCAAGCAGTGAAAATTCGTGAAAATCAACCCTTTCAAGATTTAAAGCAAGCCACTGAGGTGCTTAAATTGGGCAATAATATACTCAATGGCGATGTGCATTCTGTAGGCAGTAGTTATTTTTTGGTAATTGGTAGAATGCGAATTGAAGAAACCACCATAGAAGAAGTGTCTTTAATAAAACGTCAAGGTCGAAATGCTCAAACTATTTGGCGTGATCGTGGTGTTTTGTCAGCCGATTTAGCTGCCCCCCTTAAATGATTGAATCGAATTGCCTACCCTTATGAGTACACAATACATATTATTGCCAGTGCAAGAGTTTCATCCAGAAATGGAGTTAGCTTTTGTACAAAGTCCAGATGGTAGATCTATCATGCGTCAAGGTCATGCACCGTTGGTGTTACTTGATAAGTTAGCCCAGACAGTGTTAATTGTTCCTGTACAGCGTTTGTCCTTTCATTCCATTCATTTGCCTAAAGCCCCTGCAGCTAAATTAAAAGTAGCTCTAGAAGCGGTATTAGAAGATGTTTTGTTAGATGAACCAAGTAGCCTAGCGCTTGCGATTGCTCCTCATGCTCAAGAAAAAAATGCTACTTGGGTAGCGGCTTATGAAAAAGCTTGGATGAACACTATATTAGAAGCATTTGATTTGGCAGGACATAAGATCACCCGTATTATTCCTCAAGTATTTCCTAGCCCAGAATTGCACTTGGAAGTGCAAGGTAATGAAGATAATCCTTGGTTTATACGAGCGGACAAAAATGGTGTTTTATTAAGTCCACTTCGTTATGCCAATCATTTATGTTCCGATTTATCTGCAGAAGATGTGATTTATTCACCAGCGCATTTGGTGACATCGGTCGAGACCTTATTAAACAAACAACCTACTATTCGATCTCTGGGACAGTCCATTTTAAACTGTACGCATACAGAATGGGATTTAGCTCAGTTTGATATCAAGGTAGGGGGCAGTAGTCCAGTTATTAGAAAAATTAAAAAAGCCCTAGACTCATTTCGATTAGATAATCATTGGCGCTTAGCTCGTTGGGGTTTATTCATATTAATATTGAGTCAATTCATTGGACTTAATTTTGTAGCTTGGCAAGAGAATAAACAGTTAGAAGCTAAAAAACAAGAAACTACAAAAATATTGCAACAGACCTTTCCACAAGTCAATGTGGTGCTTAACCCGAGTTTACAAATGAACAGGGAACTTGATATATTAAGACAAGAAAGCACCCAATTGGCTAACTCTGATTTTGAATCCCTCTTGTCAATTATGGGGCTCATCTTACCGGAGCAAATACAGCTTACTGCCTACCAATATCTTGATAAGCAGTTATTAATTAGTGGCCTACCCAATGAGGATTTTGTGATTCAAACTATGCAAGCGCAAGCTAAGCAATATGGTTATGAGTTGTTGCCTCAAGCGAATCAATTTGTGCTTAAGGTCAGTGATAAAAAAATAAATGATCGGTCAACCAATGCAAATAATAAGCCGAGTCCATTAATAAAGACTGATGTTAATTCAGAGAAACAACCATGACTACTCCGCCATTCGCAACAGCAAATAATCCATCAACATCTGGTTTGAGATGGAAATTAAAAAATAAACTGAATCTAATCAGTGCTAGTTTTGTATCGCTTTCCGCACGTGAAAGATTAATGGTATTGATTGCGTTTTATTTGGTATTGGGAGCTTTTATTTGGTGGGTACTATTAGCTCCAGCGCTCAATACTTTAAAAAATGCACCTTCACAACAATTACTTTTAGATCAAGAAATACAGGCCATGCAAAAAATGGCTTTAGAGGCCAAGACTATTCGAGCTGAATCAAAAGATTTGCCTCGCAATTTTGAGCAGTCTTTGCGATTGCTTTCTGAAAACTCCCTACCTGGTCAAACTAATATAACTAGTGCTGCTGGTAAACTTACCGTCACACTAGATCCAGTATCAGGACAAAAGTTATTGCAATGGTTAGAGGCAATTAGAACAGAGTTGCACAGCAAACCGCAAGAACTTCAAATAAAAGCAAGTGAGACTCAATGGCAAGGAACAGTGGTATTTTTAATTCCTAATAGGCCTTCAAAATAAAGTTGGCTTAACAATGAAAACACAACACTCAGCTCTTATTTCTTTGGCCGGTCACAAAATACAACATTCAAGCACTCGGCTTGGGGTCTGGTCGTTTATAGGTGGTTTTTTAGGTGTTGTTATGGCCCTAATGCTATTCGCCCCTGCCAGTTGGCTAAGTTACGTCATAGAACAAAATACCCAACAGCATGTACGTTTAGTCAATGCGAGTGGTACTGTTTGGAATGGTACTGCCGAGTTAGTGTTAACAGGTGGCCCTAACAGTCGAGATAGCGCTCAGTTACCCGGACATATTCATTGGCAAATCATGCCGAGTTTAACCCATGTTCAAACCACTCTATTTGCAGAATGTTGCATGGATGGAGCTCTTACTGTAGATTTTAATTTCGGTTGGAAAAAAGGCAGTATTAAAATACAAGATGGTCAAATAAGACTTCCGGCCGCCATTTTGTCAGCCTTAGGTGCGCCGTGGAATACCTTAGGTCTGCAAGCAGAAATTACATTAAATCAGCAAGCACTAGAACTTCAATGGCTAGGTCAACAGGTTTTAATGCAAGGTCAATTCAATATTTTTATTAATCAGGCTTCATCTAAATTGTCAACTATAAAGCCATTAGGCAGTTATGCTGTCGTTATAAAAGGCGGCTCAATACCGAGTCTTCATTTAAGTACGACAGAGGGTAGCTTAATTTTAAGCGGTTCTGGCCAGTGGTCAGGTAATCGTTTACGTTTTAGCGGAGAAGCAAGTGCAACACCTGAGCGCGAGCAGGCACTTGGCAATCTTCTTAACATTATTGGTCGTCGCTCAGGCTCTCGTTCTATTATTACCTTGGGTTGAATCTCATGAAAATTCGTTTATCTTCAATTGGGCTAGCTGTTTTATTAGTTTTACATCAAGCGGATGTGTGGGCTAATCCAGTTACCCTCGATCCCACAGCGTCCACTGAACCAGCCGTTCAAAAAGATAACAAAAAAAACAAAAAGACAATTGATCCCTCTACTCTCAAAAAAGGTTCAGCTGTGACTTTAAGTTTTGTCGAGGCAGAAATTGAAGCAGTGGCTAGAACGATGAGTGTGGTGACGGGTAAAAACCTGGTTATTGATCCAAGAGTCAGGGGACAAATTACCTTATCGACCGAGCGACCAGTCCCGCCCTCAGTGGCGTTTCAACAATTTGTCTCTGCTTTGCGAATGCAAAATTTTGCGATTGTAGAGTCTGATGGCATTACTAAAATTGTGCCAGAAGCTGAGGCCAAGGTGCAAGGTGGAACGGTTATATTGCCTGAACAAAAATCAAGCGGCAATCAAATTGTGACGCAAATTTTTAATTTGCAATATAGTAATCCTAACAGTGTATTACCTGTTTTAAGACCATTAATTAGTCCTAATAACGTGATTAATATAGGAGCCAATGGAACCAGTCTAGTTATTACCGACTATGCTGAAAATTTAAAAAGAATGGCCACCATTATTGCAGCCAATGATGTGCCCAATGCCACCAATATTGAAATCGTTCCTATTAAACATGCCGTAGCCAATGATATTGCAGTTTTGGTCAATAAGCTTACTGATGTAACGGCTGTTGCAGGGGCTAACGGTGCAGATTTAAGTTATAAAACAGCCATTATTTCCGATGCCAGAACTAATAGTATTATTTTGCGTGGAGCTAATCAGGCCAGAATTAAATTAGTCAAAGACATTATTGCTAAGCTAGATCAACCCAGTAGTGGTAATGCCAGTGGCAATGTGCATGTAGTGTATTTACGCAATGCAGATGCTACTAAATTAGCCATTACATTGCGTGCTATCTTAGCTTCATCAGGTGGTGCTCAATCAATTACGGGTAATAACTCAACAGGTGGAACTAGCCAGAGTATTTCAACTGGTGCGCCATCTGGTGCTAATTCTCCTGTGACGCCTTCGGGAAATCCTTCTACTGGAGGACAAATTCAAGCAGACCCTGCGACTAATTCATTAGTGATTTACGCACCCGAAGCACAAATGCGTCAGTTAAGAGCCGTTATTGATCAACTAGATGGTAGGCGTGCACAGGTCTATGTGGAGTCGCTTATTGCAGAAATAAACTCCGATAAAGCAGCCGAGATGAGTTTGCAATTGCAAGGCAGTGTAGGCAAAGTAGGGGATTCCATATTGAGTTTGTTGGGAACTAATTTTGGGGCTGACGGTAATAATATTTTAAAATTAACGGCTCAAGGTATTCCTACCTTTGGTGCTGGTACCACCACTAGTACAGTGGTTCCGGGTAAAGGTTTTAACGTAGGAATCTTGCCAAAAATAAATGGTAATAATGTATTGGGTTTGTTTGGCCGATTATTAGAAACCACAGGTGATGGTAATGTGTTGTCCACTCCTAATGTAGTCACTCTTGACAACGAAGAAGCTAAAATTGTGATTGGTCAAAATGTACCGTTTGTGACCGGTCAGTACACTAATTCAAGCTCTGGCAATAACAATCCATTTCAGACCATAGAGAGAAAAGATGTGGGCCTCACTTTAAAAGTGAAGCCACAAATATCAGAAAATGGCACTATCAAATTACAAATTTTCCAAGAGGTCTCAAGTGTACAGGCAGGTTCTGCTGCTTCTTCCACAGGCATTATCACAAATAAGCGTTCGATTGAATCCAATGTTTTAGTCGATGACGGTTCTATTATTGTTTTAGGAGGACTGATTCAAGAGGAGTTTTCCTCTAATCAAGATAAAGTGCCTGGTTTAGGTGATATTCCAGTGTTAGGTAACTTATTTAAAAGTGAAGCCAGGCAGCGCAAAAAAACCAATTTAATGGTGTTTTTACGCCCAGTCGTGATGCGTGATGCTCAAGCAAGTCAGAATTTTTCACTCGATCGTTACGATTTAATGCGCGCGAGTCAGCAAGAAACGCAACCTGCCAAAAATTTTATTCTTGGTAATCAAGCAGTGCCTGTTTTACCTAGCATAGTAGTGAAAGAGCCAGAAGTGTTGGGACCTGTTAAAGCGGGTAAAGACTAAATTAGTTTTGAACTGCAGGACGCTTTTTTGTAAATGACTTGACCTTGTTAAGCATCTTTCTCTAATATTAAAAATTATTATGCGATATTTATTGCCCTATGCATTTGCCAGAACCCATCAGGTTTTATTAGAAGAGCGTGAAGATATACTTTATTTTTGGCATCATGAAAAAAGTAGTCCTAGCGCTATTAGTGAGGTGCTGCGTAAATATCCACAAATAGCATCTATGCAGCTAGCCAATAGCGAGGAGTTGATCCAGCGTATTTCAGAGGCTTATGCTAGTGGTGAATCTAACGCTGCCTCAGTGGTTAGCGAGGTGCAATCCGATATTGATTTAACCCGCATGATGCAAGAATTGCCAGCGGTAGAGGACTTATTAGAAGCCTCCGATGATGCTCCTATTATTCGAATGCTCAATGCCTTGTTAACTCAAGCCGCCCGAGACGGTGCCAGTGATATTCATATTGAGCCCTACGAGCGCCATTCTAGTGTACGCTTTAGGGTAGATGGTGCCTTACGTGAAGTAGTGCAGCCTAATCGAGCCTTGCACGGAGCCTTAATTTCCCGCCTTAAAATTATGGCCGAACTCGATATCTCTGAAAAACGGCTCCCACAAGATGGCCGTATTAGTCTGCGTATTGGTACCCGTGCCGTTGATGTGCGGGTATCTACTTTACCCAATGCACATGGTGAACGAGCGGTACTACGTTTACTTGATAAATCTGAAAATAAAATTACTTTGCAATCGGTGGGTATGGAGGGGCAAACGCTTAGTAAGTTGAAACATTTGATTGCTCAGCCACACGGAATTATTTTAGTCACAGGCCCAACCGGTTCAGGTAAAACCACTACCTTATATGCTGCATTAAACCACCTAGATAGTAGTCAGCATAATATCTTAACCGTTGAAGATCCAATCGAATATGAGTTAGCGGGTGTGGGGCAAACCCAAGTCAATGCCAAAATAGATTTGACCTTTGCGAAGGCCTTAAGAGCGATTTTGCGTCAAGATCCTGACATCATTATGATTGGTGAAATTCGTGATTTTGAAACCGCTCAAATTGCAGTACAAGCCTCTTTAACTGGGCATTTGGTTTTGGCTACCTTGCACACCAATGATGCCTCTAGTGCGGTTACACGATTAACTGACATGGGGGTAGAGCCATTTTTGCTCAGCTCTAGTTTGTTAGGTGTATTAGCTCAACGTTTGGTGCGTAAATTATGCAAAATCTGTCATGGTGCAGGTTGCCCAGAATGCGGTAAAACGGGTTATCACGGTCGCACTGGAATTTACGAGTTATTGGTTAATTCGCCAGAAATTACCAAACACATTCATAGCCATAGTAGTGAGGCCGAGATCAAAGAAATTGCCATCACTCAAGGCATGACTTTAATGCGTGAAGACGGCGAACGTTTAGTTCAAGCTGGAATTACCTCCAGAGAAGAGTTGATACGTGTGACTCGTGATTAACCAAGCCCAGTAACAAAGATATAAAAAATTAGTCCGTGATTTTATTCATCTTTTACAGCTTTTTTTAGCTCTAGCTGTTATTTACGTTTGATTGCAATTACATTCATATGCATTCGATATTAAGTTCAAAAAATGAATATATTGAGCCTACATCAGTTATTGCAAAACCATTTTTAAAACAAAAAAATGGTGAGTTTCGCACTAGTTTTAATAGCACTATCTTTTCCGGAGATGTACAAATGAAGAAAATTTCAACCTTAGTGGCTTTATCTTTTGCCTTGTTAACTCAGGCTAGTTATGCTCAAAATAATCTGGCACAACCTGATTGGTCGTTTATGAGAAACGCACCTACAGCCGCCCCGTCTCCGATTCAAAATAGCAAGGTTGCCACCCCGTCTATTGCTGTTTCTAGAGACGGTTGGGAGCATGTCATTATTCCTCCTTGCGGTAACAATATTAATTGTAATGACAGATCAAGGCCTGCACCCTATGACTGGCAAGAGCGTGAGCGTCAATGGCAAGAGCGAGAGGCTTATAACCGTCGTTTGGCCGAGAATAACCAATTAGTGGCTCAGTTAGTGAATAACAGGCAAGACACCCAAATCGACCAAGTTTATGAAGGTGTTCGTGAAAACAAAATTAACCGAGAAGAGTTTTTAGCTTTAATGGTTGATCAAAAAGCCATTAGGCAATTAGAACGCTCTTACACACAAGATGGCACTTGGACGCAAGATGAGTTCAACAACATTATGCGTGAGCTTGATAAGGTAGAGCAAAAATTGCGCCGCTTTAAACAAATGGGTTGGAATTAAAACTAATTTTTTATACTTTTAAAAAGGGTAATGACAGTAGTGTCATTACCCTTTTTTTTGGCTTTTATTTTTGGATAAAGCCTGCATTTCAAAACAGATTATTTCAATATCTAGGGTTTTTACTTACTCTACTTTTTTGTGAATAACTATGGGGAGAATCAGTTAATAACGCTTGCAAAGCCTTACATTTAGGGGCTTGCATTGGGATGCCTAATAAATGGGCATTCAAGATAATCAGCATACAAGTAGTTCAAAATAGCCAATTTTGTATTTTAAATATAAAAAAATGAGCTTTTATAGGGTTAAATTTTAGGTTTTTGAAGTTGTCAACAATTTATTAAAAGTAACTCATTGTTTCTGTGTATAAATCTGTGTGTAAGCACTTATTAAGTAGTGAAGATGCTTGATTAATGGGCCTTGCATTAGACTGCCCAAACAATAGGCATTTGCTTTACAAAGAAAAAATAAACGAGAAATGCAAAAAACAATTGACGTTTACGTAAACGTCAATCAAAATAGCGAACATCTCAATTCCATTTCACTTGTTGTTCATTTTTTATGCAAAATCAAACATCAGCCTTGTGGCAACGCGTAGAAAGCAGTCTTTTAAAACAAGGCATGATGCAGCATTTGGGTGTGCAGTTATTAGAAGTAGCCGAGGGCAAGGTGGTTTTGTCTATGCCTTATAGCGATAAAGTAGCGCAGCAACAAAACACTTTTCATGGTGGTGCTATGGGCGCACTAGCCGATATAGCAGGAGGTTATGCGGCTTTAACCATGGCCCCTGAGGGTGATGAAGTCACCACCTCAGAATACAAAATCAATTTTTTAGCCGCTTGTACTGGTGGTCATTTATTGGCCACAGGCAAAGTCATTAAGGCGGGTAAGCGCCTAATGGTGACTACCGCTGAAATCGAACATATCGCATCCGATGGCACTAAAAGAGATTGCGCTTTAATGCAGCAAACCATAGTGCCGGTTGTCAAAAAAATAGTTTAAATCACCGTTGATTGCCTAGCCAAAATTCAAACCAATATTTCAAATTTTAAGGAAAGACTCCATCATGAATTTACCAGGACTTAATTTTCAATTAGGCGAAGATATTGATGCATTAAGAGATGCTGTTTATGAATTTGCACAAGCCGAAATTGCTCCAAGAGCCGCCGAGATTGATCGTAATGATCAGTTCCCAATGGACTTATGGCGCAAGATGGGCGACTTGGGCGTATTAGGCATTACGGTGGGCGAAGAATATGGCGGTGCGAATATGGGGTATTTAGCCCATATGGTAGCCATGGAAGAAATTAGCCGTGCCAGTGCCTCGGTAGGCCTTAGCTACGGTGCACACAGCAATTTATGTGTGAACCAAATTAAACGTAATGGCAACGAGGCGCAAAGAGCTAAATACCTGCCTAAACTTATTAGTGGTGAGCATGTAGGCGCTTTAGCCATGAGTGAGCCAGGCGCAGGAAGCGACGTACTCAGCATGAAATTGCGTGCCGAAGATAAAGGCGGCTACTATGTTTTAAACGGTAGCAAAATGTGGATTACCAACGGCCCAGATGCCGACACATTAGTGGTATATGCCAAATCAGAACCCGAATTAGGCGCTAGGGGCGTGACTGCATTTTTAATAGAAAAAGGCATGAAGGGTTTTTCGATTGCACAAAAATTAGACAAACTCGGCATGCGTGGTAGTCACACTGGCGAGTTGGTTTTTAATAATGTAGAAGTACCAGCCGAAAATGTTTTAGGCGGAATCAACAATGGCGCCAAGGTGTTAATGAGTGGCCTTGATTACGAACGCGCTGTTTTAACCGGTGGCCCTTTAGGCATTATGCAATCGGTCATGGACAACGTCATACCTTATATACATGACCGTAAACAATTTGGCCAAAGCATTGGTGAGTTCCAACTCATTCAAGGCAAAGTGGCTGATATGTACACCGTATTGCAAGCGGGTCGTTCATTTGCCTACACAGTAGCTAAAAATCTTGATTTATTAGGCGTTGAGCATGTCAGGCAAGTGCGTAAAGATTGTGCCAGCGTGATTTTATGGTGCGCCGAAAAAGCCACTTGGATGGCAGGTGAAGGCGTACAAATTTTTGGTGGCAATGGCTATATCAACGAATACCCATTAGGCCGTTTATGGCGTGATGCAAAACTCTATGAAATTGGTGCTGGTACCAGTGAAATTCGTCGTATGTTGATTGGTCGCGAACTGTTTTCCGAAACCATGTAATAAGCACTTTTAACGCAACACTGGTAACTCGTTTGAAATATTAAATTGATATGCTCAATTAGGACTGAGTTATTATCCAAGTTACCTTTGATTGAAGAGAACATTATGACCGATATCGCTGAATTATTTGCACACAATCGTGAGTGGGCCGCTCTCATGGAAAAAGAGCGTCCAGGTTTTTTTACCAATTTAAAAGCCCAGCAAAAACCAAAATATATGTGGATTGGTTGCTCTGATAGCCGTGTACCTGCCAACCAAATTACCGGCCTTGAGCCAGGTGAAGTGTTTGTTCATCGTAATGTGGCCAACGTAGTAGTGCACTCCGACCTTAACGCTTTATCGACAGTGCAGTTTGCCGTTGAAATGCTAAAGGTAGAGCACATTATGGTGGTGGGCCATTATGGTTGTTCGGGCGTTACCGCCGCACTTAATGGAGTAAGAGTAGGGTTGGCCGATAACTGGTTGCGTCATGTGCAAGATGTACGTGATCGTCATAAAGGTTTGTTAGATCAAATTGCAGAAGCACAAAAGCCAGATGCTTTAGTCGAATTGAATGTGATTGAACAAGTGACCAATGTTTGCCAAAGTACCGTCATGATAGATGCTTGGCATAGAGGACAAAAAGTCACTATTCATGGTTGGGTGTATGGCCTAGATGATGGTTTAATTAAAGACCTTAACATGAGTGCTAACTCTTTGGGAGCACTTGAAAAGGGCTATAAGAATGCTATAGCCAATGTGCTTAAGCGATCTGTATAAACCGTTCATCATTTAAATAGTTTTAGTTAGCGTGTCGTAAGGGCTAGGCCTCAAGATTGAGCAGTATAAACATTCACTTATTCGAGACAAAATATGTACCCTCAACGCCTAGACTCTCCCATTGCAGTTGATATCGCAACTGCCTTAATGGATGGTTTTAATCGACATTATTCTTTATTTAGACAAGAGTCAGCAACGGCTAAACAACGCTTTGAAAATGCCGATTGGCATGGCCAACAAAGAGCACAACGTGAACGTATAGAGTTTTATGATTTACGTGTCATTGAATGTACCCAGCGCCTCGCAAAAGAGTTTAAAGCCGGTGAGCAAGCCATGGAAATTTGGCAACAGGTGAAGTTGCTTTATATTGGTTTATTAGTCGATCATCATCAGCCAGAATTAGCGGAAACCTTTTTTAATTCGGTCACCACTAAAATATTGCATAGAAGCTATTTTCAGAATGATTTTATTTTTGTGCGTCCTGCTGTGAGTACAGAGTATATTGAAAACGACGACACAGAAAAAGAACCTACCTACCGCTCGTACTACCCCAATTTTGAAAACTTTGCGAGCAACCTTGAGCAGTTGATTACTGATTTTGATTTGCAGCGCTCATTTGAAGATTTAAAGCGTGATATAGGCTACGTACATACTGCTACCATTGCACAAATTAGTGATAACAAACTCAGAGCTAATTTTCAGATTCAAGTTTTATCTAGTTTGTTTTATCGCAATAAGGGCGCTTATGCGGTGGGTAAAATTATTAATGGCTATATTGAAATCCCATTTGCCATTCCAATTTTGCACAATAAAAATGGCCTATTGGTTATAGATACTATTTTGTTTGGTGAAGATCACCTTACTACTTTATTTAGCTTTGCACGGGCCTACTTTTTAGTGGACATGGAAATTCCGAGTGCTTATGTGCAGTTTTTGCGCAGCCTAATGCCGCGTAAACCTCGTAATGAAATTTACAATGCATTAGGTTTGGCCAAACAAGGTAAAACACTTTTTTACCGCGACTATTTAGCCCACCAACGTCACAGCACTGACAAATTTCGAATTGCCCCAGGTATTAAAGGTATGGTGATGTTGGTATTTGACTTACCATCATTTCCCTATGTTTTTAAAATTATTAAAGACTATTACCCACCGCAAAAAGACACAACTCGTGAACTAATTAAAAGCAAATATTTGTTAGTAAAACAGCACGACAGAGTCGGTCGCATGGCCGATACCCTAGAGTACAGTGAAGTAGCTTTTCCACGTGATCGTTTTGAAGATGAACTCATTGCTGAAATTCAAAAGTTTGCCCCAAGCCAACTTGAAATTAGCGACCGCGATGGTGATGGCAAGTTAGAGGTCATTATTAAGCATATTTATATAGAGCGTCGCATGATTCCGCTAAATATTTATTTGCAAGAAGCCTTCGATGCGGGACTAGAAAACCCAGGTGCCAAAGAGCAAGTGGAGTCGGCTGTTATTGAGTATGGCAATGCGATTAAAGACTTGGTGGCCGCCAATATTTTCCCTGGCGATATGCTGTGGAAAAACTTTGGTGTAATGCGCCACGGTAAAGTGGTGTTTTATGATTACGATGAAATTGAATACATCACCGATTGCAATTTTAGAACCGTACCTCTACCGCGCAATGAAGAAGAAGAAATGAGTGGAGAGATTTGGTATAAGGTTGGCCCTAAAGATGTGTTCCCAGAAACCTTTGGTCCCTTCTTATTAGGCAATAACGCAGTGCGTGAAGTGTTTATGAAGCATCATGGTAATTTATTAGAGGCAGAATTTTGGAAGGGACATCAGACCCGTATTAAACAAGGTCATGTTTTTGATGTCTTCCCTTACGACCAAGACAAACGCTTCCCACCAAGTTTACAAGAAACCCAATTAAGTTAATTTTTTCAAGGATAGATTTATGACAACTGCACAACAAGACCCAGTAGTGATAGTAGGCGCCGCTCGCACTCCAATGGGTGGTTTTATGGGTGATTTTGCTTCTTTAGCAGCCCATGATTTAGGTGGTGTAGCAATCGCTGAAGCCATGAAACGTAGTGGCGTTAGCCCTGATTTAGTAGGTGAAGTTTTATTTGGTAATTGTTTAATGGCTGGTCAAGGTCAAGCACCGGCTAGGCAAGCCGCTTTTAAAGGTGGTTTACCTAAAACTGCTGGCGCAGTGACCCTTTCTAAAATGTGTGGCTCTGGTATGAGAGCAGCCATGTTTGCCCATGATATGTTGTTAGCCGGTAGCCAAGAAGTAATGGTAGCAGGTGGTATGGAAAGCATGACCAACGCACCACATTTATTGCCAAAAGGCCGTGCTGGAATTCGAATTGGACATGATCGTGTCATGGATCACATGATGCTTGATGGCCTTGAAGATGCCTATGAGCCAGGTCGCTCTATGGGCACCTTTGGCGAAGAGTGTGCTGCCCAATACAGCTTTACCCGTGAAGAGCAAGATGCCTTTGCAATGGCCAGTGTACAACGTGCGCAAAACGCTATTACTTCAGGCGCATTTGTTGCTGAAATTGCTCCTGTAACGGTTAAAACTCGTGCTGGTGAAGTAGTGGTTTCAGTTGATGAAGGCCCTGGCAAAATCAAATTAGACAAAATTCCTACATTGCGTGCAGCCTTTAAAAAGGACGGCACAATTACTGCCGCTTCTAGCTCTAGCATTAACGATGGCGCTGCGGCTTTAGTGATGATGCGTGAAAGCACTGCTAAACAATTAGGCAGCACCCCAATTGCCAAAATTGTGGGTCACACCACTCATGCCCAAGAGCCTAATAAATTTGCTACTGCACCCGTTGGTGCCACACAAAAATTATTAGCTAAATTAGGCTGGAGCGTAGCCGATGTAGACCTATGGGAAGTGAATGAGGCATTTGCTGTTGTGCCAATGGCTTTAATGAAAGAGTTAGGCGTTGAACATGCAAAATTAAACGTCAATGGTGGTGCTTGTGCTTTGGGTCACCCGATTGGTGCAAGTGGTGCTCGTATTATGGTCACTTTAATTCATGCTTTAAAAGCCCGTGGCTTAAAACGTGGTGTTGCTACTTTGTGTATTGGTGGTGGCGAGGCCACAGCCGTTGCCATTGAAATTATTTAATTCATACACGCCAAGGTTTTAAAGGTTTAATTCAATGTTACTCAATTCCGATCAAGAAATGGTAAGAGACGCCGTTAGAGCGTTTTCTCAAGAGCAATTATGGCCAATGGCAGCACAGTGGGATAAAAGCCATGAGTTTCCAAAACAAGTGCACAAGGGCTTAGCTGCTTTAGGGGCTTACGGTATATGTGTACCCGAAGAATTGGGCGGAGCCAATTTAGACTATTTAACCTTGGCCGTAGTACTAGAAGAAATTGCCGCTGGCGATGGCGGCACCAGTACGGTGATTAGCGTCACCAACTGCCCAGTCAATGCCATTTTGCTCAAATATGGTAATAAGCAGCAACAAGAAAAATGGTTAACACCGTTAGCCCAAGGTGAGATGTTGGGTGGTTTTTGTTTAACTGAACCCCATGTTGGATCGGACGCCTCTGGTTTAAAAACTACAGCGATTAAAACTGCCGACGGTTATTTACTCAATGGTGTTAAACAATTTATTACCAGTGGTAAAAATGGTGATGTGATGATTGTGATTGCAGTCACCGATAAAGCCGCTGGTAAAAAAGGCATGAGTGCTTTTATTGTGCCTACTAAAACGCCTGGTTATAACGTAGCGAGGTTAGAAGATAAATTAGGTCAACACTCTAGCGATACCGCACAAATCAATTTTGATAATTGCCTTATCCCACACGAAAACTTAATCGGCCAAGAGGGCGAAGGTTATAAGATTGCATTAGGCGGCCTTGAGGGTGGCCGTATTGGTATTGCCGCACAAAGTGTGGGCATGGCAAGAAGTGCATTTGAGTATGCAGTGCAATATGCCAAAGAGCGCAATAGTTTTGGCAAAAATATTATCGAGCATCAAGCCGTTGGTTTTAGATTAGCCGAATGTGCCACTCAAATCGAAGCCGCCAGGCAATTAATTTGGCATGCCGCAGCTCTAAGAGATGCTGGTTTACCTTGCCTTAAAGAGGCCGCCATGGCTAAACTATTTGCCAGCGAAATGGCTGAAAAAGTGTGTAGTGCCGCCATTCAAACTTTAGGTGGATACGGTTATGTGAGTGACTTTCCCCTAGAGCGAATTTACCGTGATGTACGAGTCTGTCAAATTTATGAAGGCACCTC
>CAZKWC010000030.1:28147-33682 GCA_964556425.1 uncultured Limnohabitans sp. | reverse complement strand
CAACACTGCGAACGTTACGCCGCTGATATGCGTGCCAGGTTTCAACTCACTGAACAAAGCTGTGTAGTTGAAGTGGCCGCCAATGATGGCTACTTATTACAATACTTTAAACAAGCGAGTGTGCCTTGTTATGGAGTAGAGCCCACTCATAGTACAGCCGAGGCAGCTAGAGCCAAAGGCATTGAAATTGTAGAAGAATTTTTTGGCGTAGAAATTGCCAAGCAATTAGCCAATCAAGGTAAATCGGCTGATTTAATGGCAGCCAACAATGTCTTGGCCCATGTACCCGATATTAATGATTTTGTAGGTGGTTTTGCCGCCTTGCTAAAAGCCGACGGTGTTGCCACTTTTGAGTTTCCGCACTTAATGAACTTGGTGCAGTTTGCCCAGTTTGATACGGTCTATCACGAACACTACTCTTATTTATCACTCACGGCAGTCGATCAAATTTTTAAGGCCAATGGCCTTGAAGTTTTTGATGTACAAGAGTTACCTACTCATGGTGGTAGCTTACGGGTATTTGCTAAAAAGCTCAGCTCAAACGCCCACCTTATTCATGACTCAGTAGGACAATTGTTAAAGCGTGAGCTTGAAGCAGGTATTAAAACTAGTGCTTACTATAGTCAAACACAAGCCGACGCATTGCGTATTAAACGTGACCTAGTGCGCTTTTTATTAGACGCGCAAGAGGCAGGCAAAGTAGTAGCAGCTTATGGTGCTGCAGCCAAAGGCAATACCTTGCTTAACTTTGCTGGTGTTCGCCCCGACTTAGTACAGTTAGTGGTCGACCGTAGCCCCGGTAAACAAGGTAAATTTATGCCTGGCTCACGCATTCCAATTGTGAATGAAGAGCAACTAGTCGCAAGCCAACCCGACTATGTTTTAATTTTGCCTTGGAATATTGAACAAGAAGTCAAACAACAATTGTCCAATAATCATCCTAATGCTAAATGGCAATACGTCACTGCCATTCCCAAGCTTACTATCAGTTAATCTTTATTAAGTTCAAAAAAAAGCATCTGAGTTCAGATGCTTTTTTTATGTCCTAATAATCGTACTACAAGCAATACGGTATGAGGATTTAAAATTAATCATATCTGAATAAATTCAGGTATTCGGCTTCGGCTCTTTTCAAATTGATTTGCTTAAGCCCACTGTCAAATTCTTCTTTTAATTTTTTGCCTTTTGCAGACTTTTGAAAACAGACATGCAAGGTGAGTTCAGCAATTGGTTTGGGATTAAAAACAACTACCTCTTTAGTTTTTAAGCGCGACAAGGTGTAGCGCAGCACATTTCGGTCAATTACAATGCCCTTGACTTTACCTTGTAATAATTTTTGAGTGTTGGCTGCATCGCTAGGTGACAATTCGACTAACTGCTTTTTTTCTCTTACCAAATTATCAAAAGCTTCACCATTGGAGTAACCGTCAACCACACCTAAGGTATAAACGCTAAGGTCAGATAAATCATTCCAATTAAAAGTATTTCTTTTTAAGGTGGCAACACCTAATAAACTAGTGCCAATTGATTGAGACAAATGACAAGACTGCTCTCTTTCTTTAGTGAAATATTCTGGAAAAAAGCCATCAAAACCTGGGCTATTCATACCCTTTTCTACTGTTTTAGTCCACTCATCGTAAGATGTTAATAAACGATATCCAGAAGCCCTAGCTGCTAAAGTCGCAACTCGTGTCGCAATACCTTCTTGTGGTAATAACAAACCGTTATAGGGTGGCCATTCTAGTGTAGCGAGTCGAATGATTTTTTCATTGGTATAAACATTGGTTTCAGAGCCTGTAGTTTGCGCTAGCAAATTTCCATGAACCCAAAACAATGTTAATAAAGAGAATCCAGTAAGCAATTTTTTCATATTATTCATCAATCATATTTAAACAGTTTGATGTAGTCAGCTTCTACTTTTTCTAAGTCTAGGGTTTTAAGTCCTTTATTAAAATCATCTCGAATCACCATTCCTTGCGGAGTTCGTTTAAAACAAATATGAATATTGTTTTCAGAAAGTGAGTTGGAATCAAAAACTACAGGCTTATTGGCCGTTCTTATTGAAAGCATATACTGGAGTACATTTTTGTCTATGACTATACCTTTTACTTTTCCTGTCATTAATTTCTCAATATTAACAGCATCGCTTATTGATTCCTCTACCTTTTGTCTATTTTCTGCTACCTCTTTATCGAAAAAATCCCCATTGGAGTAACCCGAAACCACACCTAATTTATATTTAGTTAAATCTGAAATAAGTTTCCAACGTATAGGGCTTGATTTTAAACTTGCAACAACTATGACACTAACACCGACAGGATCAGATAAATAACAGGTTTTTTCTCGCGCAGGTGTATGGTACAAAGAAAATACACCCTCAAAACCAGGATCTGTACGACCTTTAGCTAAACTTTTAGACCATTCATCGTAAGAGGTCAATAAACGGTAACCGGCTGCTTTTGCAGCTACGCTAGCAGTTTTGGTAATAAGTCCTTCATGGGGTAAAAACAAACCATTGTAGGGAGGCCACTCAACTGTAGCTAATCGAATTAACTTTTGATCAGGAAAACTAATAGAATTTTTTTCTGGCTTAGTTTGAGCTATTACTCCTTGAAACATCTGAAGTAACAGTATAGCCCCAAATACTGCTACCGTCTTATTTTGTCGCATTATCTCACCCTTAGCATTGCATTTTATTTGTCTTATGCTGATGCTGCGGCCCTTTTTAATCTGTCTTTTACTCCGGCCCATTCTGATAAATCAGGAACATTTTCAACCCAAATTTCCTCTACAGCGTATTGATCAAAATCTCTTAATATAGAAAATAAATCATGGGCGCATTGAGCCGCATCATCAGGCATTAAGCGGTAAATAATACTCTCTATTTTGCTATTTGGCAAAGTTGAATAAATCCCGATTAAATTTAACAATTTTTGATCAGCGTATTTAACGATTTCATCTGCCAATTGTTTTTTTGAAAACAATCTTAACTTAGCTTTAGGTGCGTAATGGGACTCAAGGGTCCCAGATGCTTTTGGAGCCTCTTTTCCTTGCACTTTAAGGTCTGCATTGAGTATTAAACGTAAGCCGGTTATTTGTTCAATTTGGTCTGAACTGATCATGCCAGGACGCAATAAAACCGGTGCTTGACGGGTGCAGTCCACAATAGTGGACTCTATACCCACACTACACTCACCGCCATCAAGCACATATAAACTGGCTGGGAAATCTGCCCTCACATGTTGGGCATGGGTAGGGCTCACCTTGCCAAATAAATTGGCGCTTGGTGCAGCCAATCCCTTTACACCCAACACTGCACACTGCTTTAACAAGGCCCTAGCGACAGGATGTGACGGGCTTCTAAGCCCAACAGAATCATGCCCTCCTGCGGCCGCTGTTGCCCTATTATTTTTTCTGGGAACAATCACAGTGAGTGGCCCAGGCCAAAAGGCTTGCATTAATTTTTGAGCAAAATCAGGAATTTCCGAGGCAAAATAATCAGCATCAGAAGCCTCAAGGACATGAACAATTAAAGGATGATTGGCTGGCCTTCCTTTTGCGACAAATATCTTCGCAACTGCAGCATCTTGTTGTGCATCGGCTGCCAAACCATAGACCGTTTCAGTCGGTATAGCCACCAACTCTCCTGTGGCTAAAATTTGGGCAGCCTTTTCTATTGCGAGTTCTAAATTGCGATTGATTGACATCATGGTGGGTATTAAAAAGCCTCAATTCCCAAAATTTCGCAAGCTTGAAGTGCGACTTGCTTGACTTGGTCTGTGGTGGCTGCGGTAATATTTAAGTGGCCCATCTTTCTTGCTTTTCTCGCCTCTAACTTGCCATATAAATGCAAATGACAACCTGGCAAAGCTAATACTTCAGCCCAAGCAGGAGTTTTGGCTATTTCAGCTGAGTTTTTAAACCACAAGTCTCCCAAAATATTAAGCATAATGGCGGGGCTATGTTGCCTTGGCTGAACCAAAGGTAAGCGCGCCAAACTTCTGACTTGCAAATCAAATTGCGACACGTCACAAGCATTCATGGTGTAATGACCACTGTTATGGGGTCTTGGAGCCATCTCATTGACGACCAACTCACCATTGGCTAAAACAAAAAACTCTAAACATAAAACCCCTACATAATCGAGGCCTTGCGCGATGGCCCTAGCGGACTGCACTGCTTTTTCTGCTATTTCAGGATGAATAGCGTTTTCATACACTTCTGTAACCGCTAATATTCCGTTGCGATGCAGATTTTTTTGCACCGGAAAATGCACCATTTGCCCATCAAAGCCTCTCACCACAATCACCGAACATTCAAATGCCAAATCTAATTTTTTTTCAAGAATGGCATCGGCATTTTTTAAACTATTCCATGCAGTAGGTAAATCATCTGGACTTGCCACGCTCACTTGCCCCTTACCGTCATACCCCATACTTGAAGTTTTTAAAATAGCAGGAAACAAATCGGCATGACTCATCGCAAGGCTTAATTGCTCTTGCGACTCAATTGCTTGAAAGGGTGCGCAGGCCACACCACAATTGTTGAAATGTGTTTTTTCTTTGACTCGGTGCTGAGCAATAGCCACTGATTTTGCAGAAGGGGCCACTGTCCTATGCCCACCCAAAGTGTAGAGTGCTGGTGCAGGAACGTTTTCAAACTCGGTGGTAATTGCGACCGAACGCTGCATGAGTTGTGCCAAACCATCTTGATCTAGATAATCGGTTTCAATATGATAGTGACTAACCCAACCTGCAGGACTACTCACATCTGGATCTAATACCGCTGTAAAGTAGCCCATTTGCTGTGCAGAGTGCACAAACATACGTCCTAACTGTCCACCGCCCATCACACCCAAGGTGGTTTGTTGTCCGTTGTCGTTTTGGCCTGGTAATAAAGCTTTGGTGCTTACGCTCATAATGTAGTTCCTGTTTTGGGCAAAGTCATCGCTCTTGCCACTTCGGTTTGACGATCTCTAAACTCATTGAGTTGCTGAGCTAATTTTTTGTCTTGGGTTGCCAACATGGCCACGGCAAATAAGGCGGCATTGGCTGCCCCTGCTGTACCAATTGCAAAGGTGGCAACGGGTATGCCTTTAGGCATTTGCACAATACTATGTAAGGAATCGACGCCTTGTAAATGCCTAGATGCCACTGGCACACCCAATACTGGTACAATGGTTTTAGCCGCCAACATTCCAGGTAAATGGGCAGCGCCGCCGGCTCCGGCAATAATGGCGCTAAGGCCCGCATCTTGCGCAGCTTGTGCAAAGGCAAATAAATCATCTGGCATACGATGTGCCGAAACCACCCTCGCACTATGAATAATGCCAAATTGTTGCAAAATTTCTGCTGCGCCTTGCATGGTTTCCCAATCACTATTCGATCCCATGACAATAGCGACTTGTTGGCCTGCTAATTCGCTGGCATAGTGTTGGCGCAAATTTGAGCCGTTTTGCATAGATTGATTTGTGGTCATAAATAAAAAAACAGCCAATAGTAGGACTGTAAAAGTTTAAAAATAATAAAATAACAG
>CAZKWC010000030.1:10263-28047 GCA_964556425.1 uncultured Limnohabitans sp. | reverse complement strand
GCTTTCTTAGACCTTGTTATCATAAGACACTTGAATTTTAAGGTTTGACCCCGATTATTTCACATATGAAAAACATAACTATTGAAAATTTTGATCAAGAAGTCGTCGCTGCTTCTATGAACACCCCAGTTTTAGTGGATTTTTGGGCCCCATGGTGTGGTCCCTGTAAAACCATTGGTCCTATTTTAGAGAAATTGGAAGCCGACTACCAAGGTCGTTTTCTGTTAGCGAAAATTAATTCAGATGAAGAGCAAGAATTATCTCAAGCTTTTGGGATACGTTCGATTCCGACCTGTGTATTAATGATAAACGGTAAACCTGTAGACGGTTTTCAAGGTGCTTTGCCAGAAAGTCAATTAAAGGCATTTTTAGACAAACATTTACCAGCCTCAAGCGATGAAGCCATTGTAGAAGAAGACCTAGAACCCGCGGAAGAAGTATTAAGCGAAGCCGAAATACTCGAAAAAATGCGGCTCGCAGTTACGACTGACCCATCTGATGAAAAAGCCCGTTTTGCTTATCTTAAAACAGCATTACAAATGGGTGAGTTTGCTGGGGCTAAGAATTATTTTGAACCCGTTGCCAAAATGGTAGGGCTATCTGCACCACTAGAAGCGATTGGCAGATGGTTAGATGCCATTGATATAGCCCTCGCTATTCCTGAACAACAACAAGAGTTTACGGCTCTGGAAAACTTAATTAATGCCAATAAACGTGATTTTGATGCTCGCTTTAAAAGAGCGCAATTATTAGTAGCGCATCAACAATTTGTTCCGGCTATGGACGAATTACTTGAAATATTAATGCGCAATAAAGAATGGAATGATGGCTTAGCTCGTAAATGGTATGTGTCTATTTTAGAAATTATTGAGCCTCCAAAAGTAGAAGTTGAAATAGGGAAAATTCCACCTCAAGACCCAATTGTTGCGACCTACAGGCGCCGTCTTAGCTCAGTTATTTTGAGTTAAACTCTGACTTTCTCAAAATAAATTTTTTAAGCATGACGCTTTTAGGTATTCATCACGCCGCCATTATTGTTAGCAACTATGCCAACTCTAAACACTTTTACACCCAAATATTGGGTTTAAAAGTAATCGCTGAAAATTACCGCGAGGCAAGGCAATCTTTCAAGCTCGATTTGGCCATGCCTGATGGTAGCCAAATTGAGCTTTTTTCATTTCCCGATTCACCTTCACGCCCTTCCTACCCTGAGGCTTGTGGCCTTAGGCATTTGGCCTTTAAGGTAGCCAATTTAGAGCAATCAAGAACACACTTGATGCACAACGGTGTTGCCGTACAAGAAATACGGCTAGATGAATACACAGGCAGTCGATTTATGTTTTTTGCCGACCCTGATGGTTTACCGCTTGAGTTATATGAAACTGCCTCTTACACACCGCTATGAAATTGAATTTGCCAACTGATTTATATCACTCTGTTTGTCCTTGCCGCATCCGTGAATCCAAAGACGATCAAAAGCCTTATTCAAAATGTTGCCAAATTTGGCATGATGGACTTGGCGTCAATCATTTTCCTGCTCATGCCTTAAATTTAATGCGATCACGCTACAGCGCTTTTGCTATTGGAAGTCAAATTCTTGAGCAACGCCCGCTCATGAAACATTATCTTGAAAACACTTGGCACGCCAGCACTAGGCCACAAGACTTAATGCTTGATGACACCGTTTGGACAGGCCTTAAAATTATTCAACACAATAGCAGTGTTTTAAAAGCCATGGTCGAATTTGTTGCCTATTACAAACTCAATGGTCGTACCGAAAGGCTACAAGAAAAAAGTCAATTCGAAAAGATCAATGGCCAATGGCAATATGTAGTTGGCACTCATTTAGAAGCTTAAATAACAATCACTAAACATCATTTTTAAAAACATTAACCTATTCCTTTGGGCATTCTAATAGGCATTGACAATAATATTTGTGCCATGCCTTTGCCCAAAGCATCGTTTCTTAAAGAGGCCATCCCTCCGCCATCAAGAGCTTGCTCGCAAACAAAATTAATTGCATCTATACCGGGCAAATCATAACGAGTTACATTGCCCTTCACACTAAAGGACAAATAGTTTTTGACGGCCTCAGTGCTTAGAGCACTTTTTATATAGGGCAAATATTCAGCTTTGCGGGCTATCACACCAATATTAGAAATATTGCCCTTGTCACCACTTCTTGCATAGGCCCACTGAATAAGAGGCCCCTCTATAAACCGATCTCCAACAGGTATTTCTGATTGTATTGCTAAGCCAAAACTAGGCTTTTCCAGTATTGGTTTTTGTGCTTCTGCATATGCCATCACAGAAGTAGCACAATCGGTGTTGATATCCCATAAGCTCACCGCTACTTTATTTTTGGGCCATAAAAAAGCGAATTGCTTAATCCGAGGCGATACTGCTGGTCGCCCACCTCCAGCACCTGTAGTACCCGGAGCAAAGCTAGTACCTGCCGGAGCAATTTCTTTGGCAAACAAGTCTAGGGCTTCTTTTTTAATATGAGTGACGGTTAATCGTAAAACCAGTTCGCGACTGGCAAAAACTGCTGGATGAGCTAGATTGCCATAGGCTGACTCCGCACCTAATACTTCTAAATGAGTGGCGCTATAGTCAGGCCAATTATTTTGAGTCAACATATTACGGGTTCGCTCTAAAATAGCCTGACCTGTTCGTTTGGCCTTTTCATAAGCATTCATGCCCACAATAGTCAGTTGTCCACTGCATTTATAGCCGTCTAAATAAGTGGCACTCACTTTATAAAAGTCGGTGGGTGCTCGGCCGCTTGCTCCTTGCACTCTGACTCGATGAGGGCCAGCTTGCAGCATTCGAACCTGTGT
This sequence comes from uncultured Limnohabitans sp., assembly GCA_964556425.1. Lineage (GTDB taxonomy): Bacteria > Pseudomonadota > Gammaproteobacteria > Burkholderiales > Burkholderiaceae_C > JALQUL01. The sequence continues at coordinate 25,207 of CAZKWC010000030.1, read as the reverse complement.
GAAATCGGCAATTACATCGGGCAACAAATAGTGAGCAGGGTCGCCAATTTCATATACCAATTGCTCTGAAAGTGTGGCAACACTCACCAATCCACCTGTGTTTTGCGGCTTACTAACCATAAAACTGCCATCTGCATCGCATTCAATAATAGGATAGGCAATATTGGCCCAATCAGGCACGGTTTCCCAATCAGTGAACAATCCACCTGTAGCCTGCGCACCGCATTCAATTAAATGCCCAGCCAAACTACCTTGAGCCAATAAATCATAGTCATGGGCTTGCCATTGGAACTCATGAATTAGCACCCCTAAGGTAACGGCGCTGTCCACACATCTACCTGTAATGACTACTTGCGCACCACTATCAAGGGCTTTAGCTATAGGTAAAGCACCTAAATAAGCGTTTGCACTTAATAATTTGGCAGGCAATGCCTGTCCGCTTTGCAACTCTTGTACGTTTTGGGTCACCATCTCTGGGACTTGGCTTAATAAATCATCACCTAACACGACTTGAATCTGCAATTGATAACCAAGACTAGAGGCCAATTCATGTAGGGCTTGTGCACAAGCTTTTGGATTCATACCACCCGCATTACTCACTACTTTTACTTGGCCACTTGCTACTTGAGGCAAAATTGACTTCATTGCTGATGTGACAAAATCTGTCGCATAACCCAACTGTGGATTTTTTAATCGGGCGGCTGACAAAATAGACATCGTCAACTCGGCAAGATAATCAAAAACAACATAATCTACCTCGTTGTTTTGAACTAATTGTGGTGCAGCGCCAGCACTATCACCCCAAAAACCACTGGCTCCGCCAATACGAACTGTTTTTTTTGTTTGCATAAATGCCCTTCACTTTTAGTTAAGTCACACTTTGGTTTTAGGGTGAGGGAAGTTAAAAAATCGCATCCATCAATCAACCCATCGATTAGTCATTATTGCCATTTGCCCCACTTCCAAATGGCCGAATTAGTGACCTGGCCAAACCGGACTACGTTTTTCACGGAAGGCTAGTTGTCCCTCTTTGGCGTCTTCTGTTAATGCAAACAAACCAATTTGGCTTTCAGTAAAGGCCATAGATTCTTCGAAAGACAAACTCTGTGCATGTTTCATGGTGTAAATACCCCGGCGAATAGCAGCTGGTGATTTATCGACTACTCTAGAGAGCAACCATGCTAATTTTTCGTCTAAATTGTCACTCACATAATTGAGTAGGCCAGCCTCTAGGGCACAAGCGGCTGTAATGGGCTCACCCGTAATACACATTTCGTTTAATAAGCGCCTTGGAATTAAATGCTGAAACACACTTAAAACTTGAGCCGGAAATAATCCCACCTTTACTTCGGGCAAGCCAAATACTGCCTTATCAGAGGCCACCACCATATCGCACATCGACATCAAACCCATACCACCAGCCATACAAGCGCCATTCACTCTGCCGATTAGGGGCACATTTAAACGCCTTGCCGCTCTAAAAACATTGGCAAAAGCCATGGTCGGTTCTGAGTAGTCAAAGGCAAATGATTTTCCAGTTTGCAAGTCGGCACCCGCACAAAACGCCTTTTCACCAGCCCCAGTCAAAACAATAGCTCTTAAACTTTTATCTTGCTCTGCTTGTTGTAAGGCTTGTACCAAACCAGACAAAACCTCTAAATTAACTGCATTTCGCCTTTCGGGGCGATTAATAATAATAGTCATTACCGAGTTTTGAATTTCGATTAACAATTCTGGGTTGGTTTCACTCATAACAGCCTTCACTTTCAATAAATCAAAAAAATAGCGCAAAGATTAACACTTTTGGATTTCAGCTCACTTGCAAGCCTTATGCTTATTATTTTTAATGGATGTCACCTATCTTACTATTTTTACCAAGCATTTGCTTGCTTAAAATATAAATAAGCTTTAGCATGACTATTATGAGTTCAGAAAATATCCCATTACTTGAAAAAGAAAATTTAGATTTACCTCAGAAAAGAGGTCGTGGTCGTCCGCCTAAAGATGAATCCAGCAAAGACGAAGGCAATAGACGCCTTGAGTTAATTAATTGCGCAGCTAGACTTTTTAGAGTTAATGGTTTTGCTGCCACTAGCACACGTGACATAGCCAGTGCTGCCCATATGCATAGTGGCTCACCTTTTTATCATTTTGAAAGCAAGCAAGCTCTTTTATTTGAAGTCATGCAAAGTGGTATGCATAGTGCTATGGCGAGACAAAACCAAGCCTTAAATACCTTGCCACGTCATCCTAGCCAGTCCAATGCTAAAGAACAATTACGCTGTTTAATACGTCATCATTTTGAAGTCTTGTTAGGTACTGGTAATGACTTTATTCCCGTCATGTTGTACGAATTCAGATCTCTAGATACACATCAGCAAGCAGTCATCAGTCAGTTGCAACGGCATTACGAAGCCCCTTGGATACCCGTTTTAAATGAGTTGTACCAGCAACAACTTTTATCGTGCCCCGTCAAAATGGCCAGATTGCTTATATTCGGTGCCTTAAATTGGTCTGTGCAATGGTATAGCGCTCAACAAGCTGCTTCGCTTGATGAACTCACTGATGCTGCCATTTTGTTATTTCTTCACCCCCGCACCCCATCATCTAAATAATGAACGCCATGTCCTACCAATCTATTTTTCATTCAGAGTTGTTTCACAATCAAACTATTATTGTGACGGGTGGTGGTTCAGGGATTGGTCGCTGCACAGCGCATGAGTTGGCCAGCTTAGGAGCACAGGTCATTATTGTTGGCCGCAAGCTAGAAAAACTTGAACAAGTAGTGCAAGAAATACAATCAATAGGTGGCAAAGTGCAAGCCTACAGTTGTGATATTCGTCAAGAAGTAGCGGTGCAAAACCTTATTGCAGAAATTAAAAAAAACCACGGTGTCATTCATGGCCTAGTCAATAACGCTGGGGGTCAATACATGACGCCTTTAGCTAGTATTTCAGCCAAAGGATTTGATGCAGTAGTACAAACCAACTTAAATGGTGGTTTTTTAATGATGCGCGAATGTTTTAATCAATCCATGCAAGAGCATGGCGGCTGTATTGTTAATATTGTGGCTGACATGTGGGGCTCTATGCCTGGTATGGCCCATAGCGGTGCTGCTCGTGCAGGTATGGTCAGCCTTACTGAAACCGCTGCCCTAGAATGGGCGCAATTTGGCGTTCGAGTCAATGCAGTAGCGCCTGGATATATTGCCTCTAGTGGTATGGATCATTATCCTGCTGAAGCAGGTCCTATGCTTAGAAAAATGGCACAAACCGTACCTTTAGGTCGCTTTGGCACCGAATCCGAAACCTCTGCAGGCATTGTGTTTTTGCTTAGCCCTGCAGCTAGTTTTATAAGTGGCAGCACTCTCAGAATAGATGGCGCAAGACCTCAAGTCAGAATGGGCTGGGGTGAATTTGTCGCCTCATCTCTCACTCAAAATAAACCCGCTATCCAACCCTTTGAGGGCTTTCATTTAGCGAGTGTGCCTAAAGTTTTTCAAAAGCCCAGCACTCACTAATTGATTCCATCTTTGCTTGTATATTTTATAAAGTTTCATCATGCCGGTCTTCGAATCACTTTGGAATAATGCGTCAGAAACTGCCTTACAACGTCGCCAAGCTATGTTGGAGGGTATTCATAAACTGAGGGAGTTAGAACTACGCAGTGCAGAATGCTCTAAAAAAGCCCAAGCTGTTTTTGAAAAACGTGGTCAGTTGCTACCCAGACAAAGAATTGCCTTATTACTTGATCCAGCCAGTTCATTTTTACCTTTGTGTAGCCTTGCAGGTTATTTGCAAGATAGCACGGACCCACAAACCTCTGTGCCAGGCGGTGGCATGATTGCCGGTATTGGGCAAATCAGTGGTGTGCGCTGCATGATAGTGGCCAGTGACTCTGGTATAGAAGCCGGCTCTATTCAGGCAAGGGGCTTAGAAAAATATTTACGGGTGCAAGAAATTGCCTTGCAAAACAAATTACCTTTTATTCATTTGGTGGAAAGTGCGGGGGCCAACCTCATGCGCTACCAAGTAGAAGGCTTTGTTTTGGGTGGCAGTTTATTTCGCAATCTTGCACGTTTGTCTAAAGCAGGGATTCCGGTAATTACCGTGCAACACGGCTCTGGTACAGCGGGCGGAGCCTATATGCCTGGTCTTAGCGATATAGTCATTATGGTAAGAGGCCGATCTAGAGCATTTTTAGCGGGTCCCCCTTTATTATTAGCTGCGACAGGTGAAGTCGCTACGGAAGAAGATTTAGGCGGAGCAGAAATGCATACTCAGATGACAGGTCTTGGAGAGTATTTGGCTGAAGATGATGCTCATGCGATTGGCATTGCCCGAGAAGTAGTTGCACATTTAGATTGGAATAAAAGTTTGCATCTAGGCACTGCACAGCCATACCAAGAACCACGCCTTGCCTCAGATGATTTATTAAGTCTTATCAGTAGCAACTTGAGAGAGCCTATTGATATGCGCGAAATTATCGCAAGATTAGTAGACGGTTCTGAACTATTAGAATTTAAACCGCTTTATGGCCCACACACTCTTTGTGTACAAGGATTTATTCAAGGCCATGCAGTGGGCATTATTAGTAATAATGGCCCAATTGATAATGCTGGCGCCAACAAAGCAAGTCACTTCATTGGCTTAATGTGCCAACATGGCACACCCATTATTTATTTGCAAAACACCACAGGCTATATGGTGGGCACTGAAAGCGAGCAAGCCGGCATGATTAAAAACGGCAGCAAAATGATTCAAGCGGTTAGCAATGCCTCTGTACCTCAAATCACAATTCAGTGTGGCGCCTCATTTGGAGCCGGTAATTACGGCATGTGTGGCAGAGGCTTTGAACCGCACTTTTTATTTTCTTGGCCACTGGCAAAAACTGCGGTGATGGGTGGCGAGCAAGCCGCCACTACTATGAAAATAGTCACCGAACAGGCCATGAAGAAAAAAGGATTAGTGGCTGACCCCGAAAAATCAAAAGCTCAGTTCAACAAAATTGTCTCGATTTTTGAGAGCCAAGCCGATGTGTTTTATACCTCTGGTTTGGTACTAGATGACGGCGTGATTGACCCACGCGATACCCGAAGTATTTTGGCTTTATGTTTAGACATATGTCATCAAGCCCAACATCGCTCGCTTAGACCTAGCCAATTTGGTGTGGCACGAATGTAAGGTCAAGTCCGCTCATTATTTTTATTCCCCCTCATCTTCCTAGCACCCTTTGTTTTTACCTTAACCGTTAGAGAAACACCATGCAATATACCCATGAACACTTAGAAATCCAAAAAACTTTGCGTCGTTATATTGATGAAAAAATCAATCCCTTTGTGGATGAATGGGAAGCGGCAGAAATTTTTCCAGCTCATGAAGTATTTAAAGGTTTGGGTCAGTTAGGTTTATTAGGCCTCACTAAACCAGAAGCCTTTGGTGGAGCAGGTTTGGACTACAGCTATGGCCTAGCTATGGCAGAGGCCTTAGGTCATATACATTGTGGTGGTATTCCAATGGCAATTGGTGTTCAGACCGATATGTGCACACCTGCCTTAGCTCGATTTGGCTCTGATGAATTAAGAGCACAATTTTTGGCTCCAGCGATTGCGGGCGATATGGTGGGTTGTATTGGCGTGAGTGAGCCAGCCGCTGGCAGCGATGTTTCAGGGATTAAAAGTTTTGCCAAAAAAGACGGCGATGACTATGTGATTACAGGTCAAAAAATGTGGATCACCAACAGTTTGCAAGCCGATTGGATGTGTATGTTGGTCAATACCAGTGAGGGCTCTGCGCACAAGAATAAAAGTTTGATTATGGTGCCTATGCGAGATGGCCCCAAAGGACAACTCACTAAAGGGATTAGTGTGGCGCAAAAAATTAAAAAAATTGGTATGAACAGTAGTGATACCGGTTTAATTTATTTTGATGAAGTGAGAGTGCCTCAACGCAATTTATTAGGTCAAGAAGGCGCTGGCTTTATGTATCAAATGATGCAGTTCCAAGAAGAAAGATTATGGGCGGCCGCAAGTTGTTTAGAGTCTTTAAACAACTGTATTGCTTGGACCATTGAATGGGCACAAGAGCGCAAGATGTTTGGTAGTAGTTTGGCCGACCAACAATATGTACAGTTTAAATTAGCCGAAATGAAGACCGAATTAGAAAGCCTCAAAGCTCTTACTTACCGGGCTTGTGAATTGTATATTGCAGGCCAAGACGTCACAGAATTAGCCTCTATGGCTAAACTCAAAGCAGGTCGTCTTAATCGAATTATTCCTGATGGCTGTTTACAGTTTTGGGGTGGTATGGGTTTTACCTATGAAAACAAAGTTTCTCGTATGTACCGTGATGGCCGCTTAGGCTCCATTGGAGGAGGTGCCGATGAGGTAATGCTAGGGATTTTGTCCAAGCTAATGGGTATAGCTAAAAAACCTGTTCGTTAATTCGCCTGCTTTTGCTTGATTTTTTTAACTGCTTCTAGCCCAATTGAATAGCTCATTATGAAACGATTGCTTATTGCCAACCGCGCCGAGATTGCCTGCCGAGTTATTCGCACTGCTCATGAAATGGGGATTGAAACAGTAGCCGTTTATTCCGATGTCGATGCCAGCGCTTTGCATGTACAACAAGCTAGCACTAGCTATGCTTTGGGTGGCAACACCCCAGCAGAAAGTTATTTACACATTGAAAAAATCATACAAGCTGCATTAGCAACACGATCAGATGCTATTCATCCGGGTTATGGGTTTTTAAGCGAAAATCCCGATTTTGCTCAAGCGGTAATAGATGCTGGTTTGATTTGGGTGGGTCCAAGCCCAGCATCTATTCGTTTATTGGGTAACAAAGCGGCGGCTAAGCGATTAGCCCAACAAGCAGGCGTTCCTTGTTTACCAGGGTATGACGGCCTAGACGAATATGGCCTAGTGAGTGAATACAGCCAAAGTAATGCTGTCATGCAAGAGCATGCTGATAAAATTGGCTACCCATTAATGGTCAAAGCCATGAATGGCGGTGGCGGCCGGGGTATGCGTAAAGTTGATAAAAGTGCCGACCTATTAAGCGCTCTAGAAAGTGCTAGGCAAGAGGCAAAAAATGCTTTTAATGACAGCAGTGTTTTATTAGAGCGTGCTTTGTTAGCCCCACGGCATATTGAAGTACAAATTTTTGGCGACCAACACGGCCAAGTTGTACATTTAGGCGAACGTGATTGTTCGGTACAAAGACGCCATCAAAAAATCATTGAAGAGTCTCCTAGTCCAGTGTTAGATGCCGCACTGCGAGAACAAATTTGCCTTAGTGCCGTTAATCTAGCCAAAGCAGCACAATATTATGGGGCAGGCACAGTTGAGTTTTTACTTGAACTTCATCCGGCCAATTTATCATCAGTCAATGAGGCTGCTGCTGATGATGATGATAAGCTAGAGGAGTTCTTTGAGGCACCGCTGAATCATCGTTTCTATTTAATGGAGATGAACACTCGACTTCAAGTCGAGCATCCGGTCACAGAATTACGCTACGGACTTGATTTAGTGCAATGGCAACTACAGGTGGCTATGGGGAAAAAACTAAATACCCATCAAAACCAATTAAAACCGCAAGGTCATGCGATTGAGCTAAGACTGTGTGCTGAAGATCATTTATTTTTTCCACAAACCGGACGCTTGAATTGTTTTGCTTTACCAAGCAATTCAGTACGAATTGATCATGCCCTGCAAGACGCTTTGGAAATTAGTCCGTTTTATGACTCCATGATGGGTAAGTGGATTGTATGGGGGCAAAACCGTGAACAAGCCATTCAAAAAGCCAATTGGGCATTAAACAATAGTCAGCTGTTTGGGATTCAAACCAATCAAGATATTTTGCAAGCCATCTTAACAGACCAAGATTTTATCAATGGTCAGGCACATATTCATTGGTTAACCGATCAGCTCAGCAAGCTTCATCAAAAACTGCAACTCAATCAAAATCATTCTGTTCATTTAGGACTTTTAGCCTGTACTTTGTTTTGGCATCAGGCTTGGTTGCATGCTCGCTCAAATGCCAACTTCGATTTAAACGCCAGCCATTCATCAAGCTTCCATCAGCATTTATGTGCGCCCTTTGCCAGGCCACTAGTATTTCAAAACTCTGAGCAGCTCCATCATTTTTCTGTACTTTGCCGAAAACAAAATTCAAAATTGATTCTGCAATTAAGCCATGCCAATGAAAACTTTGAATTTGAACTAATGTATGCTTGTTTTGATCAAAAAATAAAGCAACTACAACTGCTTCATCAAGGACAAAGTTATACGGTGAAATACTCTGAAGATAATGAACATTCTTTATGGATACAAACTCCGTGGGGCAACAGCAGTATTCAAGATCGTAGCTTTTCTGCCGTTAAACGACAAGAAGCGTCGCAACAAGCAAGTAGCCTACGCAGCCCCATGAATGGCAAAGTTTTACAAATCACAGTAAAAGTAGGTGATACCGTCGAAAAGGGTCAGTGCCTAGTAGTTTTAGAAAGTATGAAGTTAGAGCAACAAATTGTGGCAAGTGGTTCTGCAATAGTCGCTGAAATTTTAATTCAAGCGGGACAACAAGCTAAATCAGGTCAGGTGTTATTGCAATTGAGTCCTATGGCTGGCAATTAGTAGTGGTGTGTTTGGCATGACATGGCTTTTTTAAATGAAGGATTTTTATGCGTGATATTGATCTTTACCAAGATTATGGACGTCCACAACTCAATGAAGACTTAACAGCCATTTGGGATAATACCAAACGCTTTGCCTTAAAAGAAATTGCACCCTTTATTAATGAGTGGGATGAGACAGAGGCTTTTCCTAGGCAGCTACATCAGCAAGCGGCCAGTGCTGGCTTATTAGGCATAGCATACCCCGAAGACCTAGGTGGCTCTCCAGCCAGTTATAGAATGCGTTCTGTGATGTCTTTAGCCCTGTGTCGTTATGCCAAAAGTGGTGGCTTATTATCCAGTCTGTTAACCCATAATATTGCCCTTCCACCTGTACTCCATCATGGCAGCGACTTTTTAAAACAAACGATTATTCCGGCTGTTTTGTCGGGTGAAAAAATTGCCGCCTTAGCTATTACCGAACCCAATGGTGGCTCTGATGTGGCCAACTTAAAAACGCATGCCTATTTAGATGGCAATGACTGGGTGATTAGCGGTGAAAAGGTATTTATTACGTCTGGTTATAGGGCCGATTATTTAACAGTGGCTGTACGTACTGGTGAAGCCCCCTACACCAAAGACGGCCGTCACATGACTAAAGGCGCAAGAGGGATTTCATTAATCGTAGTGCCTACTGATTTGCCTGGTATAGAGCGCACTTTATTAAAAAAAATGGGCTGGTGGTGTTCCGACACTGCCCATATTCGTTTTGATCAAGTAAGAGTGCCTAGCCAATATGTGGTGGGAGAAGTAGGCAGTGGATTTAAAATGATTATGTCTAACTTTAACGCCGAACGCTTATCAATGAGTGCTGCTGCTATTGGTTTTGCATTAGCCTGTTATGATGAAGCACTCGCATGGAGTTCACAACGTCAAACCTTTGGTAAAAGCTTAATTGAACACCAAGTCATTTTGCATAAGTTAATGGATATGCAAATGCGCATTCAAAGTAGTTTGGGCATGTTGTGGCGAGTCTGCGATCAAATTGACTACAGTCAATTCACCGATCATCAACCCGACCCCCAATGGGTCGCACATGTTTGTTTGCTAAAAAATCATAGCACTCAAACTATGCAGTTTTGCGCCGATCAAGGCGTACAAATTTTGGGTGGTATGGGCTTTATGCGGGGTACTGCTTGTGAGCGTATTTACCGTGAAGTCAAAGTCATGATGATTGGTGGAGGTGCTGAAGAAATTATGAAAGAGTTAGCGGCTAAACAAAGTTTTTAGTTTTATTTTATTTTTATATGGCTGTGCATGAAACACCCCAACCTACCTTTATCTGAAATTACTTTTGAACCTGAATTTATCGAGGGTTTACGTAAAATATTTGAAGAAATGATTGTCTTTAATCAGGTTTTAGGCTTAAAAATTACCTCTATTACGCCCGCAAAAGTAATCGCTAAAATTACCATGAAACCCGATTTAGTAGGCCATTTTAGTTATAACCGAATTCATGGCGGCGTCATTAGTGCAGGACTCGATGCAATGGGTGGCCTAGCCGTGATGGCGGCTATTGGAGCGAGGCATATGGATGAAGCACCTATGCAGCGTTTGCACCGATTTGGTAAATTGGGTACCATTGATTTACGTATAGATTATTTGCGCCCTGGTATTAGTGATGAGTTTGAACTGCATGCTGAAGTTTTACGTCTAGGCTCTAGAGTCGCTTCGACTCGTATGGAGTTTAGGGCCAAAGACGGCAAATTATTATCGACTGGCTCTGGGGCTTATATTGTTTCTTAAATTTTTTTATCTTTATTTTCATGAAACCATTTCCAATTAAACAGCTTGTTTTATATAGTTTATTGGTTTTACATAGTGTGGCCAACAGTCAAGCACTTGCAACTGGAAAAACCCCTTGGCAACAAAAATGTCAAACATTTGAGTCTGAAGCCTTATGCGCCGCTCACATTTCAAAACAGGTTTATGAGCAACATTCAAAAGTAGTTTCTCATACAGGTGAACATTTAGTCGTTAAGTTAACATCAGGGCGAAGCAAACTAATTTCAGATGCCCAAGAGCGTTATGCGGTTACCGACTATTTAGCTCAGTCTGAATATTTGGTAGTAAGGCAACAATATTCGCAGGGTAATACGTGGCTTTTATTAAGTCTTCAATCGGGACTTTTAACCAAAATTGATGCTTATCCAATTTTCTCACCCAATCAAAAATACTTCTTTGCATGGGAACCTAGCTCCGATCTACCCGACAACCTCCCTATTGCAAGAATTTTTAGAACCAGTCACCCAGTTCCTATTCCTGAATGGCAAAGCGAATGTGAAGATATTTTAGAGTGGCGACTAGCCAGTGCATCATGGGCAAGTGACGTGGAGTTAACATTGCAACAAGGCCTACTCTCACCCCAACTAGTCCAAGTGGTGCAGTTCAAAAAACCAAAAGCTGGACGTCGTTGGTTGGCTGAAAACTTAGATTGTGCGGCGCCTTAAAAATTTCAATTTATTCAATAAAAAAGCCCCCAGTAAAAATTTTACTGGGGGCTTTTTAGTTCAAATTAAATTATTTGCTTGGATAGTCAATTACAACTTTCCATTTGCCATCGGTAATTTGAGACATACGAGACTGATCATTGCCTAAACGTTTAGTGGCTGAATAACTAGCTGCTGGACTACCAAAAATGTCTGGAGCAATTTTGATGCTGTCCATTGACTTAATAAAGCTGTCGGTGTTCAAGTTGGCACCGGCTTTGCCTGCTGCAACAGCAAAGGTATCAATGATGGTGTAACCATAAGCAGAGAAAACCGTTGGGTCTTCGTTGAATTTGGTTTTGTACTTATTCGCCCAAAAACGAATCGGTTGTGAAGCGTCATCCAGGTAAGGATTGGCAGTAGTGTGAGTGGCATATAAACCATTCATAGCTGGGCCACCTAATTTATGAATTAAATCGGTGTAAGAAGCACTAGAGCCCAAGAAGGTAGGGTTGTAACCCAATTTTCTGGCCGTACCAATAGTACCAATAGTTTCACGAATAATAGTACCCAAAACCACAAAGTCACATTCAGCTGATTTTAACTTGGCAACCTGTGAAGAAAAGTCAGTCGCGCCGCGTTTAAAAGAGGTCTTTTCAGCAAACGTTAAACCCAAACCTTTTAAACCCTCTTCTGCACCACGCAAGACCTCTAAGCCAAACTCATCGTCTTGGTAATTAATACATACTTTTTTCGGTTTTTTATCTTGAATCAAACGTGGCAATGCAGTTTTCATTTGATCGAAATAAGAGGCTGCAAAAGCGTACTTTAAACGATTAAGTGGTTCATACATTTCACGAGCGGCAGTAACAGGGAAAAAGTTAATCACGTTTTTCTCGAACTGTACTGGCATGGCGGCCATATTTTGTGCAGTACCTAAGTGACCCACCATCATAAAAATTTTGTCTTGGTTGACTAATTTTTGAGCGGCTAATACTGCCTTTTTAGGATCATAGCCAGAGTCCTCTACTTTGAGCACTAATTTACGACCATTAATACCGCCCTGCTCGTTAATTTCAGCTACACGAAGCTCAAGACCGTTACGAATTTGTTTACCAAAACCAGCAAGTGGGCCAGATAAATCTTGGATAGAACCCAAGACAATTTCGTTCTTTGAAACACCTTGAGAAGCGCTTTGAGCACTTACATTCATGGCTAATGTCGCCATAGCAATCAAGCTTGCGATTTTGATTTTTTTCATATTGTCTCCTGTTATCAATGTCAAACTAAAAAGCACGGAATCTAACAAACCCTCTTCACTTACCGGTACATTGCCTCAATTTGAGCACTGTATTTTTTCTCCACTAACTTGCGCTTGAGCTTCATGGTGGGAGTTAACTCCTCATCTTCAGCTGAGAGTTGCGTATCAAGCAAGAAGAACTTTTTAATTTGTTCTACTCTTGCAAAATTTTTGTTTACTCTGTCGAGCTCTTGCTGTATCAATTCTTGCACAGCTGCAGTTCTTGTCAAGCTAGCGTAATTACTAAACGGCACATCATTATCTTGAGCATATTTTTCAACATTCTCTTGATCAATCATAATAATAACGGTTAAGTACGGGCGCTTATCACCAATAATGACGGCATCTGTAACATATGGTGAAAACTTAAGATCGTTTTCAATTTCACTTGGCGTAATATTTTTACCACCTGCGGTAATAATAATATCCTTCATGCGGTCGGTAATTTTGTAATAACCCTCCTCATCCAATTTACCCACGTCACCTGTGTGTAACCAACCATCAGCGTCAATTGTTTCGGCTGTTTTTTCGGGCTGATTTAAATAACCAGCAAACACATTAGGACCTCTGACTTGAATTTCTTGGGTAATAGGGTCAAGTCGCATTTCATTGTAACTAGCTGCTGGGCCAATACTACCGAGCTTAATTTTTTGCGGCACATTACCCGAAGAAGCTCCGCAGGTTTCTGTCATACCCCATACTTCAAGCATAGGCACTCCTAAGGCCAAATACCATTTAATCAGCTCAGGAGAAATAGGAGCCGCCCCTGTGACCAAATAGCGCGCCTTATGAATACCAATCATTTTTCGCACATTGTTTAACGTTAAAAACCGTGCAATGTGAAACTTTAATTTAAGCCAAGGATTGACATTTTTCCCTGCTAATACCAAGTCAGCAATAGTAAGGCCTACTTTAATTGACCAAGCATAAACGGCTTGTTGCAACCAACCCGCTTCTTTTAAAGCAATCACCACACCTGAATAAAACTTTTCCCAAACCCTTGGGACAGCCGTAAAAACAGTAGGCGCAATTTCTCTGACGTTTTCTGGAACTGTTTCAGGATTTTCTACAAAGTTAATTTTCGCCCCAGTGTAAAGCGGAAAATATTCACCGCCCATACGTTCTGCAATATGGCATAAAGGCAAGAAACACATACGTTCATCGGATTCATATTGAGCCAATAAAACGTTGTAGCCAATCGCTGAATACACCAAACCCTTATGCAAATGCATGGCACCTTTAGGGCGTCCGGTAGTGCCTGATGTGTAGACTAAAATCGCTAAATCATCGGGCTGAACTTGCGCTACGCGCTCGGCAATCGCATTTGGATTATTTTTTAAATAGTCACGACCTAATTTTTTAAGTTGCTCAAGACTTATGATGTGATCGTCTTGAATATTACTTAAACCCTCCATATCAAAAACCACAATCGTTTTTAATAAAGGCAGTTGTGACCTTACTTCTAATGCTTTATCAAGCTGTTCATCGTCTTCTACAAACAAAACACTGGTACGTGAGTCTTCGCACAAATAATGCACTTGGCTAGCAGCATCAGTGGGATAAATTCCACTACACACACCACCACTTGATAGAACCGCTAAATCAGACCACACCCATTCGACCACAGTGTTAGCCAAAATAGAGGCGGTATCGCCTTTTTGAAAACCCAGCGCTAATAAACCACCAGTAATTTCACTGACTTCAGTGGCAACCTGGTTCCAGGTCCAGCTACGCCAAATACCAAGGTCTTTTTGACGCATCCAAGTGTTAGGACCACGTTGCTTGACGGCATTCCAAAACAAATGGGCAATAGTGTCGCCTTGCAACACTACATTGGTTTCGGGTTTAAGATGATTCAAATTCCAAAGCGTACTCATATTGTGGCACCTCAGTGTTATCTCCAGTTTTTCTTCTTTTTCCAGCGACGCTCATCACGTACACCTTCTTCTTTCATACCGAGGTAAAACTCCTTGATATCGTCTTTTTCGCGTAGGCGCTCACAAGTGTCCTCCATTACAATTCTGCCGTTTTCCAGCACATAACCATAATCGGAAGCATTTAATGCCATATTGGCATTTTGCTCTACTAATAAAAAGGTAGTGCCTTGATCACGGTTAATACGCACCACAATTTCAAAGATTTCTTTAGTGAGTTTAGGAGACAAGCCTAAGCTGGGCTCGTCTAATAAAATCAAACTGGGCCTTGCCATTAAAGCCCTAGAAATAGACAACATTTGTTGTTGACCACCTGACAATAATCCAGCGTCTTGAGTTGCTCGCTCTTTTAAAATCGGGAAATAGTCATAAACCATTTCAATATCTTTGGCCACTCCCTCTTTATCGGATCGAGTAAAAGCACCCATTAATAAATTGTCTTTGACACTGAGTAATGGAAATACCTCGCGCCCTTCTGGCACATGGCTTAAACCTTGTTGCACAATAAAAGCAGGGTCTTTAGCAGTGATGTCTTTACCATTAAAAGTAATCGAGCCTTTACGCGGATCAATAATGCCAGAGATAGTTTTAAGAATGGTCGTTTTACCTGC
>CAZKWC010000030.1:0-10163 GCA_964556425.1 uncultured Limnohabitans sp. | reverse complement strand
GGACTTATCACTTCAGCCATTATTTTGTCCTCCGAAGTGAAGATACATCATCAATTGAACCTAAATAGGCTTCTACCACCGCTGCATTGGTTTGCACTTCTCGTGGCGTGCCTGTTGCCAATACTGCACCTTGGTTCATCGCTACTACACGATCCGATACTTTAGAAACCAAGCCCATATCATGCTCTACCATTAAGACGGTAATGCCCAATTCGTTTTTAATGTCTTGAATCCAAAAAGCCATATCATCGGTTTCTTCTACATTTAAACCAGACGATGGCTCGTCGAGTAATAATAGCTGGGGTTCGGTGCACAATGCCCTTGCCAACTCAACCACCTTGCGAACACCATAAGGCAAGCCAGCCACCAAAGAATCTCGGTGATGTTGCAAGTCCAAAAATTCGATAATCTCTTCGACTTTTTCACGTGCTTTGATTTCGGCTTGACGCGTTTTTTGGGTAAAAAATACTTCACTCCAAAAACCCGTTTGCCTGTGGGTGTGATGTCCAATTAACAAGTTATGCAACACCGAAGCGTGCTCGAATAATTCAATATTTTGAAAAGTTCTGGCAATACCCAATGCCGCAATTTTATGTGCGGGTTGTGAGGTAAGTGATTGACCCAAATAAGTGATCTCACCCTCGGTGGGCTGGTAAATTCGGCTAATTAAATTAAACACCGTCGTCTTACCTGCACCATTAGGGCCAATTAAGGTAAATACTTCACCTTTTTTGACATCAAAGCTCACTTTATTAACGGCTAATACACCGCCAAAACGTACGCTAATATCTTTTGCTGATAACAATATATCCGTCATGGTTAACCTTATTTCAGCCTATCGGATTTTTGGAAAGACTTTTGTCGTTTGAACATACCTTTTCTATAGAAAGGGAAGATTTGTAAATAGGTTCGCACTTTCAACCAACGACCATACAAACCCATAGGTTCAAACAAAACAAAAGCAATTAACACCACACCATACACAAAAGCTTGAAGCCCTGGAGCTTGCCCCACAACAGCAGGTAAATAATCTTTTACAGCATTAATTAATTGCGGCATAGCAATTAAGAAAATAGCGCCTAAAAATGCACCATGTACAAAACCCAAGCCACCAATCACAATCATTAAAACTAAATCAATGGATTGAATAATATTGAATTGATCGGGAGAAATAAATCTTAAGTTGTGCCCGTATAAAGCACCCGCAATACCGGCTAAGGCAGCCGAAATAGCAAATGACAAGGTTTTGTAATAAGCTAAATTGATACCCATACTTTGAGCAGAAATTTCTGAATCACGAATGGCGACAAATGCCCTACCTGTACTAGAGCGCAACAAATTGAGAATCCCTAGGGTGATTAAAATGGTTAAGACCAAACACACTGCGTAAAAAGACTCACCCGTATCGGCCTTAAAACCAAAAATATCGGGAGCCTTTAAATTCATACCCGCATTACCACCCGTAAATGACTCCCACCTAGCAAACACTTCTTCCACGATATAACCAAAAGCGATAGTGGCAATACCTAAATAAATTCCCTTTACCCTTAAGGCAGGTAAACCTACTACTATGCCAGTTAAAGCAGAAGTAAATGCAGCCGCTAATAAGGCGACAGGAAAAGGCACTCCATGATTAGTTAAATAACCTTGGACATATGCGCCTACCCCTAAGAAGGCAGCATGACCGAGTGAAAATTGTCCAGTAAAACCAGCCAATAGCATGAGACCTAAACCTGCAATTGAATAAATCAAAATAAAGGTTAACTGGGCCAATATATATTCAGAAAGTAGCCACGGTGCAGCTACTAAAAGTACTAATAACAGGCTATACCAAAACACATGCCCACTATGTTTAGCTAGCTGAATATCTTGGTTGTAATTTGTTTTAAATAGGAATCGCATTAGACTTTCTTCCGCAATTTTTCGCCAAACAAACCATTAGGCTTAATCATTAACATTAATAACACAATGATATAGGCCGCAATATCTTTAACTCCTTCGGGGGCATAAAAGCCAGCTAGTGACTCAGCAACACCAATGATTAAGCCTCCAATAATGGCTCCTGGCAAACTACCAAAACCGCCCACAACTGCAGCAGGAAAAGCTTTTAAACCAATAAAACCCATATTGACGTGAACAAAGGTAATAGGAGCCAATAAAATACCAGCTACAGCCGCCACAGCAGCAGCTAAACCCCAAACCAAACCATTGATGCTTTTAACAGGAATGCCCATGTAATAAGCGGCTAATTGGTTTTGTGAAGAGGCCTGCATGGCAATACCAATTTTGCTGTATTTAAAAAGTAAAAATAAAGCCAAACATAAAACAATGGTGACGGCAATAATGACGATTTGTTCTACACCAATTACCAAACTACCCAATTGGTAAATTTCATCTTTATAGGGTACTGCTAAGGTGTGAGTCTCTGTGCCCAAGACAGGAATCATGGTGACTAAGCCACGTGCCGTATAACCAATACCAATGGTGAGCATGACAATTGAAAATGCAGGCTGTCCTAAAATTGGCCTTATGACTACTCTCTCGAGTAACATGCCAAAAATTGCCATTGCCGCAATACTACTGAGTGTCGATAACCAAAACGGGAAACCTAGGGTGTTCATGGCAACATAGCCACCAAAAGCACCTAGCATCATGAGTTCGCCTTGAGCAAAACTCACTGTTTCTGTGCCTTTATAAATCAGTACAAAACCCAGGGCAATTAAGCCGTAAATACAGCCTTGTGCCAGGCCACTGATAACCTGCTGTAAAAAATCCACAGAGCCTCCTGTTGGTTAGAGAAGCTTGTTTATAACTTTTTTTGGTCAGAAACCAGTAAGGGTTTTTCCTGCATCTCCCTCTAAAACACACTTATTAGTCATATCGGTGACAGTGAATTAATAGCGCTTGAAAAATTTCTTCTTTGCAAGGCCATTGATACAAGGGCTGAACCAAGTTTTTAGGGTAAATACCGTCTCTGTAACTCATTTGTAAAGTGCATACTTACAGTTGTAGTTAATTGTTTTGTTAAGCCCAATTGAAATCCTTTTATTCAACTGTCTAATAGCGCATCATTTTGACTACTCATTCCAACTGTTCAACTCGGAATTGATTGACCTTTTATTTTTTTTTGTTCATGATTGAACGACTTTTGTACTTTTAACTGCTCAACCATGACTATTTCAAAAATCGGCCAAAACGATATTGCCCATCACCTTCACCCATATACACAACTTCGACAATTTGAAAAAACGGGACCACTGGTTATTACCTCTGGTAAAGGCATTGAAGTTTTTGACGAAAATGGCAAGGCCTACATCGAAAGCATGGCTGGTTTATGGTGTACTTCATTAGGTTTTTCTGAATCGCGTTTAGTGGAAGCCGCTCATAAACAACTGCAAACTCTGCCTTTCTACCACTCTTTTACAGGTAAGGTGCCTGGCCGAGTTCCAGAGTTAGTAGAGCAACTCACGGCTATGGCCCCCATGAAAGACAGCCGAGTCATTTTTGCCAATTCTGGCTCCGAGTCAAATGACACTGCCGTCAAATTAATTCGTTATTACAACAACGCACGTGGCAAACCACAAAAGAAAAAAATCATTGCCCGCAATAAAGGTTATCACGGCGTTACTTTAGCCAGTGCTTCCCTTACTGGTTTACCAGCCAATCATGCGATGTTTGATTTGCCAATTGAAGGCGTTATTCGTGTGGGTGCACCACATTTTTATCAATTTGGTGCAGCCTCTGAAACGCCAGAACAGTTTTTAAATCGTTTAATCCAAGAACTCGAAGATACGATTGCCAAAGAAGGCCCTGAAACCATCGCCGCTTTTTTTGCTGAGCCTATTCAAGGTGCGGGTGGTGTGATTATTCCACCAGACGGCTATTTCGAACGTGTCCAAGCGATTCTTAAAAAACATGATATTTTATTTTGCGTCGATGAAGTAATTACCGGCTTTGGTCGTATAGGAAGTGCCTTTGCCAGCAGCCATTACAACTTGCAACCCGATATGATCACAGTAGCAAAAATGCTGACTTCGGCTTATGTGCCAATGTCAGCTTTATTTGTGAGTAACGAGGTCTATCAAACCATTGCAGATGCCAGTGCCAAAATTGGTACTTTTGGTCATGGCTTCACTTATAGTGGTCATCCTGTTGCCTGTGCGGTAGCCCTTGAAACGCTTAGTATTTATCAACAAGATAATGTGTTCCAACATGTACAAGATATGGGACCTCATTTGGCTGCCAATTTAGTTCAATTCAAAGGTCATCCTATTGTGGGTGATGTACGCAGTATTGGTCTCATTGGTGCCATTGAATTAGCCCAAGATCCTGCCTCAAGAAAACCTTTCGAGCCAAGCAAAGGTGTAGGCGCTTATATGGTGGCTAGAGCTCAAGCTCACGGCCTCATTACACGTGTATTAGGTGGTGACATTATTGCCATTTCCCCACCTTTAATTATTAACCCTGAACAAATTAAACAACTAACTGATCGCCTTGCAATGGCACTTGAAGATACGCATCAATGGGTTAAAACATGGCTTTAATTGAGTTTAAAAATATTGTTAAACGCTACCCCGGAAGTAGCACTGCGGCGATCGAAGAACTGAACCTAGAGATTGAAGCTGGCGAGTTTTTAACTTTATTGGGGCCATCTGGCTCTGGTAAAACTACCACTTTAATGTTGTTAGCGGGTTTTGAAGCGCCCACCAGTGGACAAATTTTATTAGATGGCAAAGCCATTGAGAGTCTGCCTCCGCATCAGCGCAATATGGGTGTAGTGTTCCAAAGTTATTCTTTGTTTCCGCACATGACGGTTGCGCAAAATGTGGCGTTTCCACTCTCAGTGAGAAAAGTGCCCGCCACTGAAATTGATCAACGTGTGAAACAAGCACTAGCCAAAGTGCAATTAGCTGATTACGCCAATCGCAAACCAGTTCAGTTATCAGGGGGCCAGCAGCAACGTGTAGCTTTAGCTAGGGCTTTGGTATTCGAGCCAAAACTCGTGTTAATGGATGAGCCTTTATCGGCCTTAGATAAAAAATTACGCGAAGAAATGCAACTTGAAATCAGACGTTTGCATCGTGAATTAGGCGTGACTATGGTGTTTGTGACTCACGATCAATCAGAGGCCATGACATTGTCAGATCGAATTGTTGTGTTTAATAAAGGACGTATTTCGCAGCTAGGTAGCCCGACCGAACTTTATCATCAACCAAGCAATCCATTTGTAGCTAGTTTTTTAGGCGATAACAACTTAACTACTGGCACTGTTGTTGCTCAAAATCATAACTCTGTAGAAATCAAAACTGCGCAAGGTTTTAATTTGTTTGCTCGTCCTGCAATAGGTGCTCAAATGAATACCGGTTCAGTTTCTACCGTTTGTGTAAGGCCAGAGTTCTTAAGACTTGTGGAGTCCTCTAATGACAACACCACTGTCAGTAGCTCGGCAAATGTCAATCGATTAAATGCAACCGTACAAGATATTATTCATCAAGGCGATCATGCTCGATTGTTATTACAACTACCTCAGTTAGGTAACTCAAGCACTGAATCGGTTCAATGGTTAGCTAAATTGCCTGGCTCGTTAATTCCTGCAGGATTAGCAATTGGTCAAAATTTATTCATAGAGTTTAATGCTCTTGATACATGGGTTTTTCAAGGTTAATTATTCAATTAAATGATTAACCCTGAAAATGTAAGGTGCGGATATCCATCCCACTAATTTGTCAGCGATGCGAAGGAGATGCAATTGAAAAAGAAAACTTTAATCCAATTATTAGCCACATCGGCAGTAGCAGCAGCAACGCTTGGTGTTAATGCTCAATCACGCGACCTTAATGTGGTGTCATGGGGTGGTGCTTATCAAGATGGTCAAAAAGAGGTTTATTTTAAACCCTTTATGGCCACTGGTGTCAAAATGACTGATGAAGCTTGGGATGGTGGTATTGGTGTATTGCGCACTAAAATCAAAGGTGGCAATAGCACTTGGGACGTCGTACAAGTAGAAGCCGATGAACTCGAAGTGGGTTGCGATGAAGGTTTATACGAAAAATTAGATGCCAGCAAAATTGGTGGTGCTAACCGTTATTTACCAGGTACAGTTCACCAATGCGGTATTGGCGCCATTATTTACAATTTGGTTTTGTCCTATGATGGCGACAAACTCAAGGGTAATACTCCAAAAGGTTGGAATGACTTTTTCGATAACAAAAAATTCCCTGGCAAACGTGCAATTCGCAATGGTGCCAAATGGAATCTTGAAATTGCTTTGATTGCAGACGGCGTTTCTTCTAAAGATGTTTATAAAACATTGCGCACTCCTGAAGGTGTAGAACGTGCTTTCAAAAAATTAGACTCTGTTAAAGCTGATTTGGTATTTTGGAAGAGTGGCGCACAACCACCACAAATGTTGGCCGCTGGCGATGTCGTCATGACCACTGCTTATAACGGTCGTATTTCTGCAGCCAACGATAAAGACAAAAAGAACTTCAAAATTGTTTGGAAAGATACTCCTTACACCATGGACAGTTTTGTCATTATGAAGGGCACTCCTAACAAAGCCAACGCTGAAAAATTCTTAGAGTTTGCTGGTCGCGCAGAAAACCAAGCCAAATTACCTAAGTATGTTTTATATGGTGTTACCAACGGTGCGGCTTACCCACTCATTGACAAAGCATTGCGCGCTGACTTACCGACTAATCCAGACAACTTAAACGTTGCATTCCCAGAAGATGCAAAATTCTGGATTGATAACGGCGACAAATTAGCTGAGCGTTGGGCAAAATGGTCAGGTACAAAATAATTAATTTTAATTAATTATTGAAAATTGAATGTTGCTCAATATCAATTAGTAACAGTAAGAGCTAGGGTGAAACTTCTCACCCTAGCTCATCAACTGGGTTTATTTCATTGAGGTAGTTCAAGCTCTTGCTTTTTTGTTTTTGTTTTTTATTTCTGCACTAGAAAAAATAAGCTATACCTATGCGCCACCGTTCTTTATTATCCATTCCTTTGGCTGCCTATTTAGCGGTGTTTTTTCTTGCGCCTTTAATTTGGTTACTTTCACTTTCTGTTCGTGAAACAGAAGTGGGTTTGGCTTTTCCGAAAACTATTGTGGCTCTTGAAAACTGGCAAGCCACTCAAGCGATACCTCCACAAGTGTATCAAGCCATGGCTACTGACTTGCTAATTGCTAGGCATAAAGAAACATTAGCCGATGCAGCTAGGCGTTTAAATTATGAGGTCAATGGTGTTCGCAGCACCTTGATGCGCGCTGCTCGAGCGGTAGGTTCGGCCAAAAGTGCTAACCCTAACACTGTTTTTACCGCACAATATTTTCAAGAGATTGACCCTTTATTGGTCAGTCCTCAATTTTTTGCTTCTATACAAAATGCACAAGGACCCGTTTCAAGTTATTACTTGTTGTCTGCCCTTGACTTAAAGAAAACCATAGACGGCTCTATTGTTTTAACCGAAGAAACTAATCGTATTTATATTGATGTATTACTACGCACTTTAATGATTAGTGCAACCGTCACTATTTTATGTATTTTGTTGGGTTTTCCAGTGGCCATGTTATTAACGCAAGTTAAAGAAAAAACTGCCGACTGGTTAATGGTGTTGGTGCTATTACCGTTTTGGACTTCTTTACTGGTGAGAACTGCCGCTTGGGTGGTAGTGTTGCAACGAGAGGGTTTAGTCAACTCAATTTTAATGAAATTGGGTATGATTGCCGAGCCACTCACCTTAATTTATAACCGCACAGGTGTTTTAGTTGCCATGACGCATGTGTTGTTGCCATTTATGATTTTGCCTTTATACAGTGTGCTTAAAGGTATTGGCCCTCAGTACATGAAAGCCGCTGGAAGTTTGGGTGCTCACCCAGTGACTGCTTTTTTTAGAGTCTATCTACCCATGGCGATTCCAGGCATTGCAGCAGGCGGCTTAATGGTCTTTATTTTGGCTTTAGGTTACTACATTACCCCTGCTTTAGTAGGTGGTGGATCTGACCAAATGCTTTCTTATTTTGTTGCTAGTTATACCACTGAAACGGGTAACTGGGGTATGGCTGCCGCGCTTGGCGTGGTAATGCTTTTAAGCACGATTATCTTGTACTATGTGGCCCATAAATTGTCGGGTGGCAAAGTCATGTCAATGGGCTAAATAAGTTTTCATTATTTTTCAAAAGCCAAATTAATTTAATTTAGATACCCTTATGAAATCATCTCCATGGAAGTTGGCTTATTATTTTTATTGTGCCTTGGTATTGGCTTTTTTGCTGGTACCTATTGCGGCCATTATTCCTTTGTCATTTTCTAGTGGCTCATTTTTAACCTACCCACTACCAGGCCTGTCTTTTAGATGGTATGAAGAAGTCATTTCAGGCGACAAATGGATGGTCGCATTAGGTCGCTCTTTATGGATAGGTGTAGTCGCTACTGTGCTGTCTTTAATCTTAGGTACTTTAGCTTCTTTGGGATTGGCAAGGCAAAGGGCTTGGTGGGCGTCATTATTAAAAATGATTATGCTCTCTCCTATGATTGTGCCGGTCATTTTAATTGCTGTTGCAGCTTACTTTTTTTTAGCACCCTTGTCATTAACTAGCACCTATACTGGCCTGGTGATTATGCACACGGTGATAGCTGTGCCATTTGTAGTGGTTCCGGTGTTAACTGCGCTTGAGTTACTTGACCCTAATTTAGAACGAGCCGCAGCCGCTTGTGGTGCAACTGCTAACATCACTTTTTGGAAAGTCACTTTGCCCTCTATTGTGCCTGCCATGGGCTCTGGTGCAGTGTTTGCTTTTGCAGCCTCATTTGATGATGTGGTAATTGCTTTATTGCTCTCTGGCCCCGACCAACGCACTTTGCCTAGGGAAATGTTTAGTGGCCTACGAGACAGCATGACACCCGCATTAACTGCAGTGGCTACCATTATGATTGTTTTCTCTACTGCCTTATTTTTGATCATGCAAGCAAACCAACGTAAGGTAAGGCGTCTTGCCTCGCAAACAGGTGGACATTAATGATGGGTATTTTTGACATTGACAAATGCCAATGACTCATTCAAGCGCCATTTTACTAAACCCCTTGGCTGGGGGTGGTCAGGCAGCCCGCCTGATTCATCCTATCAAACAGTTCTTAAAAAATCTCAATATTGAGCTTGAGGTTTATATTGCCAGCAATTTAAACGAATCTTTGCAATGGGTATTGAATCGACCTTTGTATAGCCGGCTTATAGTGGTGGGAGGTGATGGCACTATTTCTCAGCTATTACCCAATCTACTTCAGCGCCAACTCGAGTTAGCTATTATTCCTTGGGGTAGTGGTAATGATTGTGCGCGTGAACTAGGGGTGCATCAACTTGGCTGGCAAGAAGCATTACATCTGGCACTGCATCAGCCAGTGCAATTAATGGATGTGGGATTGGCTCAATATCAAATAAACAAGGAAACTTTTCATCGCCCTTTTTTAAGTAGTTTTTCTTGTGGTTTTGATGCCGAGGTGGCTCTTCAGGCACTCAAGGGGCCTAGCTTTTTAACCGGTAAATTACGCTATTTATACGCCACCATAAAAGCTATTTTTTCTTTAAAAATCAATCAAGTCACCATATACAAGGCCTCAATACTTGTGCATCAAGGCAGCACCTTATTAGCCTCTAGCCTCAATACCCGCACGTTTGGAGGAGGCCTGCCAGCAGCTCCGCATGCCAATGCCTTTGATCAACAGATTAACTTATTGATTGCTGGAAATATTAATAAAATCAGTGTATTAGCTTTACTACCCTTATTAAACTTTGGCAAACACTTAGGTCAAAGAGAAGTTTTTACTCATCCCTACCAAAACCTTTGTATTCAAAGCCAGCAAGCATTAGCTATTGCCGCCGATGGAGAGTTTTTAGGCTTTACTCATGAAATTCAACTAAGTCTTGGACCACAAAAATTAGCAGTGGTAGTGGGCTAGTTCATTACCACGGCTTATTGTATTTCGCTTATAAGTCATGGAACTGGGGTTTATCTGGTGAACGAAATGACTATATGACTAAAGTTTTATATCCCCCAGCCAAAAAGAGATTAAAGGGGGTTCAGTAACCCCCTTTAACTCCCCCTAAGCAGGGGGAGAACCATACAAAACGGGCTTGGGTTTAACTTGCTAATGAAGTGA
>CAZKWC010000029.1:14199-36497 GCA_964556425.1 uncultured Limnohabitans sp. | reverse complement strand
GCTTTATCGCTTAAATTTAAGGCTTGTTCAGTATTTTTAAAAATCGCTTGATTATTTTCATCGGTAATACTCATATGAAAATGCAATCCACTACCGGGTGCATTTGCCAATGGTTTGGGCATACAGCTAAACAGCATATTATGCTTAGTAGCAATCTCATGCGCCGTTAATTTAAATAAAATAAATCGATCTGCCGCCGCTAAAACCTCGTCATGCGCATAATTAATTTCATACTGCCCACAAGCATCTTCATGATCGGTTTGTTCGAGGGCAAAACCCAGCGCAGTTAAGTTGGAGTTCAAGTCCTGAATAAACTCGTAATTCCTAGCAATTGACTTCAAGTCGTAAGAGGGTTTACTTAACTGATCAGCGCTATCGGCGACCGCCCATTGTCCTTGCTGATTTTTTCGCATTAAAAAAAACTCAGGCTCGATTCCCACCCAAAACTTCCATCCTTTTGCTTTGAGTCGGTTCACTTGGTGAATAAGCAGTTGCCTTGAGCAAGTGTCAAGCACTTGTGAATTGGCGTAACCACTACAAACGGCATGCAACACGCCAGGCATAAATGGCAGAGGTCTAAGAGTCGATAAATCTACACGACCATAATATTCGCTATTGGCCCCCTTGCGACCAAGCCCAGTTCCCCAAATACTAGGACCGGCAAATCCTGCACCAGTATCGACTAATTGTTGTAGATGTTGAATAGGAACTAATTTTCCTTTGGCAACTCCGTGAATATCAACAAACTGGGTTAATACCGAATGAATACCTTGCTGAGTATATTTTTCAATGATGGTTTCTATCGGAGTCATAATGTATTCAAAAAAATTGAAGTAGAAAAGTGTTGGTGACTGTACATTTTGAAATGTCGCCCTATTTTTTTATTATTGCCGTAAAGCCATATAACTGAAGTAAAAAGACTTTAATTTCAATGCATTATTGATTCATGAATTGAATAAAAATTTGGAATAGCGTGAAATCTTAAAAATACTGATGAAAACCAATGACAACTTTTACAAACTTTAAATTAATAATTTTATTGAATGCCCCATAAAAGATATTTTGAAGAGGCATTTATGTTTTACAAGCGCTAGAGTCAAAACAACCCTTTATTCGCAATAGCTTGTCACAAAAAGTGCAAACTATTACAAATAAAATTAAGCGTATTTTTATACTGGGCTATCAATCCTAATCCAGGTAGTTTTTAATTCGGTGTATTTATCAAAAGCGTGTAATGATTTATCTCGCCCTACCCCGCTTTGTTTAAAGCCACCAAATGGTACAGTAATATCATCTTCGTCATACTGATTCACATGCACAGTACCCGCTCTTAAGGCTCTTGCTACACCATGGGCTTTATTAATATCTGAGGTCCAAACGGCAGCTTGCAGTCCATAAACACTTTGATTAGCTTGTTTAACCACTTCTGCAGCATCAGTAAAACTTAATACCGATAAAACAGGGCCAAAGATTTCTTCACGGGCAATTGTCATATCGTTGGTTACGCCATCAAACACAGTAGGGCTTACATAAAAACCACCCGACTCTTGCTTGACCTGCTCGCCGCCGGCTAATAATTTTGCACCTTCGGATTTACCTGAATCTATATATCGCAACACGGTTTGCATTTGCGTGTTATCTACTACCGCCCCCATAATGGTAGCTTGATCTAGTGGATTACCAGGCGCATATTGAGGTACTAGGGCCAAGGCTTTTTCTAAGAATTTTTCTTTGATGGATGCTTCTACAAAAAGGCGTGAAGGGGCATTACAACTCTCGCCTTGATTAAAGAAAATACTACCAATCGCCGCCTCTACAGCACGGTCTAAATCGGGACAATCGGCAAACACAATATTAGGCGATTTACCACCTAATTCAGTCCATGCTCGTTTTAAATTACTTTGCCCTGCCATTACGTGAATTTGTTTACCTACTTTGGTAGAACCAGTAAAGGCAATACAATCAACATCCATGTGCAATGCCAATGGGGAACCTGCTTCAATACCAAAACCGGGCACTACATTTAACACACCATCTGGAATACCCGCTTGAAGCGCCAGCTCTGCCAAACGAAGTGCTGTTAACGGTGATTTTTCACTCGGTTTTAAAACCACTGAATTACCTACTGCCAAGGCGGGAGCAATTTTCCAAGCTGCCATGATCATAGGGTAATTCCAAGGCACAATCACTCCTACTACGCCCACTGCTTCTCGGGTAATTAAAGCTAAAGCATTTTGTCCTGTGGGCGCAATTTCATCATAAACTTTATCAATCGCTTCACCAAACCATCGAATACAATTGGCCGCGCTATTCACATCTACCGCTCTAGCAAATCGCACCGGTTTTCCCATATCAAGGGTTTCGGTTAAAGCTAATTCTTCCCCGTTTTGTACAATTAACTCAGCAAACTTGATTAAAATTTGTTTACGTTTAGCAGGGGCTAACTTAGACCAACGGCCTTGCTCGAATGCTCTTCTTGCAGCCACTACTGCGCTGTCAATGTCTTGTGCTTGGCAACGAGCAACCTGTGTCAAAATTCGACCATCTACAGGCGAAATACAATCAAATACAGCACCATCTTTGGCGTCCACTCTTTTACCGTCAATCAGTGCACGACCGTCAAACTTTAATTCCATAACATCACCTTTGAGAAAATATTGGGTCAAACCAACCCATCCAATTAATTAATTGAAAATAAAACAAGGAAAATTTCTATTGTTCGCCTTATCTGATGAATTAAAAACCAATCAGATAAGGGAGTTCATGCTTGTACTGCGACATTACTAGTCGCATACATAATGACCACAATTATGATTTATATGCTGCCGCCATTTCACGCTGACGCTTGGTGGTACTTCTGGCAATATAAATGCTGTAACTCACAATCACAATCGTCACCGTTGTAATAAGCAAAGTAGCAGCTGCATAAATGGTCGGATTAACCCCTCTGCGAGCATAACCAAAAATGACTTGTGGCAAAGTAGTGACGCCAGGTCCAGATAAAAACTCAGACACCACCACATCATCAAATGACAGGGTAAAGGTTAATAAAAAGGCCGCTACTACCGCTTGCATAATATTAGGCAAGGTCACATAAAAGAACACCTGTAGCGGTTTGCAACCTAAGTCCATTGCAGCCTCTTCAATTTGCCGATTCATTTCGAGTAACCTAGATTGCACCACTACCATGGCATAAGCCATACCTAATAAGGTGTGACCCAAAACAATAGTGGTAACGCCTCGCTCTGGCCAACCTAATACCTTTTGCGACCAAACCATTAACAGCAATAAAGATAAACCAATAATCACCTCTGGCATGACTAAGGGTGCGTTAATCATGCCCGAGAATAATGTGCGGCCCACAAACCTTCTATAGCGCACTAAAACAAAGGCAGCAAAAGTACCTAATACCGCAGAAAAAAATCCGCTCATTATGGCCACTTTAAAAGACAACCAAAAACCCTCTACTAGTTTTGGATCATTGAGCAGTTCAGAATACCAGCGCAATGAAAAACCTGTAAATTGAGCATCTTGACGAGTGCTATTAAAAGAAAATACGATTAAAAATATTAAAGGAATATATAAAAAACCGTACACCACCGCCATCCAAAACTTACCAAAATGGAGCTGTAAAAAACGTGTAATTGCATTCATTTTTTATTCTCCTTTTTTCTGACCACGGTCAGAGCTATAGTAATAATAAGTGGCCAAGGGAACTAAAATTAACAAAATCATGACCACTGCCAAAGCAGTTGCCCGTGGCCAGTTATTGGCAGCAAACATTTCATCCCAAACGGCTCTACCAATCATGATGTTGTCCGGACCGGCCAATAAAGATGGAATTACAAACTCACCCAAAGCTGGAATAAACACCAACATAGAGCCTGCAATAATACCAGCCTTAGATAAAGGCACAGTAATAAGCCAAAATGCTTTAAAAGGGCTGGTACCTAAATCATAGGCCGCTTCTAACAATCTGAAATCCATTTTCACCAAATTGGCATACAAAGGCAAAATCATAAATGGCAAATACACATAGGTCATACCAATTAACATGGATACGTCGGTGTAAAGCATTTGAATCGGTTCATTAATGATTCCTAAAGTCATTAGCAAACGATTAAACACACCATCATCGTTTAAGATGCCCTTCCAAGCATAAACTCTTAACAAAAATGAAGTCCAAAAAGGAAGCATCACCATCATTAATAATGTGGGCCTAATCGACTCTTTAGAACGAGCAATAAAATAGGCAAAAGGATAACCCAAACCTAGGCATAACAAGGTAGTCCAGAACGCATATTTGATAGAGCGCAAATAGGCTTCCACAAAAAGTGTGTCACCCCATTTGGCTTCAGGGTCTGATGTATCTTTAAAAATAGATAAATAATTATCGTATTCTAAAAATAAAGTACCGTTGGAATAAAGTGTTTTAAATGGGTCAACCCCACCATTCTTGGTAAAACTTATCCAAACTAATATTAAAAATGGAATCGCAAAAAATATAATCAGCCAAGTATAAGGAACTCCGATTACAAATTTTTTGCCTGGCTTAAGGTCAGCAAGACTGAGTTTTTTCATAACTAGCTCCTTTTAGTGGCTCAGCACTACACCAGATTTATCATCCCACCAAAAATATACTGAATCATCCCAGGTAATATCATTGACGATATTACGAGTGGTATTGGCTTCAGTTATTTTGACAGTTTGTCCATTGCTAGCCGCTACCAAATAAGTGTTGTAACTACCAAAATAAGCAATCTCTTTGACCTTGCCAGTAAACACGTTGTAGTTTTGATCGGGTTTGACCTTATCAATATTCATTTTTTCAGGACGCACAGCCACAGCCATTGGCATATTTAAGCTACCAGGTACACCATGACCCACACTAATCTCACCAATTTTGGTTGAAATTTGGCAACGATCAGGCTCATCAAGTGTGAGTTGTCCTTCAAAGAGATTAACGTTACCAATAAAATCTGCCACAAACCTTGAATTAGGGTGCTCGTAAATTTCTTTTGGACTGCCAACTTGCAAGACTTTACCTTGACTCATTACCGCAATACGGCTGGCCATGGTCATTGCCTCTTCTTGATCATGAGTGACCATGACCACCGTTACACCCACCGACTCGATAATATTGACCAATTCAAACTGAGTTTGCTCACGCAATTTTTTATCAAGCGCACCAAGCGGCTCATCTAATAATAATAACTGGGGTTTTTTGGCCAAACTACGAGCCAAAGCAACGCGTTGTTGTTGACCACCAGAGAGTTGATGCGGTTTACGCTGTGCAAACTTATTAAGTTGTGCAAGACTTAACATTTCATCTACACGCTTGGCTATTTGATCTTTGGGCATACCCTCACGCTTAAGACCAAATGCAATATTTTCCCAAACCGATAAATGTGGAAATAAGGCATAAGATTGAAACATCATGTTAATTGGCCGCTCGTAGGGAGGTAGAGCAGCAATATCCACACCATTTAAAACCACTTTGCCAGAAGTGGGTTTTTCAAAACCTGCCAGCATACGAAGTAGAGTTGATTTGCCGCAACCCGAACTACCTAACAAAGCAAAAATTTCACCTTTACCAATTGACAAAGTCACATCATCAACTGCATAGACGTCATCAAATTGTTTTACCAAATTAACTGTTTTTAAATAGCCATCGGAAGTGTTTTTTATATCAGCCATGTCTCCACCTACCTTCTTGTTTATTGGTGTTTCAATTATTTAATAATCTAACTTATCAAGAATTTGAATTTTATTAAAAACTACTTAATTACTAAGAAAACTGTTGCAAACCTCAATTCCAGCCAATTTGCTGCAGGACCTTAAAGAGTCTTAAAGAACCTTAAGTAACGCTTAAAAAAAATCAATTCATGCATTCATTAAAAAACCCCATTGCCATTCACAACTATCCATTATCTAAAAGTGCCAAGCTACAATAAGTAATTGCTTTTAGCCGTTTAGAGGTGATCTGAAGCAATGGGGATAGTGCATTCAATAACTCGAAGCAGTTGGTATTGAATCTACAACTGACTCGAGCCATTCAGCTGTTTATTTACCCTTTTTGAATGCAGTGTAAGCGGTGCTCATGAGTCCTCTTACATCATCAGTAAAGGAAATAGGTGGCACCATAGTTTTCATTTGTTCAGGCGTAGGGAACATGGTGGCGTTGCTAGCTAATGCTGGCTCAACATGCTCCATCGCTGCTTTGTTACCAGCTGCATAACCCAACTCGTTAGTTAAGGCAGCTGCATTTTTTGCTTCATGATAGAAATTCATAAATGCAACGGCATTTTTTGGGTGCTTGGCATCTTTAGGAATGGCCATGGTGTCCACAAATAACAAACCACCGGTTTTAGGGATTAAAGCTTCGATGTCGTTGCCATTTTTGTTTTCAATCGCACGAGCACGTGCGATATTAATATCACCTGCCCAGCCTAAGGCCACGCATGCTTTACCACCGGCTAAATCGTCAATCATGGTACTAGAGAATAAACGAATATCGGGGCGTACTTTTGCAAGAACAGCGCCAGCTGCTTTGATGTCGTCGGCTGTTGGTGTGTAGGCAGGCTTGCCAATATAGTGCAATGCAGGCGGTAAAATCTCTGTAGGTGAATCAAGGAAGGCAATACCGCAAGATTTTAATTTTTTGGTGTATTCTGGGTTAAAAACCAAGTCCCATGCATTTTCTGGCATAGGTGTAGTGCCTAAAGCCTTTGCTACCTTACCTTTGTTAATACCTACAGTGGTATAACTCCATGCCCAAGGAATTAGATATTCATTGCTAGGGTCAACACCTTTCATATTGTCCAAAACACCAGGGTCGATGTTGGCAAAATTTGGCATTGCTGCTTTGTCAAATTTTTGCAACAAACCGCCATCAATTTGAGGTTTTGCAAAAGAGGTACCAGGAACCACAATATCGTAGCCTGTATTGCCAGCCACTAATTTAGCGTGAAGCGCTTCATTGGTTTCAAAAGTTTGGTATTGAACTTTAATTCCGGTGGCTTTTTCAAAATTAGCCAAAGTATCTTTTGGAATGTAATCAGGCCAGTTATACACGTTCAGAACTTTTTCCTCAGTGTTTACTGGTGCGCTTGCAGAAGCCGTAGAGGCAGCAGCAGAAGCTTGATCAGCAGCCATTGGTGCTTCATCTTTTTTACCGCAAGCGGCCAAAAATACAGCAGCCATTGCAACAACCAACAATTGTTTTTTCATAATAATCGCTTTCAGAAAAATTAGGCGACTGCGCCCCATGCAACAGCCCCCTCTAAATCATAACCTGAGTCAGAAAAATTTCAAGGCACAGGTTATTAGTTTATACGCTTAGAGATGTGACTTTATTTCCTCATAAGTTAAATTAAGAGCATTTACAATCAAACCCATCATTTCGTCAATTTGCTCGTGGGTCATAGTCAGAGGAGGCGCAATAATCATTCGGTCTCCCACTGCACGCATAATGAGGCCATTGCCAAAACAATGCTTACGACAAATCATGCCTACGGCCAAATTAGCATCAAAATGCTCCATGGTGGTTTTGTTTTTCACTAATAATAAACCCGCCATAAAACCACAAGTTTTAACCGCTCCCACTAAGGGGTGCTCTGTTAATTGCGCAAATTTTTCGGCTAAATAAGGGCCTGAATCATTTTTAATTTTATCTACTAACTTTTCTTGCTCCATGATTTGTAAATTGGCTAAAGCCACTGCGCAAGCCACTGGGTGTCCGCTGTAGGTATAACCGTGATTAAACTCACCACCTTTTTCAATTAACACTTTGGCCACACGATTGCCCACCATGACACCACCCAATGGAATGTAGCCACTGGTTACGCCTTTAGCAAAAGTCACTAAATCAGGTTTATAACCGAATTTTTCGTAGGCAAACCAATGCCCTGTACGACCAAAGGCGCAAATTACTTCATCGCTGATTAATAAAATGCCGTATTGATCAACAATGCGTTGAATCTCTGGCCAATAGCTGTCGGGAGGAATAATGACGCCACCTGCACCTTGCACTGGTTCACCAATAAAAGCGGCCACTTTATCGGCGCCAATTTCAAGAATTTTAGCTTCGAGTTGACGAGCCATTCTGAGTCCAAAATCATGTTCAGACTCACCTGCTAAAGCATTTTCTTCAAAATAAGGTTGGTCAATATGCACAATACCAGGGATTGGTAAATCGCCTTGCGCATGCATGCCCGACATACCGCCTAAAGAGGCGCCAGCCATGGTGCTACCGTGATACGCATTGTGTCGGCTGATAATGGTTTTACGCTCTGGTTGACCTAATAAATCCCAATAACGACGTACCATACGAACATTGGTGTCGTTACTCTCGCTACCGCTAGAAGAGAAAAACACATGATCAAAACTTCTATCACCCACTTTAGGGGCTAACTGAGTTAATTTAGCAGCCAACTCCACCGCTGGTACATTAGTCGTTTGGAAAAAACTATTGTAGTAAGGCAAAGTCATGGTTTGTTGATAGGCGGCATCAGCCAAAGCTTTTCTGCCGTAACCTACGTTCACACACCACAAACCACTCATGGCATCTAGAATTTTTTTACCCTCTGAGTCATAAACATAAATATCATCTGCCCTTACCATGACTCTTGAACCACGGGTACTTAAATCATCGTGATCGGTAAAAGGATGAATGTAATGGGCACTGTCTAATGCTTGTACACGTTTGGTATCGACTTGTTGAGCACGTCTAACAATGGCGGGTGGGCTAATAATATCGTGGCTTAAACTCATTTTTATTGGTCCTATATTTGATTTTTTTTGGGTTGATAGTACTTTGGTTAAAAGAAGCCTTTTACAGGCCTCCTTTTTTTAAACATGCAACAATAAATGTTCGCGTTCCCAAGGTGAAATCACCTTCATGAACTCTTCAAACTCTTGCTCTTTCACTTCGATATAAACACTAATAAAGTCTTTGCCTAAAATTTCGTGAAGATCGGGTTCGTTGCGTAATTTATCGAGGGCTTCACCTAAACTACGTGGCAATGAAAACGGTGCTAAATAGGCATCACCTTTCATTTCTGGTTTAGGTTTGATTTTATTTTTCATCCCTAAATAACCGCATGCCAAAGTCATGGCCATTGCTACATAAGGATTGGCATCTACACCAATCACACGGTTTTCAATTCGGCGTGCTTCTGGACTAGAAATTGGCGAGCGAATACCTACTGAACGGTTATCAATACCCCACTCAATATTAATCGGCGCTGCAGTATTGCGCGCTAAGCGGCGATAGCTATTCACATAAGGGGCAACCAATGCCATAGCCGCAGGAATATATCGTTGCAAGCCGCCAATATAGTGGTAATAGGCCTCTGAAGCAGTACCGTCATCATTGCTGAAAATATTTTTTCCAGTTAATTTGTCAATAATACTTTGATGAATGTGCATGGCACTGCCAGGTTCACCAGCAATTGGTTTGGCCATAAAGGTGGCAAACATCTGATGACGCATGGCCACTTCACGCACCGTGCGTTTAAACATAAACACTTCATCAGCTAGACCTAAAGGTGCACCATGGAAAAAGTTAATTTCCATTTGACCAGCGCCCACCTCATGAATCAAGGTGTCAACATTGAGCTCCATTTTGTCGCAGCAATCATAGAGCTCTTCAAATAAAGGATCGAACTCGTTAACCGCATCAATGCTATAGGATTGCCTAGATGTTTCTGCTCGGCCACTACGTCCAATAGGAGGGCGTAACACCGTGTTGGGATCGGTGTTGCGAGCGACTAAATAAAACTCAAGCTCTGGTGCCACCACTGCTTTTAAATTGTCTTTTTCAAACAAGTCAACCACTCGGCGCAACACACTACGCGGAGCAAAAGTGACCAAGTTACCATCACGATCATAACAATCATGAATCACTTGAGCGGTAGGGTCGGTGGCCCAAGGCACAATTCGAACAGTGGAAGGGTCGGGACGCAAATGCATATCACGATCAACCGGATTAATGACGTCATAGTAAGGTCCTTGACTAGGCACTTCGCCCGTCACACCCATTGCTACTACCGCCTCTGGAATTCTCATACCACGGTCTTCAGTGAATTTTTCGCGGGGTAAAATTTTGCCCCTTGCCACCCCGGTTAAGTCGGGCACCAAACACTCGACCTCTGTCACACGACGCTCGTTTAACCAGTTTTCGAGGTCATTAAATGTCATGTTATCTTTGCTATTCATAAGTTACTCTCTTTTCAAAGTTTGTCCGCATGATTGACAGTCTCTTTGCTATTTTATGCCTAGCACTCAATTTTTCACCGTCACAGTGAAAATAAAAAAACACCTGCACAAAGCTTAAAACTACGTCAATTAGTTTTTAAACAAAATGTAAAACTTTCTGACATGCGTAAGGAATTTTTCAGTTTTGCCGTCTCATTCCTGTTTTGTACGTTCATTCTCGCCTAGAATTGGCACTTTAAAAAGTGCCATTTGAATCTATCATACAGAGCCACTTTAACAAATAATATCAATCCTAGGGTAATTACTATGCTCAGCGACCTGCTTTTACATGAAATGGGGCTTTTAAGTGTCAATAATGCACTTCCCTTACACCGTTGTGTTTATGAAGTACTTCGTAAAGCAATTATGGAAGGTATTATTCCTGCAGGCGACCGATTACCCTCTAATCGGGAATTAGCCAGTGATTTAAAAGTTTCACGCAACACCATTGCCGCAGCCCTCACACAACTCACCGTAGAGGGCTATATTCATTGCAAAGTTGGAAGCGGCACATATGTCAGTGAATCATTGCAAGTTAATAAACGCAAAGAAAGTCGGCCCCCCGAAACACTGGTTAAAATTTCAAAACGTGGTCAGGCTTTAGAGTCCCATTTCGACTCGGCAGAATTAGAAGTTCAACCCCTATCGAATTTAAGCGCCGACTTTAGCTCTTTTCCAATTAAGCAATGGCAACGCCTACAAAATAAATATTGGCGTACTCCCTACTCGCACATGTTAGATTATGTCAGTGACGGGGGTTATGCGCCTTTACGCAAGGCGGTAGCGCATTACTTAAGGGTATCTAGAGGAGTTCAAGTCGAGCCCGACCAAATTATTATTACCACAGGTACACAACAATCTTTAATGCTTTGTAGTGTGGTCTTAGCTGACCCTTTTGACACGGTATGGATGGAGGATCCTGTTTATTGGGGAGCTTGGAAAGTGTTTACTGCGGCAGGACTACAGATTCATCCAATTGGTTTAGATGAAGACGGCATGTCACCTCAAGCGCAAGATCAAAATTTTGCACCTCGCTTAATTTACACTACCCCCTCGCATCAATATCCCACGGGTACGGTAATGAGTCTAGCAAGGCGACATCAAATTTTACAACTTGCTCATCAACATCAAGCATGGTTGTTAGAGGACGATTACGACAGTGAATATCGCTTCTCTGGACCGCCCCTTTCATCATTGGCAGGACTAGACCCTAATGGGCGTGTGCTTTATATGGGAACTTTTTCAAAAGTGCTTTTTCCAGGTATTAAATTAGGCTATTTAGTGGTGCCAAAAACTTTGGTTAAAACCTTTAAAGTCGCCCACTACGATATCAATCGTCCTGGTCAATTGCCTCTTCAAGCAGCCTTGGCTGAATTCATTGAAATGGGACATTTTTCAGCTGCCCTTAAAAAAGCACGTTTAAGTTATGGCTTAAGGCGAAAAGTTTTACTCGCTTCATTGGAGCCTTGCCTAGCACATGGAGCGGTGATGGCAGGCGCAGAACAGGGCTTACATTTATGCATCAGATTGCCTAGTTTTGCTAAAGATTATTTATTAGCCCAACAACTAGAACAACAGGGGGTTATTGTGCGACCATTGTCGAGTTACTGTATTCAAAAACCAGCTCTACAAGGCCTGGTAGTAGGTTATGGATATGCCACACCGCAACAAATAAGCAGTCATGGACCGCTTATTAGCCAAGCAGTGATTGCCCATTTAAATATGTTTAAAAAGTCTTAAAAAAGACTCACAATAAAAGTAATGATTGAAATAAATGATTGGATTAACTCGCTAAATAGTGACGCACCAAGGCGCCTCATTATGTACCAAGCCCATATAAAGTGCATAAGCCGAAACAGCAGCCAAAGCCAACCCTGCTAAACGTATTCCTAACGAGCCATTGCCAAGACCTCTTAGGCGCAGTAGCAACCAAGGCCCCACAATTAAAGAAAGGCTACTAGCCAATGCAAAGGACAGCATCACACCCGCACCCATGATGGGACTGTTGGCTAAACCGGCTACCATTAGAGCAGAATAAAGCAAACCACAAGGCATAAAGGCCCAAGCCAAACCCAAAATAAATGGAAAACCTTTAAAGCCAGATTCAGCATGTGCTTGGGTTTTTTTTCTAATCCAAAGCCATGCTTTTTTAGCACCTGCGTCTAAAAATAAAGGTTGTTCCCCTTTTACCAATAAGAACAAGCCAAGCACCATCATGGCCACATGCATCAATGACCAAACAGGTCTTAGCACCACTAATTGCGCACTTAACCAACCCACAGCTTGCATGGAAAAAGCTGCCACAAAACCTAAAATGGAGTAAGCAATTAAGCGCCCGATATGAAATTGACTCAGCGCAAAAAAACCCTTACGGCCTTGTGCTTGCCCCACCCCTGCACATGCTGCGCCACACATCACTACACAATGAGGGCCTCCAGCAATTCCCATGACAAAAGCAGTTAGTAGCAATTGATTCAACATTTTATAAGGAGCCACAAACGGCCAGTAAACTACAAATAGAGATTATAGGATGCCTAGGAAACACAGCATAATTGAAAGGGTTTTAAGCAACTGGGAAATGCTCAAAAAA
Organism: uncultured Limnohabitans sp.; assembly: GCA_964556425.1. Classification (GTDB taxonomy): domain Bacteria; phylum Pseudomonadota; class Gammaproteobacteria; order Burkholderiales; family Burkholderiaceae_C; genus JALQUL01. The sequence continues at coordinate 23,650 of CAZKWC010000029.1, read as the reverse complement.
CCACTGCAAAACTAAACTGTATGCGGGCATGATGCGGATGGCAAACGGCTATTAGACAGATTTTGCTTACCTCTAATAGCCATTGCTATGGGTGAAAAAGCCAAGTACAACAAAAACCAAAAGCGGACCTAAAAAACCGTTTTTATTGAACCAACAAAAACCGATTTCAAACAATTTTAGAGAACCGACTGTGATCTTGACTGACCTGCAAATATTTATCAAACACCATGGCTATACCTCTTACAAAATACCAACCCATAGCAGTGACTTGTAAACCAGAATCATCCATTTGTAATAATCCATCTTTTACAAAATGCTCCAATTCTTTTAACTCTTTAGCAAAATAGGTTTTGGCTTCAATTAAATAGGCTAAGTTAATTGATTCATAGACCAAGCTGCCATGGCACATTAAAGCCATAATAATTTCCCGTCTAATTAAATCATCACGGGTCATTAACAGACCTTTTTCGACGGGCAATAAATTTTGGTCAAGAAGGTCGTAATACTCTTCGAGTGTTTTTACATTTTGCGAATAGACCCCACCCATTTTGCTAATAGAAGACACGCCTAGAGCCAATAAATCACAATCAGGTTGAGTACTATAACCTTGGAAATTACGGTGTAAGCGACCTTGACGTTTCGCTACCGCTAAAGGGTCAGTGGCTTTAGCAAAATGATCCATCCCCACATACACATAACCCGCTTTTTGTAAATAATCAAGCGACCTAGACAACATGGTGAGTTTATCTGGGGCTGCTGGTATTTGATGATCGGCAATTCGGCGCTGAGGTTTAAAACGTTGCGGTAAATGGGCATAGGCATAGAGTGCAATTCTATCGGGCGAAATGGCGACCACTTGCTCTAAGGTTTTATCAAAGCTACTGGGTGATTGCAAAGGTAGGCCATAAATTAAATCTACATTGATAGATTTAAATCCCAAATCTCGTGCCTCTTGCATGAGCTCTTTTACCTGCTCAAAAGGCTGTACCCTGTGCACTGCTTTTTGCACATTTTCATCAAAATCTTGCACGCCAAAACTAAGGCGATTAAAACCAATCGCTTTAAGCGCTTTTAAACGCTGCGCATTGATGGTGCGTGGATCAACCTCAATGGCATACTCACCTGTTGCCTGCAACTTAAAGCGCTGACGTAAAAAATCAAATAATTGTTGTAATTGTTGGTCTGACAAAAAGGTCGGGCTACCACCGCCTAAATGCAATTGAGATACTACTTGTGAGCGGCCTAAGGACTGCAAGACAAGATCAATTTCTTTGTACAAATAATTTAAATATTCAACTGACTTATCGCGTTTTTTAGTAATAATTTTATTACAGGCGCAGTAATAACATAGCGACTCGCAAAACGGAATATGAATGTAAATGGACAGGGGACCTGCGCCAGCGGTTCCTCCCACTAAGCCAATATTTTCGCCTCGAATAGTAAGCGCATTTAACCAATCTTGCTCACCAAAACCGTTGTTAAAACGATCCGCTGTAGGATAAGAGGTGTAACGCGGTCCTGGTACATCAAACTTGGATAATAATTCTTCATTGATACAGGGGTCTTGGAGCTTGGTCATAGGCGTCGTTAAACAGTCAACGTTCAATCGTTTTAAAGAAGTTGACTATGCACTAAAGTTGGTTTTACTCTATTGACCTACGTCAATCCAACTAAATTTAGTCAAAAAACCTTCATTTACAAGCTCTCCAACACTTTCAAAAATCATGCGCAATCGCCATAATATTCATTGTTCAGTACCAAAATATGGATAGCTACGTTTAGATACCGCTTGAATGTATCAATGACTTGAACACTTCATTACACAGTTAATTTCTGATGCCAGTAAACTCTATGAAAATGAGGTACATTGACTTCAGAGACATACAAGAAATGCAGTTCAAGGCTCTTTTTACCTTGTACAATCTCATCACCTAGGGTTTTTACTTAATCATTTTTTCCATATTATGGACGACTCACTCAATCATTTACACTGCATCAAAGTGACAACCGAAGCACCAATTCAAATTGGTCAGTCACACATACACACACCACAGGTTGCATGTTCAAGTTGTAATTTACGTGAGCTGTGTATGCCTTTAGGGCTTAACGCAAGTGAACTTCAGCGAGTGGACCAACTCGTCAATATTAGAAAGAAAATAAAACGTGGCGCCCCTATGTACAATAACGGCGATAAATTCACCAATTTATACGCTATCAGAACTGGTTTTTTTAAAACCAGAGTGAACACTGAAGATGGTAGAGACCAAGTAACCGGTTTCCAAATGGCGGGTGAAATCATGGGTCTTGACGGCATTGTGAATGATCAACACAACTGTGATGCAATTGCCCTAGAGGACTCTGAAGTTTGTGTTTTACCCTTCGAAAAACTAGAAGAAATGTCGCAAGAAATTCAGGGTTTACAAAGGCATATTCACAAAATTATGAGCCGTGAAATTGTTCGAGAACATGGTGTGATGTTACTACTAGGAAGCATGCGAGCAGAAGAACGAGTAGCAGCTTTTTTACTCAATTTATCTCAGCGCCTGCACTCCAGAGGGTTCTCACAATCCGAGTTGGTTTTACGCATGACACGCGAAGAAATTGGTAGTTATTTAGGCCTTAAACTTGAAACTGTCAGTAGAACATTTTCTAAGTTTGTTGACGAGGGCCTTGTAGAGGCAAAACAGCGCCATATTCGAATTTTAAAACCCGAACTCTTATCAGCCATGGTTTCAAATTCACAACATTGTTAGCCCTAATCTTGTTGGTATTTAATAAGCACTTTACTTAAGTACTATTGTTGGCTCCAGCTCGTTCAGTTTAAAAAAAAGCCCTTTCAATTTTAACAATTGAAAGGGCACAACTTACTTGTTAACTTACTACAATGCAAACACTAGTAAACACTACTAAACTAGTTACTTACAAACTGCTAATCTACAACTTTAACAGTGTCGTTATTATATGACTAGAGCATTGAATTGTCAAGAACTAAATGATTAAGTCATTTGAGTTGAATGTCAAAACTGTATTCCAATACAGACAATTAGACTAGACTCGCTTGGTTTGAGTCAATCTGAGCCATAAATCTTGGTCTGAATAATGCTCGAATCATTCAATCAAAAACTTTAGCCATCCAATATTGGATATTCCTACACCGCTTGTGAGTTCAGTGTTTCAGAATTTTGCGCTAATAAAATACTAAAACTGCATCCTACTAAACTCACCACCCAAAATGCAAAAAAAGATAAGCTGTACACCGTTTTTGCACTTAAAGTAATATCATTTGATAACCAATGCAAATGGCTTGGATCGACAAAAGCAAAAACCAAGACCTCTAACAGGCAGGCAAGTAAAAAGGCAGGCCAAAGAGCTTTAATCACATAAGATTTCATAACCGCACTTCCAATCTTTAACAAATAACAAAATTGATTTTCATCAAATTAACAATGAGCTTAAAGCAAATGCTTCAAAATCACTACTAGGGAAATCGCTAGGAGGAAACAAAAAAGCCAGAAAATAAATTCTGGCTTTTTGCTTTTATTTATTTTTAACCGCTACGCCTTGTTCAAAACTTGGCTTAGCCCCCTCACCTTCAGTGGCCGCATGATTACGTCCTACGACTGCTGGTAAAAGGTTGGCATCTTCGATTTTGACCTTTACATCAGGTGTACTCACATCTACCCTCACCACCCTATGATCAATAATGGTGTCGGTTGATTTGGTTGCCAAATAAAAACTCACAAACGAGGCCACTACCACTGAAAAAGGTAACAAAATTACCAACCACACAATCGGAAACTTCCACCAAGGGCCAGAACTTTCTTTGATTGCATTTCGGGTTGCTGCAATTGCAGCATTATTAACGGTAGAAGAAATAACTTGACTCACAAAAAGTCTCCTTAGCGCGGAACTATAAATACTGATTTTTCAACAACTAGTTCATCTTTGTTGGCATTATGAATTTTAAATTCAATCGGATGTGAACCAGGGGTAGTTGATTCATAAGGAATTCTAACCCGAACCGCAATTCCTCTTGCCTCAGCAGAGTTCACTACTAGGGTATTTTCACTCGCAATTTTGATGTTGTTGATACCCACTACTGCAAAATCGTAAGTTTGAGCTTTTTCAGTGGCATTCATGACTTGTAATGTATAAACATTCTCAATATTTCCACCCTCTACAATTCGTGCAAGCACACCTCGATCACGTATAACGTCCACTTTAAAACTATGTTTATTGGCCAAACTCACCATCATCGCCACTGTAATTGCCAACAAAATACCAGAATAAATTAATACCCTTGGCCTAAAAATGCGGCGCACCATAGTGGCTTTATCCCATTTGTTTTTCATGGAATTTTGCGTGGAATATTTAACTAGACCTTTTTCAAAACCAAACTTATCCATTACCGAATCGCAAACATCGGCGCAAGCTCCACAACCAATACATTCATATTGCAAACCTTTGCGAATATCAATGCCGGTAGGACATACTTGAACACACAAACCGCAATCTACACAAGAACCTAAGTTAGAGGTATCGGTTTTTTTACCACGCGGACCACGAGGCTCACCACGCTCTTCATCATAGGTCACAATGAGAGTGTCTTTGTCAAACATAGCACTTTGAAAACGAGCATACGGACACATATGTTTGCACACTTGTTCACGCATAAAGCCAGCATTACCATAGGTGGCAAATGCATAAAAGAAGACCCAAAAGATTTCCCAAGAGCCCAAACTCCATTGAGCGAATTCAGCGGCCAATAATTGGATAGGAGTGAAATAGCCTACAAAGGTAAAACCAGTCCATAAGGCAAAAAGAATCCAAATAGCATGTTTGAGTAATTTTTTACCTAATTTTTCTGCAGAAAATGCACCTTTATCAAGACGCAACCTAGCGGCTCTATCGCCTTCTACTTTGTTTTCTATCCATAAGAAAATTTCAGTGTAAACAGTTTGTGGGCAAGCATAACCACACCACAAACGCCCCGCAACAGCGGTAAATAAAAATAGCGACAGGGCCGAAATAATTAATACACCGGTTAAATAAATAAAGTCTTGAGGGTATAAAACCAAGCCAAAAATATAAAAACGTCTTACCCCTAAGTCAAACAAAATAGCTTGACGACCACCCCACTCAATCCAAGGAATACAGTAGAAAACAATTTGGGTAATCCAAACCATAATCCAACGCCAATTCACAAAATAACCCGTCACACTACGTGGATAGATTTTTTTATGGGCTTCATACAAAGAAACCGTTTCCTCATTATCTTGCGCAATAATGGGAATCACTTTTTGTTGTTTGGGCTGATCTTGATTTGTCATTCAAATACCTTAGAGTAATCAGTTTTAATAGGGAGTCTGCAGAAAAAATCTTCAAGCACTTATCGCTTTCTTGTAAACATCGTACTGTATTGATTTTTCAATCATTTGAATATATGGGCTTACAAAAACCACATCTATTTTGATTGCAAAGCCTTGTATGCTATTAAACGATTCATACTGCCACTTCCATAAGCGAATGCTTATTTTTAAAACTTTAAAAAAACCCACATCGAATGGATTTTTTTAAAGATTCAAAAAGATTTTAAATTTACAGACAACCTAGCATTGAAATAAAAATTTCAATGCTAGGTTATAAGCAACTCAAAAGCTACTTGTTAATTGTTAATTATTGACCAGACTTTTGTGAGAGACCCCAGACATAAGAACTGAGTACTTTAAGTTGACCATCATTGAACTTGGCTCTTTGTGATGGCATCACATTGTTCTTACCACCGTTTACCATGGCCACAATAGCGTTTTCACCAAAACCATGTAACCAGACATCGTCAGTGAGGTTAGGAGCGCCAATAGTTTGGCTACCTTTTCCATCTTGACCATGACAAGCAGCACAAGCTACAAATTTAGATTTACCTAAACCGGCACGAACTGAATCGTGTGGAGAATTAGACAAACTTAAAACATAGTTGGCTAAATTACGAACTTCTTCAGCACCGCCCACAGCAGCACCCATAGGAGGCATGTTACCGTTACGACCATTGATTAAAGTTTCTAAGATTTTGTCAGGAGTACCGCCATACAACCAATCTTTATCGGTTAAGTTAGGGAAACCCTTGCTACCACGTGCATCTGAACCATGACACTGCGCACAGTTGTTCATAAACAAACGCTCACCAATGGCCATTGCTTGTGGGTCTTTGGCCACTTGCTCGGCTGGCATGTCGAGGTATTTTTGATACAAGGGAGCCAAGTCTTTATCAGCCTTAGCTACTTCTGCGGCATGCTGACCTGCAGAACTCCAACCCAATTGACCGGTAAATTTACCTAAACCAGGGTATGCTGCCAAATAATAAACAGCAAACACAATGGTAATTACAAACAACCACATCCACCAACGTGGTAATGGATTATTTAACTCACGTAAATCACCATCCCACACATGACCAGTTGTTCCGTCATCTACACTTGATACTTTGATAGATGATGTAATCCACAGCAAAATAATACATGCAAGTACACTTACTACTGTAATGACGACCACATACATCGACCAAAAGTTATTAATAAAGTCACTCATTTTGATTCCTTGTTAACGCTTAATCTTGCTCGAAGGGCAATTTAGCCGCTTCGTCAAAACGTTCTTTATTTTTAGCCGACCAAGCCCAAATCATAATTCCGATAAACGCTACCAAACCAATAATCATGGTGATGGAGCGAAGAATATTGATGTCCATGGGCAACTCCTTATTTCAGTGCAAGGCCAAGACCTTGAAGGTGGGCAATAACAGCATCTAACTCTGTTTTACCTTTTACTTCTTCAGCCGCTGCTGCAATTTGAGCATCGGTGTAAGGTACACCAACCGCACGTAGGGCTGCCATATGGTTACCAATGCTAGAAGCATCTACCATGGTTTTTTCTAACCATGGGTAAGCTGGCATATTAGACTCGGGCACCACATCACGAGGATTGTTCATATGGATTTTGTGCCATTCATCGCTGTACTTACCACCCACACGAGCTAAGTCAGGACCAGTACGCTTACTACCCCATTGGAATGGATGATCGTAAACCGACTCACCAGCAACTGAATAATGGCCATAACGCAAAGTTTCAGAACGGAATGGACGAATCATTTGTGAATGACAGCCATAACAACCTTCGCGAATGTAAACATCACGACCAGCCAATTGCAATGCAGTTAAGGGTTTAACTCCTGCGATTGGCTCGGTGGTTGAGCGTTGAAAATACAAAGGAACAATTTCTACCAAACCACCTACTAACAACACGATTAAGATTAAAACAATCATTAAGCCGTTATTAGTTTCAATTTTGGCATGGGAGAGTCCAGAATTAGAATTATTTTGTGACATATGCTTCTCCTTAGTCGTGTGCAGGTGCTGGAATTGATACCAATGTGGCACGTCCAGAGGTCACGGTCATGAGGGTGTTCCACAACATGATGATCATGCCGCTGAGGTATAACAATCCACCTAATAAACGCAACACGTAGAATGGGAATGAAGATTTAACTGACTGTACAAATGTGTAAGTTAAAGTACCATCAACGTTAATTGAACGCCACATCATGCCTTGCATAACACCGGCAATCCACATCGCTGCAATGTACAAAACAATACCAATAGTGGCCATCCAGAAATGAATTTCAATGGCTTTCACACTGTACATTTGTTTTTGACCAAATAACTTTGGAATCAAATAATACATACTACCCATAGTAACCAAGCCTACCCAGCCTAAAGCGCCAGAGTGAACGTGACCTACTGTCCAATCAGTGTAGTGGCTTAATGCATTCACTGTTTTGATCGCCATCATTGGGCCTTCAAAGGTAGACATACCATAGAAAGACAATGAAACAATTAAGAAACGAAGGATAGGATCATCACGTAATTTGTGCCATGCACCAGACAAAGTCATAATACCGTTAATCATACCGCCCCAACTTGGAGCCAACAAGATTAAAGAGAACACCATACCAACTGATTGAGCCCAATCAGGCAAAGCGGTGTAATGTAAATGATGAGGACCCGCCCACATATAGGTGAAAATAAGTGCCCAGAAGTGAACAATAGACAAACGGTAGCTATAAACAGGGCGCTCTGCTTGTTTTGGAATGAAATAATACATCATGCCCAAGAAGCCAGCAGTTAAGAAAAAGCCCACTGCATTATGACCATACCACCATTGCACCATAGCGTCTTGTACACCTGCATAAGCAGAATAAGACTTCATAAAGCCAGCTGGAATAGCAGCACTATTAACGATGTGCAACAAGGCAACGGCGATAATAAATGCACCAAAGAACCAGTTCGCCACATAAATATGTTTGACTTTACGTGTACCAATTGTTCCGAAGAATACAACTGCAAAAGCAACCCACACCACAGCGATTAATAAATCGATAGGCCATTCGAGTTCTGCATATTCTTTACCTTGGGTAAAACCCATTGGCAAAGAGATTGCGGCAGCCAAAATAACCAATTGCCAACCCCAAAAGGTAAAGCTTGCTAATTTTGGCATAAACAAGCTGACATGACAGGTACGTTGCACCACATAGTAGGCAGCCGTAAACAAGCCACAACCACCAAACGCAAAAATAACCGCATTGGTGTGCAAAGGACGAAGACGTCCGTAGGTGAGCCATGAAATGCCGAAATTGAGTTCTGGCCAAGCAAGTTGAGAGGCAATAATAACCCCTACCAACATGCCCACCACACCCCAAACAACAGTCATGATCGCAAACTGACGTACAACACTATCGTTGTACGATGTTGCTTTGGTATTAGCAAAGATCATTTTTTCCTCTTACTTTAGTTGGTTTCATTGTAAATTTTGCAACAAGTTGTAGTTTTTAAGATTGATAAAAATCAAATGCGATTCAAAAAAACTAACAATTGTTATAAATAAGTCTGCTTCACTGTTGCAGTATTCTTTCACCTTCCGCCTCTATATCCTCAAACTGACCTTTATAAACGGCCCACCAAAGAGCACCCAATATAAAAAAGATCAATATGACCGATAACGGAATGAGTAAATATAAAATTTCCATAACTACTTAATTAAATTGAATTGATTAAATGGGTTTTAACGCTTCAGGTGAGCTCCAAGTGCTTAGCCGAGCCGCATTTAAAATTACCAACAAAGAACTGCTTGCCATACCCAAGCCAGCCAACCATGCAGGCATATAAGCCATAACAGCCATAGGAATAAATAATAGGTTGTAGGCAATCGCCCAAGTTAAATTTTGATTGACTATTTTTACAGTTCTTTTGGACAACTTGATTAATCGAAGTAAATCGAATAACTGAGTATGGAGCAATAAAAAATCTGCTTGGCTTTGTGCAATAGGGGTAGCAGAACCAATAGAAATAGAAACATCGGCAGCAGCTAATACCGGAGCATCGTTCATACCGTCACCTATGAC
>CAZKWC010000029.1:0-14099 GCA_964556425.1 uncultured Limnohabitans sp. | reverse complement strand
TTTTGCATCTTGCCTAAAAGTCTGCTGAAAAGTAAAACTCGCTAAGCAACCAGATGCATCAGACAAAAATACCTGACTTTTGCTGGTGTCTTGTTGGTCTAAATGAATGTTACAAAAATCAGCAGAACCCAATCTTATTTCTGAAGTGCCTAATTGATATTGCCCCAATGCTAAATGAGTAGCGTCTTGAATAAAAGCTTTTACACCCTGCCCTACTATTTCTTGCACCGAGTGCACTGCTAATACACTTGGACTACTTTTAAACAAACACTGAGAGACTGGATGCATAGAAAATTTAGCCAATGAAGCGGCTAAAATTAAAGCGTCTTGTTGCGACAAATCTTGACGCACAACAATATTGCTCACCACCATTTTTTCATCGGTAAGAGTGCCTGTTTTATCGAAAACAATTAAATCGACTTTAGACAAAGCCTCTATGGCAGACAAGCGTTTAGTTAGTATGGCGTTACGCGCCAGCAGGCCCATACTGGCTAGTAGCGCTGCAGGAGTAGCCAAAGATAAAGCACAGGGACAAGTCACAATTAACACCGCTACTGCAGCAATTAATGCATGACTGGGTTGTGTGGGCCACCAATAAACCGCGGTTAAAAATGCAATTAACAACACACCAATTAAAAATGGTTTGGCAATTGCATCTACTTTACTTGATAGGCTTGGTTTACTAGTTTGCGCCGAAGCCATTAAAGCCATAATTTGACCTAAGCGAGTTTGTTGCCCAACTGCAGTCACACGGTACTGAACCTCTTGGCTTAAATTTTGGCTGCCTGAAATAATAGTGTCTTGGGTATTTTTAAAAATGGCATCTGCCTCGCCTGTTAACATCGCCTCAGATACGGTAGTGGGTCCTGTTGCTAAAACACCATCGGCAGCAAATAACTCGTTGGGCATGGCCAATAACACATCGCCGACTCTAATTCTTTTACTAGAAATTGCCTCGGTTTGACCGTTGGCTGCCACCCGCTTCACCGTTACAGGTAGTTGGTGCAAATGCTGACTCATATCGGCAAAAACACGGTCTCGCAGTTTGAGCTCTAATAACCGGCCCGATAATAAAAAGAATACAAACATAGTGAGTGAATCAAAATACACCTCACCACCAAATATACCGTCTGGCTCGAAGGTACCCACCATACTCATAATAAAAGTAATCAAAATACCCAAGGTAATGGGTAAATCCATGCTAATTCTTTTATGTTTTAAATCCTGTAGGGCTTTTTTAAAAAAAGGTCCACTTGAAAAAATCAACACCGGGATAGACAACAACCAAGAAGCCCAGCGCAAAATGTTTTCAATTCCTGGGCCCATTTCAGCCCTAGTGTTCACATAACTTGGATAGGCATACATCATGACTTGCATCATGCACAATCCGGCCACTAACCAACGCCATAAAGCCTGCCTAGTTTCTTGTTTTTGAATTTTTTCAGTGGAAGCGTCGGCATGGGGTAAGGCTTGATAGCCCGCTTTTTCTAGAGCCGCTAACCAAACTGATGGCAATACCTCTGAGGGGCGCCAGCGAATTTTCGCTTTTTTATTGGTTGCGCTCACCTCCACTTGTTTCACCCCTGGAACTGCCATGAGTGCCGACTCAATGGTGAGGCTACAAGCTGCACAATAAATACCGTTGATGGCCATATAAGACTCCCAATAAGGGCCTTTTTCATCAGATAAGTCGGTACTAAACAGTGGCCACTCTAAAGGGTCATCAATGGCCAAAAATTCACTATTGGAATTTTTAAAGGTCGAATTATCCTCGGCACATGAATTGACGGGCAAATTCCTGTGTTTATCGGGTAATTGAGGATTGACTTCTAACATATGTTAATGATATTACAGAAATTAAATCTTAAATTGATATATATCAAATTAGGGCTTTTACAATCGTTTATGCTACAAGCTATTGGTTCTTTATAAGGGAGTTACAGATGTATCAACGCGTCTTATTTGCTACCGACGGTTCTCAAGAATCAATTCCCGCCCAAAATGAGGCTATTCAGTTTGCTTTGCAACTTCATGCCGAAATTTTGGCGGTCAAAGTCATACCCCGATTTTCTGGGGCTTATTTTCAGGGTTCGATTGCCCTTGACGCCCATATTATTGAACAAATTGAACAACAATGGGCTTTGGTGGCTCAAAAAGACATTGATTTTTTTGTCGAAAACGCCTTAAAAGCTGGAGTAAAAGCCTCAGGAATTATTTTGCAAGCAGATCAAATTGCCAGCACCATTATTGATGCAGCCCTTAAAAACACTTGCGATTTAATCATTATGGCTACTCATGGGCGCAAAGGATGGATGAAATTATTACTCGGAAGTGAGACTACCCAGGTTTTAACCCATTCACCTTTACCTGTTTTAGTGCTACGCTAATTGCGTTGTTGTTTTATTCAATTGCTATGCTAAAACCTGTACCCCACTTATTAAATGTCACTATTCGTGATGTCCCTGCCAATCATATTTTTGTCTGGCTCAAAAAAGGCTTGTTCGACGCTTTCCATTCATCTTGGTTAAGCTTGGCACACGGAGTCGTGTTAGCCGCCTTTGGGGCTTTGTTGTTTTATTTTGCTGGCCACCAGTTTTGGTTGCTTGCTGGTGCATTTTCTGGCTTTATGGTCATGTCTCCCATATTAGCGACCAGCCTATACGCCATGAGTCGTGACATAGAGCTAGGACGTACTGTTTCCATTCAAACTATCAGTAATACTTGGCTCAATTGGCAACTCGACCGCAGTCGTGATCCCAATAGTTATTGGTGTTTAATTCGCTTTGGAATTTTATTGGGCGCGGCGGCTACTGCTTGGGTATTAAGTTCGGCGGCTTTTATTACTTTAGTCACCGATCACCCCATTAACACACCAAAAGATTTTATTTTGCATGTAGTGCTAGCAGACAAAGGAATTGCCTTTGAATTGTGGCTAATGTTGGGCGGCTTATTGGCAGCTCCCATATTCGCCTCAAGCGCTATTTCTATTCCTTTGTTATTAGACAAACAAGTTAAACTTTGGCAGGCAGTAGAGGTAAGCTGGCGTTGCGTTTTAGCTAACCCTGGTTTATTAGCCTCATGGGCTGCCGTTTTAATGTTATTGACCTTAATAGGAATGGCTACTTTTTTAGTCGGCCTCATTATTGTGATACCCGTTTTAGGCCATGCTAGTTGGCATGCCTACAAAGAGCTAATTGACAGCTCACAAATACCCTCTCGACAACAACTTTAAGAAAACAATTTTCATTCATGTTTGGTTTTACAGAAGAACAAATCGCTGGCTTTGGACTAACCTTTGGTGTAGGGGCATTTATGCTCTATATGCTTTTTATTATTGGTCATTTAGCATGGCAGTCTAAAGCTGGCAAATTTGGTACTTTTGTCTTATTCGTTGGCCTTGCCTTTGGTATGACCGGATTTGTAGCCAAATATTTAATTCAATGGTATTTAAATATTCAATAAAACGACCGATATCTCTTTAGTGGGTGTCGGTCTTGTACAGGAGTTATTCATGACTGAAACCACCGGCTATCAACGCTATGTTCCTCCACCTGTTGCTGAGCCCCCTTTTAAAATCATCAACCTCAAGCCATATCAACCCTTTACTTGGCTTTTTTATGGTCTAAAAGATTTATTTGCTCACTGGGGAATCGCTTTATTTTACGGTTGCTGTTTTTGGTTAATGTATTGGGTACTAATGCTTATTTTTAAGCATCAACCCGAATACACCATGTCTATTATTTCTGGTTGTTTATTGGTTGGCCCCTTCTTAACCATGGGCTTATATGAGGTGAGTCGGCGCCGCGAAACAGGCGAAGTCAATAGCCTTGGTGCATCGGCCTCTAGCTGGGAACCACACATAAAAAGTATGTCCATGTTGGTTTTATTATTAATCGTTTTGGAACTATTATGGGGCCGAGCGTCATTGGTGGTATTTGCAGTTTTTTTTGACACTGGTTTTCCATCTACATCAAGCGTCTTAGAAGCTGTTTTTAATCAAAACAACCTAGAGTTTTTAATGGCCTACACAATGGTAGGCGGCATTTTTGCATTCTTAGTTTTTGCTAGTTCTGTGGTTTCTATTCCACTTATTTTAGAGCGTGACTCAGATGCAATTAGTGCTTGTATTACCAGTATTCGAGTAGTCTTAAAAAACCCATTAAGTATGATCATTTGGGGCGCTATGTTAACCATTTTGGTGATCGCCTCTTTATTACCAAAAGGCCTTGGCATTATTTTTGTAGGTCCTTGGTTAGGTCATGCGACTTGGCATGCCTACAAAGCTACAGTGGTCTGGAAACACCCTCCAACACGCCTAGAAACCAATCCGAATGCTGAAACCCAAGCAATTGAAGAAACCGCTACACCAGACCTCAATATTGACTCCAAACCATAACACCAGTAACACTAGTACTAGCGAAATTTGTTCAATTGAATCTGAGACCTTTTATTCATTACTGTAACTAAAGCTTTGGTAAAAACGAACTAAGTAGTTTTACTCAAGCAACTACTAGCACTAGCACTGTCATTGCTTTGAATTAAATCATCAAAAAAGCCATCACTTTTTAACAAGTGATGGCTTTTTTACTTACGGCTTTATTATTTTTTATTAAGCGGCCAGAACCAAATCAAAACACCTGCCAGAATCATAGGGACACACAACCACTGCCCCATTGTCATACCCAATTGCAAAAAGCCTAAAAAATCATCGGGTTCACGGAAGTTTTCTGCAAAAAATCGCAAACTACCATAACCCATTAAAAATAAAGCAGCCACTTTACCCATAGGGCGTTGTTTTTGGCTAAACCACCATAACACAACAAACAACAAAATTCCCTCTAACAAAACATTGTAAAGCTGTGAAGGGTGTCTTGGTATAGGGCCGTAAGCTGGAAACACCATGGCCCAAGGTAAACTGGCATCGGCCAGACGACCTGGTAACTCGCCATTGATAAAGTTACCCATACGGCCAAAGGCCAAGCCCAAGGGTACACAAGGGGCTACTAAATCCATGACTTGGCGCCAAGGTTTTTTGCGTGAGTACGCAAACCAGGTTTGCGACACAATCACCCCCAACAAACCACCATGAAAACTCATACCACCTTTCCAAACTTGGAAAATTTCAAGGGGGTGTTCGAGGTAATACCCAGGCTTATAAAACAAACAATAACCGATACGGCCACCCAACACTACGCCCATCACGCCCAAAAACAACATATCGTCAATATCTTGTTTATTCCAGCGCTGATTTTCTGGCAAATTAGCAAAATTGGGATGGCGCAATCGACGGTTGGCCAAAAATGTAAAAGTCACAAACGCAGCCAAATACATCAGGCCATACCAATGGACTGAAATAGGGCCAAGTTGTAGTGCGATGGGGTTAAAATGAGGATGAATTAGCATAGACGCTATTTTGCATGAAAAATGCTTAAAAAAATGCCTCACAAAACGATACACTAGAGCTTTAGTACAACTGAACTTACTTTAGCCCTATGGAAACCAAAGTCATTCAAATTAATTCACGCTCCAAAAACATCACCGAGGGCAAATCCCGTGCCCCTAATCGCTCCATGTATTACGCCATGGGCTACCAAGAAGGTGACTTTAAAAAACCAATGGTAGGTGTGGCTAATGGCCATAGCACCATTACCCCTTGTAACTCTGGCTTGCAAAAACTAGCCGATGCCGCTATTGCTGGCATTGAAGAAGCAGGCGGTAATGCACAGGTTTTTGGTACCCCCACCATTTCTGACGGTATGGCCATGGGCACTGAAGGCATGAAATACAGCTTAGTAAGCCGTGAAGTGATTTCTGACTGTATTGAAACCTCGGTTCAAGGTCAATGGATGGACGGTGTGTTGGTAGTTGGTGGTTGCGATAAAAATATGCCAGGCGGCTTAATGGGTATTTTGCGTGCCAATGTGCCGGCTATTTATGTGTATGGCGGTACTATTTTGCCAGGCCACTACAAAGGTAAAGACCTCAACATCGTGAGCGTTTTTGAAGCCGTTGGTGAAAATTCTGCTGGCCGCTTAAGTGACGAAGACCTACGCGAAATTGAAATGCGTGCAATTCCGGGCACAGGTTCTTGTGGTGGTATGTACACTGCCAATACCATGAGCTCTGCCTTTGAAGCTTTAGGTATGTCGCTTATCTATTCATCTACTATGGCTAACCCCCATGATGAAAAAGAAAACTCAGCCAAAGAGTCCGCTAAAGTATTAATTGAAGCCATTAAAAAAGATATCAAACCACGCGATATCGTCACTAAAAAATCAATTGAAAATGCAGTAGCCGTGATTATGGCAACTGGTGGCTCCACCAATGCGGTATTACATTTCTTAGCCATTGCTCATGCAGCAGGTGTAGAGTGGACTATTGACGACTTTGAACGTGTACGCGTTCGTACCCCTGTATTGTGCGACTTAAAACCATCAGGCAAATATTTAGCCGTTGATTTACATCGTGCAGGCGGTATTCCACAAGTCATGAAAACTTTGTTAAAAGCAGGTTTATTACATGGCGATTGCTTGACTATTACTGGTCAAACTGTGGCAGAAGTTTTAGCCGATATTCCAGACTCACCACGTGCAGATCAAGACGTGATTCGTGACATCAACAACCCGATGTACGAACAAGGTCATTTGGCCATTCTTAAGGGTAATTTGTCGCCCGATGGTTGTGTTGCCAAAATTACCGGTTTAAAAACCCCTGTAATGACAGGACCAGCCCGTGTATTTGACGACGAACAAAGTGCATTAGCCGCTATTTTGGCTGGCAAAATTGTAGCCGGTGACGTTATGGTATTGCGTTATTTAGGCCCTAAAGGCGGCCCTGGTATGCCAGAAATGTTAGCCCCAACCGGTGCCTTAATTGGTGCTGGTTTAGGCGAGTCAGTTGGCCTTATTACAGACGGCCGTTTCTCGGGTGGCACTTGGGGTATGGTGGTAGGTCATGTGGCCCCTGAAGCGGCAGCAGGCGGCTTAATTGCCCTTATCGAAGAAAACGACTCCATTACCATTGATGCTCGTGAACTCAAACTTGAACTCAATGTTGCCGAAGACATTATTGCAGCACGTCGTGCTAAATGGGTTGCCCCAGCTCCACGTTATACACGTGGTGTATTAGCCAAGTTTGCGCATAATGCATCAAGTGCTACAAAGGGTGCGGTGCTTGATAACTACTGATTTTGATTTTTGACCTTTCATCCACTTAAGGTCAACACCAGCCAATTAAAAAAACAAGTTGCAATGCAGCTTGTTTTTTTCAATTAACCACTTTAATATCGTCTGTCAAACATCATCACAACTCTAAATTGATACCAAGAAAATTTTAGGCTGAAAATCTTTAATAGTAAAAATTTATGCCCTAATATTATTACCAGTACTTAATATTAAAAGGAGTTGAAATGAGCCTATCAGAAGAAATTGCAAGCTGGAAAATGTATCCTAATGCACTTGGATCGGAAGCTCAAGTAGCATGTATTGTGGGTAGCATTGCAGCCCAAACTGGGAAGTCAATTCCAGAAGATGTCAAACTTGCTTTGAAGTCACTCTCACTTCGTGGAACTATAAGAGACATAGCTTCAGAAATCGGAAGAAGTAATGACATTCACTCAAGATTTCGTGGCCCATCTTTTCACGATGTTGTAGATTCAGGCGCAGCTTCCTGTGGTATTTCTTGGGCAGAAGGTATAGCTATACTAAGTCAGTATATTGATACTTATTTGTCAACACTTGATTAACAATCAATTCTTAACTCAAAAAATCAAACAACTGATAAAAATAAAACTTGACTACTGATTAACTATTCATGTCAAAGTAAATTATTAAATATCAAAAAGATTGGCTAATCTCAGTCTTTCATTATAAAAACCAAAAGATTGCATTGTCAGTTTTTTGGTTTTTTTATGCTCTTTTGTTTTTCAAAAAAATCGAAACATCACCGTGAAATAAGGTGTACTTTAACAAACCATATGTAAAAACATATGGTATATTTTTCCATACCATCATAAAATATGATGGCAACCACACTATTTAATACAAGACTAGGCTTCAAAATGTTTAAAGATTTCACCAACCTATATCCACTTAGTAAAACCATTCGATTTGAGCTGAAACCTGTTGGCAAAACTCTTGAAAATATTTTGACTAAAGGTTTAATTGCTAAAGATGAAAAAAGAGCTAATAGTTATCAAACTACAAAAAAAATCATTGATGAATACCATAAAGCTTTTATTGAAAAAGCATTGGCTCAATTAAACTTAAATACACAACATCTTCAAGACTATTCGCAACTCGCCAAAACACCACGCGATCAAAGAAACGAGGCTTATAAAAAAAGTCTTGAGAAAATACAAGATTTACTTCGCAAACAAATTGTTGGTACTTTTAAATCCAAAAATAATAAAAAACAATTTGACCGAATGTTTAAAAAAGAACTTCTGCTAGAAGACTTGCCACAATTTGTGGCTGGACATGAAGAGTGGGTGTTAGACCCAGAATTTAATAACTTTACAAGTTATTTTGTTGGTTTTCACGAAAATCGAAAAAACATGTATGCAGTTGAAGAGCATAAAACCGCCATAGCATACCGAATTATTCATGAAAACTTACCCAAATTTTTAGATAACTGCCAGTTGTTTGATCAAATTATCAAAAATAAACCAGAGCTATTAGCGCAGCTTCAACAAATTGAATTGAATTTACCTGAAGTTTTTGAGCAACAGCTCAACTCAAAACTAGAGTTAACTAAAGTTTTTGAACTGCAATTTTTTAATCACCTTTGTGCTCAAAGTGGTATAGATAGTTTTAATAGTCTTATAGGTGGCAAGGCCCAAGCTGAAGGTCAAATCAAAACAAAAGGCTTAAATGAAATTATTAACTTATACAACCAACAACAAACCGATAAAAAACAAAAAGTTGGTAAATTCAAATTGCTTTACAAACAAATGTTAAGCGACAGAACTTCGATTTCTTTTTTACCCGAACAATTTAACTCAGACCAAGAGTGTCTTGACGCAATCAATCACTTCTATACAGACAATTTAAGTGGTGTTGAAGGGGTTGCAAAAAAAATAAGTGTTGTACTCGAAAAACTTCACAATAAAGAATTTGATTTAGATAAAATTTATTTAAAAAATAGTGCCACTGTGAGTCAAGTTTCACATGTTTTATATAAAGATTATGCCCTAATTGGTAGGGCTCTTAGCTGTTACTACACCACTGTCATCAAAAACAATTATGTACAGATGTATGCTAAAGCAAAAAATGATTCCACCAGAGAAAAATTAGAAGCCGCACAAAGCAGTTTCATAAAATCTACTCATAGCCTTACCGAACTTCAAGACGCACTTAACCTATATGCCTCTACTTTAGACGCTGATGACTCACAGGCTTTATTAATCAATAAAAAAAGTATCCACGATTATTTCGAGCCTAGCCAAACTTTTGGATATACCACCGAAGAAGGCAAATTTTTTAACTGGTCTAGCTTAATTGAATCCCGCTACTCGACCATTTCAGCATTACTTAATACAGCCTACCCTGCTGATCAACAACTAATAGCCAACAAAGATGAAGTTGCATCTTTAAAGGCATTTTTAGATGCTGCACAAGGTTTACTCAATGCTGTTAGGGTCTTAGAGTTAGAGGCAAATAATACCTTTGAAAAAGACGAAATTTTTTATGAAGAATTTCAAGCTTTAATAGATGAACTAAAACTACTCATGCCTTTGTACAATAAAGTTAGAAACTACTGTACAAAAAAGCCATATTCAACTGAAAAAATAAAATTGAATTTTGACAATCCCAATTTTCTAGAGGGTTGGGATCAAAACAAAGAAGAATCATATCGCTCTGTTTTACTTAGAAAAAATAATGATTTTTTCTTGGGTGTGATTGATAAAGAAAACTCAAAGATATTAACTCAACTACCGCAAGCCCCTTTAGGTGTTAATTGCATTGAAAAAATGCAATTAAAATTTTTTCCAGGTGCAGCAAAAGCCATTCCAAAATCATCGACTCAGTTGAATGAGGTTAAAGCACACTTTGAAAACCAAACGACTCATTCGATTGTGTTAAACGATAAAAAATTTGTACGACCTTTAGAAATTAGTCGTGAAATATTTGATTTAAATAACACAACCTTTAACTCAAGCAGTCAAACTTTTGAATACAAACCTGGTAAAGACGATGAGGACCAAGGCGAAGCAGGACAACCGAAAAAATTTCAGAAAAAATATCTTGAAATTACGAATGACGCAATTGGATTTAGAACAGCGCTCAACCTGTGGATTGATTTTTGCAAAGAATTTCTAAATTCATATGTGGGGACACAAGAATTTAATTTTATTTTAAAACCTAACGAGCAATATGAAAGTTTGGACGAATTCTACAAAGATGTAGATAGTCAAGGCTATAACGTTAAATTTATTAACCTAGAAGAAAATAAAATTAATGAACTAATAGACCAAGGCAAAATTTATCTTTTCCAAATCTACAACAAAGACTTTTCTGAGTTTAGCAAGGGTAAACCTAGCTTGCACACCATTTATTTCAAGTCTCTATTTGAAAAAGAAAATCTTGAAAATTTGGTTTACCGCTTGAGTGGTGGTGCTGAAATGTTTTTTAGAAAAGCATCAATTAAACCTACCAAAATAACACACCCCAAGGGTCTTGCAATTGCCAATAAAAATCCACTCAACCAGAAAAAAGAGAGTGTATTTACTTATGATTTACAAAAAGATAAACGTTTTACTTTAGATAAATTTCATTTCCATATGCCCATAGAGATGAACTTTAAGGCTATTGAAAAACACAATATCAACGCTAAATCTCAAGCTCATATTGCTAAGCAACATCAAATGAATGTAATTGGCATTGATAGAGGTGAACGCCATTTAATTTATTTAACGGTTGTTAATCCACAGGGAGAAATTATTCATCAAGAATCGCTCAATACTATCGGTGACAACAGTACTGGAATTCAAGTTCCCTACCACACCCTATTAGCGACCAAAGAAGAATCAAGGGCTCAAGCTAGACTGGAATGGGGGGTGATTGATTCAATTAAAGAACTTAAAGAAGGTTTTTTAAGCCAGGTCACACACAAATTAGCTAATTTGATGTTAAAGCACCATGCCATTATCGTAATGGAAGACCTTAATTTTGGTTTTAAACGTGGTCGTTTTCATGTTGAAAAACAAGTCTATCAAAATCTTGAACGAATGCTCATTCAAAAACTCAATTATTTGGTATTAAAAGATAAAGCAAACCAAGAGATTGCAGGCAAATATAAGGCGCTGCAATTAACCGCGCCTTTTGAAAGTTTTGCCAAACTAGGCAAACAGACAGGCTTTTTGTTTTATGTTCCTGCGTGGAACACTAGCAAAATTGACCCCACCACTGGTTTTGTCGATTTGTTAAAACCTAAATACGAAAACTTAACTCAGGCAAAAGAGTTTTGGAGTAAGTTTGACTCGATTCAATATAACGAAAAAGCCAAACATTTTGAGTTTAACTTTGACTATCAAAAATTCACACAAAAAGCAGAAGGTAGCAAAACAAAATGGACTGTATGCACACAAGGCGACCGCTACCGTTATGTAAAAAAAATCAATCAAGCAACGGGCTCTGTTGAGGCTGTAAACGTTACAAAAACCATACAACAAATTTTAAATGATTTAAGAGTTTCCTTTGCGTCAGGCGAAGAGCTAAAAGAAGTTTTCGCAGGCTTGGAAAATACCAACGCTCAGAAAAATTTAATCGCAATGCTGGCCTGTACGCTTGCAATGCGTTACAGCAACGCAGCAACCCAAGAAGATTATATTTTGTCGCCAGTTGCCAATTCTAAAGGCGAGTTTTTTGATAGTAGAACTGCAAGCAACCGTCTACCTAAAGATGCAGATGCCAACGGCGCATTTCATATTGCATTAAAAGGTCTTTGGGTCATGCAAAAAATACAAGGCAATAATCGTTCCGATACAAAATATTTAGGTCCCAAAGAATTAGCTATTAGTAACAAAGAATGGCTGAGTTTTACACAATCTCGCTTGTCTTAAACTAATTTTCAAGCCCTAGTAATAGGGCTCTTTAAAATGGAACCAATTTTACTGATTTCAAATTTAAACGATTTTGTATTTTGCCCCTACTCCATTTATCTGCACCAAGTTTACGGTGCCTTAGATGGAGACCTCTATTACGAAAAAGTACAAATAGATGGGAAAAATTCACATGAATCAATAGATAATGCGACTCACGATACCAATGCCCATGTTCTTTTAGGGACTTCAATTTACTCTGATAAATACGGACTAATGGGAAAAATTGATATGTTTGACTCTAAAAAAATGCATCTAACAGAGCGAAAAAATCAAATTAAACAGATTTATGACGGTTATTTATTGCAGCTTTATGCACAATATTTTTGTTTAATTGAAATGGGGTTTGGAGTAAAAAGCATGGGGTTCCACTCCCTAAAAGATAACCGCCCATTTCCAATCAACATTCCAAATGCGCAGCAAACTCTATGGTTTGAGAATTACCTAGACAAAATTAGAGCCTATAACCCAAGCCATGCATTAACCAATGTCAACCCCAACAAATGCAAATTTTGTATTTATTCAGCACTTTGTGAACAACATAATTTAGACACAACCCTCGAATAAAAATGCTTAATATTCTAGATATACCACATCGCTCTTTAGTATGGTTAGATGCAACAGAGCAAAAATATAAATTTAAAATTTCACAAGGCACTTTGGTTTTAGAAAATGAAAATCAAGAAATTTTAACTCGACTTAACAAACATAAAGTATTTGCAATTTTTGTGGTGGGCCATATCAGTTTAACATCCGTTATGCTTGATTATTGCCAAAAAAATGCCATTCCAATTGTAATTCTAGGCCGAAATTTTCGACCTATCTTAACCGTCAGTAATAGTGCTGAAGCAAATTATTTACTTAGACTAAGACAGTTTGAATGTCATCAAACTGAAACCAAGGCTTTAAAAATTGCACAACATTTAATTTTTAATAAGATAAAAAATCAAAGTCTTAATTTAAAAAATATTCGCAACAAATCCGAACAACAAAAAGAGGCTTTTGAATCTTGTAAAAAATGGAGTACTGAAGTTTACAGAAGTGAAAATTTACAGCAGTTAATGGGCATTGAGGGCAACGCAGCAAAAATCTATTTTAAATCTTTTTTTCTTGACCAAAATTGGCAAGGCAGACAACCCAGAGTAAGACTTGACCCACTTAATACAGTGCTTGACATGGGTTACAGCTATTTATTTAACTACATAGAGTGTTTTGTAAAACTATTTGGTTTTGACCCTTATATTGGAGTTTTACATCAAACTTGGTTTAAGCGCAAATCTTTGGTTTGTGATTTGGTAGAACCATTTAGAGTGATCATTGACCACCAAGTTAGAAAATCTTTTAATTTAAAACAGTTTTCAGAGCAACATTTTCTATGCCATAAACAACAATACCAATTGAACCCCAAATACATTAAACAATATAGCCAGGTACTCTTTGAACAACTAGTTAAACACAAACAAGAAATTTATTTGTACATCCGCAATTACTACCGTGCTTTTATGAAAGAGCAGTTTAACCCAGAGCTATTTCCAGTCTTCGAATTTCAAGCAACAGAACTAGATGATATAGTTATAGAGGGAGAATTATGCTAATAGTAAGTTACGATATTAGTGATGATAAACTAAGAGGCAAATTTGCAAAATTTTTAATGAGTTATGCAATTCGATTGCAGTATTCTGTGTATGAAATTAAAAACAGCGAAAGAATTTTGTCTATCATTACAACCGAGATCGAACATAGATTTCAAAAAGACTTTTCAGGTGCTGATAGTATTATAATTTTCAACACTAAAGAAAAAGATCAAATACGTTATGGCAATGCTAAACATCAGAATGCTGATTTGTTAATTTTATAGAAAATGCAAACCTAGGTCTTCATGCGCAATAACCTTTGTTTTTTGATTTTACGAAATTTTTTTGAGGTAAAATATAGACACTTAAGCCCCTCTCTGTCAGAATAGTTGTCAGTTCACCTAATCAGTGAATCTCATTAATAG
>CAZKWC010000028.1:0-38266 GCA_964556425.1 uncultured Limnohabitans sp. | reverse complement strand
TCCTCTTAAAATTGTTTTCAAACTCTCTCAAAACAGCCATTTTTTAAAAGAAGCTCTGCATAATCAAATCCACAACTCAATCTCAGCTCAACTAGTGTTACAGTTTACAGAACTCCATCTTGTTTGATTTTTGTTTTGGCCTATTTTATGAATTCACTTTTTTCTAAGCACGTATTGGCCACCATTAGCTGCCTTGCTTTACTGAGCTTTCCTTTAGCAGCAATTTCGCAAAATGCAACTAAAGTCATTAGTCCCCCACAAGGTGTCGCTAATTACGCTCTAGTACAAGCCATTATTAACAAAGTAAAAGTAAAAAACCCCGCCTTAAAAAAATCAATTGAAGAGAGTAGCAATTGGCGTATAAAAAAAGGTAATCATACTATTGATGGTGACTTTGAAAATGATGAGAATATTATTTATGAAGGCAACCTCACGATTAGTGGCAATTATTTTTCGGTTGATGATGCCAAACTGATTGTTTTAGGCCAACTCAATGCCAATAATATCTTAGCCGACTCTAGCCTTCATGTTCAAGGCAATGTAGTAGCGGAAGGCATGGTTTATGCCTCTGAAAATAATAATTTTAAAGTGGATGGGCAGCTAGAAGCCAAGGCCTTTATTAACTATAAAAGTAATGTCAGTATTAAAGATTTAAAAGTCGAAATCAAAATTGATAATCATCAAGGTGACTATGATGCACTTTACCGCTCCCTCAATCCAGATTTGTTTGTCTTTGATGAAGAATTTGAAAATACGCAGTTTCCTATCAATGAAGACCAAATTGAAATTAATATACCACCCGCATTATCTGAAGTGAAATTTATTTTGGCTGATTATGAAGCCGAATTATTTCGATCAGAACCTGCTGCTGAAAGCCTTGTTTCAGACTATAAAAAAGCCCTTAGCCAAGCCACCACAGTAGCACAAATCACCCAAATGTCCGGATTAAAAAACCTAGATACATTGGTTGCGGCTGCTCTTGCCTCCAGAGACGATTTATCTTTAGAAGCGCAAAATAATTTGTTCAATACGCAAGTAGATACAGTTTTAATTCGCTTGGCATTAAATAAAATTACTCCAGCTGATATGCTGGTGAAAATTGCACAATCAAGCCTGTCCCTGGCCAATTACACAACCGAACATAAAAATTTTCCTACTGCTTATTTAGCTACTTTGGTGAATAGTAAAAAGGAAACTGACCGTTATGCGGCAACACTTTCTTATCAGTTAAGTCCTGCCCAAATTGAACAACTAGCCAACGACCCTAATGATGAGGTGCGGCAATCATTGTTAGAGGTTTATAGCGGTCAGGTAATGAGCCCCAACGTGATTCAAAATAATTTAACTCATGTCAATACAGAGGTAAAACTAGCCCTTATTAGAAACAATATTAATTTTACGGTAGCTGACTACGAAACCTTGTTAGAAGATGAAGCAACCGACGACGACGAAGGTTTAGTGATTCAAGAAGCCGCCCTAAGAAATTTACTTACCCCAAGTCAGCTATTAGGGTTTAAAAAAACCACTCCTAAAGAGCGCTTATATTTATTAGGTAATTTTGCAGATACCACCAAAGTAGCTTATTTAAAAATTCTGGCTCTAAGTGGTTTGCCAAGAAAAGACCAAATTACCATTGCGAAAGATTTAAATCCTGAAGACCTTGAATTATTAAATCAAGAGTTAGCTGCAAGCACTAATAACCAAGAATTATTAGAACAATTAAGCCAAGAAAAAAAGAATCCAGTAAAGGCCGAATTAGCTTCTAACCCAGCTTTGCCGATCAAAATTCAAACACAATTAGTCGCCGAAATACCTAACCTGCAAAAATTGGCAAAAAGCACCAACCCCGAGAAAGAATGGGCTACACAATTTGAAATTCTTGACAACCTTGTGACCAATCCAAATGTGGATAAAAAAGTGCGTGCCAGCATTATCGAGTTTTGTGCTTCAATTGAAAATAGCCCAGAGTTTTGTCTCAATACACCCTCTATTTTTGGTCTTTCTGAAATGGAAATAGAACAACTCATTAATGCAAAAAATACTTTGTTAAAAGCGGAAATGAGTGCTAATTTAAAATATCAAAATTACGCTAATGAAGCCAGTGTCAAGCAGTTAATACTAGACATGCCATTGTTTCAAAAAGAATGGCCTACTGTTAAAAATCAACAAGCGGCTTCTTTTTGGAAGGCCTTGTCACAAGCAAAATCCACAGAGCTTAGAAAAATAGCAGCAGTTAATCATCAGACATCGGTTGAAGACCTTACACGTCTTAGAAAAGACAAAAATTTACGAGTGGCCTATCAGGTTTTGTTAAACCCCCAGTATCCAAAAAATGAATTATTAAAAGAAGATTTTTATATCGAAGAACAAGTACTCAATATTAACTATAGCCCAGCATTTTTATTAGAAAAATTACTCACTAACACTACCACTGTTCCTGTTGATATTAAAGAGGCCATACGCCAGCAACTAATTATTACAATAGCGGGACCCAATAAAAACAGCCTCCTCAAAAATGGTGTTAAATGAGCCCAAAAACTTTGCCAGCACAGCCTGCACTGCCCGTGCAGCCCTCTCACCCTACCCAAGCCTCTGCGTCAGCTAATTCACTCATCATTACTGTGTTAGGCCCTCAGCCTTATGAGGCGGTGTTCAATGCCATGGTGCAGTTCACCCAAGAACGCGACGCCAACACCCCCAATGAACTTTGGATGTGTGAACACAGCCCTGTTTATACCCAAGGCTTGGCAGGTAAAGCCGAGCATTTAATCGACCCAGGTGGTGTGCCAGTCATTGCTACCAATAGGGGCGGTCAAGTGACCTACCATGGGCTAGGTCAGGTGGTGGCCTATCCACTCATTGATTTAAAACGCGCAGGCTATTTTGTAAAAGAATATGTGTACCGCCTCGAAGAAGCCGCTATTCAAACCCTTGCTGTTTGGGGGATTGTCGGTCATAGGGTGGCCGGTGCACCTGGCATTTATATTCGACTCAATGATCCATTTAGTCATGCCATATTGCCAAATAAACCTCAATTCGCAGGTTCAGCCCCCAGCTCAAATACAGAGTTAGCGGCAGGCCCCAAAAACATAAACCCCGACTTTACAGGTCTTGGCAAAATTGCAGCTTTAGGAATTAAAGTCAGTAAAAACTGTACCTATCATGGCTTATCGCTTAATGTGGATATGGATTTATCTGCCTTTTTAAAAATTAATCCTTGTGGCTACCAGGGTTTAGAAACAGTTGACATGAAATATTGTGGCGTACAAGCCTCATGGCAAGAAGTTTCTAGTGTGCTGGCACAAAAATTAAGTGCCTACTTACAAGCCTAATTTTTTAAACCCCCTTTCACCTATTGGCCTCTTTGTGGTGAATAAAAAGTGGGGCACCCCCAGCCTACTTCTTTCAACTCCCTTATTTTTAAGTGATTTACCCGTAGCAACGACTACGGGGGACGAATTACTTAAGTCTTAAAAACATCTTTATTAGCCAGTGAAACTGGTTTTTAGACCTTCATTGGCCTTTTTGCTAGGGTTTCTTAATTCATTTTTATAACTTATACTGTTAAATACATCCATTAAGGCGTTTATACGTCAATAGAAATGCTTAAGAAATTTTTATTCGTCATACTGCTATTTGCATCGTTTAGCACTAGTTTTGCACAAACTGATCTTGACTCCGATAACAACACCGACTACAAAGACGCCCTCCAATTTTTTAAAGCTAAAAATTATGGGAAATCTTTAGAGCTCTTTAAAAAAATGGCCAAAGAAGAACAACCCTTTGCGATGTACCAAGTGGGTTACATGTATGAGCGAGGCTTAGGTGTTAGTGCTAACGAAAAAACCGCTTTTGAATGGTATTTAAAAGCAGCTAATGCCGGAGATGCTGCAGGTCAATTTAGTCTTGCCAACGCTTATTTCAAAGGCGTTGCCGTAACTAAAAACAACGAGACCGGATTTGGCTGGATGACTAAAGCAGCCGAACAAGGCGATGCAACAGCCCAGTACCAGTTAGGCCAGCTCTACACCAATGGTTTGGGTACGCCAAAAGACCCTGTAAAGGGGTTTTTCTGGGTGAGAAAATCGGCCTTTGGCGGCATTGCAGCAGCTCAGTTTGATATGGGTATTCATTATGAATATGGCATTATGGTACCCAAAGATGATGCCCAAGCTCGCTTGTGGTATTCCAAATCGGCTCAACAAGGTTATGTCAAATCGCAAACTAATTTAGCTAGTTTATTGTTTAGAACTAAAAAATCTGCCTCGGATGAAAACGTACAAGAAGCTTTTTATTGGTATGAAAAAGCAGCTAGTAAAAATGATTTAATTGCCATGACTAATTTAGCCGACCTTTTATTAGTGCCTAATAAAGACGATGCACAAAATAAGCAGGCCTTTGCTCTTTACGAAAAAGCGGCTCAATTAGGAGATGCAAAAGGTCAGTTTAGTGTGGCTTATATGTACGAAAATGGTATTGGCGTGGCCCAAAACTTAACCCTATCTAACGAATGGATGCTGAAAGCAGCCAAAAATGGCAATGAATTAGCCAAAAAACACCTAGAAAAAAATAAAGCCAGTAATTAATTGCGTGTAAAAAGTCCTTTTTACCTTATTAATTCTAGTTTTGTTAAAATATCAAGGTCAGGCATGCTTTTGCCTTCATTTATTTTAAGCATCATTATTTTTGGTGCTACCAAGCCATGAGCCAATCAGACCAAAACACACCCTCTACACTTCGCCCTGCCATTCGTGAATCTCAAAGTGCCGAAAATTACGACGCAAGTGCCAAACAAAAAGCAGGCGCCAAGTTATCACGTATTCCAGTTAAAGTGGTACAAACCGAACTGCTTAAAAAACCCGATTGGATTCGTGTAAAGGCAGGCTCACCTAGCACTCGTTTTTACGAAATCAAAGATATTTTACGTAGCAATAATTTAGTTACCGTATGCGAAGAAGCCTCTTGCCCTAACATTGGCGAGTGTTTTGGAAAGGGTACGGCTACCTTTATGATTATGGGTGACAAATGTACCAGGCGTTGCCCATTTTGCGATGTTGGCCATGGTCGCCCCGACCCACTTGATGCTCAAGAACCGGTTAACTTAGCTAAAACAATTGCAGCCTTAAAACTCAATTATGTGGTTATTACCAGCGTTGACCGTGACGACCTACGCGATGGTGGTGCGGCACATTTTGCTGCGTGTATTAATGAAATTAGAGCGGTATCGCCTCAAACACAAATCGAAGTCTTAGTACCCGATTTTCGTGGCCGTGATGACCGAGCGCTAGAGATTTTAAAAGCGGCTCCGCCTGACGTCATGAACCACAATCTAGAAACAGCACCTCGTCTATACAAAGAAGCAAGGCCAGGATCTGACTATCAATTCTCTTTAAATTTACTTAAAAAATTTAAAGAACTCCATCCCAATGTTCCTACAAAAAGTGGCATTATGGTGGGGCTTGGCGAAACTGATGAGGAAGTTTTACAGGTCATGGCAGATATGCGTGCCCACAACATTGACATGTTAACCATTGGCCAATATTTAGCACCGTCCAGTGCGCACATAACAGTTAAACGTTATGTTCACCCCGACACCTTTAAAATGTTTGAAGCAAAAGCCTACGAGATGGGCTTTACTCATGCCGCAGTAGGCGCGATGGTGCGCTCTAGTTATCATGCCGACCAACAAGCGCATGCAGCCGGTTTGGCAATCAATAACTGAAGCTTTAGTGATTAAAACTGCATATTTAAAACTTAAAACTTAAATCCTTTTAAAAATTTCTTATTTAAACCGAGTTGCTTTTGCGACTCGGTTTTTTTTTGGCCTCATTTTTAATACGCTTTTTTCCATAAAAAATAACCAAAAGCATAAAAATAGTTGCTCTATTAATTGACTATTGTTAATATCAAGTGAAGTGTCTTTTTGTAAAATTTTGCAAAAATAACAAATTTAAATCCAACTTCTTGTAACAAAAAATAATTTTTAGGGTTAAGAATGAATAAAGTCTATATTTTGATATGGAATGCTACCAATCAATCGTGGATAGCTGCTCCAGAAACAGCTCAAAGCAAATCAAAAACTCAATCAGCTAATAAATCAACAATTCATTCATGTATTAATGGTAGCCGTATAAAAAATTCGTTTCCGTTTTCTTTGTGTAGCTTAACTATGTCTGTGGCTTTAGGTTTTGGTTTTAGCAGTGCGAGCTGGGCCCTTTCCAACACAGACATTACCCAAGTCATTGGACACAACACCACCGAGACTGGTTTACCCGCAATTGAATCAGTGGGTGCCGACATTACTATTAATTTAGGTAGCTCAAGTGTGTTAAATGCAAACTCTCCAGATCGATATAACAAAAGAGCTTTAGATGTAACGGTCCAATCAACATCGGAAAGTCAAAGCGCTGGTGTTACACCTACGGCAACCATTAATTCAGCAGGTAAAGTGCAAGGCATGATTGTCAAAGGAGTAAGCACAACTCAGGCCACCCCTATTACAGTTAATGTTACAGGTGGTGAGGTATATGGTGAAGCCTTTGGCATTATTGTCGATCAAACTGCAAGCACAGCTAACTCTAGTACAACCATAAATATTAACAATGCGACTGTTCTAAGCTCTGAGACTTTTTACGGTGAGGCTGCTATTTATACCAAAGGCAAGCAAAGCAACAAAGAACTAGTTAAGATTAATATTGGCAGTAACGGTATTGTGGATAGCCAGAGTGGCTCTGCAATTCAAGCAGAATCAGCTGCCACTATACTTAACAACGGTACAGTTAATGGTGATATTAAAATTACAGGTGATAGTTTGATCACTAATAATGGCAACTGGATTATTGGCACTTATTATGAATCTTATCAAAATAACTCTGCTGCAACACAAATTATTAATAATGGAAAAATTGGTTTAAAAACTCTTGATTTACTTCCAGGTGTTTTGGTTCCAGCCAACTTCACTGGCAATATTACTAATAACGGGGTTATATCTTTAAAAAATGGTAGAGCTGGTGACTCCATCACCATCAACGGCAATTTATCTTCTACCTTAGGTAGCTCAATTGAATTAGATGTAGTGCTAGGAAATGAAAATTCTGTCAAAGACTTATTGAATATTACTGGCAACACCTCTGGTACTAGCAAAGTTTACGTCACCAATATTGGTGGCATTGGAGCTAAAACATCTAAGGGTATTAAAGTGATTACAGTGGGAGGAAACTCCAACGGTAGTTTTGTTTTAGGTGCACCTGTTCAAGTGGGTAGCTACCAATATTTACTGACTAAAAAAGTAAAAGATTTTTATTTGCAAAGTGATTTCCCCGAAGTTCCTGTGGACCCAAATAATCAAAACGAGAATGACAACAATAACAATAACAATAATACCAATAGTGCCTCCACTGCCAATACCAGCAATACCAACACCAATGCAAATACCTCATCAAAATCAAATGACTCAGCTACACCTTTAGTTTTACGACCTGGGGTTATAGGTTTTGCAATGGCAAAAAATGTTAACTTTGACACAGACTCTGCACTACTTGGTCAAACCAGTAGGAGGCAGCAAGCTAAATCTGTTGCCAAAGCCAATTCACAAGTGGTGTGGGCTCAATCAGGTTTTAATAGTAGTTCTAGCAATGCAAAAGCCTCCGTTAACGAAAACTTCAACTTAGCTTCTAGTAGTTTAACTAGCGACCAAAAAGTAGGGTTTATTCAGTTTGGCACTAATGTATTGAACACTCAATCTAGCTCTGCTTCGTCGCAATTGAATGTAATGGCCGGTGCTGCTCAAACTAATGCTCAGCTTAATAATCCTGACCGAACAAAAGCTGGCCTTGATGCTAAAACTGGCGACCTAGAAAGCACTCAAGCCAATATAGGCTTAGAGTATCAATATGATTTTGGCTCTGGTTTATTTGTTAACACTGTAGGTAGCATCAGTAAAATTCGTAACTCGTATAGTGATATTTATGGTGCCACAGCCCATCAAAATGGGACCGGTATAAGCCTCACTGTAGAGGCAGGAAAAGCTATTCCAATCGGATTGTGGTCCGTAGAACCACAAGCTCAAATTATTTATCAGCAACAACGTTACGATGCCTTTAATGACTCAATTTCTAGTATTGAAGGCTATACCGCTAGCAATGTACGAATTCGAACTGGTGTAAAAATTGGCCAAAAAGATTTATTGTTTAAAGGTTCTGAATTTTTTACGCAGTTAGATGTGCTTCAAGATAACAGCTCTAACGATGGTCTCTCTATTAGCCAAGAAACTATTTCGGCTAAAGCCGATAACAAACCCTGGAGTAAAGTTGCAATCGGTGCGGCCTATCAGATAGGGCTTGCTCAACTCAAAGCACAATTAGCTTATGAAAAAAGTTTGTCTGGCAATGCAAAAAATGGTAGTAGTTTTAACATTGCATTTAATTTGAAGTTTTAAACCCCAAAAAGGCCGATCTCTTAATAAAGATCGGCCCTTTTTTAATATTGAGCAATCTATGTTTAAAACAATCAATTATGCAAACTCAACTCACCTTGCAGCTAATCGAAAATAAAAAAAATCATTGCATTTTTATAATAAAAATTGGCTTTCCAATAAGGCTAAAACCAAGGTTTACTTTTACCTTTCAACGTTAGCTTCCTGTCTGAGTTTTTGCTTTCATCAACAAAGTATTGCACAAGTCATTTCTTATAAAAGTACAACTCAAACACCCACTCAAAGTTCGATTTTATCCACCACTGTCACCACTGATTTAACCCAAGTCATTCATCACAATACCACCGAAATCGGCGCACCTGTTATTTTGGCAACTGGGGCAGATATTACAGTCCACATTGGCAATAATAGCAACCTAAGCGCTGAAGGTCCCGATGGTGATGACTTCCGCGCTATTGACATCGCCATAGAACATAGCGAAGAGAGTAAGGCTTTAGGCATTATTCCAAAAGCGGTCATTAATACCTATGGCAGTGTTCAAGGAATTAGAGTCGCAGGAATTTCAGAAACAGAGGAGCCAGTTGCCACTCCTATAACTATCAACATCAGAGCTGGCAAAGTTTATGGCAGTACCTTTGCCATTTTTGTTAATCAGTTTAGAAGTACTGGGGACTCAAGTACCACCATTAACATTAACAATGCAGAGGTTTTTAACACAAGCTTAAACGATGCGGCAATCTATGTTTTTGGAAATCAACCTACTCCAGATTTAGTCAATATCAACATTGGTGAAAATGCTTACCTTTACTCCAAAAGTGGCTCTGCGTTTGTAACTATTGGAGATGCTACTATTAACAACGAAGGAAGAATACACGGCACAATTCGTATAGATGCAATCGGCAAAGTGAACAACTATGGTCAATGGTTGGTAGGGGGTAATAATCAAACTACGCATGAATCGAGTGCTTCAGAAATTCTTAATATCGGCACTTTAGGCTTACTACCTTACCACCAGTCAAGTCAGGCTATTTATAAGGGCAATATTACCAATACATCACTTATAAAACTAAGTAATGGTTTTGCAGGTGATAGGGTAACCATTGATGGAAATTTAACATCATACAACGGTAGCTCTATTTCTTTAGATGTGAATTTAGGCTCTGATAACTCAGCGAAAGATCAACTCATCATTACAGGCGACACCTATGGCGAGAGTAAAATATTTATCAATAATATCGGAGGCAATGGTGAGCAAACTGTAAACGGGATTCAAATCATTAAAGTACTGGGCTATTCAGAGGGTAAATTTAATCTAGGTGCTCCAGTACAAGCAGGTAACTATGAATATTTATTATATAAAGTGGGCAATGACTTTTATTTAGTGAGTAGTTTGGCTGTTAAACCTACTGAACTGAATAAGCAATCAAATGCTAACTCTGGATCTGGACTTGAGTCTAGTGGTAGTTTGAACTCTTATCCATCTAAAGCTCCTCAGCTGTTGCGCCCTGCTGTGACTGGTTTTAGTATTACCCCAGCAGTTAATTTTCAATCTAACTATGCAATGCTAGGCACTACAAGTAGCAGAGCACAAGCGCAAAGTAATGCTAAAAAAGCGTTTCAATCTGTATGGGCTCAAACTGGGTTTGCTAAGCAAAATTTTGCAAGTCATTCCCAGACTACCAGTAATTTATATCTTGATACCACGCACCTTAAGAGTCACCAAGAAACTTCATTTTTACAAATTGGTAGCGAACTTTGGAGTGCCACTAATACACAAAATAAATCTTCTCAAACCATTCAATTAATGGCAGGGGCTTCTCAAACCCAGGCTCAAATAAGCAACCCCGACAGAGCTAAAGCGGGTCTTAACTCTCAAACATCAGAACTTAATAGTACCGAGACTAATATAGGACTTGAGCACCAATACCGTTTTGAAGATGGCATGTCTGTAAGTGCAACGGCTAATATTGGCCAATTAAGTAATTCATTTACAGATGTTTACGGAGGAAGTGCTAAACAAAAAGGCACAACTTTCAATGTCTCACTTGAAACAAGCAAACCCTACCAAATTGCAAATTGGACGCTAGAGCCTCAAGCACAAATTATGTTTCAACAACTACACCTAAATGCATTTAATGATGCAATTTCTAATATTGAATCTCTTACCACACACAACACAAGATTGCGCGCCGGCGTTAAATTATCTAGGCAAAATGCTGTGCTAAAGGTGTCTGATTTTTTTACCCAAATTGATTTACTCCAAGATCATCAATCGAATAAAAGCATAAATATTAGTCATGAAAATATCAACGCTAAATTAGATAATCAACCATGGCTAGGCTTAACCATTGGAGGCACCTACCATGCCGGTCAAAGTCAATTAAAGGCCCAAATCGGCTATGAAAAAAGTATAAGTGGTAATGGAAAGAATGGCTTTAACATTCAACTTGCGTTGAATCATTCGTTTTAAATTTTAAAAAATTAAGGTATAAAGCTCTGTAATAAATGTTGCGCTTGATAACGGCTCCCCTCTACCGATAAATGATCATCATCGGCATATAAAATTTTGCCATTGTCATTAATTACACATTTTTGGTCTGGGCAAAATACATCTAAACTATTAATAATATTAATATTTTTGAGTTTTGCTAACTCAAGTAAATAAGTTTTTTGTCTCTCTAATACTTGTTGCTTATTTAGCTCACAATTTAATGGTTCGCTCCTTAACGGCCTAGTGACACAGGCCATTGGGGAAATGCCAATCTCTGGGTTTTCGCTAATGTAATACACTTTTTTTCCTGCTTTCTGCAGGCGCTGCACAGTCGCTTCTAAACCTTTAAAAAACAGCTCTTGTGCTATGAAAGGTGCACGTGCCTCACTGGCCTCAGCAGGCCCAAAACCTATACCCGTAAAATATTTAGCTCCCCTAGAAAATACAAAAACAGTTTGAATATCGGGTTTACTTTCTACTACTTTTAAAAGTTGTTCAATATTACGTCTGCAAATAGCTTTATCTTCTGGTGTATCGCCCATTTCAGCCCCCATAAAAGGTGGGCAACTGTTATTGGCTAATAACACAGTATTCATTTGCCGACTTGCAGACAATTCTGCAATACCTGGGTAAGCCACATGCGCATGGCTATCGCCTATTACAGCCACAGTTTTAGTGCTTTTTACAGAATTTAAACGACAATAATAGATATTTTCACCCATTTTAGCTACATAGTCTTGGCAAACGAGATCTTGTTCTTGGGTTCTGTTTAATGCCGCCTCTGGGTTTTGGTAATTTTGAATATGTGGTCTATTGGGCAAACCTTGTTGTCCAACAATCCAAAAACCCACCATGCCTAATACAGCTACAAAACCAGCTAAACCAAAAGTTTTTAACAGGCCATATTGACCATAGCGCAAAGGTTTTTCTATCAGACGTGAGCTTAAATAAGCCAATATAAAAGCTAAAACTAATGCCACCAGTCTTGGGCCAACTCCAACTGCTTGGCCCTCTATTAACCTTAAAAAGGCCAACAATGGCCAATGCCACAAATAAAGCGGGTAACTGATTAAACCCACTGCTACCACTGCTTTATTAGCCAAAACATAACGGTTAAACCAAGCCTTTGGCCCTGCAGCAATCCAGCCCACGGCTGCCATTACAGGCAATAACGCCCACCACCCAGGAAATGCCGTGGTTTGATTGATAAAGCACAATGCCAACACATAAGCAATAAAAGCAGCAAAAGACAAATAATGACTGATTTTGATTGAATGTATTTGAAAAGACCCCGCCTGTTGACTGCTGGCGTAAGCCAAGCCAGCACCCGCTAACAACTCCCAAAAACGACTAAAAGGAGAATAATATAAGGCCACAGGAGCATGCACTAAACTCCATAAGTTAACGACAAATGAAGCCACAATTAATACAATAAACAACCATTTAAAGTATTTTTGTAAATTGGGTTTTAAAAACCACGCCACTAATAAAGGCCATAAAATATAAAATTGTTCTTCTATACCCAGCGACCATAAATGTAATAAAGGCTTGGTGTCGGCTGCTTTATCAAAGTAAGAGGCTTCTGACCAAGATAATAAATTGGCCACAAAGCCAGCGCCAGCTGCAGTATGTGCTGCTAATTGTTGATATTCATCTGCCAATAGTAGATAAAAACCCGCAATTAAGCAGACCAATAAAACCACGGCCAAACTCGGAAAAATTCTTCTAATGCGTCTTTCGTAGAATTTTGCAATGGTAAAACTGCCAGTCCGCAATTGCAAAAATATAATGCTGGAAATTAAATAACCCGAAATCACAAAAAATAAATCGACGCCGACAAATCCGCCAGGTAAAGCTTCTGGAAAGGCATGGAAAATAAGTACCGCTAAAACGGCAAAAGCCCTTAGGCCATCAATATCGGGCCGGTATTCTAAGTGACCTGCTATTGGCTGATTAGCTGATGAAACTGGCTGTGAATTAGACATCAGGTTATTACTTAATTTGATCAAGTGGCCAGCGCGGTTTTACATCAAAGGCATAGTCTTTCACTGGTTCTTGCACCTTGGCTTGCAATCGCATAGCAGCTGCCATGGCTATCATGGCCCCGTTATCGGTACACAGTGCCAACTCTGGGTAATGCACTCTAATGCCTTTGGCTTGGCAGGCTGTATTCAGGTCTTGCCGTAATTGTCGGTTAGCCCCTACTCCTCCTGCCACCACCAATCGTTTTAAACCGGTTTGCTTTAAGGCTTTTAATGATTTTTTTACCAGCACTTCTACTATGGCAGCTTGGGTAGAAGCAGCTACATTGCATTTTTGTGCTTCAAGATCGGGGCCTAGTTTTTTCACCTGAGTCAGCACAGATGTTTTTAAACCCGCAAAAGAAAAATCTAAATCGTGGCTATGCAATAATGGTCTTGGAAATTGAAAAGCAGTCGGGTCGCCTTGCAGGGCCAATTGCGATAAAGCCGCCCCACCTGGGTAATCTAGGCCAATTAATTTTGCCGACTTATCAAATGCTTCGCCAGCAGCATCGTCAATGGCTTCGCCCAAAATAGCATATTCGCCAACACCATCAACTCTCATCAACTGAGTGTGCCCACCCGACACTAACAAAGCCACAAACGGAAACTCGGGAGGATCTTGGCTTAAAAATGGCGACAATAAATGTCCCTCTAAATGATGCACGCCCATAACGGGTTTATCTAGGGCATAGGCTAAAGCACAAGCCACACCCGAGCCCACCAACAAAGCACCAGCTAAGCCAGGACCTTGGGTGTAGGCAATCACATCGACATCAGTTAGTTGTTTACCCGCCTTGGCTAAGGCTTCGTCACACAAGGGCAAAGCACGCCTAATATGGTCGCGGCTAGCCAGTTCGGGCACCACTCCGCCATAGGCTTGGTGCATTTGAATTTGGCTATACAAAGCATCACCTAAAAGCACAGGCAAAGTAGTCTCTTGTGTCTCAACTAGAGCCACACCTGTTTCATCACAACTGGATTCAAAACCTAAAATAATCATGTTGTATAGTTTAACTTCTAGTGAGGCAGTTTCAGACCTGTAAAAGGGTTTAATCACATCCAAAAGATGTCTGAATGTAGCAAGTTGAGACCACCACCAACATTTCCCATCAGACAGCACTTTGATTTTGATGAAAAATCACAGATCAGCCTACAATAAGTCATTTATTTTTGTTCAATATGTCAATTTCACACTACATCAAAACCATTGGTCGGGGCAAAGAGGGGGCGAAAGCTTTATCCAAAGAACAGGCCAATGATTTATTAAGCCAAATTTTGTTGGGTCAATGCAGCGACCTAGAGGTAGGCGCATTTTGTTTGGCAATGCGTATAAAAGGCGAAACCGCCAACGAAGTAGCCGGATTTTTAGAGGCAATTAAGCAACAAAGCCAACTATTAAGTGTAGTTAACCAATATTTAACTACATCAACTCAAGCCACACTTCAAGAAACTACGCCGTCATCCACCCAAAAATCAGCTATTGTAGTTTTACCTAGCTATAACGGGGCACGTAAACAGGCTTTATTAACTCCCCTGTTGGCCTTTTTATTGGCTAGGCAGGGCATCACCGTTTTAATCCATGGCCACAATACCGAGGCAACCAGGGTTACATCTGAACAAATCTTACAGGCCATGGGTCACCCCACTCTTTTCACTAGCCCTACCCTAACTGCCGGTGAAGTACATTACCGCGACCTTAGCAGCTTTTGCCCAGGTTTAGCCCGTTTATTAGAGGTAAGAAAAGTGGTGGGACTACGCAATAGCGCCCATAGTTTGGTCAAGATGATGAATCCATTTGAGCAAGATGCTTGGGTAGTGAGTAGCTACACCCATCCTGAGTATTTAATCAGCATGACAGAAGCCTTTCAGCACACCCAACAAACCGCATTTTTAATGCGTGGCACCGAGGGCGAACCGGTAGCCGATGCAAGGCGTACCCCCGCTATTGATGTGTTTAACAAGGGTGAGGTAAAGCGAATTCAAGAGGCACAAAGCGGTACTTTATTAGAACTACCACAATTGCCCAGCGCTATAGACGCAGGCACCACAGCAGAATTTATAACAGCTGTTTTAAAAGGCGAAATTGCTATTCCAAAGCCAATTGAATTACAGGTAGAGAAGATTGTGCAAGAGGTGAGGGCTAACATTAGTTTTTAGTCAGACCATACTGGTAACTTTTGATATTGGACTTAGATAGCTTAGTTTTTTAGTTTTGCCAACATATAGTCAATCACGTTGTAACGAATAATTCGCAAACACTTTAACTCCCCTGCAAAACTGGCATTTAGCTGTGGTCTTTCTAAGGCTAACTGCTGATTTTCTTGTTCAATTTCTGTATATATTTTTTGGGCTACAGTTTGAATTTTATCTATCATTTGATCAAGTGTTCGATGAGTAGCAAAAGCCGATAAACCTAAACATTTTCCTATCTCAATAATTTTTTGATGATTGATTTCCTCAAATCTTCTCACACCTAAAACTGGCCATGCCAAGGTAGTTGCTTGTGGCCAAACTGTTTTTTCATATGCCAAACTATCGTAACTAGCTGTGCTTAATAAATCATAATGCGGTGCAAGTTCATAGCCTTTATTTTTAACTATAAAACTTAAATTTTTTAGATGTGCATCGCTATTACCTACCAATATATTAAAAATCATCCATTTTAATAATTTGGTTTTAGTTAAGCCAGGATTTCTACACAAGCTTGCTAACTCGGCTAATTTTTCGATGCTCCCCACCACATATTTAAAACGTTTATCTAAACCTAACAGCTGGCAAGCATCAAGTGCATGCACACGCACAACTTGTTCTTTATTTGTTTTTCTATCAAATCTATCAATTAAATAAATCGGTGCAGGTGTGTATCGACGATAAACATTAGGGACATCTAATCCAAGCTCCCTGGCTAATCTCATTGTGAAATATTCATTAATCACAGAGTGGGGATAATCATCTTCAGGATGATTGGGCTTTAAGATTTGAGTGGAGGCTGTGTTGCCACTTGGTTCGTAAATTATGTTTTCTTTAAATACAACAGCTAATTTGTGCTGAGCGCCAGCTAAGGACATTCTTTTATGTGCATGGTGCATTAAAGGAACGGTTGGCATTAATTGGATTCGCTCAAATAAGGCCTCATCAGTTAGTTTATAAATAGAATTAACTTGTTCATTTTTAAAGTCGAGCCCTTTGGACAATGGATTCTTTAAAACTAAAGAGCCAGCTGATTCTGCTCCGTAATAAGCCAATAATCCAAATGTATCGGCCGCATCTATTTTTGCATCTTTTGCTAATAAACTTCTTTGCCCCTCTTCCGGTAATAAATTATCAAAATACCATTGAACAGGTCGTATAGATCCATTGTCTATAATTTTGTCTTTTTGCACTGGCAAAAATGGACTAATATTAAAGTGGTGTTGATTGTTTAGCCATTGATCAGAATATTGAAATGCCCACCAACCATTTTCTTCAGTTAAATTACCAATTGAATCATGATTAATACTGACTTCTAATTGTCTAGTTTTCATGATTAGTT
This sequence comes from uncultured Limnohabitans sp., assembly GCA_964556425.1. Classification (GTDB taxonomy): domain Bacteria; phylum Pseudomonadota; class Gammaproteobacteria; order Burkholderiales; family Burkholderiaceae_C; genus JALQUL01. The sequence goes on along the minus strand of CAZKWC010000028.1, from coordinate 21,785 downwards.
ACCTCTAAGGTAGTTGGTAATTCAACACCCCAGTCGCTATCAATATCTACTTCAATATAGATACCTAATTCTTTTAACACTTGAAACATTTTGCCCCATTGGACTGCATGGGCACCCGCTTCTACTTTGCCTAAAAAATTTTCGCTTACTAAAGCCATACTAGCCGTATCGTCTTGCCTAAGGCCTTGAGCTTTTCTTGTGGCACGAATGACTTGTCCTAATTGCTCTGCTTGATTAATTTTGATTTTCATAAAAATCCTTACGTTAATGAGGATTTTAGCTATTAATGAATAAAAAACAAGTCAATCCTTACGAACATAAGGATTAAAACCCAAAAATAATTTTTTAATTGTTAATCCTTACAATTGCAAGGATTTTAATTGCTTAACTTCAATATATTTACTTACAGTTTTGTTTTCTTTATCACTTGAAAACAGCTGGTTAAATCACACATCTAGTAGGTAAGCAAAGCAAGGCTTGGGTTGACGCTTGTCCAAAAAATGAATGATAAAAATAATGTTAGCTCAAGCATTTTTGATTAATTTAAGACTTGTCTTTGTTACTATATTTGTGTATTTTTGCTCTTAATTATTAACGAAAGTCTCTATGAAAAAAATTTATGCTCTTACTTTAAGCTTGGCGGTAGTGCTAAGCGCTTGTAGCAAAAATGAAGATGGCAGCACCACATTGACCATTCCCGCTATTCCTGCTCTACCATCTGTAAATGATGTTACCAATGCCGCCTCAAAAGTGACTAATTTAGGCAATATCAATCAAACTACCCAAGAGATGCAACAAACAATGGAGAGCTTAAAAAGCTTAACTCCAGTGAGTAACGAGCAACTAAAAACAATTTTGCCAGAATCGTTTAACTCCATTCAACGCAGTAGTTTTGAAATCACTAAAAAATTAGGCGCATCCACTTTAAATTCTGAATTTAAAGAAAATAATCTAAGTTATGAAATTTCTATTTACGACGGTGCTGGTGAAGTGGGCTCTGGCATAGCTGCGATCAAAATGCTGGGTATTAACTTAAATTCAGAGAGCGAAAATGAAAAAGGTTATAAAAAAAATATCTCTATTGGTAATGCGATAGGCAGCGAAATTCAAACCGGCAAAGATACTGGCAATATCAAAAATGAATTAAAACTATTGGTAGGCAAGCGCTTTTTTCTAGAAGTAAGTGCTACCGGTGCAGATATGGAAAGTATTAAAACGGGTATTAAAAAAGCTAAGCTCATCGAGAAATTAGAAGCTTTAAAATAATTTCTTTTGAAGCATGAATTCACATCCCCCCTGTCAAGGGGGGACTGGGGGGTAAGCAACCCCCTCTAACTCCCCCTTTGCAGGGGGAGAAAAATACCAGATACAAATTAGAAGTACACAAACTCGTAATACCTTTGTTGGAATTAGCCCGTCCCACTTATTAGAGTTAAACTTGCTGATTAATTAAAACCAAAATATAAAGTTTTTATGAAGCAGTTTGATGTAACCATAGTGGGAGCTGGCGCAGCCGGTTTGTTTTGTGCGGGTATAGCAGGGCAATTAGGTTTGTCGGTTTTATTAATTGATCACAGTGTCAAGGTCGCAGAAAAAATTCGTATTTCTGGTGGTGGACGTGCTAACTTTACCAACAAAGAAGTTTTGCCACAAAACTACATTAGCCAAAATCCGCATTTTTGTCGCTCTGCATTAGCAAGATATAGCCCTGCAGATTTTATAAAGTTAGTAAGTGATTACGGCATTGCTTTCCATGAAAAACACAAAGGGCAATTGTTTTGTGATCACTCTGCCAACGATTTAATTCAGATGTTATTGGCCGAATGTGACAAGGGCAAAGTAAGCCGTTGGCAACCTTGTAGTGTGAGTGCAATTACTCACGATGCCAATACCCAACTCTACACCTTGCAAACTAGCCAAGGGGCAGTAACTTGCCCGGCTGTAGTGATTGCAACTGGTGGTTTGCCAGTTCCTAAAATAGGCGCAACTGATTACGGCCTACAAATTGCTAAGCAGTTTGGTTTGCGTGTTGTGCCCACGCGCCCCGCCCTTGTGCCGCTTACCTTTGATGCCCAAGAATGGGCTCCTTTTGTCGCTTTATCTGGTGCAGCCCTAGCCGTAGAAATATCCACCGGACTGAAGAAAAATAAAACCGTTTTTCTTGAAGATTTATTGTTTACCCACAGGGGTTTAAGTGGCCCTGCAGTTTTACAAATATCAAGCTATTGGCAAGCTGGCACACCCATCAAAATTAATTTAGTGCCTCAAGAAAACTTATCACAACGCCTGATTGAATCAAAACAACAATCTAAAAAACTAATTGCCAATGAAATTAGCCAATGGTTGCCAAGTAGGTTAGCCGATACCTGGACACAACAAAATCCTTTATGGCAAAAACCAATTTGTGATGCGCAAGACAAAGCCCTACTGCAACTAGCCGAAAAACTCAATTCATGGGAACTCCATCCTAGTGGTACAGAAGGTTACACCAAAGCCGAAGTCATGGCTGGCGGTGTCGATACCCGCGACTTATCTTCACAAACCATGGAATCCACCCAAAAAGGGCTTTATTTCATTGGAGAAGTGGTCGATGTAACCGGTTGGTTGGGTGGATACAACTTTCAATGGGCCTGGTCTAGCGCTTTTGTCTGTGCAAATTCGTTAAAACAGCAGTTACAGTGTTAAAATAAGCCTTGACGCGTGACAAAAGGTAGTTTTTACCTTTATAATCGCATTCTTTGCTAGCAAAACCGCTTGGCGCATTGCGCTCGAGTTTTTGTTATTAGATGTTGCAACAGATAATAATAAAAAGAGCTGACTAGTGCCCAAGTATCCCTTTCACGACTGATTTCTACATGACTACTATTCGTCTTAAAGAAAACGAACCTTACGAGGTTGCCCTGCGTCGTTTTAAACGCAGTATTGAAAAATTAGGTTTACTCACTGACTTGCGCGCACGCGAGTTCTATGAAAAGCCAACAGCTGAACGCAAACGTAAAAAAGCGGCTGCTGTAAAACGTAACTACAAACGTATTCGTAGCATGATGCTACCGAAGAAACTGTACTAAGTTTTATTCAATCCATGTTTTTGTTTACTCTTTTAGGGTAATTAAAAACAAGAAAAGCCGCGTAAGCTTTATTGCTTCGCGGCTTTTTATTTTATAGCCCAGAAAGAACACACATCATGAGTTTAAAAGAACGAATCAACGATGATATGAAAGCCGCAATGCGTGCTAAAGAAGCCGAGCGCTTAGGTGCTATTCGCTTGCTTTTATCTGCCTGCAAACAAAAAGAAGTTGATGAGCGGATTGTCTTAGACGATGCCCAAGTGATTGCAATTGTTGACAAACTCATCAAACAACGCAAAGACTCAATTGAAGCTTTTGTAAAAGCCGATAGAGCCGACTTAGCAGCCAAAGAACAAGCAGAACTCGAAGTTTTAAGCGTTTATTTGCCGGTTCGTATGTCAGCCGAAGAAATCCAAACTGCAGTAAATGCTATTGTTGCCGAAGTTGGTGCTTCTGGCCCTGGTGATATGGGTAAAGTAATGGGTGCAGTAAAAGCACAATTAGCAGGTAAAGCCGATATGGGTTTGGTCTCTGTTGCAGTTAAAAAAGCTTTAACACCTTAATTTTTCATTCAAAAGCATTAAAAATGCATTAATTTGCACTATCTTGCTGCATTTTAGCCTTTTTAGGTCAAAAATAAAAAAGCCCTTTACCATTGGTAAGGGCTTTTTTATTGTCCGCCAATTAGGTATTAGCCTAAAAGGTGGTAACAGTTCAATTAAGAACCTGCAATTTTCATGCGTTTAATTAGCATAGAACCTACGGTTTTAGAACCATAGTTATAGGTGTCAGCACCCACTGCTTTAATATCGAGCAACATTTGTTTTAAGTTGCCGGCAATGGTAATTTCCTCGACTGGGAAAGCAATTTCGCCGTTTTCTACCCAATAACCGCTTGCACCACGGGAGTAATCACCCGTAACACCATTGACCCCATGGCCCATTAAATCAGTAACGAACAAACCATTTTTAAGCTTTTTAAGCATGGCGGGTAAGTCATCTTTAGGCTTGGTCTGGCTAGAGAGCAAGGTTAAATTGTGCGATCCACCGGCATTACCTGTGGTTTTTAAGCCTAATTTGCGTGCACTATAAGTGCCTAAGAAATAACCCGCTACCTTGCCTTCATCAATTACTGAACGGGCACGCACAATAACACCTTCGTTATCGTAGGCAGAACTGCCATTGGCGCGGGCAATAAAAGGATCTTCAAATACAGAAATATGGCTTGGCATCACTTGCTGCCCCATGGAGTCTAGCAAGAATGAGCTACGGCGATACAAAGCGCCACCACTTAATGCTTGCACCAAGCTACCTAAAAGGCCTGCAGCCAAGGGAGCTTCAAAAAGCACAGGGCATTGGGTAGTTGGAATTTTGCGCGCCTTTAAACGGCTTAAGGCCCGTTCTGCGGCATATCGACCAATGACTTCAGGGGCGGCTAAATCTAAATGACTACGCTTGGAGCTATACCAGCCGTCACGTTGCATTTCTCGACCTTTACCTGCAATTGGTGATACCGATATGGAGTGACGTGAGGTAGAATAACCACCTTTGAAGCCACGAGTGTGCGCACCCACAAAATGGCTTTGTTGTGCAGATACTGCAGCCCCTTCACTGTTGGTAATGAGTTTGCTAGTGGCCATAGCAGCGTTTTCACAACGCATTGCAATGGCTGCAGCTTCCTCGCTACTTAATTGCCAAGGATGAAATAAATCAAGATCACGCTCTTGGTGCTCTATATCAGCTTCATCTGGCAAACCAGCAGCAGGGTCTTCTGCAGTAAAACGTGCTATATCGTAAGCAGCTTGCACTGTTTGCTTAATTGCTTGTTCTGAAAAATCAGAAGTACTGGCGTTACCACGGCGTTGTCCTACATAAACTGTCACACTAAGGGACTTGTCACGGTTACGTTCAACGTTTTCAAGTTCGCCTTTGCGAACCGAAACGCTTAAACCAGCACCTTCAGCAGCTTCAGCGGCAGCATCAGTTGCACCTAGCTTTTTAGCATGGGCAATTGCAGAATCTACCAAATCACTAAAAAAGGACTTGGAGTAACTAAAACCCGCAGCAGAAGTTGCGGAACCTGACGCATTTAATGCGTTATCGTGAGAATTAAGAGTTAAATTATTCATATCGGAGGCTATGATACCTGCCATGTCAAGAAAACCAAAAAAAGGCTATTACGTTAAGGGTCAATTTGTTGCCGAAGGCAGCGAATTAGATCTCGCACTCAAACTTGAATTGCGAGGTGACCGCGAAATTAGCCGTACCACACTCAAAAAAGAAAGCGAAGCTGCACAAGCTTTAGGTGAAAGTTTACTCACATTAAGAGCTAATTTGCTCGATGGATTAAATCTTCCTGAAAGTTTGTTAAAAGCAATTAAGGACGCTGCACGCATTACCGATTTTGAAGGCCGTCGCCGTCAAATGCAATATGTGGGCAAACTCATGCGCCGCCTAGAGCCTGAAACACTTCAAGCTGCCCAAGCGGCACTTGACTTTCAGCATCAAGGTAGCCCAGAGCAAACCCAAATTTTGCATGAAATCGAAGAATGGCGCGATGCCCTTATTGCCGATGATGCAAGTTTACAACGTTGGCTCACCCTACATCCTAGCACCGATTCACAAGCTATGCGCGCTTTAATTCGTCAAGCCCGCAAAGATGCACAAGCTAATTTATTAGCCCAGCAAGAAGCGGCTAAAACAGGTCAAGTGCCTTCTTTAAAAACTAGTCGTGCGCACAAGGAAATTTTCCAATTAGTACGCAGTTTTATTCAGCCAGAAACCACCGAAGAGGAGTAAGCATGAGCACCATCACACCTACTTTGCCCACCATTACCATTGGTGTGGTGTCTGTGAGTGATAGAGCTAGCACAGGGGTTTACCAAGACCAAGGCCTACCCGCTTTAAAAGAGTGGTTAACCCAAGCCTTGCGTAACCCTTTGGTATTTAAAGAAAAACTCATTCCCGATGAGGCTCCTCAAATTACCCAAGCTTTATTAGATTTGGTGCACGAGTCTTGTGATTTAGTCTTAACCACTGGTGGTACTGGACCAGCCCCACGTGATGTTACGCCTGAAGCTACTTTGGCTGTGGGCGGCAAAGAAATGCCAGGGTTCGGTGAACAAATGCGCCAAATTAGCCTTAGGTTTGTGCCCACTGCTATTTTGTCTAGGCAAACTGCCATTATTAAAGATAAAACTTTAATCATTAATTTACCTGGCCAACCCAAAGCCATTGCCGAAACCTTGGGAGGCCTTAAAGACTCTGAAGGTAATAGCGTGGTAAACGGAATTTTTGCAGCAGTGCCCTATTGCATTGATTTAATTGGTGGCCCTTATATGGTCAGCAACCCAGCTGTGTGCAAAGCCTTTAGACCCAAAACCGCTATTCGCCATGACTTAGAAAACTAAGCCTTTGCTTTGTTATTTGCTTTTTAGCCCTAGCTTGCATAAGCTGCTTTTTTGGCTTTTACTCTATTAAAAAAGCAGCCCTACTTTTACAGTGGGCTGCTTTTTTTTAAGGTACAACTGGGCAAAAATTAAAACACAAAAATGTTATTGGTGTTTACCTATTGCTTAGGTGCAGAGTTTATTTATCTAACAACTCTTTTAATTTATGAGTCTCGTTGGACTCTTTTAAGTTGGCATCTTTAGGCACACAATCGCTATCGGCTAATTGACTTGATAGTTTTTCAATGGCTTGCCACAATAGGGCAATTTGGTGTTCATGACCAGAACTATGATCAAGCAAACCTTTGACCGCTTGGTTTAAAGGGTCATCTTCTTTGGTAATGCCATAAGCGCTAAAATTATTAGCCATAGCAGCGTCTCCGCTAGCTTCTGCACTAGGGGCTAAAATTAAACGCGCAGGAATACCCACTGCAGTAGCGCCTTCTGGAACGGGTTTAATGACCACCGCATTAGAGCCAATTTTTGCATTATCGCCCACTGTAAAACCACCCAACACTTTGGCGCCAGCACTTACCACTACATTTTTACCTAAAGTAGGATGACGTTTAGTGCCTTTATAAAGCGATGTACCACCCAGTGTTACACCTTGGTAAATAGTGCAACCATCACCAATTTCAGCAGTCTCGCCCACCACTACCCCCATGGCATGATCAAAAAATACACGGTTACCAATGGTTGCCCCAGGGTGGATTTCAATGCCAGTAAAACCACGGGCAATATGAGAAATAAAACGTCCCAACCATTTGAGGCCGTGCAACCAACACCAATGGGCAATACGATGCAACCACAAAGCATGCAAGCCTGGGTAACAAGTTATCACCTCCCAAGTAGTTCGGGCAGCAGGATCACGCTCTAAGACGCAATCAATATCGGATTTGATTCGTTTTAACATATAGTAATTTTAAGGTTTTTCGGATTGATTAGCGTTACGGCGCAAAATTGACCTTGCAATCCCACGCAAAATATTAATTTCCTCAACTCTTAATTGGGCACGGCTAAATAGTTGATTTAACCTTGGCATGAGTTTTTTAGGTGAGGCCGGATCTAAATAATTCAACTCAATTAAAGCCTCTTGCCAATGCTGCAACATTCCAGTCAGTGCTGATACATCCGCTAATTCGGTAGTGTCTTGATGATCCAATGGAATTTGAGTATTGATATTGCTGGTTACCGTCTGACCAAAACCATCTAAACTTTCGGCTCCAAAACCACCAATTGCCATACGCCATTCGTAGGCCAAGACCTGCACCGCTTGCGACAAATTTAAAGATCCAAATTGAGGATTGGTTGGAATTTGTAAGGCCACATCACAACGATAGACATCGTCGTTACTCATACCATAACGCTCACATCCAAATAAAAAACCGACTCCAGCATTGGGAGGTAAAGCAGTGGATTGCTCTTGAGTGGTTTCATTTTCTACCAAGCCATTTTGCCCCGCTTTAAAACGCAGGGCCAAGTCAGCAAAATGCTCACGCGGAAAACGTGTAGGAGGGCCAAAATCTCGGGGCGTCATAGCAGTAGCGCATAAATGATGCAAACCCTCTACTGCCTCATCAAGCGTGGCCACTATTTTTGTGTTTTCTAAGACATTATGCGCACCACTAGAACGCTGAATTGTTTCTTCACGGCGCAGCACGTTAGCCCAACGTGGGGCCACTAAATACAACTCATCAAAACCCATTACTTTCATGGCTCTGGCAGTAGCACCTACATTACCAGCATGGCTGGTGTTAATTAAAATAAATCGAGTTTTCATGAATTCAATAAAAAATGGAGTGGTGCTTGAAAAATGTAAAATAAGAGCAATTCATTCGCCAACTAAGCAGGCTATCCCAATATGTTGTTTGTGACTATTTTTAATACCATTGTTATTTTGTTAGCCATTATTATTCACTATGAATGTTTAAGGCTACTCACTATCTGGATGCCAAAACTCACCATCGCACCAAGATTACGTATTTTAGTCGGTGTAATTGGTGCATTGGCAGCGCATATTGCCGAAATATGGGTATTTGGCTTTGCCTATTACCTTTTAGTACATCTTGGGCATGGGCATTTGGTCAATCAACATGGTGCAGTCGAATTTTTAGATTATGTTTATTTTTCTATGACCAGTTTTTCGACCTTGGGAATTGGCGACCTTACTCCACGTGATCAATTACGATTTTTAGCAGGCATGGAAGCCCTGACTGGTATGGTTTTAATTACTTGGACCGCCTCATTTTTGTATGTAGAAATGCAACGTTATTGGGAATCAAAATAAGCGCAGCAGCCCTCTATTTCGATGTAAAAACGATGAATAAAGGCTTAGTCGCTAAGTAGCACAATTGCTTAGCACTCCAATAATTGGTAGTCCAACATAAACCACACATTAATAACATTATTCTTGATTTTAGGGTTTCACCTTATTTTTCTTGAGTTTTTTACAAGTTAACGGTAAAATACGATCATTGTGCCCCCATCGCGGGGCTTTTTTTGTGGGACCTATTAATGGCCCACAACCACCCTAGTTCTTATTCACAAATTATGTTGCCTATTACCCTCCCCATGATTAACGTGGCAGTGAAAGCTGCGCGTACTGCTGGTAGTCTTATCAATCGTGCCTCCCTTGATGTGGACTCTATTCGTGTTTCAGCCAAGTCTGCCAACGAATTCGTTACCGAAACTGGCGCTTCTGCAGAAATTGCCATCATTGAAAGCCTACAAGAATCCTACCCAGGACACGGCATCATGGCAGAGGAAAGTGGCAACATCGGAGCACAAGACTCTGACTATGTTTGGGTCATTAAACCCCTAGACGGTACACACAATTTCATTCATGGTTTCCCAATGTACTGCGTAACCATTGCCCTCATGATTCGTGGCAAAATTGAACATTCTGTTATTTACGATCCAAGTCGCAACGACTTATACGTCGCCAGCAAAGGTCGCGGTGCTTTTGTCAACGACCGCCGTATTCGCGCAAGTAAACGCACCCGTATGAGCGAATGTTTATTAAGCACAGGCCATGTCAATCACCCTGAAATTGATCACTCTGCTCACTTCCGCATGACCGCTGAAATGACACGTCGTAGTGCAGGCTTGCGTCAAACTGGTTCTGCCGCCATGGATTTAGCCCATGTGGCTAGTGGCCGTGTAGATGGTTTTTTCCATAAAGATTTAAATATTTGGGATGTTGCAGCTGGCTCTTTATTAGTCACAGAAGCAGGCGGCTTAATTGGTAACTTCACAGGCGAATCTGACTTTTTAGAAGCAGGCGAATGTATGGCGGCCAATCCACGTATCTACGGTCAAATGGTGCCACACCTAAGTAAATTCAGCCGTTTTGAAAGCAAAGAATCCAGCCCTACTGCGCGCTCTGAAGGTCAGTTAAACAAACCACTACGTTAATACGCCTTTAAAACCATCGTTAAACGCATTAAAGCTGGGAATGGCAGCCTAGTAATGGCTTATTATGGCCCATAGTAGCCTTTACTATGGGCTTGCAAAAATAAGGCTATTACTACTTGCGTTTAGCTAGCACTAGCGTTACCGCTTCTAGGCGATGATTTGTCCCAATAACACCCTCACCGAGCTTGCATTTACCAAGTGGGGTTTTATAAATCATTGAGCTCCACTACAATCAATTGATAGATGCGGATTAGATTTGATTTTTAAGTCAAAAGAAAAAGTCAAAACTCAAAATTCAAAATTCACTTCTCACTTTCACTCCTATTTGTTGATTTTTATCTCGGCTTTCAATGCAATCAGATTCCACCACATTCTCGGCACGTTTTCCCTCCCCAGAGGGACAAACTCCCATGATGGCGCAATATCTCACCATCAAAGCGCAACATCCCGATACTTTGTTGTTGTATCGGATGGGCGATTTTTATGAGTTGTTTTTTTACGATGCAGAAAAAGCGGCCGAGATCCTAGACATTACCCTGACTCACAGAGGTAACTCTAATGGCACACCTATTCCTATGGCAGGTGTTCCTTTTCATGCAATTGATGGCTATTTAGCTAAACTCATCAAGCATGGCGAATCGGTGGCGATTTGTGAACAAGTGGGCGAAGTAACGGGTAAAGGCCCAGTCGAGCGTAAAGTGCAGCGCATTGTAACCCCTGGTACTTTGCTCGATTCTGAACTGTTAAACGAAAAATCTGACACTATTTTATTAGCAGTTTTTGCTGGTAAAAAACAGCAATGTGGGCTGGCCTGGACCAGTCTGACACAAAGCCACATGATGCTGGCGCAATGCGCTTTGCAAGACTTAGGTAACTACTTAAGTGCGATTGCTCCCAATGAGGTTTTATTAAGCCAAGACAGTAGCCCTGCATTTGAAGAAATTATTCAACAAAGTGTAGGTCATAAAAATGGCAACCCAGCTGCTAAAGCGAGCACTATTACTTTTAGGCCTGATTTTCAATTTGAAGCACAACTTGGTGAGCGTAAATTACGTGAGCAATTAGGCACAGCAAGCTTGCAAGCATGGGGAGCTCAAGACCTTATCAATGCGCATGCTGCTGCCGGTGCTTTATTGTCTTTTGCCGAGCATACCCAAGGCCGAGGCCTTGCCTATTTGCAAAGCCTCAAGGTATTACAGCACAATCAATTTATAGATCTCCCTAGTAGCACCAGGCGCAACCTAGAACTCACTCAAACGCTTAGAGGCGAAGACGCACCTACCCTACTTAGCCTACTCGACACCTGCAGCACTGGCATGGGTTCTAGGGCATTACGTCAACAATTACTCAACCCACTGCGTGAGCGAAGCCAAGCAGAACAAAGCTTGTCTGCCATACGAGTTTTACGCCAAGCCAATTGGTCCCACTTAAGGCAGTTATTTAGAGGTTGTAGTGATGTAGAACGTATAACGGCAAGACTGGCTATGCGACAAATTAAGCCGCGTGAATTAGTCGCCTTGGCGCATTCATTCGACAAAGCGCGCCAGCTGGCTCAAGAGTTGAGTCAAAGCTGTGCCCTTAACCCTGCCTTGCAAAACTTGCTTACTGGGCTACAAATGAATCCAGAATGTGCGGCGTTTATTCAACACGCTATTTTGCCTGAACCAGCTGCTTTAGTAAGAGACGGCGGCATTATTGCCAATGGTTTTGATGCCGAACTAGACGAGTTAAGAGGCATTAGTCAAAACTGTGATACCTTTTTATTAGATCTTGAACAAAGAGAAAAAGCCCGTACCGGTATTACGACGCTTAAGGTGCAATACAACCGTGTGCACGGTTTTTATATTGAAGTCAGCCAAGGCCAACTCGATAAAATTCCACTCGATTATCAGCGTAGGCAAACCCTTAAAAATGCCGAACGTTTTATAACCCCCGAATTAAAAACATTTGAAGATAAAGCCCTCTCTGCGCAAGACCGTGCATTAAGCCGTGAGAAATGGTTGTATGAACAAATCTTAGAACAACTACAAGTTTTTATTGCTCCTTTAAGCCGCTTAGCACAGGCTTTAGCACAGCTAGACGTGTTGCTTACCCTCACTGAAAGATCGGTAACTTGCAACTGGTCAGAGCCCGAATTTGTGAATCATCCCTGCATTGAAATTGTGCAAGGGCGCCATCCTGTGGTAGAGAACCGTTTAGCTCAAAGTAGCAATACGGCTTTTATTGCCAACGACACTCAGTTAGGCGGCAAACATAAAATGCAAATTATTACCGGCCCTAATATGGGGGGTAAATCGACCTATATGAGGCAGGTGGCATTAATTGTTTTATTAGCTTCTATGGGGTCTTATGTACCCGCCAAGTTTTGTCGCTTAGGACCAATTGATGCAATCCACACTCGTATTGGTGCGGCCGATGACCTAGCCAATGCCCAATCTACCTTTATGTTAGAAATGGTAGAGGCAGCACAAATCTTGCATAGTGCTACCGCTCACAGTTTGGTGTTAATGGATGAAATAGGCCGTGGTACCTCTACCTTTGATGGTCTAGCTATTGCCTCTAGTATTGCCAGTTATTTACATGACAAAACACAAGCATTTACTTTGTTTGCCACCCATTATTTTGAACTCACACAAATACCCGCTAAGCATTCACGGGCTATTAATATGCATGTGAGTGCTGTGCAAACTGGAAGTAATATTGTATTTTTACATGAACTGCAAGCGGGGCCTGCTAGCCGAAGCTATGGCGTAGAAGTGGCTAAACTTGCCGGCATGCCAAGCAGCGTATTAAATCAAGCTAGACAAAATCTCAAAGCCCTTGAAGAAAAGGCTTCAGCCCATCAAAGCCAAGTTGATTTATTTATTGGCCTTGATGAAGCAAAAGATCAAAACTTATTACCTAATACCGAAGATTTTGACCCACCCCAAGTAAGCTCACCAGTACCCACAGAATTAGAACTTGCCCTCTCTCAAATTGACCCCGATGCGCTCACCCCCCGTGAAGCACTAGAGGCACTTTATCAACTTAAAAAACTTCATAAAACGTCATGACTTATTGTGTAGCCATTAAATTAAAAGCAGGTTTGGTTTTTTTATCTGACTCCAGAACCAATGCCGGACTCGATCAAATTAGTACCTTTCGTAAAACCATTGTTTACGAAAAAACCGACGACCGGTTTATGGTGTTATTAACCGCAGGTAACTTAAGTATTTCCCAATCGGTTAGAGAACTATTGCAACTCGAACATATTCCAGCTAACAACCCTGACGAACCCGCCGTTACCATTTGGAACGCCACCAGTATGTTTGATGCAGCCCGAGTATTAGGTTCTGCCATTCGCAGGGTTCACGAACGAGATGGCCCAGCCCTTAAAAAGGCAGGCGTTGACTTTAATGTTTCTATGCTGCTTGGTGGTCAAATCAAAGGCGAAGGCATGCGTTTATTTCAGGTGTATTCCGCTGGCAACTTTATCGAAGCCACAGAAGAAACACCTTTTTTCCAAGTGGGCGAATCTAAATACGGTAAACCCGTTTTAGACCGAGTCATTAACGCACAAATGCCACTTAACGAAGCAGCCAAATGTGCCTTAGTTTCTATGGACTCGACCTTAAAATCTAATTTGTCAGTTGGCTTGCCTCTTGACCTAGTGGTTTATGAAGTGGACCGATTGCAATCCGACAAAATTGTATGTATTGACCACGATAACCCCTACTTTCAAATGCTACACAATAGCTGGGGTCAAAAACTACATGAGATTTTTGACTCTATCGAAGACCCGATGTGGAATGGTGGCCAAACCCAAGTGCCGATTAAAGTAGAAAACAGCAAACGTAAAGTGCTGAAAAAAATCACCCACTCAAGTGAACGATTGATTTAATCTAACATTGGGTGTTGGGTGTAACCCCTCATCTTTTCTGGTGCAATCAACTTATTAGAGGTCTGGGTGGCCTGTAACGTTGCGTTTATCTCCCCATGGGTTGTAGGCCATGCGCTCTTTTAAAGCCTGTGCTTATTTTGACCTTGTACATTAAGATTCAATAACTAAGGACTTGCTTTAGCTCTAAAGAGCTAGTTGTGGCGCAAATCAACATCAACTGCGCCACTTTTTTGAGTAATTTATGGCGCAGTTTAATAAACTGCGCCATAATTGAATCCTATTTACCTTTAACAGCGCCACATAGTGATGATAAATGGCACCCACTTACTTAACAGTATTCAAGAATCCGAAGCTGGATTGACGCTAGCTGAGTTACTCACTTTACAGCCAAAAATTGCTAGACGAACAGCACAACGCTTGATAGCTCAACTGATCAACAACGGCCAAATCACAGCAAAAGGCAATGGACGAGTTCGTCGCTATTTTTCTGCTAATAAACCTGCAAGCCAAATTGCACTCCGCCCTCAAGAGGATCACTTCCCTGCTTTTATACCAGTGTCTGTTGATAGCCAGGACATACTTGCTTATATTGAATTGCCATCGCAAATGCGCAAGCCGGTAGGTTATCAGCGTGATTTTCTTGATGCTTACCATCCCAATCAGACATGGTATTTGTCAGAGTCACTGCGTGGACAATTACACAAGATGGGTAGAACCACTTTGGAGCACGAGCCTGCCGGTACCTATAGTCGCGCCATACTCAATCGATTACTAATAGACCTGTCATGGGCATCTAGCCAACTAGAAGGTAATACCTACTCACGACTAGACACTCGCAAGTTAATTGAGCATGGTAAGGTAGCACAGGGCAAAGACAGCATCGAAACACAGATGATACTGAATCATAAGACGGCAATTGAACTGTTGGTAGAAAATATTGACAGTGTGGAGTTTAACCGTTACACACTGATGAATTTGCATAGTGCTTTAGCGGAAAACTTATTAGCGAACCCATCAGATGAGGGACGCATTCGTCAACACGCAGTAGATATTGGCAAAAGTGTGTATCGGCCTCTCTCGACATTGCAGCAAATCGAAGAGGCGCTGCAAGTGCTTTTGAGTAAAGCTAATCAGATAGTAGATCCGTTTGAGCAATCATTCTTTATGATGGTACATTTACCCTACCTTCAGCCCTTTGCCGATATTAACAAACGAACCTCGCGCTTGGCTGCCAATTTACCCCTGTTCCGTTCTAACCTCTGCCCCTTAACTTTTCTTGACGTTCCAGAGCAGGCTTACAGCCGGGCCACTCTTGGTGTGTATGAAATGACCCGCGTAGAGTTGCTACGTGATCTTTACGTTTGGGCTTACGAACGCTCTACACAGGAATATTTAGCAATCAAACAAGACTTGGCTGAGCCAGATCCTCTTCGCTTAGCATGGCGTGACTTCATTAAACAGACTATCCATAAAGTCATTACACATCCAGAGCTTGATCCCTTATTCTGCATTCAGCAACTTGTAACTGAGTTGGTAAAAGATAGTGAAAAAGCGGCTGTGCAGGCTCTCACAATTGAAGAGCTTAGAAGGCTGCACGAAGGTGTATTAGCCCGCTACGGGTTACGACCTTCAGAATACATGGCTTGGAAAGCGGTTCATGGACATTAACTAATGTGGGTTGAATTTTGAAATTGAAATAAGTTTGCTTTTAAACGATTAACAAGCAATAGCCCGCCACACGCGCCTACCTATCAGGACATCACATCATGGCGACTATTTAAATAGGGGCTGATCTTACTTAAAAAGACAAAATTTAAAAAATAGGTTTCATCAAAAACACTCACAATCTATTAAACTTCTGTTATCTAGCTCCGTTTTTAGCTCCTCTTTAACCAGCAAAACTTAATTAGACATGCACACCTGCCCTTCCTGTTACGTCGTTATTTTTAAAGCTAAAGTAGCTCAACTAGACTCCCAGTACAGCGAAATGGCAGCTCGGTTACGCCAACTCGCTTTTGATGAGTTTGGCTGCTCTGAATTTGTTTCTTTAAACGAAGGAGACCTTGAAGTGGCCCTTTCTTATTGGCCCAGCCTAGAGCATATTCAAGCCTGGAAAAAACATTCAGATCATTTAATTGCCCAGGCCATGGGGCAAGAAAAATGGTATGCCAGTTACACTGTTGAAATTGCCCAAATTCTTAGGCAATACAGCAAATAAACTCTTATTCTCCAATTCTGCTTCAACACTGCTTTTTATGCCCCATATTATTTTTTCGCATGCCAATAGTTTTGGTGCATCTACCTATCGATATTTATTTAAGCAACTTGAAAACCGAGGTTTTAAAGTAAGTGCTGTTGATAGATTTGGTCACGACAGTGCTTATCCAGTTTCTAATAACTGGCCTAAAATGGTTGATCAATTAGCTGACTTTGCCAAAGATAAAATTGCAGCTACGCAAGAGCCTGCTTTTTTAGTAGGACATTCTTTGGGTGGCTTTTTAAGCATTATGGCTGCAGCTAAACATCCCGAGATTGCCAAAGGGGTTGTATTAATTGACTCACCCATATTAGGCGGCTGGAAAGCCAATACCCTTAACGTGATTAAAAGAAGCCAGTTGGTAGGCTCTGTTTCGCCTGGTGCGGTTAGCCAAAAAAGACGTTACCAATGGCCTAATAAAGAGGCGGCATTAGAATACTTTAAAACTAAAAAAGCCTTTGCCAAATGGCATCCACAAGTGCTGCAAGACTATATTGATTATGGTTTAACCGAGCATAATGGCAAACAGGTTTTGGCTTTTGATAGAGACATTGAAACTCAAATCTATAATACTTTACCCGATAATTTAGACCGACTTTTAAAGCGTCATCCTTTGCGTTGCAAGGTGGCTTTTTTAGGTGGTACTCGCTCTGAAGAAATGCGCCGTGTGGGCATGGCCTTAACTGAGCGGATTATTCATGACGGCCATAAAGCAGGTCTGCCTGGTAGGATTTCCATGATTGACGGAAGTCATTTATTTCCAATGGAAAAACCACATGCTACTGCTGCGGCTATTGAAGCAAGTTTGCTTAATTTAATTGAAAACCATTAAATTATTTTTAATATTTACACACAAAAAAACCGCTAACAAAAATCAGCGGTTTTTTATTGCTTGCATTTTACGGCAGTTGGCTAACACCAATTATTCAGCCCAACTAATCCATCCCATATAGCTAGTCACTAAAATTAAGATTCCAAAACCAATCCGGTAATAAGCAAATCCTACAAAGCTGTTATTAGCAACGTAACGAAGTAACCATCTAATACAAATCCATGCACTTAAAAAAGCTGTAATAAGACCCACGCTAAACAATGGAATATCGGCCATAGACAACAAGGCACGCTCTTTATAAAGGCTATAGGCGCCAGCACCTATTAAAGTGGGAATCGCTAAAAAGAAAGAAAATTCGGTGGCTAAGGTACGTTTTAAACCTAAAAACATACCGCCAATAATTGTCGCACCACTTCTACTGGTGCCAGGTATCATGGCTAAACATTGCACCAGGCCTAATTTAATGGCCAACAATGGGGTAATAGAATTAAGGTCAGAAATGGCAGTAGTTTGGTTGTTATGTTCGTTTTTTGCCTGTAATTTTTCTGCCCACAAAATAATAAAACCGCCCACAATAAAAGCACTAGCTACAATATTAGCGGTAAACAAATGCGCTTTAATTGCTTTGCCAAATAATAAACCTAGCACCACTGCAGGTACAAAAGCTAAAAATACATTAAGCGCCAAACGACGCGAATACCTCGAACTACCGAGTGTTTGAACTGTATTAAACAATTTGTCCCAAAACACTAAAATAACAGCAAAAATAGCTCCAGTTTGAATTGCAATATCAAATACTTTAGCCTTTTCGTCGGTAAAGCCTATTAATTGACCCGATAAAATTAAATGCCCAGTTGAGGATATAGGCAAAAATTCAGTAATGCCCTCTACCACTCCTTGAATGGCTGCTTTTGCTAATAATAAAAAATCCACGATACAAACCTTTTAAGACAAATATCGTGGAATTATCACCTCAAGTGCAACCAAATTGATAATTTATTCACTTAACATTTTATAAATTTCATCTTTCAATACCACACGTTGTTTTTTCAAATCTTCCATAGACTCGTCAGCAACAGGAGTACCCTTGCCTTCTAAGGCTAATATCTGATGGTTAAGTTCGTCGTATTGTGTAAATAGTTTTGCAAAATGTGCATTGTTTAGTTTCAACTCATGCATTTTTTCAACTTGGTCAGGAAACTCGTGAGCTAAGTCATGCTGAAGAAGATTTTTCATAGGTAATCCTTTATAGCTTGCTAATAAAAATTCAGTTTATGCTTATCACTTCGTATAGACTTTGTTGTACATCAAGTAAATGGCGCAACAACTCCTATCCAATACTTGCATTACTACCTAATGCATCTGTAAGGCTGACGTAGCTCAAACAGCGCAGACTAGGAAGTAAGTGACACTATTGGCGTTTACTTATGGCAGTCAAAAACTGTTGTCATTATTTTTAAAATCTAAAGGAGAACTAATATGAGTCGTGAAGTAGTAGTGGTAAGTGGTGTGCGCACCGCAATTGGTACCTATGGCGGCAGTTTAAAAGATACCCCGCCTACAGAATTAGCTTCTTTAGTGGTACGTGAAGCACTAAGCCGTGCCAATGTAGAAGGTAAAGATGTGGGCCACGTGGTATTTGGCCATGTAGTGAACACAGAACCTAAAGATATGTATTTGTCTCGTGTGGCAGCTATTAACGGTGGATGCGCTCAAGAAACGCCAGCCTACAACGTTAACCGTTTATGTGGTTCTGGTTTACAAGCTATTATTAATGCCAGCCAATCTATTTTATTAGGCGATGCTGATATCGCCATTGGTGGCGGTGCCGAAAACATGAGCCGCGCACCTTATGCCTCTTTGACTAGCCGTTGGGGTGCTCGTATGGGAGACACTAAAATGGTTGACATGATGGTGGGTGCTTTACACGACCCATTCAACAATATTCACATGGGTGTTACCGCTGAAAACATTGCTGCCAAATGGGGAATTACTCGTGACACTCAAGATGCATTAGCACTAGAGAGCCATATCCGCGCTGAACGTGCAACCAAAGAAGGCCGTTTTGCAAGTCAAATTGTGCCTGTTATGCTCAAATCTCGTAAAGGCGAAGTCGCCTACAACACTGATGAGCATTTCCGCCCCGATTGCAAAATCGAAGACATGAGCAAACTCAAACCTGTTTTTATTAAAGAAAATGGCACTGTGACTGCAGGTAATGCCTCTGGTATTAATGATGCAGCCGCCGCTGTAGTTTTAATGGAAGCGCAAACAGCTGCAGCTCGTGGTTTAAAACCAATGGCTCGATTAGTAGCTTATGCACATGCTGGTGTTGATCCTTTATATATGGGTATTGGCCCTGTACCAGCTAGCCGTTTAGCACTGAAAAAAGCCGGCTTAACGGTTAATGACCTCGATGTAATTGAAGCCAATGAGGCCTTTGCTGCCCAAGCTTGTGCTGTGAGCCAAGATTTAGGTCTTGACCCAGCTAAAGTCAATCCTAATGGCTCTGGTATTTCTTTGGGTCACCCAATTGGTGCAACAGGTGCATTGATTACGGTAAAAGCAATTCATGAATTGCACCGCATTAATGGTCGTTATGCTTTAGTGACCATGTGTATTGGTGGTGGACAAGGTATTGCAGCTATTTTTGAACGTATGTAATTATTAGCTTTTAATGAACGAGGGCTTTTTTAAGCCCACATAAAAAAACCTTGTAAATAAATCAAGTCTTATGGATTTGATTTTTACAAGGTTTTTTTGCAATCAACTGAGTTTTAATGCATTCTTTTTTGTTCGGGTGATCGACCCGTTGGCTTATACATTACCCTTGCCGAAAAAATTAACTGAATTTTGTCGAAGCCTTTGCAAGTATCACGTTTTGGCAACCATCGCGGGTTTTGACGACATAATTTTTTCATATTTATCCCATTAAATAGTTGAGAAAGCAATATCAACACCGAAACTTTTAACTTTTGTGAACAAGCCCCTCATCATTCCTAGTAAGGAATTGGGAGAAACTTTTTGATTTTTATTTAGCAGCTGAAACCATAACATTAGCTTTAATTTAAAAATCAGCCTATTAATGAAATCTGATTTAGACTAAGGCTTTCAATTAAGATAGATGCCAACAGCGCTTTTATTTATGAATACAAAAAAGTTATTATCAAAAGATAAATAACTTTGATAAAGCAATCGTATTTTCAAAATAGTTAAAATTGAATTGAGCCAACTTACAAAATAGTTAAAATCAAACCTATTTTTGCTTTTAAAACAAATCTCAAAAAAACCAACTCCTGTTTATAATATTTCAGGCATTTTTGTTGTTTTTTAAAGCAACATCAAGCCAAAAAATAAACTAAGTAGTTAGTTTTTATGCATAGCATTTGAGATTTTTTGTTGACTCTATTTTTATAAAAACCACAAAAATCTGATAGCAGATTGTGATTATTTCTTGTATATTTGTCTAATGCACTTTTGGTTCAATTTTCATGCACTGGCTGCATATCAAAATTAAATAAACAATCATGGATTTAAGAAAACTCAAACACGTAGTTGCACTATCAGAAGAAAAGAACTTTAGTCGTGCAGCAGACAAAGTTCATTTAAGCCAACCCGCTTTTAGCAGAAGTATTCAGTCAGTTGAAGAAGAGGTCGGTTTACCACTTTTTATTAGAAATAATAGTGAAATTATGACCACTCCAGCGGGAGCCTTTTTGACTGAAAGAGCCAAGAAAATCTTATTTGAAAATCGTACTTTAGAAAGAGATTTAGAGTTATTTAAAAACAAACAAATAGGCGATTTGGCTTTTGGTTTTGGACCTTTTCCAGCTTCTACATTTTTAAAAGAAATATTATCTAAACTCCACTTAAATCATCCAAAAATTAATATTCAAGCTGAAATTAATAATTGGAAATATTTATTAGAACACCTTAGAAATGAAGAGTTAGATTTTTTTGTTTGTGATACTCGTGATATTCCCAATTACAGCGATATTACGGTTCAGCCATTTGATAAATTTGGCACAGGTTTTTTTATTAAAGCAGACCATCCATTAGCCACACAACTTACTCAAAATGCAATAGTATTGAATACCTACGGCCTAGCCACAGTTACCTTGCCAGAAAAAGCCAAGCAGGTATTTCATAAAGCCTTGAAGTTAAATTCAGATCAAAAAATACCTTTAATGATTGAATGTGATGATTTGCGCACGCTTAGACACATGGCTTTAAACACGCATTTAATTGTTGGTTTGTCTTTAGCAGATGCAATGGAAGATTTGAAGTCGGGCCAATTATTACAACTGCAATTTAACGATATTGCAAACTTTGTAGTTGATTTAGGTATAGTCACCCTTAAAGGCCATACCCCCTCTCCCATTTCAAAATTAGCTATTCAGTATTTACGAGAAATAGCCAACCTACAAATTAAATAAACTTTATAGGAGTTTATTCGGTTCAAAAATTTTTAGCTTGAGGAGCTCTTAAAGCTTACTCGGATTAATTTAAATAGGCCGTCCATTTGCCATTGGTATTCACAAATCTTAATTGCATTGGAATTTGTATAGCACCTAAGATGGGAATTTCTTGAGAATACAATTTAACATTGCAAACATGACCCACTGGAGCAGTCTGTTTAACGCACTCCCCCACTTCAACCCCAGCCAATTGAAACTCTGCAGGTGCAGCAACCCCCAACGCGGCTTGTTGCATGCCTCTAACTGCCATTAAGGCCTCATCATTATTAGGATGGCCATCTAATAGGTCACAAGCCACAAGGCTTAAACCAGCAAGAGCAACGAGCAATGAGCGGCTTAATGATTTAAGCATGATAGCTTCTCCAATTGATTCTATTTTTTAGTACAACAAATATGTTAGTTAGATGC
>CAZKWC010000027.1:0-39868 GCA_964556425.1 uncultured Limnohabitans sp. | reverse complement strand
TTTATTTTTCTAAAACCGCTTTTAAATATCGCCCCGTATGACTTGCTTCATTGGCCGCCACTTCTTCTGGTGTGCCTGCTGCAATTAACAAACCCCCACCCGAGCCGCCTTCTGGGCCCATATCAATAATCCAGTCTGCTGTTTTAATCACATCTAAATTGTGTTCAATAATCACAATGGTATTGCCTGCATCTCGCAGAGTTTGTAATACCTTTAACAGCATGGCAATATCGGCAAAATGCAGTCCGGTAGTGGGTTCATCTAAGATATAAAGTGTTCTGCCAGTATCGCGTTTACTTAACTCAAGTGCTAACTTCACACGTTGTGCCTCACCCCCAGACAGGGTAGTAGCAGACTGACCCAATTTAATATAACTGAGTCCCACATCTAGCAAGGTTTTTAACTTGCGTGCAATAGAAGGAACTGTGCTAAAAAAATCATGAGCAGCTTCAACTGTTAAATCTAAGATTTGGGCAATGTTTTTGCCTTTATATTGCACCTCTAAGGTTTCACGGTTATAGCGTTTGCCAAAACAGACATCACAAGGCACATAAACATCGGGTAAAAAATGCATTTCTACTTTTTTAACTCCATCGCCTTGGCAAGCTTCGCAGCGTCCACCTGTGGTGTTAAAACTAAATCGACCCACTCCATAACCACGTTCTTTGGCCACATTCATTTCGGCCATTAACTCGCGAATAGGGGTAAATAAACCGGTATAGGTAGCAGGATTAGAGCGAGGTGTTCGGCCAATTGGAGATTGATCAACGTTAATGACTTTGTCAAAATAATCAATGCCCTCTATTGCTTCGCAAGGTGCTGCCTCTTGATGCGCACGATGCAATTGATGCGCCACAGCGGCATATAAAGTATCGTTAATAAGGGTCGATTTTCCAGAGCCAGAAACACCGGTAACACAGGTAAGTAAACCCACTGGAATTTCAACGCTAACGTCTTTTAAATTATGGCCAGAAGCTTTAATAATTTTGAGTGCTTGCAGCTCTTTAGTGCTGGCATTTTTTTCAGCTGCTGTTGGTGTGAGCCAGACCGAGTTGCTGGCTAAGTTAGAATTAGTTTTACCTGTTCGTAAAGCAGCTGATTTACTGCTAGTTTTACCTTTGATAGGGCTGATAGGTTCTAATATTTCGAGTGGTTTTTCTAACCAAGGTAATCGGTTTTTGGGCACTTCAATTCGCATGCGGCCCGATAAGTATTTACCTGTTAAAGAGTCGGGATGTCGCACAATTTCATCGTATTTACCTTGTGCCACTACTTTACCACCGTGTACGCCAGCGCCTGGCCCCATATCGACTACATAATCGGCGCAGCGCATCATGTCTTCGTCATGCTCGACCACAATCACGGTGTTACCAATATTTCGCAGGTGTTGTAGGGTGGCAATTAAGCGGTCATTGTCGCGTTGATGCAAGCCAATGCTGGGTTCGTCTAAAACATACATCACACCCGTTAAACCAGAGCCAATTTGCGAGGCTAAGCGAATCCTTTGTGACTCGCCACCGCTTAAGGTTTCAGCGCTTCTGTCTAGGCTTAAATAATTAAGGCCCACATCATTTAAAAAACTTAAACGCAGTCCAATTTCTCTTACCACTTTACTGGCTATTTCACCTTTTTCACCCGTAATATGCAGTGCTTTAAAATAGGCGAGGCAGTCGCCAAGCGTCATATTGCTGACTTGGTAAATGGCTCGTTGTTGATCGCCTTGGCCTACTCTTACATGCCTAGCTTCTTGACGTAAACGTGTGCCATGGCAACTTGTGCAGGGCCTAGAAGCTCGGTACCTAGATAAATCTTCGCGTACCAAACTAGATTCGGTTTCTCGGTAACGCCTTTCCATATTCGGAATAATGCCTTCAAAGGGGTGTTTTTTAACTGTTTTTTTGCCCTGTGATTGGCCTGAATCTAAGATATAGCTGAATTTAATTTCTTCTTGGCCAGAGCCAAACAATAAAACATTTTGCAAGGTTTGTGGTAAATCTTCAAAAGGTTTTTCAATATCAAAATGGTAATGCTCGGCAAGGCTAGTGAGCATTGAAAAATAATAACCATTTCGTTTATCCCAACCTTTAATAGCACCACTTGCTAAACTTAAAGATGGAAAACTCACCACTCGTAAAGGATCAAAAAAATCTGCGTGGCCTAAGCCATCACAATCGGGGCAGGCACCCATAGGTGAATTAAAAGAAAATAAGCGAGGTTCTAGTTCTGTAATGGCGTAATTGCAATGCGGGCAGGCAAATTTAGCATTAAACAAATGGCAAACATCACTGTCCATTTCAAGAGCCATCGCTCTGCCTTCTGCAAGACGTAAAGCCGCTTCAAAACTCTCTGCAAGGCGCTGCTTGATTTGCTCGTATTCTTTGTGCGCTTGTAAAAACACAGCATTGTTTTCTTCATTGCTAGTGTCGTTGTTGGCAGCTACCACTGCCGGTACTTTAATGCGGTCAATGACCACATCAATATCATGCTTTTCAGTTTTCTTTAACTTGGGTAAATCATCATAAGCATAGGTAGTGCCGTTAATTCTAAAACGCACATAGCCTTGCGCTTGCAAACTACTAAACACATCTAAAAATTCGCCTTTTTTCTCTCGTGCCACCGGTGCCATAATCATTATTTTTGTGCCTGCTGGCAAGGCTAAAATAGCATCCACCATTTGACTTACCGTTTGTGCTTGTAAAGGCAATTCATGCTCTGGGCAAAAGGGTGTGCCAGCTCTAGCAAATAACAAACGTAAATAATCGTGAATTTCAGTGACGGTGCCAACCGTAGAGCGCGGATTATGACTAGTGGCTTTTTGTTCAATGGCAATTGCAGGCGATAAACCTTCAATTAAATCCACATCGGGCTTGTCCATGAGTTGTAAAAACTGACGTGCGTAAGTGGATAAACTCTCTACATAACGACGTTGCCCTTCAGCATAAAGGGTGTCAAAGGCCAAACTCGATTTACCAGAACCACTTAAGCCAGTAATAACCACTAGTTGGTTACGAGGTAAATCAATATCAATGTTTTTAAGATTATGAGTTCTAGCACCTCGAATGCTAATAAATGAGTTGGATTTTGCAGCACCCAAATAAGTGCCATCTTGATGAGAATCGGAGTTAAAGGACATTGAGTTCACAAATAAAGAATGACAGGCATAGAACCTTTCATCATAGCCTTAATCTTGCAAATTCTGCAAGAAGTCAACATTAACTCATCATGAATTATCGGCAAAATCGCTCAGAATTAGCGATAATCTAGTTTTAGTTCAATGTCAGCCCATAATGTCATCAGACAATGCCACTTTTCGAATGACGCCTCTCGAGCGTCGTGCTAGTTTTTCTTTAGCATTTATTTTTGCCCTTCGTATGTTGGGCTTGTTTTTAGTCATGCCAGTCTTTAGCCTTGAAGCGGCCAAACTACCTGGAGGAGACAATCCTGCGTGGGTGGGTTTTGCGATGGGCATTTATGGTCTCACCCAAGGTTTGTTGCAATTACCTTATGGTATTGCCTCAGACCGCATGGGGCGTAAAATAGTCATTGTGTTTGGCCTTATAGTATTTGCCTTTGGTAGCCTAGTTGCGGCCTCTGCTAGCACCGTTACTGAACTGATGTTGGGGCGAGCCATACAAGGTGCAGGAGCGGTTTCAGCTGCGGTGAGCGCTTTATTAGCCGATCAAACTCGTGAC
Source organism: uncultured Limnohabitans sp. (assembly GCA_964556425.1). Taxonomy (GTDB): domain Bacteria; phylum Pseudomonadota; class Gammaproteobacteria; order Burkholderiales; family Burkholderiaceae_C; genus JALQUL01. The sequence goes on along the minus strand of CAZKWC010000027.1, from coordinate 36,176 downwards.
CAAGTACGCACCAAGGCCATGGCTTTAATTGGTGCAAGTATTGGTTTAATGTTCGCCTTGTCTTTGGTCGCTTCAAGTGCGATTACAGCGGCCATCGGTTTTTCCGGTTTGTTTGTGCTTACCTGTGTTTTAGCAGTAGCGGGTATTGCAGTAGTGCTGTTTTGGACTCCACCAGAACAATTACATCGTGCAGCAGGCCCAGGCCCTAGTGTAATGAGCCTACTCCAGCAACCCGCCTTGGCTCGTTTGTTTTTTGGTGTATTTGTATTGCATGCCGTTCAATTAGCCATGTGGATGGCTATTCCTCAACTATTAGTGCAGGCTGGTTGGGTAAAAGATTCGCATTGGCAAATTTATTTACCCGCTCTTTTAGGCTCTTTTGTGATAATGGGTGGTCTGTTAAGACTGGAGCGTAAAGGTTATCAGCGTCAGTTATTTTTAATGGCGGTTAGTTTATTTGCGGTTGCTCAACTAGGCTTTTTTGAACAAATTCAAAATCCAAGTGCACAGGTCTTAGGTGCTTGTTTATTCGTGTTTTTTATTGGTTTTAATATTTTAGAGGCCACCCAACCTAGCCGGGTTTCTCAATTAGCTCCAGCCAATGGCAGGGGCACGGCTATGGGTATTTACAATACACTGCAGTCTTTAGGTCTTTTTGCTGGGGGAGCTTTAGGTGGCTGGATTGTAAAAACGGGTGGGGCTAATGCCTTGTTTATGAGTTGTTTTATAGCCGCCTTGGTTTGGCTCTTTATTTTGATCCTAGATTGGAAGCAGTCTAGGGTCTAAGTGTGCGCTACCATTCATTAAAATTGATATGCATTATATTGATGCTCACATAAAGAGTCGGTAACTTCCTTAAAACTCCATCCCAAATACGATTGAAAAAAACACCACACAATCAACGATAATTCAACCTATCTTGAAAAATTTAATTCCCAAATATTTATTTTTGGGTTAAGCTTACTTCATATCGAAACTCTCAAGGAGATAACACATGGCTTCAGTCAACAAAGTAATCCTAGTGGGCAATCTAGGTCGCGACCCAGAAACCCGCTATATGCCAAGCGGGGACGCAATTACCAACATCACAATTGCCACCACCGACTCTTGGAAAGACAAAGCTACCGGCGAAAAACGTGATGCCACCGAATGGCACAGAATCGCATTTTTTGGCAAATTGGCCGAAATTGCAGGCCAATACCTTAAAAAAGGTTCACAAGTTTATGTAGAAGGCAGTTTACGTACTCGTAAATGGCAAGACAAAGACGGTCAAGAACGTTACACCACTGAAATCCGTGCTGACTCCATGCAAATGTTAGGCGGCAGAGCTGGCGCAGGATCTGGCCCATCTGATTCTGGTGCCTCTTATGGTGGCTACGATGATCAACCAAGTAGCACTGCAGCACCCGCACCACGCCCAGCTGCTCGCCCTGCCCCTAGCCGCGCAGCACCCGCTCCTGCACCAGCCAGCAGTGGTAGTGGTTTTGACGACATGGATGACGATATTCCGTTTTAAAAACAAGATCCTTTTTCGCGTAAGTCCTCTGCAAGCCAAAAGCTCTGAGGGCTTTTTTTTGCATTTTTTCAGTTAAGAAGTAGGAATTTTCCGACAAGTGGCAAACAATGAGAGTTATGGTTGAGTTACTATTAAATGCATTTTGTTACATTGAGAATTATTTATTTATATTCAATTACAAAATTATTAGGTATTACTTAACCCTAAAGGTCGGAAAATTAAAATGAAAAAGTTTTTATTAAGTTTAGCGCTTGTTGCAGGTGCATTTTTAACAGGTTGTGCCACTACCCCTATGCCTTATAGCAAAGATGGTGAAACGGTCGATTTAAAGACAAATGCTGTTGTCCTGTTTACGATTGACCAAAAAAATGATTACAAAAAAAGTTTTCAGCCAAAAGTAGATTATGTGTATGGAGCCTTAGAAGGTTCAAAAGAGTCTAAAGATAGATTCACACTGGCGCCAGATGATAAAGCGAAAATGGGAATGGACACGTTTGAAAGAGGAGATAAATATTTGATGCGTGTAACGCTTGTTCCTGGTGACTATGTTTTATCCCATGCTTTAAGTCATTCCAGAATTTTCCCCATTACTGCTTTGTATGCTTTACCCATAAGGGCACCTTTTAAGGTCGAAGGGCCAGGCGTTATTTATTTAGGAAATATTAGCGGTACTGTACGTGAGCGTAAAGACGGCGAGTTTAGAGCAGGATCCGTAATTCCTTTACTTGATCAAGCAATCGGAGGCGCTTCCGGTGGCACATTTGATGTGACTATTTCAGATCAATGGGAGAAAGATAGGCTTGATTTTTTACAGCGCTTTCCACAGTTAAAAGATGTTGAGGTTAAAAAAATGATATTGCCACCATTTAATAGAGCTGAAGTCGAGAAAAACTGGTGAAGTAGTAGCCATCGCTATTGCTATTGCCATTGGTTAAACACCATTGACTGATAATTCATCTCAACTTTTAGTTTATCTATAAGTTTTAAGTTGAGTAGCTTTTTTTAGACACCACTCCAATTTTTTAAGCCAGTACTCCTAAGAGTATTGGCTTTTTTATTACTTTTGAGAATTTTGATTGGTAAAAATACACGATTTTTATATTTAATTAAAACAATTAAGCGAGTTAAAAAATAATGAAGTATTTTTGTATATAGTGCCTTTGCTTTATATAAGACACAACTTGTCGTATAAATAAAATTTTGCCAAATTACTAAAAAATAAGGAATGGGATGTTGTCAACAATAAATACAATTCATAAAAATTTAATCCATTTTTTAATAATAAATCTAGTTAGGATTTTAATTTTAACAAGTGTCATATTTTTATACGCTTGTAGTGGTGAAAATGAGGAGGTAAATAGTGAAGCAAATGAAGTTGGTTTCTTAACCATTAAGGGTAAAGTATTTACTTTTCAAGATAGGCAACAAGCAATTTCCACTCAGGTATTCCTTGACCTCAATCAAAATTTATTATTAGATGAAAATGAAGTGGTGGTGAATGCATCGAATAGTACTGGTGAGTTTCAGTTGCAAGTTTCAAATGACACCTTATCCACCATGCAATTAAAGACAATTTATTTGGTGGCAAAACAATCTTTTTCAAACGAAGAAACTTACTTTGCGAGTCCCTTGGCAGCCTATGTGTTTCCTTTGGCCAGCGGAAACTTTAACTCAAGCCCTGCGGTGATAAGTCCATTAAGTAGTTTGGTGGTTGCAGAAATTTTGGTCAATCAAGAAAGTTTACACCAAGCTCATGAAAGTATTAATGCAATCGCTGAAAATGCAGATGTATTGCATCTCAATAATGACCAAAACCAAGCAGTATTAGAGTCGGTAATAGAACAATTAAGTCCTTATTGGCAAGGAATGTTAAAGCAAAATCAATCGATAACTGTTTTACAAAATTTTTTCAATAACAGCAAAATAGCTAAATTTAATTTAACCGAAAAAACCTTTAATCCACACCAAGTCCTACAACTTGCTGATAAAAGTATTCAGCAAAATCTTAGCAATACACAACAATCCGAGAGTTCTGAAAAGGCATTCGTAATAGTTTATAAAAGTAAACCAAATAATTTTTATTCTACAAAAAATACGACGCAATCGGACGCATCTGAAAACCTATCAACACAACAACTGCAAAATACGGCAGAAAAATTAATGGCTCCTTATAACGGACAAATAGCTGAGACGTTTTCTAATGCTGTTCAGGGTTTTACGGCTAAAGTTCCTAACCAAAATATCAATCAATTTTTAAAAGAGACTCAAAATAATCCCGCAGTTGAATCAGTGGTTGAAGACATCCCCATATCTATGAATAGTCATTCAATCCAGACGCCAGTCAATTGGGGATTAGATCGAATTGACCAAACATCGTTGCCACTTAATAATATTTACCAGTATCAACAAGACGGCACAGGTGTGAATGCCTATGTAATGGATACCGGTATTAGAGCGAGTCATAGCGAATTTACTAAACGAGTTTTACCTGGGTTTACTGCAATTGCAGACGGCAAGGGAACTCAAGATTGTATGGGCCATGGTAGTCATGTGGCCGGTATTATTGGTGGGTCCACTTATGGGGTTGCTAAAAATATTCGTATTACACCAGTTAGAGTTTTAGATTGTAGGGGGGGAGGCTCATTAAGTAGTCTATTAGCAGGGCTAGATTGGATTGTTAAAAACGGGAAATTGCCTGCCGTTATTAATATGTCCATTGGTACTAGTGCTTCAGATGTGCTTGATCAAGCTGTGAATAATGCAGTAAAAGCTGGCTTTGTGGTGGTGACTTCTGCTGGGAATAACGCAGGTGATTCATGCACACAATCACCGGCTAGAAGTCATGATGTGATTAATGTTGGTTCTAGTGACAACACTGATACCAAGTCATACTATTCTAATTATGGTCAATGTGTTGATTTGTTTGCGCCAGGTTCTGCTATTCGTTCTGCTTGGTTTAACTCTGACTTTGAAAGCCAAGAATTAAGTGGTACATCAATGTCTGCCCCTTATGTTGCTGGTGTAGTTGCTTTGTATTTACAAATCAATCCCTTAGCCAGCCCCTTGCAAGTGAGATATGCCTTGTACAACTCAGCAATTCAGAATCAGTTAATTGGTTTCATAGGTAGCAATTCACCTAATCGCTTATTATCTATAGCGACGCAACTAAACTACACTGCTGTACCCAAGCCTATTTATGTGGCTCCGGAAAAAATTTATTACAGAGTAGTCTATATTGCCAATGTACAGCATACCAAAATAATGGTCTCACCGAATGCTTGGCAAACTACCGTTACTATCAAAATAAAATCGATTAATACAGGCGGGTCGCTACAAAAGGCCAAAATTATGGGTAGTTTTTCTATTGGTGGGAAAAACTTAACTTGCACAACCGATTTAGCTGGGGTTTGTAGTATGACGAGTGGACTTATTTCCAAAAATAAAACATCCACCTTGTTTACTATTAGCAGCATTACTGGGCAAAGTTTAGTGTATTTAAATCGAAGTAATAAAGTGAACTCGGTGAGTATTGTTAAACCCACAAAATGATGCTGGTTATAAAAACTGTATAGTATGTAAAAGCATGAATAGAAAAACCAGCTTCTAAGCTGGTTTTTTCTTTTGAAAAGGTTTAGTTTGAATTAAGTCAGCGGTGTTGATTCCAAATGAAGTCTAACCCCCAATCGGTTGAACGCACTAAAAATAGCCTTTATAGACGCTTTGGTAATATTGCTATCAATGCCCGCGCCATGCCTGCTAAAGCCTTGCTCATTCATCATTTCTATTACCGCAATGGCTTTTGCTTGTGTGCCAGAGCCAATTGATCTTTCTTCAAAATGAATAATTTCTATAGGCATACCTAAAGCATTCATAACGGCTTCTAATGGGCCATTTCCTACACCTTCAATTTGCACTTTTTCTAAGCCATTTTGTAAAGTAAGCATCACCACTTGGCGGTTGTTTTGCTCTGTGATCTGGTGAGTATGGTAAATCCACCCATCGTTTGCTGCTGGTGGCAACAAGTAGATGTTTTCAAACAAAGCATAAAGCTCTTTAGAGCTCACTTCAGCCTCTGTGGCATCGGTGACTTTTTGCACTTCGGCACTGAACTCCACTTGCAAACGCCTTGGCATGACAATGCCAAAATCTCGTTCAAGTAAATAAGCAATGCCGCCTTTACCCGATTGGCTATTGACTCGGATAACGCTTTCATAAGTTCGGCCAAGATCTTGTGGATCAATAGGCAAATATGGCACTAACCATAAAGCACTATCTTTTTGGCGAACCAATCCTTTTTTGATGGCATCTTGATGAGAGCCAGAAAAGGCAGTGAAAACTAAGTCACCTACATAGGGGTGGCGCGGGTGAATAGGTAATTGAGTGGCTTTTTCAACTGTTTGTGCCACTCGGTTAATATTAGAAAAATCAAGCTGAGGGTGTATACCTTGAGTGTATAAATTAAGAGCAAGAGTGACGATATCTACATTGCCGCAACGCTCGCCATTGCCAAACAAACAGCCTTCAATTCTTTGTGCTCCAGCTAACAAAGCGAGCTCGGCAGTTGCTACGCCTGTACCTCTATCATTGTGGGGATGCACCGATAAAATCACATTTTCGCGATGAGCCAAATTGCAACTCATCCATTCGATTCGGTCAGCAAAAACATTGGGTGTGGTGTTTTCTACCGTGGTGGGTAAATTAATAATGACCTTGCGATCAGGACCTACATTCCAGGCCTTAAGCGCCACATGACAGGCTTCAAGGGCAACTGGTAACTCGGTCGCTGAAAAAGTTTCGGGCGAATACTGCAAGATCCATTGAGTTTCAGGTATGCCGTCGGTGATTTGTTTTAAATAACTCACTTGGCGGTGAATTAACTGCATTACCTGTTCTACGCTCATGTTAAAGACAATATCGCGCCAAGCCGGCGCTGTGGCATTGTAAATATGCACAATCGCTTTTTTTGCACCTTTGACTGCCTCAACACTTTTGGCAATTAAATCCTCTCTTGCCTGCGTCATGACCATAATAGTCACATCATCAGGAATGAGGTTTTCATTAATCAAACGCCTAACGAATTGAAAATCAATATCGGATGCAGCAGGAAAGCCCACTTCAATTTCTTTAAAACCCACCTTAATAAGTTCGTGATAAAAATTGATTTTGGTCTCTACACTCATTGGCTCGAACAAAGATTGGTTGCCATCGCGCAAGTCGGTAGAAAGCCACACAGGCGCTTGTTGTAATGTTTGGTTGGGCCATGTGCGATGAGGTAAAACAACCGTCTCAAAGGCTTGGTATTTGGTACTAGGATTTTTAAGCATTTTGAACTCCGTAAACTGATGTTAAGTGTATAAGAGTTGAGCTATTCAATAATTGCTAATTTAGCGCTATATTTTTAAATATAGGCATAATATTGCTTAATAATGATATTATTAGCAATTAATTGCTCATATTTTAAAAATCATGAAATTAGATAAATTTGATAAACAAATTTTACAAGTCATTCAACGAGATGGAAAAATCAGTAATCAAGACTTGGCCGAGCAAGTCGGCTTGTCCGCCTCGCCCTGTTTAAGACGTGTAAAAGCCCTAGAAGATGCCGGTATTATTGTGGGGTATAGGGGCTTAGTCGATGCAAAAAAACTAGGCCTAGGTTTAATTGCATTAATTCAAATTTCTATGGATAAGCATACCCAAGAGCGCTTTGAATATTTTGAAAGCGAAATAAAAGCCATACCCGAGGTTTTAGAGTGTTTGCTCATTACGGGACAAACAGCCGACTATTTATTAAAGGTTGTGGTGCAAGACCTTGAGCATTATCAAAAATTACTTTTGCAGAAAATCACTAAAATTAAAGGTGTAACTGGAGTTCACTCTAGTTTTGTCTTAAGCAAGGTAGTTGATAAAACCGCCTTGCCCATTTATTAAATTTCATAGTCGTTATTTTTTTGATTGTATAAATGTAAATTGAGCAAACTGATTAAGCTACTTAAAGCAAACGGTTTGATAAGGGTGTCATTCATACCTGCATCCATACAAGCTTTAATTTCAGCAGCGCCAGCATTGGCCGTCATGGCAACAATTGGAATATTAGCTTTAAAAATATCATTCAATTTTCTAATTTGAATGGTAGCTTCAACACCATTCATGACTGGCATTTGCATATCCATTAATATCAAGTCAAAAATATGCTCTTTCACTGCGTCAACTGCTTCTTGCCCATCGTTGGCTAAGAAGATATCAATATTTTGAAAGTTACGTTCTATTTGTTTTTGAGCGACTAATAAGTTAATTTTGTTATCATCTACTATTAAAATTTGTTTCTGCTGCTTTCCTAAAACAGCTTCAACAACTTGGTCGTTGTTTTTAATTTTTTGTGTTTCTGGGCTAGAACCTTTGTCAATAATGGTTTTGACAAACGCAGTCTTAGCTGACAAATAATCGGAATCTGTTTCTGCATGGCTCACTTTGCTTAAAGGCATATGCAGGGTAAATGTCGTGCCAATGTTTTCTGAGCTTTTAAAACTAATATGACCGTGCATCAACTCAACCAAACGTTTGGCAATAGATAAACCCAAGCCAGTACCACCATATTGAGTTGCAATTGATTCATTGGCTTGAACAAACTCTTTGAACAGATGATCTTGCACTGATTGTTTAATACCCATCCCCGTGTCAGAGATTTCAATTGTTACCCAGATCTTATCGTCATTGTCGGATTCTGTGTCTAGGTGTGCAGGGCTCTTGTGTGAGTTGCTATTAGTATGATGGGTAGTGGGCCTAGTGCTATTTAATGTCGCCACCATTTTGACAGTACCATGCTTAGTAAATTTAACCGCGTTCGATAAAATATTAACTAATACTTGAGTGAGTCGGTGACCATCGCCTCTGACCATTTTGGGCAGGTCACTGGCGACGTTGAGCTCATAATCTATATTTTTTTCTTGCGCTAAATATTTCAAAATATTGTAGGCATTGTAGAGAATTTCCCGTAAATCAAAATCAGCAGGATTAATACTTAATTTGTTTTCTTGTAATTTAGACAAGTCAAGCAAGTCATTAATAATGGTTAATAACTGATTAGAAGATTGTTCGAGTGACTTCGTAAGCTCTTGGTATTCATTGATTTCAAATTTATGTTGACTGTTAAATTTGATTAAATTAACAATACCTACAATCGCATTCATGGGCGTACGTAATTCGTGGGTAATGGTGGCAAAAAATCGGTCTTTATATTGCTGCGCACGTTCAAGTTGTTTTTTTGATTCCGATAAAGACTCTTTTTGTTGACCTAAAACTTCAAAGAGTTTGGAGTAATTATGATCAATAAGGGCAACCGATAACATGGCTAACAAGACTAAAGAAATACCCTGTATCGCATTCATATATTGCAATAAAGCAGGATCTATCACTTTAACCCAAGTACCCCAATCGACAACGTGAGCGGCAAACAATGTGGCAATAATAAGCGCCACTAAAGCTATGGTCCATGTTCTGGCAGCTTTAAGGGAGTGTAATAGAATGGCAAACATAGGACCAAATGTAATATATCCAATCATGATGGGCATTTGAAACCACATCATGGCGGTTAAAAACAAAATATTGATGGTTCCGTTGCTGAGTACCAATAACACTAAAGTGTTGTAATAACGTTCAGACTTGATAAAAGTATGAAGTACTAACGCTACCAAGGCAGAGAAAAAACAAATATAAGCGGGCCCTTTATTGTCAAGCCAATACCAAAAAAAGCCATTATTCCCATTGTGGAATTGACTAAAAAAAGCTGCCATCTTCTATTATCAAGAGCGGTTTTATCTAACAGATTTTTTTCTAGTTTTGTTATATCGTTCATTTTATCTGTATGCGTCATGGTAGAGGCAATTTTAAAAATTAGAAGATTTAAAGATTTTTCAAATGGTGATGTATGGGTGATTATGAACTAAATAGCTTGGGAAAAGCTGTCTTTGTTTAGATACACCCATTACATTATTGACCCTAAGGCAACTGTCTTATTGTTGATATCTAAAATGGTGCTGACTTTTATAATTGGTATGTTTGGTTTTGCTCGTGAAAATAAAAAGAAGTTGACAGGTGGTCAAACAGTTCATAGCTAGCTTCACAAGCTTTACTTATGTTTGGATTATGTTGCAAAAATCTTCAATCAAAAGAGGTTTAATTTTAATCTAGTATTATTAATGGGTATAGCAGTAACTTTATGAAGCATGGCTATTTGCGTTAAAAATAACACTCAGACTAGGATGAAGAATTTTTTTCGCAGCATAAATGGCATAAAAATTTTCTTGTACATCTAAACAGGGTGCAATAACACTGAGTTGATTCCGATTGAAATCATTTAAAAGTTCTACAGGCCCCGGAAAAATCCCCCAACCTGCTGTGCCAAAAGTAGTTAACAAAGCGCTGTCTTCAAATTCACCCATAATATTGGGTATTATTTTTTCTCTCTCAAACCAATGGTCTAGAGCAGTTCTAACGGCCGCATGATGAGTAGGTAGCAAAATCGGCAGCTCAGACATTGATTTAGGAAAATCACTTAAACATTTTTTGGCTAGCTCTGGGCTGGCAAACCAAGCCAAATTAAAGCTTTTTAAAAGTTGTGACCTGAGTTTAAGTTGAGGATGAACTGGCGGGGGTCTATCTGATAAAACCAAATCAAGCTTGTGTAAAGCAAGGTCGGCTAATAAATCATCATATTCACCCTCATGGCACAACAATCTCAGACTAGAGTGTTGAAGCGCGGGAGATAAAACATGTTGTACCGCTAATTTATCTAAACCATCGGTAATGCCCACTCTTAATCGTAATAAATGACTGGTATTGGCTTGCCGTACTTTTAAGCTGAGGTTTTCCCCAAGCGAAAAAATGTGCTCAGCCTCTGCAAGTGCTGCTACTCCAGCTTCGGTTAAGGTGAGTCCACGGCCCTGAGGTTTTAATAGTGAGACTCCCAAGTCTTGTTCTAAGAGTCTTACTTGAGAGCTAATGGTTTGCATGGCCATGCCTAGTCGCTCTGAGGCCCTTGCTATACCGCCTTCTTTGGCCACTACCCAAAAATAGTATAAGTGTTTGTAATTAAAATTTTGGGACATATAAAATTAGATATAAATTATTTTTGCTTCGTAAAATACGAAGTAATAGTATTGAATAATACTATTTTTTTAGGATGTTAGTTGCGCTAAAGTATGACTTCTAGATAATATTTAACAACAATTAAAGGAGTTTTTATGCAAATTATGGTGCACTCAAGCCATTTAGAGGCCAAAGACTTCGAGCATACTGCCGTCGAGCAGCTACGCTTTACGATTAAACAATTGGCTCTAAAAGTATTTTTTGCCAGAATTAGACTCAATATGGAAGTCGCCGAGAACGGTGTTTTAGAAAAAGTCTGTATGGTTAATCTTGACATGTCAGAGCAGGGTTCTTTAACTATCAGAACATCAGGCAAAGATTGGCCAGAAGCAGTAGAGCAGGCAGTTGAAAGACTATGCCGTTTGTTGGTAAGGTCGGTTAACTTAAGCAAAAAAGTGCGTTTACCAAGGCCACAATATCGGCTGATGCAATCTTCAAGTTAGTGCTTCGCAAAAAAGCTTTGAGATTTTTACAAGTAATTATAAATAAAGGAGTATTTAATGGAAACCATAGGAACCTGGTGGATGTGGCTAGGATTTGCCATATTTGTGGTTGGCGCAGTGGCAGTTGACTTATTAGTCATGGAAAAACAAGGGGCTCATAAAGTTTCTATGAACGAAGCTCTAAGATGGAGTGCTTTGTGGTTTAGCTTGGCCTTTGTGTTTGTGGCTATTTTATGGTTTTATCTCGATCAGTCTCAAGGTCGAGAAACCGCTAATACCGTTTCCATGCAATTTATTACGGGCTACTTAGTTGAAAAGAGTTTATCAATCGACAATATTTTTGTCTTTTTAATGATATTCACTTATTTTGGTATTCCAATTCAATATCAAAAAAGAGCTTTAATTATTGGAATTATTGGTGCGATTGTTTTACGTGCTATTTTAATTTTAATGGGCGCTTGGCTATTAGCTAGCTTCCATTGGTTGTTATATGTATTTGGTGTGTTTTTAATTTTTACAGGCATCAAAATGGTGGTTGCTGCTGGTAAAGATCCAGAAATGGAAAAAAATCCAGTACTTTTATTCTTGCGTAAAAGAATGAAAATTACCTCTGAATTTAATGGTGAAAAATTAAGCACCATGATTAACGGAGTTAAGCATTACACACCTTTATTTGTCGTTTTAATCTTAATTGGAACCACTGATATTATTTTTGCAGTCGATAGTATTCCCGCTATTTTTGCAATTACCAGTGACCCATTCATTGTTTTAACCGCCAATATTTTTGCTATTTTGGGTTTGCGTGCTTTGTACTTTTTATTAGCCGATTTGGCAGATAGATTCCATTTATTGGCTTACGGTTTAGCATTAGTATTGATTTTTATTGGTACCAAAATGTTAATCATTGATTTTTACAAAATACCAATTGGTGTGGCTTTATTGGTTACCGCTAGTATTATTGCAAGTTCAATGGTGGCTTCTGTTTTTTTTACCCGAAGAAAAGAAACTAAGGCGTTGCCAAAAGCCTAAACTTGATTTCTTACAGTTGTCCAAGTTCCTAGCCAACTCCTATTGAATGATAGAGTTGGCTAGTTTGGTTTGTGCTTAGCTTGGTTGCAGGGCCAGCTTATACAACCCTTAGTCATTACAAGAGGCAAAAATCTTTTACCTACTTATTTTAACAAAGTGATAGGCCTGCTGGTGGAAATAGCTGCTGCAGGTTGGTTACATCTTGGAATAATAATGAATATAAAAAATTGGTTTAAATCACTAGAGCCCAAGGTTTTAGAAATGTTGTCAGGACGTTTATTAAGCCCGCTTAAGCCATTAATAGATAAAAGTGATGCATTGAGTTTTAAGCGTCAACCACTTGCAGTTGGGGTGGCGGTAGGTTGTTTTTTTGGTTTAATTCCAGCCCCATTTCAAACCATTGCAACCATTGCTTTTTGTATTTTATTCAGAGCCAATATAGTGGCAGGAGTTGTTACTACGTTTTATACCAATCCATTTACTATTATTCCAATTTATGCTTTTGCCTTTGAGGTGGGTCAATGGGTGTTACCTGGGCAAACTGCTATGCCATCTATACAACCGATTATGCAAATACCGTTTGCCAGTATTGAATGGTTAAAAGCGGTTTCAGAATGGATGTTTTCCTTGGGAACTCCATTATTAGTGGGTTTGCCAATTGTCGGTATTCTTTTTGCAATGATTGGTTATTTTGGGGTGGAGCTTATTTGGCGTTTCCCAGTTTGGTTAAGATTGCATAAAAAAAGACAAAAAACTCCCAAAAATAATGAGTAAGTAGCCGTGTTGTGACGCTTAAATGCGGACTTGTTAGAAGTCTTTATTCATCAGATATTAAAACGGTATACAATTACATCATGCAAACTCGCTAATGGGTTTGCATTTTTTTTGTAGCCACTTACCTTAAAGAGGCTGCAACAACACTCTTAATTGCATTAATAGCACAGTTTTGGACACTCTCTTTGGTAGATTTCTTGCTCATAAAATTATTTATGACGTTAAGAATCCACCTCAATAGCCTATTCCTATCTGTACTAGGTATGCATGCCATGAGTTGTTTTACTAGCCCTTTAACTTGTTCCATTACCAAGGATAAAAAAATGAACTCTGTTCAAAATCCCCTCTCATCCTCTCCCTCTTCATCCACTTCAACTACTGTAAAACCAGAGTTAGATTTAGCAAGTAGCTGGTCTCAAAACTCAATTTCTCAATGGGCTATTATTTTGGTGGCTAGTTATATTGCGGCACAAATGTTGTCCGATGTAGCCAGTTTAAAAATAGGCTCAATTGGTGGTTGGGCAGTTGATATGGGTACTTTTATTTATCCTATTACCTTTACCCTACGCGATGTTATTCATAAGCTAATGGGTAAGCGAGCCGCCCAAACCATTATTTTGACGGCTGGTCTTATTAATTTACTTATGGCCCTTTATTTAATGATGTCCGCTTGGGTGGCTAGTGATGTCGGCTGGGCTACTGGCAGTGTACCAGGGCAAGATTTAGGGCTCGCATTTAGCTCTATCTTGTCGCCTGTATGGCGTATTGTGGCAGCCTCAATTGTGGCTGAAGTAATAAGCGAATTATTAGATACCGAGGTTTATCAATGGTTTGTTAATAAAATTAGCACACAACATCAATGGGCAAGAGTGCTGATTAGTAATGCTGTCAGTATTCCCCTCGATAGCGCTATTTTTTGTTTGGTGGCGTTTTATGGACAAATGCCAAATGAAGTGATTTGGCAAATTTTTGTATTTAATATGGTGGTCAAATACACCTTAACATTGTTGTCGATACCGTTAATTTATTTAGGTCCTAAATCAGTGAACTCATAATCACTACCCACTAAGATTCATTTGTATTCTTATTAGTTTTAATATCTGCTCAATTGAGAACCACAATTGAGCAGACGAGCTAATTAAACTCAATAAAAAAGCCCACTTGAGCTGAGTGCTCTGTAGTGGGCTTTTTTATTGAGTAGTGTACAAAATTGAAAACTGTATGGGGCTAAAAAAAATCAAGACATCAGCTTTCTTCAGTTAATATCACTTTATCTTATTTTTATTGAATACATTTTATCTATGCGTTCCATCATTCAAAATTTGGAAGAATCCAAAATTCGAGAAGTGGCCAACTCAAGTATGGGTTTACCTGATGTGCTGGCATTTTGGTTTGGAGAGAGCGATGAAGTCACGCCTGACTTTATTCGACAAGCCGCCATTGAATCTTTAAACAAGGGCGAAACTTTTTATTCTCATAATTTAGGTTTGCCCGAATTAAGATCCGCTATAGCGGATCTGATGACAGAAAAGCATGGCCCCTCGATGGGGGCGCCACTTATTGAGTTCAATCGTATTGCAGTGACCTCTGGAGGTGTTAGCGCCTTAATGGTGGCAGTTCAAGCATTGGTAAATGCCGGAGATGAAGTGGTGGCTGTAACACCCGTGTGGCCTAATTTAACGGCTCAGGCACAGATTATGGGAGCCGAGCTTCAAACGGTTGCCTTGCAGGCAAAAAATGGGGCTTGGAGCTTAGATTTGGATTTATTGCTCAATCGTATTACCTCCAATACTCGTTTATTAATTGTGAATGCCCCCAATAACCCAACGGGTTGGACATTGAGTCGAGCCGAGCAAGAACTAATTTTGGCGCATTGCCGAAAAACTGGCACTTGGATTTTGGCTGACGAGGTGTATGAAAACCTCTATTACGAAGTCACACAAAATAATTGTGCCCCTAGTTTCTTAGACTTAGCTTGCGATCAAGACAAACTCATTGTGGTGCATAGCTTTTCTAAGAGTTATTTAATGACCGGCTGGCGCTTGGGTTGGATGGTGATACCTTCTTCGCTGAATAGTGCGATGAGTAAATTAATTGAATTTAATACCTCATGTGCCAGCGTTTTTACCCAAAGGGCAGGTATTGTCGCTATTCAGGGGCGTGAGTCCGTGACTCCTCAAGTGGTTCAGCATTTACAACAATGCAGAGATGTTTTAGTCAATGCCCTACAAACTTTACCAGGAGTAGAAGTTGCTTTACCCAAAGGGGGAATGTATGCATTTTTTCAGTTAGCCGGTTACACCGACTCATTGGACTTAGCCAAACGTTTGGTCAAAGAAGCAGGTCTTGGCTTAGCGCCTGGCTGTGCATTTGCACCAGAGGCAAATGGTTGGCTAAGATGGTGTTTTGCTTCCAAAGATGTAGCCCGATTAGAGCAGGGAGTAGCAAGGCTTAAAATATGGCTAGAAAAAAATCCTCACCCTACTGCCACTACACTCGCTCCAAAAGACAAACCAGATGAGTCTTTGCAATTGGGTTTGTTTTAATGGCTGATTAATTTGCTTTATGTCTAGTTCAAACCCCTACTCTTATCAGTATTTGACTGAGCCCATTTATCGTACTGTTTTAAGGGCCTTAGCTCCTTATGGCGCTGGTTGTTATATTGATATTAACCCACAACATCCTAGCACTCACTCCATTACCAACACCCTTTACGAATTAGGATGGGTAGGGGTTAATGTAGAAGTGGTTCCCGATTATTGGGCTTATTTAAATAAAGTCAGACCGACAGACATTAATTTAAAACAAGCACTAGATGGCGAGCAATCTGAATTGTCATTGGCTAGTTTAGTGGCCCAGTATGGCAAAGGTTCTCTACAATTGTTAAGAGTGAATCGATTAGGTAAAAACCATGTTGGACTAGAGCAACTCAATTGGCAAAGTGCCGACCAACGGCCCTGGATAGTACTTTTAGAAAATGATCAACAATATTTGTCTTTTCATCCCGATCAGCAAGGCTTATTAAAAGACCATTTGTTAGCGCAACATTATCAAGTGATATTGCAAGATACTCATCGCACGGTTTTAGTGGCCAACGAGCACTCTTTATTACAGACGCAAGTAGCACAAATTGCTCAAGCTCATTTGCCTTTGCCTAGGCCGTCTATCTGGAAGCGACTATCTAATAAACCCAGTCATGGGGGGCAAGCTGCAATGTCTCGATGGCAAATAATTAAAAATCTACTCATTAAATTAAAAACTGTAATCGCCGATGGACGCTTAGTTCCTGTGCTTCAACAAAGAATAAAAAAATGGATTAAACCTTTGCTGGGCCGTTTAATGCATATTAGCTGGTTAAGAAAAATAGCCTACTTATTAATGGACAGGGTGAGCATAGTGCATCACTTGGCTGCTCTTATGAAAGAGGCTCCGCAAGCTGCTACACCGCCTCTTGTCAGCTCAGGCCACGCGAGCGCAGTAGCCAAGCCTATGCCTTTGAATAATGGATCTATCCACAAAGCCTACTCAAGTCCAAGTGAAGAAATGTTGTTCAAGCTACAGCAATCAATTCAATTATTAAAAGACTAAGGTCTCTAGTACAAGTTAAAAGGTTTCCGATGAAGTTGGTTATTGATATTCAGGGTGCATTGGGCGATAGTAAACACCGAGGCATAGGACGGCATAGTTTGTCATTATCTTTGGCAATTGCTCAATTAGCCAAGCATCATGAGGTCTGGTTATTACTTAATAGTTTGTTGCCAGAGAGTTTAGATGAAGTTAAAAATGCATTTTCTGCTTGGGTAAGTCCTGCAAGAATGCGACATTTTGTGTCGCCTAATCCAATGGCCAACGGAAGTATAAAAGACACTTGGAAAATGCAGGCGGCAGAATTATTGCGTGAACAGTTTTTACTTAGTCTGCAGCCTGATGTAGTTTTGGTCACTAGTTTGTTTGATGGTTTTGGCGACGCATCAGTTGCCAGTGTGAAACGACTAGAGCCTAGTCCTTTGGTCGCCGTTATTTTGTATGATTTAATTCCTTTTGTGTATCAAGACGATTATTTGCAAAATCAACGCTACAAACGTTTTTATTTGCATAAGCTAGAGCAATTAAAAAAGGCTGATTTATTATTATCTATTTCAGAATATTCTAAAAAAGAAGCAGTAGAGTTATTGGCCTACCCAGCCGATCAGGTGGCAATAGTGCCTTGTGCTGTTGATGATTGTTTTCAACCTCAAAATTTAACTGCGCAGCAACATAGCCAATTACTCTACCGTTATGGTATTACCCGAAAAATGGTAATGTGTGCCCCCGGTGGTTTTGATTCACGGAAAAATTTATTACGTTTGATGCAGGCCTTTGCTTTATTGCCTAGTGCCATACGTAGTCAACATCAATTGGTGATTGCGAGTCGTTTAAGTCGAGTTGCCACTGATGACTCACGCCAACAACTACATCGCTGGCGCAAGGAGGCAGGTTTAGCGCTAGATGAGCTGGTGTTAACCGATTATTTACCGCAAAACGACTTGGTCGCTTTGTATGCGTGCAGTCAACTTTTTGTTTGTCCCTCTTTGCATGAAGGTTTTGGTTTACCACCTTTAGAGGCAATGGCATGTGGTACTGCCGCGATTGGCTCTGGGGTGTCTAGTATTCCAGAAGTAGTCGCTTTTGATAGAGCCTTGTTTGATCCGTATTCGGCCCCTGACATGAGCCAAAAAATGGCAGATGCTTTATCTGACACCGCATTTTTAAAACAATTGCAAGCACACGCTCTTACTCAGGCGGCTAGTTTTTCTTGGCATTCTAGTGCTCAAAAAGCGCTTATTGCACTAGAGCAATTAGTGGCCTCTCAAACAAGCCGAGTACAAACGATACAAAACCTAAGCCCTGATTTAGGGCTACAAAACTGCCTTCAACAATTAGCTTTATTGGCACAACAAAATAATTTAAAAGAAGCCGATTTATTGGGCTTAGCTCAAAATTTAGCTTTTCATCAAAAGCCAATCAATCAAGAGCAATTATTAGTTGATGTGACACAGCTAGTAGTGGTAGATGCTAAAACAGGTATTCAGCGAGTCGTGAGAAGTATTTTGTTGCAGCTGTTGGAATCTCCTTTACAACAAAAGGTAAGACCCGTTTATTTTGATGGTCGTCAAATGCGATATGCCGATGCATTTTTAAAGCGATTTAAATCAGAGCAAGATACCAACAACGCCATATTCAAGACTAATTATGAGTTAGAGCAGTTCAATGATGAGGTGGTGCAAGTTTATCAAGATGATGCTTATTTAGCTCTTGATTTAACCCCAGATTTATCTACTGCCCAATTTCAAATTTTATCGAATTGGAAATCTTTGGGAGTGAAAATTCATTTTGTAGTGTATGACCTATTGGCAATCGCTCATCCTAGTTGGTGGAATGTTGGCACCGATCAAATGTTTCATCAGTGGATGACTAAAATTACCGCGATTAGTGATCAACTGATTGGAATTTCGCAAGCCGTTGTGAGTGATGTAGAGCAATGGTTAAAAGCGCACCCCAATAAAAGACGCATACCTGTTAAGCTAAGCTATTTTCATTTGGGGGCAGACCTTGCTGCAAGTCGGCCCAGTACTGGGCTACCCAGCCATGCGAGCGAGGTGTTTCAACAAATGAAACAATCGAAAAGTTTTTTAAGTGTGGGTACTTTAGAGCCTCGAAAGGGTTATTGGCAAACCTTAAAAGCATTCGATTTATTATGGGCACAGGGCCTTGATGTGAACTGGATTTTGGTGGGCAAGTTTGGCTGGAAGGCTAGCGAATTAACACAAGCGATTCAAAAACATCCTTTGTTTAATCAAAAACTCTTTTGGGAGTCCGGTGTCAGTGATGAGTATTTGGAGTCTTTGTATCAGCAGGCCGATTGTTTAATTGCTGCCTCGGAGGGCGAAGGTTTTGGCTTGCCATTAATTGAGGCGGCTCAAAAGCAGCTACCGATTTTGGCTCGTAATTTAACTGTTTTTAAAGAAGTAGCTGGAGACTTTGCTTTTTATTTTGATGGCCTAGAGCCACAAGATTTAGCCAACGCAATGAAGAGTTGGCTAGCCCTTAATGAACAACAACTAGCACCACAAAGTAGCGATATGCCTTATTTGAGTTGGCAACAAAGTGCTGCACAGCTAATTAGTTTGATATAGGTTGCAGTAATAACTCATGTAATTTGGCGCAGGCATGTGGACCTGCAGCCTTTTCAATACGTGGTAATAAAGCGACTAAATCCTCATAGTTCATGGCATGCTCAATGGCAAGATTAAGCCTAAAACCGCCCAACCCTAAATTAGAGGTAATTTGTACAGCGAGTGGATACGCGTTTTGAAAACGCATCTGTTTTACGGCGGCATCAAGATCAAACTGATTCGCTTGTTTGGCATTAGGGACTTGTGGAGGCTCTGTGTTAGCGGTACTGTTGGGATGAGTCAGTTGTGGCGGGTAAATACTCGATGGCTGAGTCGTTGACTCAGTATTTTGATGAAACCCAGAGGGAAATTGTGAGGGAGAAGTTTTATCTTCTGTGCGTACGGGTTCAATTAAACCGAGTTCAATTAAATCCAAAACATCGGCACGATCGACACCGAGCCCTACTGCAGATTTTAAAATATCTGCAGTAGTGGTTTTCCCGTCAAATAAAATAAAAATCATTCTGTGCTTGGGTGCCAGCGGTATAGAACGATCTTGGAGGACTTTGTGTCCGCGTGCAGTTTTTTGATATATCACTTGATTTCAATCCGAACTGTTTGAATGACAACAAAATTTGTCTTTAGTCTGACACAGTTCGTCTTAATAGAAAACTAGCAAAAATTATAAGTTTTACACAAATAGAGGTTAAAAATTGTTAAACGAGGGTTTTTCCTAGGTAACTAAAACGGGCTTTTGAGAGGCCGTCGTGAATAATATTTTCGGTAAACATGGCAGCTGGTCTAATCCAGAGACCTTTTTCACCATAAAGTGCTTGATACACCACAAAAGCGGATAAATCTTCAGAATGCCTAGCTAGCGCTTTGACTTCGTAAAGTCCCCCTTTGTAATGACGGTAAAAACCGATTTCAATGGTGGGTAATGGCTTAAAAGCAGATTCTTGCAGGGCAGGGGTATGTGAGTTCATGTGGCTATTTTAGCGACCAAATGCTTGCTTAGCCGCCTCTTGTAGGGCCTTACCAATGGCTTCAAGCAAATCTGATTCTAAATTCCAACAATGCCAATATAGTTTGACATTTAAACTGTTTTGCATTGAAACATTTACCAAACTACCATTTAATAAGGCCTCTTTAACAAGCATTTCAGGCACTACCGTCACGCCCCAACCAGCTAAGGCAGCGGATACTTGTCCTTGTGAACTAGGTACAAAATGCTGCCTTAAGCTTACTTGTTTTAAACCTAAGGCTTGACTCACAAACTCTGCTTGTAAGTCATCTTTTCGGTTAAATGCAATAAAGGGTAATTGATGAAAATTACTAGGCGTAATGCCTTTGGCGCAATATTGTTGTGCAAATACAGGTGAGGCAACCGCCACATAAGGCATGGTGCCCAGAGCCACATGACGACAGCCTCTAAGAGGCATTGACAACGATGTGACGCAACCAAAAACTTGCCCTTCACGTAGCCAATCTTGGGTAAAGTCTTGGTCGTCGGCAATAATTTCGAGTGGTATTCCGTCTTTAGCTAAGGCACTTAGGGCAGGCAAGGCCCAAGTGGCAATGCTATCGGCATTGATAGCAATAGAGATACGTTCTTCTTGACCAGCATGATGATGGTTGGTAGGAGCAAGTTCACGCAAATCACGATCAAGGTCAGCCCTTAATAGCCTTTGCATTTTGGTGTGTTTAATGAGCAGTTGACCGGCGGCCGTGGGCCTAATAGGTCGACTGCGCACCACTAACACGGTACCGGTTTGAGACTCTAAAACACGCAGGCGTTGAGATACTGCCGATTGGGTAATATTGAGTCTTGTGGCCGCTCTTTCAAAGCCACCTTCTTCAACAATGGCAGTTAAGCATTCCAGTGCGCTAGGGTCAAGTAGTGTCATTCCGTTTTATATCGATCTAAAGCCAATCCAGCTGTACTAATTTCGGGTTCACGTTGACTCATGATATCGGCAATGACTCTACCCGTACCTGCTGCCATCGTCCAACCTAATGTGCCATGGCCAGTTGCTAAGTATAAGTTCTTTATATCAGTTGCTCCTAAAATTGGAGTGCCATCAGGGGTCATAGGGCGTAGGCCGGTCCAAAATTCGCCTTTACTTAAGTCAACACCTTCTGGGTACAGATCAGAAACTACGTGCTCAAGAGTTTCACGACGCGGTTGATGTAAGTCCAAATTAAATCCAGCTAATTCCGCCGTACCACCAATACGGATTCGTGAGCCTAAACGAGTGACAGCCACCTTATGAGTTTCATCCATGACAGTAGATTCAGGGGCTTGAGCTTCGTTGATGACTGGTAAGGTTAAAGAATAACCTTTTACTGGATAGATAGGCAGTCGAAGTCCTAATGGTCGGAGTAACTGGGGTGAATAACTGCCCATACAAACCAAATATTGATCGGCTGTTAAGATGCCTTCGTCAGTTTGTACACCATTAATAGCGCCACCACTGCTTAACAAGCCTTGTATATTGACGCCAAATTTGAACTGCACTCCCAAGGCTTCAGCCATTTTGGCTAAATTTTGAGTAAATTTGAAGCAGTCTCCGGTTTCGTCACCTGGCAATAATAAAGCACCGACAAATTTGTCTTTAGACATTGCCAAGCCAGGTTCATGTTTTAAAAAACCCGCCTGATCTAAAAGTTCAAAAGGTACACCAGAGTCTTTTAAAACTTGGATGTCTTTACCAGTGGCATCTAATTGTTTTTGAGTTCTAAACAGTTGCAATGTACCTTGAGTTCTTTGGTCATACTGAATATTGGTGTCTTCGCGTAATTGTTTTAATACATCACGACTGTATTCAGCAAGGCGCACCATGCGCTCTTTATTGACCGCATAACGGGCCTCTGTACAGTTTTTGAGCATTTGTAACATCCATCCCCACTGATGCATACTGAACTGGGGACGAACTACCAAGGGTCGGTGTTTCATTAATAACCACTGAATCGCTTTTAAAGGCACTCCTGGCCCTGCCCATGGTGATGAATAACCCGGAGATACCTCGCCAGCATTGGCATAACTGGTTTCAAGTGCAGGTGCAGTTTGACGGTCAATGACAGTGACTTCATGGCCTGCCAATGCTAAATAATAGGCACTAGTCGTGCCGATGACGCCACTACCTAAAACAATAATCTTCATGATGCCGATTCCTTTGTAGAGTTATTTAATAAAAAATAACCAATAGAGCCAAGTCAAGGCAGGTAGTTCAAAAGATTGGTTTGCCTGCTGACGATAAACTGACTCCATCTTACATAAGGAAATTTAATAAAAACACTTATATATTATTAAAATTTCTAATCCTATGATTTTAATTGACATTCATTATTCAAAATCAATGCTTTGATGATTTAAACAGAAGTATTAAGAGGGGAAAATCGTAACACCTGCTGACTCCACCATTGTTGTAACCAATTGGCTAGCAGATTAGCATCACTAAGTTGACCCGCTCCTAACCATCTTTCTGTTAATTGGGCAATACTCATATTTTCATGACGTAGTTGTGTTAAAAATAAAGCCTGCGACAAGTCGATAGTCGAAAACTGAGGTTGATTGTCTTGACGCCAAACTAAAATTGAATAGAGGCATGGGGCAATGGTTTTGTCTTGAACTTGTGCTGGAGGGACCTCAATGTCTGCTTCAATGGCTTTCCAAATTTGCCAAGCATTGGATTGGTGATGTAATATTTTGACAAAAGGTTGCAAAATAGAAGTTTGTTCAAGGCAGGGATTAGGGCTGTGTTGTTGTATCTTCTCTATATCCCAAGCGGCCGAGTCAGTTGCAAAAAAAACCGCTCGTAAAGACCACTCTAGCTCGGCGAGTTCGTATAACTCGGGCGAGTCAGGATGCTGTTGCTGTAAAAAATCAGCGAAAAAGTCACCATAAAAATGGAGTGATCGGGCTGATGGAGTATGGCTTTCAACATATAAGTGGGCCAATTGCTCGAAATAATCCGAACCACAAAATAAGCGAGTATGAGAAAAAACGTCGGCTAATACCTCAACTAGCCGGGCTCTATAAGCATTATGGTAAATGGCTAAACCGTGTTGTGCGTCGAGTTGTCCCTTAGAGTCAAATTGTGGTGGAGCCTTCAATAAGTTAGGGCCTCTGACTATCTCTGAAAAAACATCTTGATTATTTTGAACAGAAAATGAAGTGACTAAGTTACTAGGGGACCAATCGCCAGAATGATTCGCTAACGAGGTGGCGGGTAAAGGCTGGCTAGGGGCATTAATGCTGGACTGTGCAAAAATTTGCCTCGCCCGATCTAACTCTTGAATGAGTTCTTCTAGTGGAGGAATGTTAGCGTCTCTTTCAATCATGGTCGAGACAGCACCAAAACGATTACAGGCTTTAGCATACAAACTCCAGACATCTTCGCAAATGGGAGCATCATGGGTATCGACTATATAGTTGCCATAATGCGAGTGTCCGGCCAAGTGAATTTGTTGAATAAGTTGGGTGTCAAGGCCGTTTAAATAGTCTTGTGGATTAAAACTATGATTCACACTACTTACATAAATATTGTTGACGTCGAGTAAGAGTTTGCAATTGGCTTGCTGTGCGATGTAATTTAAAAACTCCCATTCAGTCGTACGAGAGCTACTGTAACGAATATAACTAGAAACATTTTCTAAAACTAATTGTCGCTCTAATACGTCTTGTGCTTGAGTGATTTGTTGAATTAATAAATCAGCACATTCTTGTGTGTAGGGAAGAGGATATAAATCGTGCAAATAATGCTCATGATAATGAGTCCAACACATATGATCCGAAATCCACATCGGTTGAAAACGGTCAGCTAATTTTTTTACTTTTTGTAAATACTGTAGATCTAAACCGTTATAACTACCTATAGACATACTCACGCCATGAAAGGCTATATTATATTTTTCACGAAAACGCTCTAACATCTGAAGAGGCTTGCCTCCCTCTACTAAGAAATTATCGGTAATGACTTCTAACCAATCGACATTTTGCTCATGATTTAAAAAGTCTTGATAATGTTCAGTACGTAAACCCAAACCAAAACCGGCTGATGTTGGATTGATGAAAGAGCTAGAGTTGGCCATGATTTTTGATCAATAACAAAATAAGGTGGTCAAAAAAAAAGTGATTCGTTTGAAGGAATCACTTTTTTTAAAAAGGAACTATACGAAAAAAGCAATTGCTTATAAAAATTACAAGTCAGCGATAGTGCCGCCTTTAGACAAACACATTTGTGCAGATAAACCTTTAAAGCCGTGACCTTTGCATGCGTTTTGACCTTTGCAACCGTGCTCAGCGGTTTTGCAATCGCTCATGCCTTTGCAATCGTGAACGTTGTAGCAATGAACATTGTCGTTAGCGCCTACTGCTTTACCAGAAGAACCTTTTGGTGCTTCAGCTGCATTACCAATACTAGCTAAAGCCAACAAGCTAGCGGCAATTAAAAGAGAAGAAGAAGTTTTGATAGATGAGCTCATGATTGTATCTCCGTAAAAATTAAAATAAAACAACATCAATTGATGCTGTACTGAGTAGTCAGAGTTAGTTCCAATTTCTTACAGTTATTTTTAATTTTTTTGTGTAAAGATAAAAAAAAGATGAACTTAAAAAAGTTCATCTTTTAGTTAAGGTTTTTACACCTTGCCCAATTTATTTAAGCTTGACATTTTTTGGCTATTAAATGATCGAAACTTAATTTTCCTGGTCCATAAAAAATAATCAATAATAAAGTACTGGCCCATAAACCATGCAGAGTGTAGGCACCAGGGTAAACCAATAACTGAATGACTAAAGTCATTATGAATAAACCCAAGGCAGAAAATCGGCTAGCAATGCCTAATAATAATAGGGCTGGCAAAATATGTTCGGCGATGCTGGCGCTATAGGCAGCTAGCTCATAAGGCACTAAAGGTAGTTGGTATTCTTCTTTAAATAGTTCTAGAGCAGAGTCCGAAAGTGATATAGCACCAAGTGAGAACTTCATGTTCACTATGTCTAACTCAAAACCACTCACTTTGGTTTGCCCAGACTTCCAAAATACACCTGCCACCGAAAAGCGAGCAATAAAAGCGAGTAAAGTATATTTAAAATCAAGTAGGGTAGAAAGATGGAGTTTTTCAAATAATGCTTGCATGAGGAATTCCTTTAGTTAAGAGTGAAGTTGTATAGATGCAATACAAGGCAATTGCAAAACCACAGCGAGTAACTGAGGTATAACAAGTTCTGGATAAATTTCTACACAATGCCCAATAGCTTGCCCAATGGTTTGTCCTTTTTTTAATTCAGACAAAAAATGACCGGTACTGAGCTCGATTGGAATAACTTCTATAGTGAATTCATTACGCCAGATCAACATTGATTGCGGCTGAAAAAGGTCAAGTTCTAATAAAGCGTTTTCTAGTTCTGCACTTTGCGTGGCGGCATCATACTGCTGGTGTAAACTCCAAATAGAAGCGGTATTAAATTGGGAGTTCAAAATATCTGATGCACTTAACATTTGAATACTGCAATCCATTAATTGATTGATGTGCGTAGTCAAAATAGTTTGTACTTCAGTGGTGCTTAACGGTGTTTCATCGAGGGCATGGTAGAGACCAATTCTGAGCCATTCAAGCTGCGCTACATCGGCTAAATAGGGCACACTTTTACAATTTATATCGTTGGCAATCAACTCAGAAAAATGCCCACCCCACTTCGACATAATAGGAGATTGAGGTGGGTGTTTTGTAATATACTTTTGTGCCAAGCTATTAAAAAAATCTTCCCCAACCAATGTTTTTACCACCTCATAACTATCGGCAAGACCATTGATTAAAGAGGACCACACATTATTGCGGTAAATCGCAAAACGATTTTTAATGCTTGGGTTGTGAGGTGCATTAATATCATTTGGGTAAACTACATCTTGATGAGCTTGTAGTAGTGCAGTACTCCACTCGTGGTGCGATTGATTAAGCGAATTCATAGTGAGTTTTAGTAGCTATCACAGGGCTATTGCTAAACTTATTTTGTAGCACTTGTTGTTGAATTTTTTGTGCTAACAAGGCTTCGTTTATTAAGGTATCTAAGCTAGGGATAAAATTGTCGCGTTCTATTAAAGTGGGCAATATGCTGCAATTGGTTTTTTGCTTAATGAGTGTTAAGCTATATTCATATAATGCCCACACTTCATTATCAATTGGTGCACCATGATGATCAATTAATAATCTATCGCCATTGTCATCCTGGTCTTCAAAAAAACCAGCTAAATGTATTTGTTTGACATGTTCTAAGGGTAAGTCTTGTAAGTACTGATGTGGATTCATTTGCAAATTAATTCCACTCACATATACATTGTTCACATCCAGCAATAAATAACAACCAGTTTGTTTGACTACTTCGGTTAAAAATTGGGCCTCTGAAAATGTGCTGCTCGAGTAGCTTAAATAACTAGAGGGGTTTTCAAGTATTAAGGGGCGTTGAATCGCTTCCTGCACTTGTTGAATATGGCTGACCACTTTTTGCAAGGATGCTTGATGATAGGGCAGGGGTAATAAGTCATTGTAATAATTACCACCATGACTAGACCAAGCTAAATGTTCAGAAAAATGATGAGGTTCAAAACGATTGATTAAATTGGCGATCGCCGTTAAATGTGTTTGATCAATTTGATGGCCACCAATAGACAAGCCCACACCATGAACAGAGAGTTGGTAATTCTCTCGAATCCATTGAAGTTGCTGTAAAAATGGCCCACCTGCCACTAAATAATTTTCAGCATGAACCTCAAAAAAGCCAATGGGCTGTTGTTTATTTTGTAGATCATGCCAATGTTGAGGTTTAAAACCACAACCAATTTCAGTCGTTAAACTGCCATATTGAGAAAACAAGTGGGCCATTTTTATTACCTTTTATTGAAGTCAGGTAATATTTTTAAGATTTTTCTTTGAACTCTTTTAACATGCCAAAACCAGTAGAGGATGTTTTGGAAACTGTTTTTTCACATGAGCCGGCAGGAACATAAGTCCATGCATTGCCTTGATAGTCTTTGGTAGAGCTGCCTGCACAAGATGTGCCAGGACCTGCTGCACAATCGTTTTTACCTTTAAGCGATACGCCAAAACATTTTTCTTTGCTTTGGGCTTGTGCTGGAATAACCGATAAAGTCATGGCTGTGCCTAAGGCGAGGGCTAAAGATGCGCTGGTGACCGCTTGAAGTTTTTTACTAGTACTCATTGAATGCTCCTTTTAAAAATAAAAAGAACCTAATTAATTGGTTCTTCATTGATAAGTCGGAGCTAGTTTAAAAATCTTACAAAAAAATAAAAAAAAGCCAAAAAAATTAATTTTTGGCTTTTTGATGTTGATTGAATTCAACTACATTTGGATTAGCCTTGGCGGGCGGCTTCAAATTGTTGTACGGCTAAAAAGGTTTGGGCATCGGTTAAACCCTCATGGATAAGTTTCTTTTGTACGGTAACTGCCGCTACACCTGTTTGAATCACTTGATTGAGCATTTCAAGGTTGCGAATGCTAGCAGCCAAGACAATGGGGCCACCCAGTTTTTGTTGTACCACCATGCTGCTTAAAAGCGCATGGGTATCTACGCCGGCTTCTTGCAATCGACCCACATAAGGTGCCACATAGTCAGCCCCAATTTGAGATGCCCATAAAGCATGAATAGGGTTGCTAATGGCGGTAATTAAAATCTTGTGGCCTTTTTGCTTCAATTGTGCAGCTGCCACCATGGCTGCGGCAACGGCTGGTAATTTCACTACAATGTGATCGCCTAAATTAGCAATTGCTTGGGCGATGGGGTACCAATCACCTTGTTCGTTGGGCCAAGCCTGTAAATGCAGTTCTTCTAAACCTAGGCGCACGCTTTCATGAGCGAGTTGCTCTAGGGTGGCCATTGTGACTGGCAATCCTACAGCTTGAAGTAACAAAGGATTACAAGTGACTCGGCGGCTTAAGCCTAATTGGCTCATTTGTGCCCATTCTTGGGTATTGGCTGAATCTAAATAAAGAGCGGTCATATACGGTACTCAAATAAAAATAAATGATTGATTCAAAAACAAAGCATTAAACCGGTGCTTGCTTCAAGAAGATGGCTCGGTCAGGGGCAAAATGGGCATAAAGTGGGAGCAGTGCTCCCCCCATTGCCTTTGCTTCTCGACCTATAGTACCGTTTTTTATGCTCGGTAAGTGTAGCCCTTCGAGGTTGTAACGACCTAATGCTTGTTTTACACCCTCAATAATAAGACCTAATAACTTTCTATCCAATGTGCCATCAATGATCACACCATCTAATTCTAGTAGTGCAGTAGAGCTGACGATAGCCATTGCAATCGCTGGGCAAGCCTCATCTAACCAGGCCTGTGTATGAGGAAAAGCCTTGCTTTCAAGGGCTCTTTCGTCATGTGCAGCACCTGCTGGATAGCCTGCATTTTGCAGTGCATTTTCAAGGCTGATACCAGAGGCTTTTGATAACAATTGATAGGGAGAGTTACCGTTTGCAAGACCCAAAGGAAAGGATCCGAGGGCTCCTGCGTTGCCAGTTTGTCCTGGATAGAGGTGAGAGTCAATCACAAGACCACCTCCAATGAAGGTACCTATGTAAAAATACAAAAAAGTGGGTAGGCTTCGGCCTTGCCCAGAAACCAATTCGGCCACACAGGCAGCAGTGGTGTCTTTTGCAAATTCGACTGGTAAACCAGTTATTTCATGCACTCTTTGAACAATATCAACATGATTCCAAAGTTTGGCACGTTTTTCTTGTTCTGAGCCACCTAACAATTCTGTCCAACCATCTAGATGAAGTGGGGCTGCCACACCAACTCCCACCATTTTTTCACTTAACTCTTTGCCTAAAACGGCTTGAATTTGGCTAAAGCAATGAGTAATCGCCTCAAATACTTGTTCAGGTTCTGGAGACTCATAGGCCAAGAGTTCACGGTGCCTGACGTTTCCTGCAAAATCAAGGGCCAACACATGTAGCCCTCTTCGGCCAATTTTAATGCCTACAGAAAAAGCCCCATCGGGGTTGAGTCCTATGGGAATAGAGGGTTGACCAATTTTGCCCCGTAAACGATCTTGCCTTTGCAACAATCCTTCGGCCAACAATTTATTGATAATGACAGATGCAGTTTGAGTACTCAAATGCGTCATGCGGGCGACATCCGCCTTAGGTAATGCACCATGAAGACGAATCGATTGCAAAACGATTCGTTCGTTGAATTGACGCATGCCTCCGTGATTAGATCCTCTTGGCCTTACCAACTCATCAGTTGCTGAATCGGAGGCTAAGAGTGATTGCGAAGCGTCGTTCATCATTTCTTGATTAATATGCGAAGTTGGAAATTCGTTCACGGTGCTATAGGGCTATGAGTTAATTTGAATGAGGCTGAAATGAAGTGACCAAACCTTTGTAAAACATAAAGTTAGCGTATGGGCGAAGGTCACCCGTTTGTACAATCACTTGAGCATCAGAGAGGCGTTCATAAAAAGCAAAACGCTCTATGGCTTCTACTTGGGTTTCTAAAAAACCTTTACTTGCTAAATGAGATACGACTTCTTGCTGTGCTTCATTTCTAAAACCATCGGGAGTGTGACACACTTTCATGTGAGAAATGGGATATTTTAAGTCGGTATCTAAGGGTAGAACAGACAAAATCGCTTGGCTTACACGTAATAAAGATAAGCCAGGCATTCTAATCACTGGACGACCATTGGCTAGTTTACGAGAGGTAAAGTTAGCATCGACTACCGCAACTGCATCATCGTGGCCGATATCGGCCAGTGCAAATAACAATTCAGGAGTAATAATAGGATCTATATGAAGTAACACGTTGAGTCGCTTTCGTTGGATGATTATTTAAGGAAACTTTGGATAGTTTCCTTAAGCTAAAGCGGCTTCTTGAGTTCCACGCATGACGTTTGCCGGCAAAATATGCTCGCCCACTGATTCAGGAGAAATAGCTCCGGTAATAAGCGCCACAATTTGTTCGGGATTGGTTTTTTTGGTTTCAAGGGAAGCAATAATGCGGCCTTGTCTGAAAACCCAAATTCTGTCAACTAAATCAAATACTTGACGCAAATTATGACTAATAATAATAAGCGGGATTTGACGCTCTTTTAGGCCTTTAATAATGCCTTCTACGCGGGCGGTTTCTTGCACACCCAATGCGGCAGTAGGCTCATCTAAAATAATGAGTTTTTTAGCAAAACCAGCGGCACGTGCAATGGCAACACATTGACGTTGGCCACCCGACATACCACGTAAACTCTCGCTTAAATCTTGGATTTTCACGCCGGTAGTAGAAAGCATCTCTACTGATTGCTCACGCATGGCCTTGTGGTTCAAAATAGACAAAGGCCCTAAAGATAAATGGGTTAATTCACGACCTAAAAATATATTGGCTGGTACGTCTAGGTCTTCAGCCAATGCCAAAGTTTGATAAACGGTTTCGACACCTTGACGACGTGCATCTAGGGGGGAGTCAAATTTAACCGTCTCTTTATCTAGAATAATTTCGCCTGTGTTAGGTGACTCAGCTCCCGTAATCAATCTTACGAAGGTACTTTTACCAGCGCCATTATCGCCCACAATGGCCGCATGCTCTCCTGGTGCTAGCAAGAAGTTGGCATCTGTTAAGGCTTTTACACCACCGTAGTGTTTGGTAAGGTTACGTACTTCAAGAATGGATGCAGGACTGCTCATGATATTAACTCGCTCGAGGTTTTAAATGGTAGTGAGAAAAGAGGGCGATTCAAACCCTATTAGATAAGCTTTAGCATGCCACAGATTTTTTTTAAACGTATTAGTAAATCCCCTAGGTTTATTTAGTCAGAAAATAGTGTTTAATTCAATGGCAGCAAGCAAAGGGTGCCGCTGTACCCTGTTATCAACTTAATAAATTGGAGATAGTTATGTCAATTAAGCGCATTTTTGGTCGTTTGACCCTCGCTTTAGCAGTAGCTGGTTTTGCCGCTATTGCTCATGCTGAAGTTACAGTAGCCTACATTACCAACGGCAATACCAACGAAGGTTGGACCTTAATTAACGGTGGCGCAGAAGCCGCAGCTAAAAAAGCTGGCGTTAAATTCATCAAATTGGCAGCTGAAAAAGGCGAATTGTCTAAACAATTGGCTATCGTGGAAGACATGATCACACGTAAAGTAAGCGCAATTGCAATCGCTCCTGTTGACAGTGCTGGTATTGCTCCTGCTATTAACAAAGCTTTAGCCGCTGGTATTCCTGTTATTGCCGTTGATACTGGCATTACAGGCGCAAAAATTACTAGTTATGTTGCTACTGACAACATTAAAGCCGCTCAAGTACAAGGTGACTGGGCAGCTGGCCAAATTAAAGATGGCGACACTGTTATTTATGTAACTGGTGACTTATCACAATCTACTGGTCGTGAGCGTAAAGAAGGTTTTGTGGCTGGTTTGAATGCAAAACGTAAAAACGTAAAAATCGTTGAAGTTCCAACCACTTGGGATCAAACAATGGCACAAAACGGTGTTGAAGCCGCATTGCGTTCTAACCCAACTGCAAAAATTATTGCTTGCGCATGGGATGGCGGTGCTTTAGGTGCAAAAGCAGCGATGTTGGCTTCAGGTTTAAAAGCTGGCGCAGTCAAAATTGCTGGTTTTGACGGTTCACCAGGCGGTTTGGACATGATGAAAGACGGCTGGCAACAAGCTAATGCAGCTCAAATGTTGGCAAAAATTGGTGCTGTAGGCATTGAAACTGCAATTGCTGCTGGTTCTGGCAAAAAAGTAGAAGCCCGTATCGACACAGGTAGCTTCTTAGTATTGCCAAGCAATGTAGACAAATTTGCGCAAGACTCTGGCGTTGCTCAATTCATGAAGAAAAAATAATTCATTGATTTGAATTCACCCTAACAATCTCGAAAGAGTTGTTAGGGTTTGCCTTTTTAATTAGAAATTTTATTTGATAGATTCTTTGCACTGGAACTTTTATGAGCAGCATCTCAATACGTGGAATAGCAAGACAAGAATGGGTAGGCGCCATGGTGGCGGTATTGGTGCTTGCGACATTTTTGTCAGTTGCATCTCCTTATTTTTTAAATGGACAAAATTTGTCCAACATTTTGGCTCAAGCTTCAGTGATTGCATTATTGGCAGGTGGCCAAACTTTTGTGATTTTGACTGGTGGTGTTGATTTAGCAGTAGGTGCTGTAACCGCTTTAGCAGGCGCTTTGGCTGGTTATTTTGTAGTGAAAATGGGTATGGACCCGTATTTGGCTATTGCCTATGCATTTGCCATTGGTGCTGCAGTAGGTTTGTTTAATGGTTATTTAGTCGCTTATGTGGGTATTCCCGCTTTTATTGTGACCCTAGGTGGTTTAACTTTATGGCGTGGTTTGGCATTTGATTTAACTGGTGGTTTTGATATGGCCGGCTTACCAGAGCCATTTACTACGATTGGCTACGGAGAATTTTTAGGTTTGGCTATGCCAGTATGGATTACCGCCTTTTGTTTTATTTTAATGGGCTTTGTTTTATCTAGTACTAAATTAGGCCGTTATGTGTATGCGATTGGCTCCAATGAAATGGGAGCTCGCCAAGTGGGTATTAATATCCGTGGTTATAAATTAGCAGTCTATGTAGTGAGCGGTTTAACTTGTGCATTAGCTGCCATTGTATTAATGTCTAGAATGGATTCTTCTAGTGGCAAAATGGCGCAAATGTTTGAGTTAGATGCCATTGCAGCCGTTATTTTAGGCGGTACCTCTTTGTTTGGTGGCCGTGGTAGTTTGTGGGGCAGTTTATTAGGTGCGATTTTAATTGCCATGATTCGTAATGGTATGAATTTGCTTGAAGTGTCTCAATTTAAACAAATGATGGCAATTGGTGCTGTGGTGATTATTGCGGTATGGATTGACGTTTTACGTCGTCAACGTTTATTAAAAAAATAATTCAATAAAAAATGATGAATGCCAGTTAGAAGTTTTTGGGCTTCTTGCTGGCTTTTCGTTTTTTATAGATGATGGCGCATGTTTTAATATTAAAAAATGGAATTGAAATTTAAAGGAGTCACAATGTCAGAAGAAAAAAAATTAATTGCAGTAGCGGGTGAAACTTTATCTGATTTGGTGTTTCAAGCCGACGGCTTAATAGCTCCAAAATTGGGTGGCTCGCCTTATAACTTTGCGAGTGCCCTAGCACGTTTGGGTCGCAATACTTGTTATTTAAATCCTTTATCAACTGATTATTTTGGCCAAGAATTTGCCAAACAAATGGAAGAAAATGGTTTAAAACAAGTCGCCCAAAGTGTTAACTTACCTACATCTTTAGCCTTGGTAAGAATTGCCGACGATGGTCAACCCACCTATAGTTTTTACCGTGAAGGTATGGCCGACAGATCAAAAAGTCCCGCGCAAGTATTAGCCGACTTACCAGAGCAAAGCCAAGTGTTTCATGTGGGCTCTTTGGCTTTAATTCCACCAGACGGCCAAGAGTGGACTGAGGTTTTAAAAACCTTAAGCCAACGTGGTATTACCACAAGCGTGGATGTCAACATGCGCTTAATTGCCTCACAAGATCATGCTTCTTACCGAGACACCATTCATGCTTTAGTGCCTTACGCCTCTATTATTAAAGTCAGTGATGAAGACTTGCATGCGATTGGTAAAACCAAAGATGCAATCGAGGAAGCCAAATCTTTAATTAACAGCAATTCAAGCACCAAAATAGTAGTGCTTACATTAGGCGCCGAGGGTGCTTGGGCGATTACTAAAGATGCTGCGCAATTTTGCCCTGGTCCTAAAGTTAAAGTAGTCGATACAGTGGGTGCAGGCGACTGTTTTTACGCCGGTTTTATTTGTTACCTAGATGAAAATGGTTTACTAGATATTGCCCCCACAGAAGCACAATTACAAGAAGCCTTGCAGTTTGCTAGTAAAGTAACTTCATTTAATTTGCAACAACAAGGTTGTGTGCCACCTTGGCGTCATCAAGTGGCTTAAAAAATGAATCTAAAAAACCAAGCACTGTGCTGATTAAAGCCTAAGTGTTTGGTTTTTTAATGGATGTTAAAAGCCCTTTTTCTTGATAAAAAGCGCAGTGTTTTAAAGTAATAATTCAATACAGCGTAAAACTGAGGCGTTCCCAAGGCACTACAATCTATACGTTAAGTAAAAAGGATTGTTGTGTTTAAAAATTTAATGATTTACCGGTTAGATCCGACATGGCAGATTGAATTGTCTGATTTGGAAGCCAAACTACAAGACAGTAAGTTTACCGAGTGTGGTGCGAGCCAACAAAAATCGGTGGGCTGGTTAGAACCTAGGGGTGATCAGTTTGGTCCTTTGGTGGAGTCGATTGCTTCGCAGTGGATTTTAAAATTGCAAATCGAGACCAAATCAGTTCCTACTTCGGTAGTGAAACGTCAGCTTGAAAAAGTGATTGCAGATGTGCAACAAAGCACAGGACGTAAACCAGGCAAAAAAGAACAAAGAGATATTAAAGATGATTTAATCTTAAGCCTATTGCCACAGGCTTTTGCTAAACAATCACAGGTCTTAATTTGGATAGATAAACAAAATGGATTTTTGTTTACCGATGCAAGTAGTCAGGCCAAATCCGATGAGGTCATGACCTTATTGGTCAATAGTATTCCTGGTTTTTCGGCGATGTTATTACAAACTCAAACCGCCCCACAATCGGCAATGGCGCAATGGTTGTTGGCTCAGTCTGCCGACGAGTTGCCTGCAGCATTTGTAGTGGGTAAAGAGTGCTTACTTAAGTCCAGCACTGAAGAAAAATCAATGGTGAAATTTACCCGGCATAACCTCAGTACAGATGAAGTAAAAAAACATGTACAAGAAGGAAAAATGCCTCAGCAATTAGCTCTTAATTGGGAGGGGAAAGTTGATTTTTTATTAACTGACACCTTGCAGCTAAAAAAGATCAAACCAGAGGAAGACAACACTGATAAAGGCACAGATACAAAACAAGATGCTTTTGATGCCAATATCGTGTTAAACACGGGGGTATTGGGTCCAATGGTGATTGATTTAATTGAGGCCTTGGGCGGCGAAATGCCGAGTTAAAAAGCAGAGTTAATTAGGCGGTTTAAAAATAGTCATTACAGGGCTTGGTAATGACTATTTTTTTTTAAAATACGGATTTGATTTTTAGTTGTTTTAAAACTCTATTCATTAACCAAATCGCAATACAACCAAAACCCACCAAGCCCAAACCATAACCCGCTAAAATGCCGTAAATTCCAAACCATTGACCACCTAAATAAATAAACGGAATAACACCTAAGGTAGAGCGGCCCCAATTAAGTAGTGTGGAGTAAAAAGGGTAACCTAAATTATTAAAACCAGCATTGGCGACAAATATTGCTCCGTTAAACATAAAGCTGCCTGCTACAAAATAGCAGAAAAATAAAATCATCTCGTAAGACAATCCAGTTGCGCCAAATGAGTGTGCAATAAAGCTGGCAAGGCTGGCTAATAAAAGCCATACCACTAAGACATAAACTAAAACGACCAAAAAACTATAATTCATTGTTGCTTTAATTCGGTGCAATAAACCAGCGCCTAAATTTTGTCCTAATATGGGGCCAACCGATCCAGACAAGGCAAATAAACCAACAAATGCGACTGGAATAATCCGAGTAATGACCGCCCATCCTGCGACGGCATCATCACCATAAGGTCCAATGGCGGCGGTAGTAAAAGCATTACCAACTGGGGTTGCAATTTGAGTCAGAACTGCAGGAAAAGCAATAATAAAATAAGGTTTGATATTTTGTATGCTTAATTGCCAGCTTGGCCAAGCAAACAGACCATGCACTTTAATTAAAAAAGTAAGACCCACAGATACCATCACAACGCGCGCCAAAATGGTGGAGTACGCTGCGCCATCAAGGCCCCAACCAAAACCAAAAATAAACAAAGGATCTAACACCGCTGTGGTAAAGCCAGCCATTAAAGTAATAAGCATGGCATTTTTAGCATCGCCTTTGGCTCTAATAAGTGCCGACACACACATACCAATTCCTATTAAAGGTACAGAGGGCAGCACCATATGAGTAAAGCGTAAGGCCAGTTGGGCAGTTTCGCCTTTGGCACCTAATAAAC
>CAZKWC010000026.1:26396-41519 GCA_964556425.1 uncultured Limnohabitans sp. | reverse complement strand
TGGTTTCTTCATCCATGGTGCAAATCGAGAGGCAAGGGGAAGTTACTACATCTTGGCTATTTAAGGCCATTTTGCCTCGCGCTTGTAGTAATTGAGAAATGGTGTCGTTTGGTTGTGAAGACATTATGATGATAAAAAATGAATGAATAATTTGATTTTACGAAACTATCTAGGTCTGTGCATAAGTAATCTTCAGCCAAACACCTAGGTAGGTAAATGGGAGCAGGCTGATATGATCGATTGGCTTGTTTTTAACCCGTAAAAATAGTAATGGGTTAAATAATACACTTCATAGTTCATTCAGCCCCACAATACACATACAAGTATTAAGTTTTATAAAGCTTCCCTAAAACTAATTATCGACTTTTTGTATAGTGCAGATGATTAAAAATGAGACGCTTTAAAGCTTTAAATAGCATGAGGATCCACATCCATAACCCACCTAATTAATCCCTTGGTTTGTTTGGCTTGCAGCCTCAGAAGATGCTGCCACCGGGTTAAAAACTTTTGTAAATAGGGTCTTGAATGGCATTCCACCATGAGTTGTGCTCTCTCAATATTGGCGACTTTTGATATCGTCATTGGCACTGGGCTATAAAGCAAAACTTCTTGCATTAACTCTTTTAACACGCTGTCTTGTTCGGCTAATTGGCTGACTTTTTGTAAAAAACTTTGGGCAATTTCTTGACTCTTGGCATCGGCTCTTAATAAAGCAGAAAAACTAAAAGGTGACATTTGTGCTTGTTCACGCTCTTGTAATTGTTTGGCGGCAAACCTCACATAGTCATGTGCGCCTAAAGCTTTAAACAATGCATGATCGGGGTTAAAGGTTTGAATCCACATTTCACTACCCTCACTTTTAGAGGCTTCTCGGCCTGCTCTACCAGAGGCTTGTAGTAATAGGCTAAAGAGCCGCTCGGGGGCTCTAAAATCACTGGAAAACAAAGCCGAGTCGGGGTTGACTGCTGCTACCAAAGTAATGTTCCTAAAGTCATGGCCTTTAGCAATCATTTGGGTGCCTACAATGACATCGACATTACCCGCATGAATTTCGGCCAAACTTGACTCTAGGCTCCCTTTGTTTTTGGTGCTGTCGGCATCTAGTCGTATTACTCTTGCGGCTTTGCCATCTAAGCGTAGTACATTGACCAATAGCTCGGTGATTTGTTCTTCAAGTTGTTCGGTGCCTCTTCCTTGGCTAGAAATATCAAGATTACCGCAACTGGGACAAGACCTAGGCACATGGTCGGTAAAACCACAATGATGGCAACGTAAAGTGCGGTCGCGTTTATGAAAGACTCTAAAAGCGCTGCAATGAGGGCACTGGCTCTTCCAACCACAGTCATTACACACTAAAACAGGGGCATAACCTCTGCGATTTAAGAAAATAAGGGTTTGTTCACCCTTTTGAATCCGAGCTTTAATGGCCTCTATTAACTCTGGGCAAAGCACCGTTCCCTTGGCTTGTTGCGTCATATCAATCAATACCAAGCGAGGTAACACACCCTGACCAATACGCTGCGTCATATGCAGGCGTTGGTAACGTCCACCTTGGCTGATGGGTCGAGATTGATACCAGCTTTCAAGAGAAGGAGTAGCCGAGCCTAATATGATTTTGCATGGACTAAAAACATTTTGTTTTTTTGCCATTAGACTGATTTGATTAGCCCTATAAATTGCTAAATCACGAGCAGAATAACGTGATGCATCTTGGCTTTTATAACTAGGGTCATGTTCTTCATCTACCACAATAAGTTGTAAGTGGGGAATGGATGAAAAAATCGATAGCCGAGTGCCTAAAATAATTCTAGCGGCTCCAGTATGGGCTAATAACCAATGATTAAATCGTTGTACTTCAGTTAAGCCACTGTGAATAGCCACCACACCTAAGGGGCCACACTGCCGAGTAAAGCGTTGACTAAACTGAGCATGCAATTGTGGTGTTAAGTTAATTTCGGGCACCATAATAAGCACTTGTGCTTTTGGGTCTTGGCTTAATACTTGTTGTGCGGCTTGCAAATAAACTTCGGTTTTACCACTGCCAGTAACCCCAAACAATAAAAATGGCCCAGGCTGTGTTTGGATTTGTTCGAGAGCCTGTTTTTGCTCGGTAGCTAGTTGAAAACTATCAATCGAAAATGGTTGAGCATTAGCTAGTACGGGTTCTGCTTCTGCTTCTGCTTCTGACCGTGTGGCTTCTTTTTGACTTTGTTTTGCTAATTTAGCCAACCTTTTGGCAAGCTGGGCTTCATCTAGGTTTTTAAAGCCTGCCGGCAGGGCATGAATTGCGACTTCTCCCAAAGAGCGCTGGTAATAACGGGCAGTAAAGCTGACCAAACTCATCCATTCTTGCGAAAGTGGAGCAATGCCAACTAAAGCGTAATGAATGA
The DNA here is from genome assembly GCA_964556425.1 of uncultured Limnohabitans sp. GTDB lineage: Bacteria > Pseudomonadota > Gammaproteobacteria > Burkholderiales > Burkholderiaceae_C > JALQUL01. The sequence continues at coordinate 39,129 of CAZKWC010000026.1, read as the reverse complement.
ACTGAATGGATTCTAATTTGAGCTCTATGGGTGCTTGTTCTAGCACTTCCCAGACCACCCCTAACATTTCTTTTTTTCCCAGAGGCACATTCACCAAGGTACCAGGAGTCAAGCTTTGCTCACTTTTATAAGTGAGGGGTTTGCTCATGGCACTATGATGAGGAGTATGCAGAATGACTTGCAAAAATACGACTTTTGATGACATGTAAAAGTTCTTAAAAGAAGTTCATGAGTTCTGTGGATAACTTTGTGGATAGTCGGTAGAGAGGCGGGGGAATGCCCCATAAACTGGGGCTTGCATTGGATTGCTTAAATAATAGGCTATGGCATAAAAGGTCTATAAATCAATTACTTAACGCTAGCACATTTTTAATGTGCTCAAAACCTTTTGTTGTTTTAAAGCAATAAATTGGTCAATATTTTTCTGTTGAAAAATAAGAGCGACAGTTGAAATAATAAGGGAGTTTTATGCTATGTAAATATTGAAAAAGCTATTTTGGATGGAGTTGCTAAACACCCAATGAGGCGGGGCTAGGGTAGTTAATAATTGCAATAAAATTAAAACTACCCTATTGCATTGTCTTTATGCAGAAGGACTATTTTGGCGTAAAAACTTGGAGTGTTGGTGAACTGTTTCTACTAAAACTGCCACATTTTCAGGGGGAGTGTATTGGCTAATGCCATGACCCAAATTAAAAATATGAGTAGGTCCAGTTTGTGTCGTGTCGGTGTGTGGTGTACCAAAACTATCAAGCGTTTTACGAACTTCGTTGGCAATTTGTTCTGGGCCAGCAAATAAAACATTCGGGTCGATATTACCTTGTAAAGCTTTACCAGGCCCCCCCACCGAACCTCCTACCAAAGCCCTTGCTTTTGCCAAATTAGCGGTCCAATCTAGACCTAATACTTGGCAATCTAAATTAGCCATTTGATCTAGCCATAAAGCACCACCTTTGGTAAATACCAGGCGTGGTATATCAACACCATCGTGATGGCTTTTTAATTGAGCTAACACTCTTTGGGTGTAGGCTAGGCTAAATTCTTTAAATGCGGCATCGGCTAAAACACCACCCCAGCTGTCAAAAATCATAACGGCTTGTGCACCAGCTTCAATTTGGGCATTGAGGTAAGCGGCTACTGAATCGGCATTGGTAGCTAAAATATGATGCATGAGATCAGGGCGTTGGTACATCATGGTTTTAACTAGGCGGTAATCATCAGAGCCCGCTCCTTCTACCATATAGCAAGCCAGTGTCCAAGGGCTACCAGAAAAGCCAATTAAAGGCACTCTACCATTTAATGCTCGACGAATGCTAGTAACAGCCTTAAAGACATAATCTAACTTAGTCATATCGGGTACTTGCAGTTTTTTAACCGCTTCTTCAGTACGCAGAGGATGTGCAAATTTAGGACCTTCACCCTGTGCAAAAGATAAACCCAAACCCATGGCATCAGGCACAGTCAAAATATCGCTAAACAAAATAGCGGCATCTAGTGGATAGCGTTCTAGGGGCTGCAAAGTAACTTCGGTAGCAAAGTCAGTATTGGTGGCCAAGCCCATAAAACTACCTGCTTTGGCACGAGTCGCACAGTATTCTGGCAAATAACGACCTGCTTGGCGCATGAGCCATACAGGAGTGTGAGAAGTGGCTTGGCGACGGCAAGCACGTAAAAAGCTATCGTTTTGGAGTGGTGCAAACATAAGAACTAATGGCAATAAGAAAACTAATAAAAAGAAAAGTGCTGCAGTTTTTGGGTATCTATGATGAAAACGAAATAACCCGGCCGCTTTTGCAAGCCTTGTTTTTGACGTTAACCAATAATATTGCAGCTCAGATATATCAGTGAAGAAAGCTAGCGCAACACTTAAGGGCATGTAGGCATGATAGGGATTGGAGTGAACTATTAGGCAGATTTTGTAACCCGTAGCCATTGCTATAGGTAGAAAACTGACGAAATAGACGGCCTAACCCTGTGCCATGAATGCCGTTAAGCGTTTTGCAGCCACTTTATTAATACTGAAATATTGTTTTAATGCATATGATTATGCAACACACGAGCTTCAGTATTTGAAATGCACTGTGTTTATGCTCAAAATAAAAGCAACTTTTAGCCTTTTTAGACTGAGTTAAGGATGTTAAATAAACCAACAGGATCGCTAATCATAGGGTCATGGCCTGTTTGCATTTCAATAAATGTGGAGTTGGGCAGCCAAGCACCCCCCCAAAAATCTTGGCTTTTGACTCGAGGTCGAATGGCATCAATGGTTGCCAAGGCGGGCTCGGTGCAGCTAATAAAGGTGCGGGGAATGCTGGCAACCGTTAAAGGGTTAAAGTTTAAAGGGGCTTGGTAGGTTTGACCAGGATGGGCAGTTTGTCTTCTTTGCACCCATTCATATTGACTATTTTCTAGGCCAAAAACATGCGGGTCTGGGGGTGGGAAAGAAAACAAATCATCTTTATTAGCAGCACTAATGCGCAGTCGTTGAACTGCCGCAGTGTGTGTGCTACTCCATGACTCCCCTGGTTTTGGAACTACTGCATCAACATAAACCAAACGAGAGAGCTTTTTAGGTATTAAATCGGCAACTGCAGTAATTAACATACCTGCGTAACTATGCCCCACCAAAACCACGTCAGTGAGTTCTTCTGCCTCTATGGTGGCCACAACATCTTGAATATGAGTGTCAAGGTCAATGCTGGGGCTTAATAAATGAGATCGGTCACCCAAACCCGTTAAAGTAACAGCATGTGCCCTATGACCTGCCTGCCACAATAAAGGTAATACATCGCGCCAACACCAAGCACCGTGCCAGGCGCCGTGAACCAGAACAAATTGAGCCATATAACACCTTTAAAAATATGCGCTAGAAGCTTTTGATTTTAGTGTGCAACCATAAAAAATTGAAGTGTCGCAAACGGACTAGACCCTCTATTGACATTGCATCATACTCTTTAATGATTGGCTTGTAAGTCAGATTCAAAAAGGGCTTTAAATGATTAATAAAATTGCAAATACGATTGCAAGTGCGTTAGAGGGCCTGCAAGATGGTAGTACCGTTTTAATTGGAGGTTTTGGTACGGCTGGCATCCCTAATGAGTTAATTGAGGGCCTTATCGAACAAGGCGCAAAAGATTTAATCATTGTCAATAACAATGCTGGCAGTGGTGATATTGGAATGGCAGCCTTATTAAAAACGGGGCGGGTCAGAAAAGTAATTTGCAGTTTTCCTAGACAGGCAGACTCCTATGTTTTTGATCATTTATACCGAACTAAAAAAATTGAGTTAGAACTAGTGCCCCAAGGCAATTTGGCTGAACGAATTAGAGCTGCAGGAGCGGGTATTGGGGCGTTTTTTACTCCAACTGCGTATGGGACAGAATTGGCTAAAAACCCAGATGGCTCAGCTAAAGAAAGCCGTTTTATAAACGGTAAAAATTATATTTTAGAGTATCCAATCGCAGGCGATTTAGCTCTTATAAAAGCTGAAAAAGGAGACCGTTGGGGTAATTTAACTTACCGAATGGCAGCGCGTAATTTTGGTCCCATTATGGCCACTGCTGCTAAAAAAACAGTGGCCAGTGTTTTTGAAATTGTCGACTTAGGACAGCTTGATCCAGAGGCAGTTATTACCCCTGGAATTTATGTGAATAAAATAGTCAAAATTCCAAGAATAGCAACCCTTGCGGGTGGTTTTAAAACAAGTTATAACTCTGAAACAAGCCAAGTCATAAGCCCCTCAGGCAATAGTTAAACTTGTATTCATTTACAGTCGCACAATGAATACAGCAATTATTGCTGAACCGCCATTAAAACAATTGTAGGGGATTTGAATATGCAGTTTCTGAATCGAAAAAAAACCAAAGAAGAAATGGCCATAAGGGTGGCAAATGATATTTTCGATGGCGCTTATGTGAACTTAGGCATAGGTATGCCCACCTTAGTTGCCAACCACCTACCCGTTAATAAAGAAATTATTTTACAAAGCGAAAACGGTATTATTGGCATGGGACCAGCTCCAGCCATTGGGCTAGAAGATTTTGATTTAGTCAATGCGGGCAAAAAGCCTGTCACCCTTTTAGCAGGTGGTTGTTTTGTGCATCATGCCGATAGTTTTGCCATGATGCGAGGTGGCCATTTAGACATTTGTGTCTTGGGTGCTTTTCAAGTGTCTTGCAAGGGTGATTTAGCCAACTGGCATACTGGGCAAGCCGACGCCATACCAGCGGTTGGCGGTGCTATGGACTTGGCAGTAGGGGCCAAACAAACCTGGATCATGATGGATTTGTTTAGCAAAACAGGCGAATGCAAAATCGTAGAACAATGCAGCTACCCATTAACTGGTATAGCCTGTGTTAAGCGAATCTACACCGACCTAGCCACTTTTGAGTGTGGCCCTAATGGTTTGGTTTTATTAGACTGTGCAGAGGGTGTTAGCAGGCAGGAATTAGAAGTGGCGATGGGCGTGTCGTTAACAGTGGTTGAAAACTGTTAGGAATACGGTTTGATTAACTTCAGGTAAAACATTTGAAGTTAATTAAAACAAAAAATCCAAGACGTAGTCTTGGATTGATAAGTATTATTTTATAAAATGACGTTAGATTTCTACGTTCCCGCCCGTTCTAACATTGCATGCAACAACACATTACAACCAGCCGTAATATGCTCAGGTTGGGCGTCTTCAATTTCATTGTGGCTAATGCCGTCTTTGCAAGGAATAAAAATCATACCAGTGGGTGCAAGGCGAGCCATATAAACCGCGTCATGACCTGCCCCAGACACTGCTGGCATATTCGAATAACCTAAAGCCTGGGCAGCTTTGGCAACCGCATCTACACATTCTTTATGAAACACTTGAGCCGGGTAGCTAGAGACCAATTCAAATTGAATTGATAGCCCTGTTTTAGTGGCTAAAGCTGCGGCGTAGGCTTGCACTTCGGCGGCCATTTGGTCAACCAAGGCATCGGTGCTATTGCGTAAGTCAACACTAAATTTAACCTGACCTGGAATCACGTTACGGCTATTAGGATGCACCTGCACCATGCCTACTGTGCCACGGCCATGCGGTGCATGACGCAGGGCACAAGCGACAATTTCTTGCATGATGGGGGCTGCCACTTGCATGGCGTCTTTGCGTAAGTTCATGGGGGTGGGACCGGCATGGGCTTCCATACCACTTACCGTGCAATCAAACCAACGAATACCTAAAACACCTTCTACTACACCAATGGTTTTGTCATTGTCTTCAAGCACTGGGCCTTGTTCAATATGGGTTTCAAAATAAGCACCAATTGGGTGTTGACCAGGTTCTTCTGGGCCTAGGTAACCAATCCGCTCTAGCTCTTCTTTCACCGATTTACCGGTAGTGTCTTTGGCCGCATAAGCATGCTCTAGGGTAAAGGCTTTCGCAAACACGCCAGAGCCCATCATGACGGGTACAAATCGAGAGCCTTCTTCATTGGTCCAAAAAGCCACTTCAATGGGGGCTTCGGTTTCGATGTTGTGATCGTTAAGGGTACGTACTACTTCAATGCCTGCCAACACGCCATAATTGCCATCAAATTTACCGCCTGTGGGTTGGGTATCAATATGGCTACCTGTCATGATGGGGGGGAGGCTGTTATTACGCCCAGGGCGACGCATAAAACCATTACCAATTTTATCAATGGTAACCGTCATGCCAGCCTCGGTGGCCCAACGTGTAACGAGGTCTCGGCCTTGTTTGTCTAGGTCGGTGAGGGTAAGCCTACACACACCGCCTTTAGGTGTAGCACCAATTTGTGCTAACTCCATAAGTGAGGCCCACAATCGATCGCCATTGACTCTTAAGGCAGAAATATTGGGGGTTTTAGTTTTAGCATCCATATACAGCCTTTATTGCATTGGTAAATAAGGGTAAAAACGATTTAATCTCGTTGAACTGCAGTAGGGGCAAGTGCTTCAGCACGTTTTTGTACCGCACTAAATTGCGGACCAAATGCAGGGCGTTTAATATAACGACCTACACCTTGTTCGGCTCTTAAATCACCGTTGACAAACACCACCTTGCCTTGGCTAATGGTGTGACTCGGTATGCCTGTAACCGTGCGGCCTTCAAAAATATTAAAGTCACCTTTGCTATGCTGGGTTTTGGCCGATAGGGTTTTGCTACCGGCAGGATCCCACACTACAATGTCGGCGTCTGAGCCCACTTGTATAGTGCCTTTTTGTGGATGAATATTAAATAATTTGGCAGTATTAGTGGAGGTAATAGCGACAAATTCTGACGGAGTTAAGCGGCCTGTATTAACCCCTGCGTCCCAAATAACTGCCATACGTTCTTCCACTCCGCCGCAACCGTTAGGAATTTGTGCAAAGTTTGCTTTGCCCATGGCCTTTTGGCTGGCGCAAAACGAGCAGTGATCGGTGGCAGTAGTGTGTAATTGGCCAGACTGCAATCCACGCCATAAAGCCTCTTGATGACCTTTAGCACGAAACGGTGGGCTCATAACATGGCCTGCTGCAAAAGCAAAATCGGGGTTGCGATAAACACTGTCGTCAATCACCAAATGACCGGCTAACACTTCGCCAAAAACCCTTTGACCACGAGCCCTCGCTCTGGCAATCGCTTCGGCGGATTCTATGCAAGAAACATGCACTACATAAATAGGCACACCTAATACATCGGCAATGGCAATGGCTCGATTGGCAGCTTCGCCCTCGACCATGGGAGGGCGAGCCAATGGATGACCTTCAGGGCCAGTAATGCCCATTTTGGCAACTTCTTGTTGCAGTAAATAAACTAACTCACCGTTTTCTGCATGAACGGTTGGCATAGCACCTAATTCAAGTGATCTTTTAAAACTGTTCACCAAGGTTTCGTCATCACACATGATGGCATTTTTATAGGCCATAAAATGTTTAAAACTATTCACACCCTCTTGTTGTACAAGAGTGGCCATATCGGCATGAACTGATTGATCCCACCAAGTAATTGCCACATGAAAACTGTAATCACCTGCCGATTTTTTAGCCCAGTCACGCCATGTGTGATAAGCCTCCATGAGTGACTGCTGTGGATTAGGAATGACAAAATCAATAATGGTGGTATTACCACCGGCTAGGCCAGCGGCAGTACCTGTGTAAAAGTCATCCATGGTGGTAGTGCCCATGAATGGGAGTTGCATATGGGTGTGCGGATCAATTCCGCCTGGCATGACATACTGACCCGAGGCGTCAATAGTGGTCGTACCCGCTGGTGCTAGAGAGGCGGCATCGGGGCCTAGGGCAACTACTTTGCCATTGACACACAATACATCTGCCTTTTGCTCTTGGTCGGCAGTTACGACTGTACCGCCACGAATTAATACCGCATCACCCATTATGTTCCCCTTATTTTTTCTTAGCAGTTAAGAAATAGTAAATACCAGCTACAAACAAACTAAAGAACCAACCAAAGTTGTAGAGCTCTTTCCAGAAGCTGCCAACACTTTCAGCGGGTAACAGACCAGAAGCGGCCATATAACCAGGCAAACAAGGTGCAATACCTAATACAAAAGCAATAATGGCATGAATATTCCAACCATTGCTGTATTCATATTCGCCACCACGACGATAGAGGTCGGGTACATTAAGAACCGTTTTGCGAACTAAGTAATAATCGACTAACAAAATACCTGCAATAGCGCCTAATAAAGTACCGTAGCCACCCAACCATGTAAACAAATAACCACCAGAGGTAGATAATAATTTCCAAGGCATGAATAACAAACCAATAACCGCTGCAATTAAACCGCCTGTGCGGAAGCTAATTTTTTCAGGTGCTACTTGTGAAAAGTCGTAAGAAGGAGAAACTAAATTGGCAGCCACGTTGGTAGTTAAGTTGGCTAATAAAATCACTAACAAACCAATTCCAGCAGGAACAGTACCCATTTGAGTTAATAAACCGTCTGGGAAAAGTTGTGCTTTACCGTACAAAATTTGTGATACAGAAAAACCAATAATACCTACCAAAGAGAACAATGCCATAGGAATAGGCAAACCAATCATTTGACCTTTGACTTGTTCTTTTTGTGATTTTGCAAAACGGGTGAAATCGGGAATATTAAGAGCTAAAGTAGCCCAGAAACCAACTAAACCTGTTAAGGCACCCCATGTATTGGGACCGGCTTCTACTACCTTGGCTGGTAAGTTAAAGATTTGACTAGGTGATACATTCATAAAGGCCCAGACCACCAAAGCAACAGAAGCTGCAATCATGAGTGGAGCTGCTATCACTTCAAGTTTACGAATAGACTCAAGGCCATTCCAGATGAAATAAATGTGCAATGCCCAGAATGCTAAGAAACAAACAAACTGAGAAGTGCTGATGTATTCACCTTGAGCGGGTACCCCTAAGTTCATACCTAAAAGGTTAAGAAAACCATGCAAGGCAAGAGCACCAAAATAGCAGTTAATGGAAAACCAACCACAAGCTACCAAGCCGCGCAAAATTGCGGGTAAGTTGGAGCCTTTCACACCAAATGAAGCGCGTGCTAAAACAGGGAATGGAATGCCGTATTGTGTACCAGTACGACCAATTAAAACCATTGGAATTAACACAATTAAATTGGCTAAGAAAACCAACCAAACTGCCATTTGCCAAGTAAAACCTTGGTCAAGCATAGAGCTTGCCATGGTGTAGGTAGGGACACAAACGACCATGCCCACCCAAAGGGCGGCATAGTCTTTCCAGGCCCAAGTTCGGTTCGCTTCCGGCGTTGGTTGTAGGTCTTCGTTACTAAGAGAATTGCTCATGTGTTACTCCAGAGTCAAAAAATATAATCGGGTACAAGTAAGCCCACTTTAAGGGTGATGCGTTAAGGATCTTGCACTATTAGCATTACACCGTTTTTTTACCATTAAGTAAATTTAAATTTATACAGGGTTTTCACCGATTTAACCCGATGAAATAGCAGTTTTGACTACGACGTTTGGCTCATAGGGTTGTTGGGATGAGTGGTCCAGTTGGCATACACCCCTTTAGCGGCTTGACCTGTTCTTAAATCAATTTCTCCGGGGGCTAAAGCACGCATGGTGATGCAGTCTTGAATAGGGCAAATTGAGACGCAAAGATTGCAACCCACACATTCTTCTTCTTTAATTTCGAAGTAACGTTTGCCATCTTTGCTTGCACTAATGGCTTGATGAGAGGTGTCTTCACAAACCACATGACAACGACCACACTGAATACACAGGTCTTGATTAATGACTGCTTTTTCTATGTGATTAAGATTGAGCTGATTCCAGTTTTTAACAGTAGGAACTGCTTTGCCTTTAAAGTCCTCTAGTGTTTGATAACCTTGGCTGTCCATAAAGTTAGACAGGCCATCGCACATCTCGTCAATGATTTTAAAACCATACACCATAGCAGCAGTACACACTTGAACCGTACCTGCCCCTAGTGCGATGTATTCAGCGGCATCACGCCAAGTGCTAATACCGCCAATACCAGAAATAGGTAGGCCGGCAGTTTGTGGGTCACGGCTAATTTCTGCCACCATATTGAGGGCAATTGGTTTAACCGCTTCACCGCAGTAACCGCCGTGTGAGCCTTGTCCATCGGTGCTAGGGTGCATCACCATACGATCTAAATTAACACCCATGATGGAGTTGATGGTATTAATAAGAGAGACCGCATCTGCTCCACCTGCTTTAGCAGCCCTTGCAGGAAAACGAATATCGGTAATATTGGGGGTGAGCTTCACAATTACAGGTAAGCGTGAATATTTTTTACACCATTCGGTGACCATTTGAATGTACTCTGGCACCTGACCTACCGCTGCGCCCATACCTCGCTCGCTCATACCATGTGGACAGCCAAAATTAAGCTCTAGACCATCACAACCAGTGTCCTCTACTTGGGGCAAAATATTGCGCCAAGAGTCTTCGTTGCAAGGCACCATTAAAGAGGCGATTAAGGCTCTATCGGGGAAGGCGCGCTTGACTCGTTTCATCTCTTCAAGATTTTGTTTGAGAGGCCGATCTGAGATGAGTTCAATATTATTAAAACCAATCACTTTACGGTCGGAACTTAAAATAGTGCTATAGCGTGGACCATGCACATTCACAATCGGTGGGTCTTCACCTAAGGTTTTCCAAACCACACCGCCCCAGCCCGCTTCAAAGGCTCGCATCACGTTAATTTCTTTGTCGGTGGGAGGTGCGGATGCTAACCAAAATGGATTGGGGCTTTTAATCCCTAAAAAGTTGCTACTAATATCTGCCATGATGTTTTCCTTTTAGAAGGATTGAAATTTTGAAATGAGTCAGGATCAAGCGTTAAGTGCTTTATCAATATCGATGGCGGCAAGCTTGCCGTGTTGTACTGCCTCGACCGTGAGGTCCTTGCCTCCTGGGCGGCAATCACCTCCTACCCAAATTTTGGCGTAGGCTGTTTTACCGTTGTCATCACATTGGATTTTTCCGTCTTGTAGTGCAAGCCCATTCACATCTTCAACTTGTAATTTTTGTCCTACTGCAGTAAGTACCATATCGGCAGCTAAGGTGAGTGTTTCTGTTTGTGCGGTGACTTGCCCTTGCACCACCACTGATTTTGAGAACTCAATCGCTACTACCGTTTCTTGCTCTGATAAAACCCGCACTGGTGAGGCGTAAAACTGAAGACGGACGTCATTGAGTCGAGCCCATTTTTGCTCTTCAACAGAAGCAGACATATTGTCTGGGCCCTTGCGATAGACGATGGTGACTTCCGATGCACCTAATTTTTTAGCTTGCACTGCTGCGTCAACTGCTGTCATACCACCACCAATCACCACTACTTGATTGCCCACTACCACTTCTTTTGCATGACTGGCTTGGCGCAGTGAGGCAATAAAGTCAACAGCATTTTGCAGACCTATTACAGGGCTAGTATGAAGGTTTAATTGATTCACGCCAGCAAGGCCAATGCCTAAAAATACAGCATCGTATTTTTGCGTAAGTGACTCAAGGCTAAAGTCTTGTCCGAGGGCTTGATTGAGATGCAAAGTAATACCACCAATAGATAACAACCATTCGATTTCTTTTTGTGCAAAGTTGTCGGTGGTTTTATAAGTGGCAAGGCCATATTCATTTAAGCCACCTGGTTTGGCGTTTTTATCAAAAACATCCACCTCATGACCCAATAAAGCCAAGCGATGAGCACAAGACAAACCCGCAGGGCCAGCACCTACCACTGCGATTTTTTTACCAGTGGCATTGGCCCTAGTAAATAAAGCAGACCCTGGATTAGCCATTAGTGCATCAGTGGCATGGCGCTGCAATAAGCCAATTTCAACTGGTTTTTCTTGATTGGTATTGCGCACACAAGCTTGCTCACACAAAACCTCGGTGGGGCAAACTCGGGCACACATACCCCCCATGATGTTCTCTTCCAAAATGGTTTTGGCTGCACCACGCAAATTACCTTGGGCAATTTTTGCTATGAAACTAGGAATATCTATGCCAGTAGGGCAGGCAATGGTACAGGGTGCGTCATAGCAGTAATAACAGCGTTCAGCTTCTATTTTGGCTTGAATAGCATTTAATGGGGGATGTGCGTCTGAAAAATGATTGGCATATTGCGCCAAACTTAAGCGTTCGTTGCACAGACCTGGAGATTTGGCTTGCGTCATCAATCGGCTCCTTTGGGTGAGGAAGTGAAAAACATATCAAAAGATGATTGATTTTTTACCAGATGGTAAAAATACGCAATAGCCATTTGGCTAGTGTTTACCCGTACAGATTGAAATTTTTTGTAATTGAAAAATGAATGAAATATAGATTTAAAATTACTCAAAAAGTAAATTTTAAGCAAACAAATTGTTAATTTTTAACAGAATTTAACTTAATTAATACGTTTTTATCTGTTTTTACTTCGAATTTCCATTTAAATGCAAAAAACATAAAAATTTGACCTGTGACGCATTTTGATAGAAAATATTACAAATAAAATCAATGTCGCTTGTGCATTTTTTAATCCAAACCAAGGAAAAAGTAATGAAATCAAAATTAGTGAAAGTTCTTTTCGCAACAGTGGCTGTTTCAGCACTTGGCGCATGTGGTGGTGGCGGTGGTAGTTCAGATTCTGCTGGTGATGTAATCTCTACAGCATGCAAAATGACAGGTAATGTAGCAACTGTTACCTCTTCAGGTTGCCTTGTCACAGCGGGTAATAATGTTCAGTCGGCCCTATGTGTAGGTAATACATTGCGCATTTTAACTGGGACTAATATTTCTGCGGAAACTTTACGCAGTAGTGGGTCTTCTATGCCCAACGGTACTACTTTCAACGGTACTAAATTTAGCTGCGGTTAATAAAAATAGCATAGGCCTATAGCCTGTTTTATCGAATGAGTCGCATTAACACGACTCATTTTTTTGCCTATAAAACGAGTTACTTATTTCGCTAGTTTTAAACTTAATAATACCCATTGTGTTAGTAATTGGGCTGCATTATCGTAATCATCTAGAGCCATTTTTTCCTTGCCCATTAATAAGGCAAATTGAGGTGCTAGGTCGGCATAGGCTTGGGTGGCCGACCAAATCAAAAACATCATGTGCATAAAATCAATGTTTTGAATCTTACCCTGTTCAGCCCATGTTTTAAGCGTATGAAGGTCTCGCTCTAAGACTGGTTTGACTCGTTGCTCAATAGCACCTCTGTAGTAGGGTGCACCCGCACTCACCTCTTGGGTAAACACTTTTGAACCGCTAGGTTGATCATGTGAAAAGC
>CAZKWC010000026.1:14083-26296 GCA_964556425.1 uncultured Limnohabitans sp. | reverse complement strand
GCACTCACCTCTTGGGTAAACACTTTTGAACCGCTAGGTTGATCATGTGAAAAGCGCATTTTCACAGCTATATATTGACTTAAGGCTTGTTCTGGGTCGTCGCCCACACTAATCGAATTCATATCTTCAAGCCACAGCTCTAAAACCCTATCGAGAACTGCAACGTAGAGTTGTTCTTTGGTGCTGTAGTAATACAGCAAACTATGGCGGGTCATGCCAATTGAGCTGGCAATTGATTCAAGTGAAACTCCGTTAAAGCCATGAAGAGCAAATTGTTCTTCGGCCGCATTTAATATGGCGCTTTGTTTTTCGCTGCGCTTTTGGCTAACAGATTTTTTATCAATGGAGGAAGACATTATGGATTGGATTTTTAAATAATAAATACAAGGGCAAGGTTTATAAAAGTAGTTAATGCACTTCGAATTTAACTTATTTGATTATAAAATGTCGCTATTTTACAAGAATCTACAACTTTTTAAGCTAATTGAATTTGATCAATTTTTCAATGGGTGATTTAATACCTCTTATGAATCAAAATATTACACCTTCTCTACCTTGGTTGGCACGTGTGCCAGTGAACTTGTTTGCAATTTGTGTTGGTTTGTTTGCCATTAGCCTGTCGTGGCGCTTGTTTGCTGGTTTTCAAATCGGCCAAGCATTAATGATAGGCAATTTTATAAGTTATCTGGCGGCAACTCTATTAGGAGTTTTAAGCTTGCTGTATGCTGCAAAATTTTTATTTTATCGACAAGCTTTTTGGCAAGAGGCCACTCATCCTTTAGGAAGTAGTTTTGTAGGTCTTGTACCGCTTTGCTATTTTTTATTAGTGGCCACTTTTGGCAATGAGCAAAACAGTATTTGGCTGGTGATTACGCTTGTTGCTTTATTAGTTGATATGGTCATTACCTTCAGATTATTAAGTATTTTAACTACTGGTAATTCACAAAAAGTGGCTAAAACAGCGGCTTTATATGTGCCTACTGTAGCCGCAGGCTTGGTAGGTTGTATGGCTATGAGCAAAGTAGGTTATGCCGGTTGGGCCGCACTACTATGGGGTATGGGCTTGGTAGGCTGGATATTTTTAGAGTTAAGAGTACTGAACCATTTATTTAATGGTGAAATGCCATTGCCCATGCGTCCCACTATTGGTCTTGAAATGGCTCCAGGCGCGGTAGGAACTTTAGCTGCAAGTATTTTATGGCCCCAACTACCCGTAGAGGTCGTACTAATTGGTTTGGGTGTTGCATCCGGCCCTATTTTGACGGTCATGGCTCGATATAAATGGTGGAGTGCAACTGGTTTTACGCCCGGTTATTGGTCTTTTTCTTTCCCTGCAGCCGCTTTAACAAGTGGCATTATTGTGGCGGTGCAAAAAGGGTCTTGGCCTATTGGTGCTGCAGCCGTAGCCTTGACTTGTTCATCTACTTTAATTGTTTACTTAATTATTAAAACACTTATACTGACTTTTAAAGGCAAATTATTGCCCCAGTGAGTTTGGTTTAGAAAGTCCATATGCAGTCGATTAAAATTTTAGCCTTTGATGTGTTTGGAACGGTAGTCGATTGGCATACTGGAGTAATGCGAGAAACACAGGCCTTATTGCCTGCTATTGACGCTAACGCCTTTGCTTTAGCTTGGCGCAATGGTTATGTACCCGCTATGGCAAAAGTCATGTCGGGGCAAAAACCTTGGACTTTAATTGATGATTTACATCGACAAATATTAGATGACATTTTGCTCGATTTTGGTGTGAGCCATTTAAGCGAAGAGCAAAAAATACAATTTAATAAAGTTTGGCATCGACTACCTGCTTGGTCCGATACGGTGCAAGGAATGTTAGCCTTAAAACAGCAATACGTTTTGACTAGTTTATCGAATGGCAATATTGCTTTATTAACCCACATGGCCAAGAATGCCCAACTGCCTTGGGATTGTATTTTATCAGCCGAAAATTTTCATCAATACAAGCCATCGCCTGCCACGTATTTAGGTGTTGCTAAAATTTTTGATGTTTTACCTAGCCAAGTATTAATGGTAGCTGCCCATCAGGATGATTTATTAGCCGCTAAAAATTGCGGCTTAAAAACCGCTTATATAGAGCGACCTTTAGAGTTAGGCCGTACTTGCATAAAAGATGTTTCCGATAATGGTATGAATGATTTTCACGCCAAGGATTTGATAGATTTGGCAAGTCAATTAGGTGTTCAATCAAGATGAAAAAATATCTTTTTATGAGTCACCTTTATGCCTACCTTCAGAACCCATTCTTTAAATAATTTAGCCGTCTATTTAAAAATAGTTTTGACTGCAGTTTGTTTGAGCTCGCCCCTTGCAAGAGCACAGTATTATGATGACCCGCCAGAACCTCCTGTTCCTGGTGCTATCTCAAAATCTGATATTGTTCAATTTAACTTTACCATGGACGGTCTTGATACTCGTTACACCCTTCAAGAGCGAATTGAACAGTTAGGGGGTAAGGTTGCTAGTCGTTTAGAGCAAAAATTTATTGATGCTGGCATTGCCTATCCGCCTAATGAGTTAGCCTATGTGGTCTTTAAAGATGCAAAAGTATTAGAAGTTTATGCAAAAGGCCACAATTTTAATGAGTGGAAGTTTTTGCATGCTTACCCTGTGCTTAAAACCAGTGGTGATTTAGGCCCCAAATTAAAAGAAGGTGATGCTCAAGTACCTGAAGGTTTGTACGAGGCAAATGCCTTTAATCCTAATAGCAAATATCATGTTGCACTACGTTTAAATTATCCCAATGATTTTGATCGCATGATGGCCAAAAAAGAAGGTCGCAGAAGTTTAGGTGGCGACATTATGATTCATGGCAATGAAGTCTCGATTGGTTGCCTCGCCATGGGAGATCAAACTGCTGAAGATTTATTTATATTATCTGCTTTGGTGCGTACCTCTTTGACTAAGATTTTAATTAGCCCAACTGATTTTAGAGTCAATCCTCATTTTTCATTGCCTAAAAAACCTCAGTGGGTCAAAAATCTCTATCAAGAAATTCAGTCACATTTGACGCAGTTTAAACGCTCATAAAAAAAGCGGATGTTGTGAACAACATCCGCTTTGAATCACGAAAAAATCAATTACATATTACGACGATATTGTCCACCTACTTGGAAAAGAGCGTCGGTAATTTGACCTAATGAACAGACTCTTACCGCATCCATTAATACTTCAAAAACGTTGTCGTTTTCAATGACGGCTTTTTGTAAGCGGGCTAATTGAATTGGCGCTTGTTCTTTATTGCGTTCATGGAAATCTGCTAATCGGTTCAATTGACTTTGCTTTTCTTCCTCTGTGGAGCGAGCTAATTCAAGCTTATCCATTACCTCATCGCCTTTAGGATTGCGGAAGGTATTAACACCAATAATAGGTAATTCGCCTGTGTGTTTGAGCATTTCGTAATGCATAGATTCATCTTGAATCTTGCCACGTTGGTAACCTGTTTCCATGGCACCTAATACACCACCACGTTCAGAAATGCGTTCAAATTCAGATAACACCGCTTCTTCTAAGAGCTCGGTGAGTTCATCAATAATGAAGGCACCTTGGCTTGGGTTTTCGTTTTTGGCTAAGCCCCACTCACGATTAATAATGAGTTGAATAGCCATGGCGCGGCGCACGCTGTCTTCGGTAGGAGTGGTAATGGCCTCATCGAAAGCATTGGTGTGCAGGCTGTTGCAGTTATCGTAAATGGCAATTAAAGCTTGCAAGGTGGTGCGAATATCATTGAACTGAATTTCTTGCGCATGCAGGCTACGACCACTGGTTTGAATATGGTATTTGAGTTTTTGACTACGCTCGTTGGCACCATATTTTTCTTTCATGGCCACTGCCCAAATACGACGAGCCACTCGGCCTAGTACGGTGTATTCTGGGTCCATACCGTTACTAAAGAAGAAACTTAAGTTAGGAGCAAAATCATCAATATGCATGCCTCTGGCCAAATAGGCTTCTACAAAGGTAAAACCATTGGATAAAGTAAAGGCCAATTGGCTAATCGGGTTGGCACCCGCTTCTGCAATATGGTAGCCACTAATAGACACGCTGTAAAAATTTCTGACTTTGTTATGAACAAAATATTGAGCAATATCACCCATTACTTTGAGACTAAATTCAGTGCTAAAAATACAGGTGTTTTGACCTTGATCTTCTTTTAAGATGTCGGCTTGAACAGTGCCACGCACATTTTCTAAAACCCATTCTTTGATTTTGGCAGTTTCGGTTTCTGTGGGTTCACGGCCATTGTCGGTTTTAAATTTTTCAATGTTTTGATCAATGGCAGTGTTCATGAACATCGCCAAGATAGAGGGCGCAGGACCGTTAATGGTCATGCTCACACTGGTGCTAGGATTGCATAAGTCAAAACCACCATATAAGACTTTCATGTCTTCTAAAGTGGCAATTGAAACACCAGAGTTGCCTACTTTGCCGTAAATATCGGGACGTGGGTCGGGGTTGTTACCGTACAAAGTCACAGAGTCAAAAGCGGTAGATAAACGCTTGGCTGGCATGCCTTCGCTTAGCAGTTTAAAACGCTTATTGGTGCGGAATGGGTCGCCTTCACCAGCAAACATACGGGTTGGGTCTTCGTTTTCACGCTTGAATGCAAAGGTACCAGCGGTATAGGGATAGCTGCCTGGAACATTTTCTAGCATCAGCCATTTTAAGATTTCACCATGGTCTTCATAGGTGGGTAGAGCCACTTTACGAATAGTAGTGCCAGATAAAGATTTACTTGTTAATGCAGTGCGAATTTCTTTGTCGCGAATTTTGACAACGTATTCATCACCTGCATATGCTTTTTGCATATCTGGCCATTGAGTTAATAATTTACGGGCTGCATTATCCATTCTCTCTTCGCGTTGCAAAGCCATTTCTGCTGTTGCTTCGCTGGCTGGGGCACGCAGTGGGCGGTCTATTTTTAGCATACGTGAGGCAGCACGTAATTGTTGTGCTTCACGTGCCAAGATAGCTTGTTCACGGGCTTTTTTCTTATAGCCTCTTACGGTTTCACTAATTTCGGCGAGGTAACGTGTTTTAGTGGCAGGAACTACTGGTGATTGGTTGGTGCTATGCCTAACATTTACTTTTGGCAACTGGCTAGCTGAAACTTTTAAACCAAGACTAGTGAGTTTTTCTAGAATGGCTTGGTACAGAGCGGTAACGCCATCATCATTAAAACGGGCAGCCATTGTGCCAAAAACTGGCATTTGTTCTGTGGGAGTGGTAAAGGCTTCTTTATTGCGTTGTACTTGTTTAGCTACATCACGCAGGGCGTCTTGAGCCCCTTTTCTATCGAATTTATTAATGGCTACAAACTCGGCAAAATCGAGCATATCAATTTTTTCAAGTTGACTAGCTGCGCCAAATTCTGGCGTCATAACATACATAGGTACATCTACATGCGGAACAATAGCGGCATCACCTTGGCCAATACCAGAGGTTTCAACAATAATAAAATCAAAACCCGCTACTTTACAGGCTGCAATCACATCGGGTAAGGCGGCGCTAATTTCGCTACCAAAATCTCGGGTCGCAAGGCTGCGCATAAACACACGTTGTTCGCCACTACCGCCAGCGGTTTTTTGCCATGGGTTAATTGCATTCATACGAATGCGGTCGCCTAATAATGCACCACCAGATTTACGGCGTGAGGGGTCAATACTAATGACGGCAATACGGAGTTGATCGGATTGATCTAAACGGAATCGACGAATTAATTCATCGGTTAGGCTTGATTTTCCTGCACCACCAGTGCCAGTAATACCTAAAACAGGAACTTGTTTTTGGCTGGCTGCTGCTTTGATTTCAGCCACTAAAGTACTGTTGGCAGTTTCGTTTTCTAGTGCGGTAATGAGTTGAGCCAAGCTGCGCCAAGCGGTTTCGTTGTGACCTTGAATGGCATTGATTTGTTGTGGAGCATAAGAGCTTAAATCGACATCGCAGCGCATGACCATTTCACCAATCATGCCTTGTAAGCCCATGCGTTGACCGTCCTCTGGGCTGAAAATATGCGCTACACCATAATCGTGTAATTCACGAATTTCGCTTGGCACAATCACACCGCCACCGCCACCAAACACTTTAATGTGAGAGCCGCCACGCGCATTAAGTAAATCGACCATGTATTTAAAATATTCGACATGGCCACCTTGATAGGAGCTCATGGCAATGCCTTGGGCGTCTTCTTGCAAGGCGGCAGTGACTACTTCGTCGACACTGCGGTTATGGCCTAAATGAATAACCTCGGCACCCATGCTTTGCAAAATTCTGCGCATGATGTTGATAGAAGCATCATGACCATCAAATAAACTGGCCGCAGTAACAAAACGAACTTTGTTTTTGGGGCGGTAATTGGCAAGCGCTTTAAAATCTTGAGACAAATCAGTCATGCTACATCCTTAGGGTAATGCTTCTACTGTGCAATGTTAGGCTTACTTTACGTTTACGTAAACGTAAATGCATAATAGTAACGTTTTTTTCTACAACTGACTAGATGAAAAATAAGGACTCGGTTAAGATTATTGTTTATATGAGTACTTGCTTATAAAGTAGGTAGCAAAAATTGAGACGAGTATTGGAGGCTTAGTCGGCAAAGGCTAACTTGTTGAGTTAGTTTTTTAATCAATAACCATGATTACGGGTGAATCAACCAAGCTAACAGGTCACCCAAGCCATCACCATCAATGCGTTAGGGAGTTTTGCTACAGGTTTCTCATATACTTAACTTTTATTAGAAATCAATTTTTATCAATTCTATTTTTTTGATTTTGGAGATCTTGTCATGATGAGCCCTATTCAGTTGTTTGATCCTGCTTCCTTTACCTATACCTATTTGTTAATTGATCAAGATAGTCGTCAAGCCATTATTATTGACCCAGTTGACGAACAAATTGAGAGAGATTTGTCGGTGATTAGGCAGTATGGTGTGAAGTTGGTGTATTCAATTGAAACCCATGCCCATGCTGACCATGTGACCAGTGCTGGAAAACTTGCCGAGCATACGGGTGCTAAAACAGCCGCTCCAGCCGGTTGTGCCATTACCACTGCCACTATTCAATTACAGCATTTAGATGAGCTCAGTTTTGGTGTTCAAACTCTAAAAGCCTTGCACACTCCAGGTCACACTGCTGGCAGTATGAGTTTTGTATGGGGTAAACATGTTTTTACAGGCGACACTTTGTTAATTAATGGTTGTGGACGCACTGATTTTCAATCGGGCAGTGCCAGTGATTTATACAAAAGCATTACCCAACAGTTGTTTACATTGTCAGACGATACGATTGTGTGGCCAGGCCATGATTACCAAGGTAGAACCCAATCTACTATTGGCCAAGAAAAGTTAGGCAATAGTCGTTTAGCAGGAAAAACACAAGATGAGTTTATTGCCATTATGCAAGCCCTTGATTTACCCAAACCAAAGTTAATTGATATTGCAGTGCCAGCTAATTTAACATCTGGCTTGCGTCATGATGCAGACGGAATTGGTAAAAATCGCTTGTTTGAGCAAGAAGCCGAGGCCTATGCAGGTGATATTAGCCCAGAACTAGCTTACTCATGGCTACAGTCTGATCAGGCAATAATGGTCGATGTACGCACCGATGCGGAGCGTGAGTGGGTGGGTTTTGTGCCTGGCGCAGTAGCGATTGCTTGGAAACAATGGCCTGGTATGGCCATGAACCCGCAGTTTGATGCCATGATTCAAGCTGCAGTCAAGCCTGATCAAAAAGTCATGCTC
Source organism: uncultured Limnohabitans sp. (assembly GCA_964556425.1). Lineage (GTDB taxonomy): Bacteria > Pseudomonadota > Gammaproteobacteria > Burkholderiales > Burkholderiaceae_C > JALQUL01. The sequence goes on along the minus strand of CAZKWC010000026.1, from coordinate 18,537 downwards.
TTGTGTAGAAGTGGTGTGAGGTCAATTGCGGCTGCAAAAAGGGCCACTGAGTTGGGTTTAACGGCTTACAATATTTTAGAAGGCTTTGAGGGCGATCCTAATGAAAACGCCCAACGTGGCAAAAAAGGTGGTTGGCGTATGCGTGGTCTGCCTTGGAGACAAGGTTAACAAGCACAAAAAAAGGGGCAATGCCCCTTTTTTTGTTTGGCAAAATAAATATGCTAAAACTTAGGCTTTGCGCTTAGGTAGGGTAGTTAAATAATATGACCAACTGTTTTGTAAGCCAGGGCTATATTCGTCTTTAATGTTAAAAACAGCTGCAGTGACACCTTCATTGGGGCAAAGCATAATAATGGGGCTGACTTGACTTGGGCTATCATCGCCAAGCGCAAAACGAAGTTCAAGGTCAATCATGCACTCACCAGTGGCTAGGGCTTGAAGCTGTGGTTCTGGCAGTCCTTCTGATTGTGCTACTTCGAGTAAATCATCCCAACTTCTAAGGCCTTGTTGGCTCTCTATTTGCAACCATGAAGCTTGGCCATCTTTATTAAGACCCAAAATACCAAATGGTGCACCAATCACCACATATTCAGTCCATTGATATTGCTGGATTAGCTCTAGCAGTTTTTCGGTGATATGAGGCTTTTGTAATAAGTTATGTTGGTCTTTAGTGAGACTACCTAACCAGATTTTATCGAGTTGACCAGCTGTTTCATTCATTAGCTTGTTAATAGCTTCAATGAGACGTTTAGCCATATCACGGCTTTGTTTGGGTATAAACTGCTGAATTAAACCTTGGTTAAAAGTACGAATGGCTAACATTTCATCGGCTTGACCCGTTAATAAAATTCTAAATCCATTCCAGTGCTGAATTTTTTCTAAGACTTCAACCCCCGTCATTTGGGGCATGGAATAGTCTAATACACAGACACTGCTTAAACTATAACGGCTAATGCCTTTGTCTTTCCAGTATTGCAAAATGGCTTGCATAGCCGATTGGCCTTCACGAGCTGCACCCACAATTTCACGATGTACCCAATTTTCTTCTTCGTGAATTTTGGTATCGTTTTCTAGGTAATTAAGAAGAGTCTGTGGTTCTGAAAATAATTTAATTGCCCAATGAGGAGGCAATACGACACCGACTAAATCTAGAAAACGAACATCGTCGTCTAATAAAACGACTGAAGTGGGCCGACGGTAGAGCGGAAACGTCATGTTTGATCTCCTCGGGACGATGATTGATGTGTGGATTGAAGTAGAGGTATTGTCATGAGGAATTGAGCACCTTTTTGACCAGAGTAATTAGCTAACACTGAAATTTGTCCTTTGGTGGAACTTACTACCCGCCTGCAAAAAGCCAAGCCTAAGCCATGACCTGTATGTTGGTTAGTGGAGAAAAAAGGTGAAAAAATAAATTTTTGCAAAATAGGATCAATGCCTACGCCTTTGTCAGAGACCTGAATAATGCCTTGCTCTTGAATTGAGTTGACTAGTATAGATATACTACCGGTTTCAAAATTGGAGTTTGCTTTATACAGAGAAGTTAATGCATTTTTAATAAGGTTGTCGATTACTTGTCGCATTTGATTGTGTGAGCCAATAAATTCAAAATCATTATATACAGTGAAGCTTATACATTGACGCTCTTTTTCAGTTACGAATGGATAATTGTTAATTGAGCGCTCAACTAATTGACTTGCCACCACAATATCTTTACCAGCTGGTAGTTTTAATAGTCTGGCATTCGCAATTTGAGTATCAATTTGATGATGCATTTGTTGCGTGAGCTCACGGGTTCTATTGGCTAAATCTTCTAAACGGTCTTGAAGTGCTGAATCATTAGAGAGGGACTTATTAATTTCAAGCGCATCTGCAACTAATGAAATAGCAGAAAGGGGGGTACGTAATTCGTGAGCCATAATGCCAATGGTGGCGAGCGTATCAGCCAATTGTTTTTGGCGACGACTTGCACTGGAAATATTCAGCATAATGGCGGAAGCCCAAACAAATAAGAGCATACAAAAATGTAGCACCCATGTTTTTTCATTAATCTTAGGAGGTTCGTTAAAAATCCACCACAAAAAACCAACGACTAAATATCCTAAAAGCGTACCAATGCTAGCTACGCGCCAGTCAGTTACGATATGAAAAATTAAAATAAAACACAAGCTCGTAGCCAACCAAACATCTATACCATTATTAGATAGGTACATCCAGAAGCTAAAAACAGGCAACTGAAACCAAGTCATGATGACGAGGAAAAAAATTGCCCATGTCTTTTTCCAGAGTTTGCTAAAGCCTGTTAAAACAACAAATAAACCTGACCCAGCAATAATACTTCTGGCAAATAAGTTGTCGATTGTGTTGGGTACATAATAAGTGAATAGCCAATAAAAAAATGGATTAAGTACCATCACAAATGCACCTAACCACATTAACCTAGCACTAGTAGGTTCTACTAGCCATTGAACTGGGCTGTGAAGTGTTTGCTCAATAAAGGTATTCCAATGATCTGTTTGACGAATGTCGAGCTTGGCACGAAGTCGTTGGAGATGATGGAACATGAGGATTAAAAATCTAAAAAAATAATAAAGAGGATTCAAAAAAACAGATTTGAATAGTTTTCCCATTGTGCATTAAATAGGGTAAAAGAAAAAGTATCGAATTGATAAAATTGGTGAATAAGCACCATTTCTAACGATTTGAAATAACCAATTACAAATATTCCCAAAAAACTAAAAAAATACGTTTTAAACAAAGATTCATTAAAAATAGATTGAGAAATTATCAATAAGTAAAATTATTTTAGATTTGTCCAATATCATAATGAAACTTTTTTGCTGACCCATAAAATGTTAACTAGAAACAATAAAGTGATTTTTAAAATTAAATTTATGGGGATCAAATCTACAGTAGATTTTTTGAGGCATAAGATGATGGTGAGTTATTTTTAGTTCTTAAACAATATCTGTAAATAATTGTAGATAGAAGCATTTATATGACAATTATCGCTAATTAGACGGAAATCTAAATGAATGAAGTTCAATTTTCGTAATTAATGCATTGTTTTTTCATTGATTTAAGATAGACGGGTAATTAACATGACATTTTTAGCGTTGGACGTGGGTAACACTCGGTTAAAGTGGACTTTATTTGATGAACCAAAACCCAATGCAAAAGTTTTATCTTCTGGGGTTGAGTTTTTAGAAAATATTGACAATTTATCTGAAGGTGGGTGGGCCGATTTACCTGCCCCTGATCATGTACTAGGATGCAGCGTTGCCGGAGATGCAGTGCGCAGACGAGTACACAGCCAACTTGAAATGTGGGCCGCTAAAGTTCAGTGGGTGCATGCCAGCGTTGCAGAGGCTGGGGTGAGCAATGGCTATGATCACCCCATAAGATTAGGTGCCGATCGCTGGATTGCATTGATTGGAGCAAAAGCACATTTGCAGGCTACACAAAAGCAAGCGAAACCAGCGGTAGTGGTAATGGTGGGTACAGCGGTGACTGTAGATGCACTCAGTCACGATGGTCGATTTTTAGGGGGCTTTATTCTGCCTGGTCACGGTATTATGCTCAGGGCCTTAGAATCGGGTACTGCTGGTTTAAGGGTACCCACTGGAAATGTAGTGGCATTTCCCACTAACACCAGTGATGCCTTAACCAGCGGCGGAACCTATGCAATTGCAGGAGCTGTACAACGAATGATGCAGCATGTGTCACAAGAGTGTGGAATTGCACCCGCTTGTTTAATGGCAGGTGGTGCTGCTTGGAAGATGGCCCCGCATATGGGTATGCCTGTAGAGCTAATTGACAACCTTATTTTTGAGGGTTTGTTAGTAATTGCCGAGCATCGGTTTTTATTGAACCACTAAAGCTAACTCTCTAAAAAGTCTTAGTTTTAGTTTTTAGAGTGAATTTATGACATCTTTATTTGAAGTTCAACATTTGATGAAAGCCTTCGGTGGCCAGCAAGTGGTCAATGACCTGAGCTTTTCGATTGCTCCTGGCGAATGCTTAGGGGTAATTGGACCTAATGGCGCAGGTAAAACGACTACCATTAGAGTGTGTTTGGGACTCACCCGTCCAGATTCTGGTCAGATTACGGCTTTAGGCCTTCGTATGCCACAAGATAATTTGGCTATTAAAGCTAAATTAGGTGTGGTGAGTCAAATGGATACCCTAGATCCTGACTTTAGTTGTTACGAAAATTTATTGGTTTATGGGCGTTATTTTGGCCTTAAAGACAAAGAAATCCATGCTCGAATCCCAAGCCTGCTTGAGTTTGCCTCATTAAGCAATAAAGCCAAAAGCAAGCCCGGCGAATTGTCGGGTGGTATGAAAAGAAGGTTAAGTTTAGCTCGTGCCTTGGTGAACGATCCGCAGTTATTATTATTAGATGAACCCACTACAGGTCTTGACCCACAAGCGAGGCATTTAATGTGGGAGCG
>CAZKWC010000026.1:4301-13983 GCA_964556425.1 uncultured Limnohabitans sp. | reverse complement strand
GTTTGGCGTTTTCCTCAAGTCACCATGCGGTTTTGGCCGGTATTTTTACGTAACCTTTTGGTTTGGAAAAAATTGGCCATTCCTAGCTTGGTGGGTAATATAGCTGAACCCCTGATGTGGTTATTGGCCTTTGGTTATGGCATGGGCTCACTGGTGGGCCAAGTCAATATGAATGGCCAAGTCGTGCCCTATATTTTATTTTTAGCCAGTGGCAGCATTTGTATGAGCGCTATGAATGCCGCTTCATTCGAAGCTTTGTATTCGGCTTTTTCTAGAATGCATGTGCAAAAAACTTGGGATGGCATTATGAATGCCCCAGTGAGTTTAGATGACATTGTTTTTGCAGAAATGTTATGGGCGGCATTTAAATCATTGTTTACCGTGTCGGCCATTTTATTGGTGATGCTAGCTTTAGGCATAAGCCATAGCCCGTATTTATTATTGGCTTGGCCTTTGTTGGGTTTGGTCGGTATGAGTTTTGCCTGCGTAGCACTTATTTTTAATGCCTTGGCAAAGGGTTACGACTTTTTTACCTATTACTTTACATTGTTTTTAACCCCCACTATGTTTTTAAGCGGGGTGTTTTTTCCACGTGAGCAACTACCAGTGCCTTTGCAATACGTGTCTGAGATTTTGCCTCTTACCAATGCCGTAGAGTTAATTAGACCTTTATTTTTAGGGCAATTACCAGTAGATGCATGGCGTCCTATTTTAGTTTTGCTGTTCATGTCGGTATTTAGTTTTTGGCTGGCGCTAGTTTTAACCCGCAAGCGATTTGGTCAATCGTAACTAGCAAAATGTAAATAATTTGGCAAAGTGTTAGATGAAGCTATCACTTTGCTGAATATTCACAGCATTTTGAGCATTATTTCAACTAGTTTTTAGCCTCTTAACCCAACACAATTAAAAAGCTTTCAAACCTTTTGCTTTGAAAGTTTTTTAAGAGGTTACAAGTGTTTCAGTCCAAAGTATCTAAGAGTTTTTCTATTCAAGCACCTTCGGCAGTGGTAATGGTGCGTCCACATTGTTTTAGTCCTAATCCACAAACTGCCTCAGACAATCAATTCCAACAAACCCAAAATCATTGTTCGGCACTTGAATTGAGTCAAAAAGCATTTGAAGAGCATAGTTTGGCCTGGCAGCGGTTGGAGCAAGTTGGGGTTAAAGTACATTTGTTTGAAGATACTCAAGCATTAACACCCGATTCGGTGTTTCCAAATAATTGGTTTTCAACCCATACGGGGGGTCATATTGCGCTTTATCAAGTCGATAAGACTTCCTCAATGGTGTTTTAAGTTTTTGCTTTATAGGCGACTACTTCTTGACGCTGCTCACCTAAACCCTCAATTCCAAGCGTCATGACGTCACCTTTTTTCAAGAAGATAGGTGGCTTGTGGCCAAGGCCCACACCAGGAGGTGTACCAGTGGTAATAATATCGCCAGGGTAAAGTGTCATGAATTGACTCACATAACTCACTAACTTGGCAACATTAAAAATCATAGTTTTGGTATTACCAGTTTGCATGCGCTGACCGTTTAAATCCAGCCACATTTCAAGGCGCTGTGGATTTTCGATTTCATCACGGGTGACTAACCAAGGGCCAATCGGACCAAAGGTGTCGCAACCTTTGCCCTTATCCCATGTACCACCACGTTCCATTTGATATTCACGCTCACTCACATCATTAATCAAAACATAACCCGCTACATGTTGTAGGGCGTCTTTTTGCTTCACATAGCTTGCGCTTGTGCCAATGACTACTCCAAGCTCGACTTCCCAATCAGACTTTGTTGAGCCTTTGGGAAGCATAACAGCATCGTTGGGGCCTTGAATACAGCTGGTGGCCTTGGTGAAAATAATTGGCTCTTTAGGAATAGGAGCGCCTGTTTCTTTGGCATGGTCAGAAAAATTTAAACCAATGGCGATAAATTTACCCACATTGGCGATTGGGCAAGCAATACGTGGCTTACCACGCATTTTAGGTAATTTATCAGGGTTAATTTTGGCAATTTTAGCTAAGGCAGCATCGCTTAATTGGGCTGCGGCTATATCGGGGATATGGCTACTTAAGTCTCTAAGACTGCCATCAGAGGCAAGCAGAGCTGGTTTTTCTTTGCCCACAGGGCCAACACGTAATAATTTCATGGTCACCTCTTTTAAATTTCAACAGCAAGATTGGAATCTATTGTATTCAAACAGAGGCCATCCTATACCCATTTTTTAGTATAGCTTGATTAACGTGCGCAAATAAGGTTTAAGCTCGCTTCAAGATGCTCGGTTGGTAGGCGTTTAAATTCAGAGCGAGAAAAACGTTGTAAGCGACCTAAAATAAATGAAATGGCGACAGAGGCACGCAATTGAGCTTCTATTTGTGTATTACTTGAGTTTTTAGATGCCACATAAAAACGGAAACTTTGTCTGAGGCTAGATTCGATTTTGTCAAAAAACAAATTCATTCTGTCCATTAGGCGGTCATTCTCGCCTAATAAAGCGTCTCCCACCATCACTCTTGTCATGCCTGGGTTTTTCTCGGCAAACTGTAGCATCATAAAGGTAATACGACTAGCTTGCCTTAGACCTGCTTCACCGGCTAATAGAATCTCTTCGGGGCTTAGACCAGTAATATCTATATCAATAGGGTCAGCTGCTTTAATTTGGTTGATTAAAGATAAAACCGTCTCTTCAATAAAATCAAGTAAACCCTCAAACATTTGAGCTTTGCTGGCGAAATGACGATACAAAGCAGCTTCACTGACCTCTAAATTTTTGGCCAAGGCAGCAGTCGTGACGCGTTCTGCACCCGGCTGCTCAAGCATGGCAGCCAAGGTTTGTAATATTTGAATACGCCTTTGTCCTGGTTTAGGGCGTTTTTTGCCAGTTTCAACTGGTGGAGTATCGACACTATTATCGGTCGTTGAAGAAACCTCAGTCATATTAGGTCCAAATAATCCAAAGGTAGAAAAAATAATTCTTTAAATAATTCGGCCTTGTTGTAAAGGCCAAATTATTTTGTTGATATAACAATAACTTAGTTGGAGCTAATCATCGTACCAAAAGCTTGGTCAGTTAAAATTTCAAGTAATAAAGCATGTGGTACACGACCATCAATAATATGCACAGAATGCACACCACTCTTAGCTGCATCGAGTGCACCGGCAATTTTTGGCAACATACCACCAGAAATAGTGCCATCGGCAAATAATTCATCGATACGCTGGGCGGTTAACTCAGTTAATAATGTGCCATTTTTATCCAGTACTCCAGCCGTATTGGTGAGTAACAAAAGTTTTTCAGCATTGAGTGTCATGGCTAGTTTACCAGCAACTACATCAGCATTGATATTATAACTTTCGTTATTTTTACCAAAACCAATTGGGCTAATAACCGGAATGAAAGCGTCGTCTTGTAATGCTTTTACTACACTTGGGTCAATTGATTCAATATCACCCACTTGGCCTACATCATGCTCAAGGTTGGGGTCGGTGTTATCTAACATTTTTAATTTGGTAGCACGAATCATGCCGCCGTCACGGCCTGTTAAGCCTACCGCTTTACCACCTGCGCTGTTAATAAGGCCCACAATATCTTGTTGAACCTCGCCGCCCAACACCCACTCCACCACTTCCATAGTTTCGGCGTCGGTAACGCGCATACCTTGAATAAATTGACCCTTTTTGCCTAGTCGATTGAGAACAGATTCAATTTGTGGACCACCACCATGCACCACCACTGGATTAATACCTACCAGTTTAAGTAGCACTACATCTTCAGCAAAAGCTGCTTGCAGAGCAGGGTCTGTCATTGCATTACCGCCGTACTTAATCACCATGGTTTTGCCATGAAAACGGCGAATATAGGGTAATGCTTGAGCCAAAATCTCGGCTTTATCAAGGGCGCTAATGGTATTAGGTGTAGAGGATGAGGATTCGTTTGACATAGTAATAAATGAAGTCAAAAATGAAAAGACTAAAAAAGCAGTTAATAAATATCAGTAGCAAGGCAGATCTTAACCGAGTCAAGTAATCAAGTAACTGACTAAAAGTAAAGGGCCAATTCAAACGAAGAGCAGCATGATATGCAATCTTAACGTCTAAGCCAGTTAGGTACTTTAAATCGGACTAACATTAAATAGGCTGAAACATAAGTAATAACAAATAAAATGCAAAAACCCAATAGTACCCAACTGTTATTCCAAAAAATGACCGCTGGTGCTACGGTTAACAATGTAAAGCTCCATAAATAAGGAGAAGTACGATTGTTGCGCATGAGCATTTTACGTGCCTCATCATCATCGAACACACCTCTTACAATACGGCGATAAATGAGTTGATGGAAATGCAAGGCGTCAGCTACTCCAGGCGAAACACCTCTCACTGATTTTCGATACATGGAGAAAATGGTTTCCCAAACAGGATAAATCAGTAGTAGCATAGGAAACCAAGGAGATACTTCTTGATGCCGTTGTACTAAAGCAATACTGCCTGCCGCAATCACAATGCCCCATAAATAGGCCCCGCCATCGCCTGCAAAGATAAGTCCTCTAGGGTAGTTCCAAATAAGAAAGCCAAAAGTAGCACCAGATAAAGCCACTAAAATAGCAGCTAATTGCCTATCACCTAATTGCAATGATACATGAATAAGAGCAAAAGATATTAAAATTGCAACTATGGGGGCAAGGCCATTATAGCCATCAATAATATTAAACGCATGGGGCAATCCGCAAATTGCTATAACAGCAAGAGCTATACCTACCCAAGGTGCTTGTGCCATAAAACTGTCAATCATGGGAAAACCAATGCGTTCAACACTTAGATTTAACAAGTAACAGGCCAAGAGTGCAGAAAGAGCAGTGAGTACCAAACGATATCTCACTGAAACTCGTTGTGTAAGATCTTCAAAGATACCGCCCAATACAGAGGGCAGCACAATTAAAATCCATGGCCAATTGGTGTGCCAATTAGAGTTCGTATTTAAACCCAATCCTAATTTTTGATCAAAAGCCGTTAAGATCCAGCCAAAAATTAATCCTACCAACACTGCAGCGCCACCAATTCGAGGAATATCACCCGTGTGAAATCGTTGTGGTTTGTCGCCAGCATATTGCCTTGCATGTCCCCTGGCCCATCGAATCAGCAAAACAGATACGACGGTAGAAATAATTGCGCTGAGCAAAATTAAAATAATCACGCCAAAACTTTCATGAGAGCAAAAATAAAGTCAAACTTGTTCAAAGTAGCTTCAAAATAGGATGTGGATAATAAGAGTAGTTTAGTCTAGGCTTTATTGAAAAACAGCGATTAATCGCTCAATAAAGTGTTTGTTCTAACATTTGTATCCGTCTTTTGATTTGTTGAGCTTGCTCTGTGGCATTGTTTTTCTCAAAAATATTGAATTGAATATTTAACCAAGCTAAAACTGGTTTACGCCAACCTTCTTGACTAGCTGTATCAACCATTAATTCTAAACTTTTTGCAGAGAGTTGATTTTTTTGTAATAAAACAGAGCCTGCAATTAACCTAGAAATAGGTGATTTTATGGCTATTAACTGTGATTCGGGTTGCGAGTGCTGAACCATTGCTTGATATTGTTCTGGTAAGAGTTTCACTTGCAAGCCCACCCATTGACCGCTTAGAAACTGTGCATAGGCCAATTCTGCAGGGAGAGCATCAATTTTTAATTTCTCAAACGCCTCGCAGGGTGGCATTTTGAGGCTGGCTTGTTCAATTGCACATAGAGCGAGTTCGGTTTTAGCGGCTAAATCAGTTCTGGCAGTAGCGGCTAGGTCTTTGCGTAATTGACTGATGGCAGCTTGTGCTTTTTTGGTTTCACCTAACAACAGATATTTGGTTGCAGATTGCTGACCAGAAAATGTGTTGGCGCTCCAATCTTTGGGAGCTGGTGTACTGGAACAAGCCGCAATACTCGTGATGAAGGCAAAGCACCAGTATTTTGCAAATTGAGAGGAATAAGCGATCATGGTAATTGTATTTCGGTGTCTCGGGCAAAAGGCCATTTGCGATTGATATCATTCACCAAGCCGTCAATTTTTCTGAGGTTGGCATCGACTTCTTGACGCAAAATAATTAAGTCTTGCGTGGCATCTTTGGTGTTGGCGGTAATAACTTTGGTGTCGGCAAGAATCGCATCCATTTTTTTAAGGCTTGCCCTTGTATCTTCAAGCGTAGCATTCAGATTTTTAACTGTTTTTTGAGTGTCATTGAACAACCCAGCTTCTCCAAAAACTTTTTGATCGGTTTTGGTGGAGAGCTTTTGCACTTGTGCCAAAATTTGATTGGTTTGTTGAAGGGCTAAGCTAATTCGGTTTGCATCTTCGCCTAATAATGTTTTTAATGCACCTTTGGGATTTTTAAGTGCCAAAGTAAGTTGTTCAGCGTTGCCAATGGTGTTGTTAAGAGCAGAGTCTTCTGAGGTCATTCGAACTAAGTTATCGCTAAGGTCTTTCATAGAGGCCACCAACTTAGGTAGTTCGCTACTGGCATCACCCTTTAAAACGGTACGCTCTGCGTTAGGCGGCAATTGTGGGTCAGTTAATACGCCACTATAAGCTCTAATTTTGGTGGTTCCCACCAAAGAGTTTTCAATGGTAAAAACACTGGTGGTGCGAAGCCATTTGGTGTCTTTATTGGGTATGTCAATATAAATGCGCACACTACCGTTGTCTGCCAACGCCACATTACGTACTCGGCCCACCGGAAAACCAGAAAAGGTTAAATCCATACCAGGTTTAATACCCTCGCTATCATCAGCCAATAAGACTAATTCTTGAGTTTGATCAAAAATACCTCTGGCGTACATCAGGTAAAAAACACTTAAAACAATAATCACGACTAAGCTGAGAAGTAATAACACCGCCTTTAAGTGTAAGTTTCGTACAGCACCTTCGGAGCTTGGAGTTGCGTTGTGGATAGTAGGTAAGGGTTCTTGTATCATTATGCTGATTATGAATGAATAAATGATAGCCGAGAGAAAACAAGTCTAAAGTAAGTGCGTATAACTCTAAAAATACTTGAGTACTAGCGTTGCGGTTTCAATCATTAAGATGGCAGTTAAGAGTCGAACAATACCAGGTGGAGGAGCCCCATATCCAGGTATTTTAGCGTCTTCTTGTAAACTGCTGGCCATAGGAATGGTGGCAGTAGCGATTGCAAACAAAAAAGTCTTTAAAGCAAAACCAATGACTACTGCAGGTAAAAAAACTTGCCCCACGATTCGGGTATAGGCAGAAAGCCCCCAAATCGAAAAACCATTCACGACTAAATAGGCCAAAATTAAAGCCATGCTACCACTGACCACCACTAAAGTAAGCACTGCAAAAACGCCAGCCAACATACGTGGCACGAGTTCGGTACTTAAAGGGCTTGCGCCCACTTCCCAGCCGTTTAAATGCCCTTTTTGTTTTAATTCGAGTAATTGCACGGACATAGGCACCATGGTTCTGAAAGCCACAAACAAGGCCGCCGATAATGGCAATAATTCCATGACTAAAACACGCACCACTACTTCAAGTGCATATTGCGATAGCCCATAACTTTGAGCAGTGACCACCACAATTCGAATCAGGACTAAACTAACAAGCGACATAAGTACGGTAAACCAAGGCAAAACAGGCACCGTACAGGTATATAAATAATTGAGTAAAGGTTCGTTTTTTTGACTAGGTGTCGCCAGTTTTTTTCTAAGTGAATAAGAACTAGGAGAGAGGGCTGCCACCCACACAATAGCCGCAAAATAGACTACATGCCACCAACCTTTTAGCCACAAATAAGCAGATTCAAAAAACGCTTTCAACATAATGATGATTGAAGATGGTAAAGGGGATAAAAAGAAAGCATCTGACCAAAATAAAAGAATTCATTTTAGTCAGATGCTGGTAGCTTACTAAGAAATATTTATTTATTTCTACGTACTTTTACCGCATTCGATAAGGTTTCAAGTACGGCAACTGAATCATCCCAGTTAATACAGGCATCGGTAATACTTTTGCCATATTCAAGTCCGCTTAATGAGTCTACACCTGGGGTGAATTTTTGTGCACCGCCATTAATATGACTTTCCACCATCACACCAAAAATACTACGTGAGCCGTTGCTGATTTGGCCAGCAATATCATTGGCCACATCAATTTGACGCTGATGTTGCTTGCTGCTGTTAGCATGGCTGCAATCGACCATTAAAGTGCCTGGTAATTTGGCAGCTTGTAAGTCGGCGACTGCTTTTTCAACATTCTCTGCGTCATAGTTAGGTGTTTTACCGCCACGCAAAATAACGTGGCAGTCAGGGTTACCATTGGTTTGAACAATCGCAACATTGCCGTTTTTATGCACTGATAAAAAGTGATGACCACGTGCAGCCGCTTGAATAGCGTCTGTAGCAATTTTAATATTGCCGTCGGTGCCATTTTTAAAACCAATAGGAGCCGATAAACCAGAAGCTAATTCACGGTGAACTTGGCTTTCTGTGGTGCGAGCACCAATTGCGCCCCAACTAATAAGATCGCCTAAATATTGTGGTGAAATCACATCTAAAAACTCGCTACCAGCGGGCAGGCCTAAACGGTTAATTTCGATTAACACCTGACGGCCAATGCGCAGACCTTCGTCAATGCGGTAGCTTTCGTCTAGGTAAGGATCGTTAATAAGACCTTTCCAACCTACAGTGGTGCGTGGTTTTTCAAAATAAACACGCATCACAATCTCTAAGGTATCTTTAAAACGCTCACGCTCTTTAACTAAGCGTTTAGCGTAATCAATGGCTGCTTCTGTGTCATGAATAGAGCAAGGGCCAATCACCACTAATAAACGGTCGTCTTGACCACTCATGATTTCACGAATGGCTTGACGTGAATGGCTGACCAAAGTTTCTACAGGTGTGCCCTGAATAGGAAAAAAGCGGATGAGATGTTCTGGAGGTGGCAACACGGTGATGTCCTGAATGCGTTCGTTATCGGTTTGGCTGGTCTTATCAAGTGGCTTGCCATACCAGGCATCTGGTGAAGTGTTGGACTTTGCGTTCATATGCTGGCTTCTCCTAGGGTCTAAAAAGTTAAGGTTAAAACTAAAAAATCACAAAATAAAAACGGTAAAAAAAGGGGCAAAAAAAAACCGCCGTGCTGTTTGCTGCGGCGGTTATTTGAAAGGGCTAGTTACTTTGTGACTATGCCTCTCGTCCGCCTAGGACAGAGAACCAAAAGTAAAAGTAAAAAGAGGCGTTCAATTTCATAAACTCTAATATAGCACAAGAAAACCACTAAATGGCTTACAGACTTGCATAAAAATTAATCAAATAAATTTTACTTTAAAATCAAGCAGTTCCGCCTACTGTGAGGCCATCAATGCGTAAGGTAGGTTGACCAACGCCCACTGGAACACTTTGGCCATCTTTACCACAAGTGCCGACACCACTATCGAGGGCCAAGTCATTGCCGATTAAACTGACTTTTTTCAGGCATTCAGGGCCACTACCAATAATAGTAGCGCCTTTCACTGGATATTGGATTTTGCCGTTTTCGACCCAATAGGCCAAACTGGCAGAGAAAACAAATTTGCCAGAAGTGATATCGACTTGGCCACCACCAAAATTACTAGCGTAAAGACCACGTTTTAAGCTGGAAATAACCTCTTGCGGGTCTTTGTCGCCAGCCAACATATAAGTGTTGGTCAT
>CAZKWC010000026.1:0-4201 GCA_964556425.1 uncultured Limnohabitans sp. | reverse complement strand
GCTTCGTGCAATAAAATACCGGGCCAGCCTTTGCCAAGCACCACGCTCATTTCGCCCGCAGGTGCAGGACGAGCATCTAGATTAATAAGGGCAGCTTGAACCGCCTCATCGACATAATGCGCAATTAATGCATCATCAAAATAGGCTAAACCAAAACGACCACCACCACCACTAGAGCCAGTTTCACGGCGGTCACCCGACTCGGCAATTACACTAACGCTAAGGCGGATTAAGGGCCTTACATCGGCAGCCATTACACCATCGGCGCGGGCGACTAACACCACATCATATTCGGTACCTAAACTGGCCATGACCTGTTTAATCCGGGTATCTTTAGCTTTAGCCAGGGCTTCGACTTTGCCTAGTAGTTCGATTTTTTCGGCACTGCCCAAACTAGCAATGGGGTCAAGGCTTTGATAGAGGTCGCGGCTTTTGGCGATTTTGCCCTTTTTTAAATTGACCTTGGCTTGTTTGCCTGCGCTGCCAATAGCTCTCACGGTGTGAGCGGCATCTAATAAAGAAGCCCAAGAAATATCATCGGTGTAGGCAAAAGCTGTTTTTTCGCCACTTACCGCACGAATACCTGCACCTTGGTCAATGCTAAAACTACCTGTTTTAACAATTCCTTCTTCTAGGCTCCAGCTTTCAGAGCGGGTGTATTGAAAATAAACATCGGCTTCATCGACTTGATGACGTTTAATTTCGGCGATTAATTGAGGCAGGGAGTCGAGTTGTAAACCAAACGGGTCTAATAACAAAGACTGAGCAATTGCCAGTTTGTTTTGTGTAAAAGTAGTCTGCGAGGCTTTAGCTGGCGCAAAACCAGAGCCTTGAGTGGCAGATTGCAAAGAAGAGAAAATAGTTGAATTAAGCATGACTACATTGTAGAGCCTAACAGGCTAGACGTAAATGCAGGGTAATTAACATTCTAATGGTTGCAAACATTCAGTTGGTAATTCGTAGGACCTTTAAAATTCAAACTCAGCAAGTAACTTAAAAAACGCTCCACCTCTTTGCAGAGGGGAAGTGAATACCCCAAGTACCCAGGTGATGAATAACTGGGTAAGTAATCATAAAAGGTTTAAAAATAATCTTTTACATATCAGCATATTAAGCAGGAATACGCAATTTTTGACCCGGATAGATTTTATCTGGATCGCTTAACATTGGCTCATTGGCTTCAAAAATTTTCATATAGGCGTTGGCATTACCATAATAAGCTTTAGCAATAGCCGATAAGGTATCACCTCTTTCTACGTCGTGGTATTGTGCTTCCTCTTCTGATTCTTCTTCTTCCGATTCCACACTTAATAAATTTTCTACAGCTTTAACTCCTGCCACATTGCCACAACAAAGCGTAACTTTCTCGCTGGCTTCTTGGGACGGAGCAATACCTTCAACCGTAACTGTTGCTGTATGACCGTCTACTGTCACTACCAAGGCTTCAATGCCTAAGTTTTGTTGCTCAATATAACTAGAAATGGCCGCTGATGCTTTATCGCATGCTTCATCTAAATTACTTTGAGCGGAAGCATCATTTGCTGCTTCTGTGGCTGCTGCTGCCAATTCTTTGTGACCAAATAATCTCTGACCAGCATCCTGAATAAAATTAAAAAATCCCATTTTTAGTTCCTTGAGTTAAGAGTGCAAACCAGCCTCTCTTTGTTTTGTTTGCTCCAGAGGGCTAATTGAATGTAAAGCTATTCCACACAAAATAGCTTGCAAAGCTTTAAAGCAAATAGATATTGAGGATAAATGACTCAAATTGAGGTTTATTCATGTCAAATTTAAAAGCTCAAGAGTAGATTAATTAAGTCATGTCAAAAACTCATGACTTACCGTTAACTTACTCATGCAATCTTGTATTAATATGAGTCTATCTTTTTATGTCCTCGCTTGAAAATAGGTCAAAAGCCTAATAAAAGCGTTTGCAACCTCCAATTGGTCTCTTCTCATGCATTCATCAAAATTTACCCAACATTTTGCCGAGCAGGCACAGCTATTAAAAGAACAAGGCTTGTTTAAAAGCGAGCGTCAAATTAGCAGTGCACAAGGCGCACGTGTACAAGTCGCTGAACAAAATCTGCTTAATTTTTGTGCCAATAATTATTTAGGTTTAGCCAATCATGAACTATTAATTAAGGCTGCTAAACAGGGGCTAGATGAGCATGGTTTTGGCATGGCGTCGGTGCGATTTATTTGTGGCACACAAAATATTCATAGCCAACTCGAAGCCTCTTTAAGTGCATTTTTAGGCACCGAAGATACGATTTTGTATTCTTCTTGTTTTGATGCCAATGGTGGGCTTTTTGAAACTTTGTTAGATGAGCAAGATGCGGTGATTTCAGATGCTTTAAATCATGCTTCTATTATTGATGGTGTACGTTTATGCAAAGCCAAACGTTATCGCTATGCCAACAATGATATGGCCGACCTAGAGCAACAATTAATAGCGGCCAAAAATGCGGGTGCACGATTTATTTTGATTGCTACTGATGGTGTTTTTTCAATGGATGGCACGATTGCTAATTTGGCAAAAGTATGTGATTTAGCCGATCAGTATGGGGCTTTAGTTATGGTAGATGACAGCCATGCAGTAGGTTTTGTGGGGGCCAATGGTCGAGGCACTCACGAATACTGCAACGTGATGGGTAGGGTCGATATTATTACTGGCACTTTAGGCAAAGCATTGGGCGGTGCTTCTGGTGGCTACACCTCGGGTAAAAAAGAAGTGATTGCTTGGTTACGTCAGCGCTCTAGACCTTATTTATTTTCTAATTCGCTGGCGCCAAGCATTGTGCAGGCCTCATTGGCTACTTTAGAGCTGATTCAAAATGGTCAAGCATTACGCGCGCAATTGTGGCGCAATGTAGATCAATTTAGAACTGGCATGACAGCCGCCGGTTTTAATTTGGCAGGTAAAGATCACGCCATTATTCCGGTGATGTTGGGCGATGCTAAATTAGCGGGGCAAATGGCCGAATTATTATTGGCTGAAGGCGTGTATGTAGTAGGTTTTTCATTCCCAGTCGTGCCTAAAGGTCAGGCCAGAATTCGCACACAAATTAGTGCCGCCCATACCCCCGAACAAATTGATCATGTTATCGCGGCCTTTACCAAAATAGGTAAAAAATTGTCCGTAATTGCATAAAAAAGGATACAACAAAATGAAAGCACTTGCTAAATTACACAGAGAGCCAGGTATTTGGGCCACCGAAGTTGAAATGCCTGAAGTAGGCCCCAACGACCTACTTATTCAAATCAAAAAAACTGCCATTTGTGGCACCGATATTCATATTTTTAAATGGGATGAATGGTCACAAAAAACTGTGCCTGTACCCATGGTAGTAGGCCATGAATATATGGGTGTAGTAGTAGGCATGGGCAGTGAAGTCAAGGGTTTTACCAAAGGCGATAGAGTCTCGGGCGAGGGTCATATTACCTGCGGATATTGCCGTAACTGCCGTGCTGGACGCGTGCATTTATGCCGTAACACCATTGGTGTGGGAGTGAATAGGCAAGGCTCTTTTGCCGAATATTTAAGCATTCCAGCCTTTAACGCATTTAAATTGCCAGCCAATATTCCCGATAATATTGCGGCTATTTTTGATCCATTCGGTAATGCGGTACATACTGCTTTATCTTTTGATTTAGTCGGCGAAGATGTCTTAATTACCGGCGCTGGCCCAATTGGAATAATGGCCGCTGCGGTGGCAAGGCATGTAGGCGCACGTCATATAGTAGTTACCGACGTCAACCCTTTCCGCCTTGAGTTGGCCAAAAAAATGGGCGCAACCCGAGTGGTGGATGTGAGCAAAGAAAACCTGACTGATGTGATGCATGAGTTAGGTATGAGCGAGGGTTTTGATGTAGGCCTAGAAATGTCAGGAGTTCCAAGTGCCGTTACCAGCATGTTTGATGCCATGAATCATGGTGGCAAAGTGGCTATGTTGGGTATTCCTCCACCCAATATGAATGTAGATTGGAGCAAGGTCATATTTAAAGGCCTAGTCATTAAAGGTATTTATGGCCGAGAAATGTTTGAAACCTGGTACAAAATGGCCAGTCTTATTCAGTCTGGCCTAGATTTAACCCCCATGATTACCCACGAAATGCCAATGAAAGACTTCCAAAAGGGATTTGAAATTATGGCTTCTGGTCAATCTGGAAAAGTGGTGTTAGATTGGTCTTAAGCGCTAGG
>CAZKWC010000025.1:11058-42053 GCA_964556425.1 uncultured Limnohabitans sp. | reverse complement strand
GTGTAAAAAAAGATTTTAAAACGGCTATTACTTTATACACCAAAGTGGCCAAACAAAATGAAAGCAAACTTTTAGCTTTGTTGGCAAAAGAACGAATCAATGATTTAAAAAAGCAGTTAAAAAATAGCTAATGTTTAGGTCTAGGCAAGTACACTATTCAGCACCTTTTTTAAAATAAAAACTGAATATGACAAAAACTTTATTTTTAGACTTTGATGGGGTATTGCATGCCAATACCGCCACCAAAGACCAATTGTTTAACAAGAGTTTTTTGTTAGAGGATTTAATGCAACAAACCACATTCGATATTGTGGTTTCCTCTACCTGGCGTTCTTTTTACAAACGTCACGAGTTATTGGCTTTATTGCCTCCTACCGTCGCCCAAAATGTGGTGGGCATAACGGGTAAAGACTCCTTAACCCGATTGGGGCGTTACCATGAAATTGTGGCCTATTGCGACTTGCATGAAATATCTAACCCGCAAGATTGGTGCGCCTTAGACGATAGTGTGATAGAGTTTCCAGTTGGCTGTCCGCAGTTAATCGCATGTGACCCCGCTACCGGCATGACCCCTCTAGAAATTGAAAAATTAAAAGCTTGGTTATTGAGCTAACTAAAATTAAGCCTTGGTTGCCAACTACGCTATTTAAATCTAAAATCAATTTTTACTTTTTAAAGTGCGGTTTTATGTTGGCAGTACAAACGATATCTTCAGCCTGGTTACTTATTTTAGTTTCGGGTTGCCTAGAAATTTTATTTTCTATTAGCCTTAAATATTCAGATGGTTTTAGCAAACCTATTTATTCAATAGTTGCCATTGTTTCGGCAGCACTCAGTTTATGGCTCATGAGTTTGTCTTTAAAACTTATTCCCATTGGCACGGCCTATGCGGTGTGGGCTGGCATTGGGGCGGCAGGCACTGCTATTGTAGGCTTGCTCATGTTTGGTGAGTCGGCCTCCATGCTAAGGCTTATGGCCATTAGCATGGTCATAATTGGTATTGTGATGCTCCAATTATTTGCTTAATTTGCCCGGCTTATTTTCAGAAGCCGCTTGTGCTCTTAGTTTGTCCTTTTTGCTTGGCCTACGGCCTTTTACACCGCCGTTGGGGTCAAGTACTACAGGTGTCACTGGCACCCTAGGGGTAAAGGCAAACTTTTCTTCTTTGGGGTGCAGCTCTTCTGCGACATCATCAGTCGTGTCATTATTTTCTTCGCTGGGTTCAAAACCAGCTTCAAGTTCTAGCTCGATAGCCACTTCATTGCGTTTTTGAATTAACTTCCAATGGGCAGCGTCTTGCTGTGTAACAAAGCTTAATGCTAGGCCAGTTAAACCTGCACGGCCCGTTCTACCAATTCGGTGTACATAATCTGTGGCAGAGCGGGGCAGGTCGTAATTGACCACAACCGGAAGCTCAGCAATATCTAAACCCCTAGAGGCGACATCGGTGGCCACTACTACTTTTAAGCGCTTGGCTTTGAAGTCGGCTAATACTTGGCTTCGTTTGCCTTGGCTTAATTCGCCATGAAAAGGTTCGGCATAAATACGGGCACGACGCAGCTTTTCTGCTACTACTTCGGCGCGGTGTTTACTTGCCACAAAAACAAGTACCCCTTGCCAATGATTCATTTCAATTAAATGGCGTAGTAATTGTGTGCGATGTTTGATGTCAACTAAAAACGCTTTTTGCGATATGGCCGCCTGTGATGCCGCTACTGGCGCTACTTGTATAGAGGCAGGATTTTTTAGTAAAAAATCTGCTAACTCATTCACATCGTCGGGAAATGTGGCGGAGAATAAAAGGTTTTGGCGCTTTTTAGGCAATAAATAAAAAATTTCATTGAGCTCTTGGGTAAAGCCCATGTCTAATAAACGGTCTGCTTCATCAAGTACCAAGTGTTGTACTTGGTCAATTTTTAAAGCGTTATGTTCAAGTAAATCTAACAGTCGGCCAGGTGTAGCCACCACAATATCGGCCCCACCTCTTAAGTGCATCATTTGGGGATTAATAGAAACACCACCGTAAACGGTGGCTAACTTAATCGAGGTTTGCATGTTTTTACACAAGCTTTGAATGGTCTCGCCAATTTGAGCGCAAAGGTCTCGGGTAGGGGCTAATATAAGCGTTTTAACCACCCGCCCACCAGCCTCTGCTAAGCCAAAGTTGTTAATTTGATTTTTGTTTAAAATTAATTTTTGCACTAAAGGCAAAACATAGGCAGCTGTTTTACCAGAACCAGTAGGCGCTTGGGCCAATAAGTCACGGCCTTTTAATACCAGCGGAATGGCTTGAGCTTGAATGGGAGTGGCAGTTTGGTAGTTTTTTTGTTGGATTGCCGTTAAAATTTGTGGGTCTAGGCCAAGCTCAAGAAAAGAGTGCAAAGTCATTGAATAAGAAACCAATCCGAAAGTAAGAAATGCTGTTAAGGGTAAAATAGTACACAGTTTACGACGACTTGCTCACAATCAAGGCAAAATCGGCTAAATACGCTGTAATTTTGTGGATAATTGAACTTAAACAACGCATAACATGGATAATCTAGCCTTGTGTTGCTTGCTTACAGCGAAGGCTTTCGCTGTGAATCAAAAATAAAGGCCTTAGCCTGTTCTGTGATGCAACCATTCACCCAAGCTAAAAATCAAAAAACACAAACGCTTTTGGTCTCTAGGCATGCAGCTTGTAAGCTTGGCTTATTAAACTGTCCCTTAATGGGCTTTATGGCACCCCTTTTAAGCCCCTTTATGGCATTAAGTTAAGAGTGGTACAAAAAGAGTCCTTGTTTCCAACTTTCTTTATAAAGGTCTTATACCTTTATAAAATTCTCTAATAACTAAAATTGAGTAAAACTGTGAAAAAAACTTATCCCCTAATAGTCGCTGGCAAAAATGTCGATCGAATTGTAGATTCCATCAAGCATGATTTAGGTAAACACATTAAACGTGAACGTCAGCAAGGCTTGCCTTTAGGCGTAGATTTTTGGGATTTTGAATGTTTAGTGGGTGTAACCCAAGAAACTGCGCAAGATGTACATTTTGGTGCATTAAAAGCTAAAATTGATGAAATCGCTGCCAGTGGTGCACCTACTGTGTTTATGCAAATTACTACTAAGCGTGGTATTCGCAACTTTACTCCTCGTCAAAATTAAGGAATCTTCGGTTTATGGCACAACTTCAATGGTCTGAAAATTTGGTATTAGGTATGCCGCAAGTTGATCAAACGCATCAAGAATTTGTTGCACTTTTGGCCACTGTTGCAAGCGCACCCGAAGCTCAATTAAGAACCCTTTATTTAGAATTGCTTGCCCATACCAAAGTGCATTTTGGCATGGAAGACCAATGGATGCAGGCCACCGAGTTCGCCAGTTTTCATTGCCATTCTATGCAACACACAATGGTGCTTGATGTGATGCAACAAGCCCTTGACCGCTATGATGAAGGTGACCTTGAAGTCTTAAGAATTGTGGCGCATGAATTGGGCTTGTGGTTTGAACATCACGCTGACGCAATGGATGCAGCCTTGGTGGGCCATCTAATTAAAATTGGCTTCGATGCTACGACTGGCAGCATTAACAACCCAGAAGCTTTGGCAAGAGCCTCCAAGGCCGCTTGTGGTGAGCCCGATCATGCCTGCGCAAGTACAGAACAGGCCAGCAGTGCCAAAACTCAAGCTGAAACAATTGCTTAATTGCTAATTTTTTTTATAATTTTAACTAGGGGTCCTTTAGGCCCCTTTTTTTCATCCCACTTTTAAAATTAGCTGAGTTAACTACATTCAATTGACTTAATCAAAGTGCTTTACTAAAGTCGATAAATACGCCTCTTTTGTCGTCATTGGTTAAGGAGGGGACTTGTGCCTATGGTAACCTTCATGTAAGAATGCAGAAATGTTAGCTAAAACATAATGTGTTTGAGTGGGATTTTTGTTAAAGGTTTCAAGTGCGTAAACTCTTATTGCCCGTTATTTCTTTATTAAGCGGTGTGGCCATGTTGGTGGTCGGCATGAGTCTTTTATTCTCTGCCATTGGTGTGAGGGCAGGTGACGCAAAGTTCACCCCCATGATTACCGGCTTAATTAACTCGGCCTATTTTGCGGGCTTTGTTTTAGGCACTTTTGTTTGTCCTATTATCATCAGGCGGGTGGGTCATATTAGAGCCTTTGCCGCCATGGCTTCCTTGCTTTCTACTTTGCCAATTTTGCACTTGTTATGGCAAAACGCAGCATACTGGGGTGTACTTCGTTTAGTCACCGGCATTTGTTTGGTTGGCCTTTATATTGTGGTTGAAAGTTGGCTTAACGTAGTTGCCGACACCTCTATTAGGGGCAAGGTGTTTGCCGCCTACATGGCAATTAGCGGTATTGCGAGCGCCATTGGTCAATGGATGATTTTAGTGGGCGATAAAAAAAGTTTTTTACCCTTTGCCCTAGTTTCTATTTTATTTTCGTTTGCTTTATTACCCCTCACTCTAACGCCAGTCGATGAGCCCGAAGCCGTAGAGTCGCCCGCTTTTAGTTTCAAAGAGCTTTTTTATGTCTCGCCGGTGGGTGTGGTAGCCGCTATTTTTTCAGGTTTATTAAACAGCGCTTTTTATAGTTTGGGCACCGTGTTTGGCCACGGTGTAGGTTTTAGTGCCAGTGGTATTGCTACATTTATGGCCGCCACTATTTTAGGCGGTGCAGCTTTTCAATGGCCGATTGGCCATTATTCTGACCGTCACGATAGGTGTTGGGTTTTATTTTGGGTTTGTGCTTTTGGTGCAGCCTTAGCAGCTTTAGGATTTTATTTTGCCCGCGAACACGAAAATTATCTGATCTTTTTAGGGGTTGCTTTAGGTGGCCTGATGTTTGCGGTTTACGGGGTAGCGGTAGCCCATGTCAACGATTTAATTGATCCTGCCAAAACCCTGGAAGTGACCGGTGGCCTATTACTTTTATATGGCGTAGGCGCCACTATTGGCCCCACCTTAGGCGGTACGGTAATGGAGTTTGCCGGCGAAGAAGGCTTAATGCTTTATTTTGCAATTTTCCTCGCATTGTTAGCATTATTGACTTGGTATTTTATTGCTACCCGCAGACCGGATCAAATCGCTAGTACAGGGCACAAAAATTATGTGCTTATGGAGGCGGGTAGTTCACAAGCGGCTTTGCACCTTGATCCTAGGGTACAAAAAGAGTCTAAACCTACACCTGTTCAATCGACTATTGCAAGCCTCATTGATTCAATTGGCTTTACCGATAAAAAACCTTAACTGCAGGTTTTAAAAATTTTCAAAAACTAAAATCATCTTATGGAAACAAAAACTTTTGACTTTATTGTTGTAGGAGCCGGTTCAGCGGGCTGTGTCTTAGCCGACAAACTAAGTGATGGGCCCAATGGGGGTTCCGTCTTGGTGCTAGAGGCGGGTGGTTCTGACCAACAAGTTTGGATTAAAGTGCCTATTGGTTACGGTAAAACTTTTTATGACGAAAAAGTCAATTGGAAGTTTATGGCCCAACCCGATAATGGTTTAAACCAACGTCAAATTTATTTTCCAAGGGGTAAGGTGGTAGGCGGCTCTAGCTCTATTAACGCCATGGTTTGGGCCCGTGGTCTGCCCACTGACTATGACGATTGGGCCGCTATGGGCAACTCAGGTTGGTCTTGGGCCGATGTCAAACCCTTGTTTGAATCCATCGAGCACCGAGTCAATTCTAGTGGTCAAACTACCAGTCAAGATAAGGGCAAGGGCGCTTTATATGTAAGCGATGTAAAAGATCAATTACACCCTACCGAGCAAGTATTTTTTGAAGGTGCAAAACAGGCTGGTTTGCACTTTACAGATGACTTTAATGGTAACTCTCCAGAAGGGGTGGGTCGTTATCAAATCAATACCTATAAAGGTCGTCGATGGTCGGCAGCCGATGCATTTTTAAGACCTGCTTTAAAACGCGGTAAGGCTCAATTGCAAACCAAAGCAATGGTACAAAAAATTCTATTTGAAGGTAATATTGCTGTAGGGGTAGAATATTTACACAATGGCCAAACGGTTCAAGTAAAAGCCCGTCGTGCAGTGGTTTTGGCCAGTGGTGCTATTCAAAGCCCACAGCTCTTACAGGTCTCTGGTGTGGGGCCTGCGGCCTTGCTTAATGCGGTAGGTGTTCCTGTGGTGCTCGATTCACCGCAAGTAGGTCAAAATATGCAAGACCACTTGGCCATGAGTTATTACTACAAATCCACACAGCCTACTTTAAATAATTTATTAAGTCCATGGTGGGGTAAATTATGGGTGGGTATGAAATATGTGTTCGGTCAAAAAGGTCCGCTCTCGATTAGCGTGAATCAGTGTGGTGGATTTGTTAAATCAGCACCCGAGCAAGAGCGTCCCGATATGCAGTTGTATTGCAATCCTATCACCTACACTTTGTCTTCATCTGGTAAATCCACTCATATTATTCCCGATAAATTTGCTGGCTTTATTTTGTGTTACCAACCTTGTCGCCCATTAAGCCGAGGTAAAGTAGAAATCACTAGCGTCAGTATGCAAGATGCGCCTGCTATTACGCCTAATTATTTATCCCATCCAGAAGATGAAAAAGCAGCCATTAAAGGGGGCCGTTTAATTCAACAGTTAGCGCAATCAGCAGCTATAAAAGGTTTAATCAAAGCCCCAATAGCCCCCGATTGTTTGCCCATGACAGACGAGCAATTATTAGAAGATTTCCGCCAACGCGCTAGCACTTGTTATCACCCAGTAGGAACATGTGTAATGGGTACTAACATTGCCAATTCAGTGGTGAGCCCACAATTAAAAGTGCATGGCCTAGAAGCTTTATTTGTGGTTGATGCCTCTGTAATGCCTACCGTTACCTCTGGTAATACACATGCCCCTACTACTTTAATTGCCCACATGGGTGCTAAAGCAATATTGAGTCTAGTTTAGTTCGCCGCTTTATTATTTTTAACTTTTATTTTCAAAAAACATCATGAAACTTCAATCTATTAAAACCTTTATTGTTGGCAACCCTCCTCCTGCTTTTGGTGGACGTTATTTTGTGTTTGTAAAACTCACCACTGCTTGCGGTATAGAGGGTATTGGCGAAATTTACGCCGCCACTTTTGGTCCTAAAGTAATTGCTGCTATGGCCGAAGATATGTTTGGTCGTATTTTTGAAGGCAACGATCCTAAACAAATTGAAACCATGTGGCGCAAAGCCCATGGCGCTGGCTTTACCTTGCGACCAGATGTGTCGGTTCAAGGTGTATTCAGTGGCCTTGAAATGGCTTGTTGGGACATTGTGGGTAAAGCGCTTAACCAACCGGTTTACAATTTATTAGGTGGTTTGGTTAACCCAAGACTTCGCTCTTACACCTATTTATACCCTGGTGAAGGCGAAGATGATTCTTTTTATGATGACCCTTACCGTTCTGCCGAGCGTGCAGTTGAATATGTAGAGCAAGGCTTTACGGCTCTTAAATTAGACCCTGTTGGTGGTTATTCTGTGTTTGATCCACGCCAACCCACCTTAGAGCGCATGGAATTAAGCGAAAAATTTTGTCGCCTGATTCGTGAAGCCGTAGGTACTAAAGCCGATATTTTATTTGGTACACATGGTCAGTTTACTATTTCAGGAGCTAAGCGTTTAGCGCAAAAATTAGAGCCTTATTCACCATTGTGGTTTGAAGAGCCAACCCCACCTGAAATGCCAGAAGAAATGGCCAAGGTAGCGCATTACACCAGCATACCAGTAGCTACTGGCGAACGTTTGTGTTCGAAGTATGAGTTTGCTAGGGTATTACAAACCGGCGCAGCTTCTATTTTGCAGCCTAACTTGGGCCGAGTAGGCGGTATTTTAGAGGGCAAAAAAATTGCTGCTATGGCAGAAACCCATTACGCACAAATTGCACCGCATTTGTATTGTGGTCCTATTGTGGCAGCCGCTAATATTCAATTAGGCGCTTGTATTCCTAACTTCTTAATCCTAGAGAGTATTCAAAAGTTTGGTGGATTCCATGCCGAGTTGCTTAAAAAGCCATTGAAGTGGGAAGATGGTTATGTGATTCCTTCAAGCGAGCCGGGCTTAGGTGTAGAGCTGAACGAAGAAGTGGCTTTGGCTCATCCTTATGAAGGCGATAAACTACATTTAGAAATGGCACAAACGCCATTAGGTTACTTCTAAATCTTTGCATTCAATAGCCGTGTACATTGCTTGGTTTTTGTACATGGCGACTAATTATTTTTACTTATCCATTGCCGATTGGCTTTTTATATGAATGCATACTTAAATTACATCAATGGTGAGTGGTTGGGCAATGATCAAGCCAATCCATTTACCGTTGAAAACCCAGCCAACAACCAAATTATTGCGACCGTTTCTGCTGCTAGTTTCGAGCAGGTGCAATTGGCTTGTGATGCTGCAGCTAAAGCGCAAAAATTGTGGCGTAAACGCACTGCCATTGATAGAGCCGAAATGCTCCGTAAAATGGCCGACAGCTTAGTCGCACACAAAAATGCGATTGGTAAAGCTTTAGCACTTGAATCTGGTAAAAGCCTAGAAGACTCAGAAAATGAAGCAGTTTATGCAGCTGAAGTTACCCGTTACCATGCCGAATGGGCTAGGCGCATAGAGGGCGAAGTCATCCCTAGCGACTCACCCAACGAGAACTTGGTTTTGCACCGCGAACCTATGGGTGTGGTGGCTTGCTTAATTCCGTTTAATTATCCAGTTTATACCTTGCTACGTAAAATTGCTCCGGCTTTAATTGCGGGCAATGCAGTGGTAGTGCGTCCTAGTAATCACACACCAAGTAGTGCTTTTGAAATTGCTAAAGCCATTGAAGCCGCTGGCATGCCTGCTGGTTTGGTCAATATTATGACTATGGATCACGATAAAGCACAGGCCATGTGTACCCATCCAAAAGTTACCATGCTCACCTTAACCGGTGGTGTAGGTGCAGGCCGAATGATGATGGAATATGCCAAGGTCAATATTGCTAAAACTTCGCTTGAATTGGGTGGGAAAACTCCCGCCATTATTACCCCTAGTGCAGACCTAGACAAAGCAGCTTCTGATATTGTGCGCTCTCGCACTACTCACTGTGGCCAATTGTGTACAGCGGTAGAAAGGGTTTATGCACACGAAAGTATTCATGATGCTTTATTGGCAAAAATCAAAGAAAAAATGCAAGCTAGGCATGTAGGTGATCGTGCCAATCAAGCCGATTTAATGGGTCCATTGGCCAGCCGTGCCGCACAACTAAAAACCCATGCTATGGTCGAAAAAGCCATTGCAGAAGGTGCTAAATTAGAATGTGGTGGAGTGTTGCCAGAAGGTGCTGGTAATTTTTATCCTGCTACCTTGTTAAGCGGTGTACAACAACATATGGAAATTGTACGTGAAGAAATTTTTGGACCAGTTTTGCCAATTTTAAGTTACACTCAGCTCGAACAAGCCTTAGAGTTAGCCAACGATCATCAGTTCGGTTTGGCGAGTGTTATTTACACAGAAGACTACCGTACGGTACAATTGTTTGCCAACGAAATAGAGGCTGGCGAGTTGTATATTAACCGTACTCCTGCTGACCCCTATCAGGGTTATCATGCAGGTTGGAAAAAATCAGGCTTAGGCGGCGATGATGGCAAACATGGTATGCTTGAGTTTACGCAAACCCGATTAGTTATCATGCCGTATTAATTGTTTTTTAGCGCACTGTATTTTAAAAATAAATTGGGCAAAGGTAAAGTTAACAAAAGAGAAATGGCTTGGCATATTTAAACAAAAAACGTTTTTGTATGGTTTTGTGTTATTCAAGCCTTTTCTACACTCGAGCTTTATTGTTGGCGGCGCCTTTGCCCGGTTTTTCCATTTCGGCTAACAACCATTGTTTAAAAGTATGCGCCGCTGAATGCGTCTCTAAGCCCTCGGGGGCAATTAAATAATAGGCCTCTTTCATGGGCATACTAAAGGCAAGTGGCCTTATTAATTCGCCACTCTCTAATAAATCTTTGGCAATAGTGTCATGGGCTAATGCCACACCCAGACCTGCTTTTGCCCACTGCAAACTCACTGACCAAGTGCTCACTCTATGCACCATTGGTATTTTTTTAGTTTTGCTAGCTAAGTGAGGATAACTTTCTAGGTAATGCTCCCAGCTCTCTAAGGTGCCGGGTAAGTCTAATAATCTTTGCTCTAACAAATCATCAATGGAGTTGATTTTTTTTGCCAAACTAGGCGAACAAACTGGAAACAAGGTTTCTTGGGTTAACCTTTTACCCACTCTAGAATCCCATTGACCTTGGCCAAATAAAATTTCTAGCGCAGCAGTGCTACTAGGTTTGTCTTGCGCCCAAATAGGCGTCGCTAAATTTAATTGTACCCAAGGGTTGGCTTCTAAAAATTTTTCTAATCTTGGAGTGAGCCAAAAAATCGTAAACGACAGGTTCGATTGCAACTCTAGAACATGAGGTTGGTTGCGCCCAGTTAATTCGCTTGTACCCTGCGCTAGCAGGCTAAAAGCAGCTTGCACTGTAGGTAGGTAGGCAAGGGCGTCTTCGGTGAGCTCTAGGCCCCTTACACGCCTTAAAAACAGGGTTCTACCCAGGGCATGCTCTAGACTTTTAATTTGTTGACTCACCGCCGACTGAGTCATGTGTAACTCTTCGGCAGCGGTAGTAAAACTCAGACTACGTGCAGACGCTTCAAAAGCTCTTAACCAATTAAGGGGCGGTAATCGTTTGGTTTTGGAAAAAGCATGGTTCATAATTGGCAATGCGTATCAAACAATCTCAAAAATAAGATAAGGGGTGTTTAAAGCTTTTAGGTCTTTGTTTGGGGTATTGTATGCATTAGTTAGCTATAAGTTTTACTAATTTAGCAACTACGGTTCTTTTAATTGTCAGCTAGGGTTATTTTTGCCACACTTCAGTACTTTTTAAAATAATCAGTACCAATCAATTGCTACTGCTGCTTTCTTATTTAACGATTTAATTTTTGGAGTTTAGACATGCATTCACAATTCAAAATTGCTTTTATTGGCCTAGGTAATTTGGGCGAGCCTTTATGTCATAACCTCACTAAAAATGGTTTTAATGTGACGGTTACTGACCTTAACAAAGACAGTGCTAAACGTTTGATAAGCGAAGGTGCTACTTGGGCTGACTCCGTAGCCGATGCATGTAAAGATGCAAACGTTGTAATTACCGCATTACCGTCAGTTGCCGCTTCCCGTAAAGTAGTAGAAGGCGCCAATGGTGTATTTGATAACCTCGCCTCTGGTGGCATCTGGATTGAAATGAGTACCACCGATTTGCACGACTTGCAACGCTTAAATGCAGCGGCTAACGCTAAAGGCATTCAAGTTCTTGAGTGCCCTGTAACAGGTGGTGTGCATTTAGCAGAATCTGGCGAAATTACCGTCTTAGTAGGCGGTGATGAAGCTACTGCAAAACACGTTGCGCCAATTTTAGATTGTATGGGTGGCCAAACTATTTACATGGGCAAAATGGGTAACGCCTCAGTGGTAAAAGTAGTCACCAATATGTTGGCCTTCATCCATTTGGTAGCCGCTGGCGAAGCCATGATGTTGCCAGCTGTTTATGGTGTTGACCCCGATGCAACTTACCGTGCGATTCGTGCTAGTTCAGGTAATAGTTTTGTTCACGAAACAGAATCTAAACTCATCTTAAGTGGTAGTTACAACGTGAAGTTCACCATGGACTTGGCTTGTAAAGATTTAGGCTTGGTGAACGATATTGCCAAAGAAATGAATGTACCCCTAGAGTTGGGCGGTATGACACAACAAATCTTTAGACGTGCGCGTGGTTTGTTTGGTAGCGAAGCTCAATCGCCAGAAGTGGTCAAAATGTTAGAACAAGCTTGTGGCATTGACTTACGTGCCCCTGGTTACCCCACAGAGTTAGTTGCCGAATAATTCCAACTAGGTGTTGATCATGTCAAAAATTTCGATTCAAAATAATAGCCAATGCTACCAATTATTTTTAGATGATGCTGGCACGCAGCGCCATTTGCCTGCCTTATGGATTAGAGCTCAAACTTTTGATCCCGAGCAACGCGATTTAGTGACCCGCCAACGTCTATTTAATCCCCATCAGTTGCCTACCAACTTATCATTACAAAGCGCCCAGTGGCAAGGTGATGATTTGTTATTGGGTTTTAGTGATGGCTACACCGGTATTTTTAAGGTGGCTGATTTGCTAGATAGGGTGAATTTGACAGAAGATATGCCTTCGCAAATTCCTTGGAAAGCAGATGTTAACCCACCAAAATTTAGCTGGCCAGAAATTGTAAAAGATGAAAAAGTGTTTTTTCAAGCACTTGAAAAATTCATCCAATACGGTTTTTTAATCCTGACCGATACGCCCACCAATCGTGATTCAATTATAGATATTGCCAATCAGTTTGGTTATATTCGCGATACTAACTTTGGTCCGTATTTTGAAGTGTATTCAAGGCCAGACTCTAACGATTTAGCTTATCGCCCAGTGGCTATTGGCCCTCACACCGACAATCCTTATCGTACCCCCACACCTGGCATTCAAATTTTGCAATGTTTACAAAACGAAACCAGTGGTGGCGACTCTACTTTAGTTGATAGTTTGTCTGTGGCTGAAACAGTGCGAAGTCAAGACCCTGAAGGCTTTAAATTATTGTGTACCGTACCAGTGCGTTTTGAATTCCAAGACCCCACTACATTCTTGGTGAATATTTCTCCTATGATTGAAGTCGATGGTAATGGCAAAATGTTAGGTGTTTTGTATAGCCCAAGGTTAGATGATATTGGTTTAATGTCCGAGCATGATACCCAACGTTTCCATCAGGCTAGACAAGAAATGGGACGCTTATTTGACGACCCTGCTTATGAAATTCGTTTCCGCTTATTAAGCGGCGAGGCCATGATGTTTGATAACAACCGTGTATTGCATGGTCGCACCGAGTTTAACCCGCAAGAAGGTCACAGGCAGTTGCAAGGCTGCTACATTGACCGAGATGCGCCACGTAGTCATTACCGTGTGTTGGCACGTAAATTGGCTGCAAAATAATTTTGTTGATCGGTATGACCTTATACCAATAGGAGTAAAAAATGGACAAAGTCGAATTTACCCAAATGAAAGATGGTACTTATGAAGAGTATCAGTTTTTACACAAATTAGAGGCTCAATATATTTTAGGTTTGCCAGAGCGCTTATTAAAAAGTGTTGAAAACTTAGGTGGTACTTTGCAGGGCTATCAAATTAGTCGCCTAGAACATTCTCTTCAAAGTGCTACTCGTGCTGAAGCCGATGGTGCCGACAAAGAAATGATTGTGGCAGCATTGCTACACGATATTGGCGATGAATTAGCACCACAAAATCATTCACAAATGGCCGCTAGTGTATTGCGTCCATATGTACGTGCAGAGGTGGCATGGGTGATTGAAATGCATGGTTTGTTTCAAATGCAATATTACGCCCATCATTACAACCTAGATGACAAAGGCCATTTGGCTTATAAAGATCATCCTTGGTTTGATTCTGCCCAGCGCTTTGTAGAGCTTTACGACCAAGCCGCATTTGATCCTAACTATCCAAGCAAACCTTTAAGTTATTTTGCTCCTATGGTGCGTGAAATTTTTACTCGTACTCCTTTTGATCCAGCTATTCTTAAAGAGTTGCCAACTAAATAAATTCCTTAAAAAAAGCTAGTTTTTAGTTATTTTTGTTGGAGTTAAGAGTATAGTTTGAACATTATTTTGTTCCACTTTTATTCTTAACTCCTATGAAAACTAAAGCCGCTGTTGCTTGGCAAGCTGGAAAGCCACTCACCATTGAAACCGTTGATTTACAAGGGCCAAAATTCGGTGAGGTGTTAGTTGAAATTAAAGCCACAGGTATTTGCCATACCGATTATTACACCCTCTCGGGCGCCGACCCAGAGGGTATTTTTCCGGCTATTTTAGGCCATGAAGGTGCTGGCATAGTGGTAGACGTTGGCCCAGGTGTTACCACCCTTAAAAAGGGCGATCATGTGATTCCACTCTACACCCCCGAATGCCGTCAATGTAAATTCTGTTTGAGCCGCAAAACCAATTTGTGCCAACTCATTCGTGGTACTCAAGGCAAAGGTTTAATGCCCGATGCCACCAGTCGTTTTAGCTTAGATGGAAAACCAATTTTCCATTATATGGGCACTTCTACCTTTAGTAATTACACCGTCGCCCCTGAAATCTCTTTAGCTAAAATTCGCTCCGATGCCCCTTTTGACAAAGTTTGTTATATTGGTTGTGGCGTTACCACCGGTATTGGCGCGGTTTTATTTACCGCCAAAGTAGAAGCGGGCGCCAACGTAGTGGTGTTTGGTTTGGGCGGTATTGGTTTAAATGTAATACAGGGCGCCAAAATGGTGGGTGCCGATAAAATTATTGGTGTAGATATCAACCCTGCACGCCAAGAAATGGCCCGCAAATTTGGCATGACCCATTTTATTAACCCTAAAGAAGTGGAGAACGTAGTCGATACCATTGTGCAACTCACCGATGGCGGAGCCGATTACAGTTTCGAATGTATTGGTAATACACAAGTGATGCGCCAAGCCTTAGAGTGTACTCATAAGGGTTGGGGTCGCAGTATTATTATTGGGGTAGCAGAGGCAGGTGCTGAAATTAGTACCCGCCCATTTCAATTAGTGACTGGCCGTAAATGGGAGGGCTCGGCTTTTGGTGGCGCAAGAGGCCGTACCGATGTACCTAAAATTGTCGATTGGTATATGGAGGGCAAAATTAATATTGATGACCTTATTACGCATACCATGCCACTAGAGGACATTAACAAAGGTTTTGATCTAATGAAAAGTGGTGAATCAATCCGAGGGGTGGTCTTGTTTTAAGCCTAGCCGATTAGGCGGTTAACCATACTTTTTTACAAGTCTATGAGTTGAACTTTATACGGTCAGTAGCTCGCAGCTAGTCGCTTGCGAAACCTATTGTCGCTACATAAAGTTCAACTTTTTTTATTTTTTGGAAGCAAAATATTTATGCAATTATTAAGCGAACATGGCTGCTTTGGTGGTGTACAAAGGTTTTATCAAGTCAATTCTGAACAATTGGGTTTGCCAGCTAAATTTTCAGTCTATTTACCTCCTGTAGCGGTACACCAACAACAAGCAGTACCGGTATTGTTATATTTAGCTGGCCTTACCTGCACTGAAGAAACTTTTATGATAAAGGCTGGAGCACAACGCTTGGCAGCCGAGCTAGGATTGGCTTTGGTATGCCCCGATACCAGTCCTAGAGGCGCTAAGGTGCCTGGCGAGGCAGATTCTTGGGACCTAGGGCTAGGCGCAGGGTTTTATTTAGATGCAAGCCAAGCCCCTTGGTCAGAGCACTATCGTATGCAGTCGTATTTGCATGATGAATTAATGCCATTATTAGCCACCGAGTTACCCATTGATTTAAGCAAATTGGGTTTGTTTGGTCATTCTATGGGCGGTCATGGTGCTTTAACCTTAGCGCTTAAATATCCAGATTGGGCAAAATCCTTGTCTGCTTTTGCTCCTATTTGTGCTCCTACACAATGTGCTTGGGGTGAAAAAGCTTTTACCGCTTATTTGGGCGCAGACCAAGCTTTATGGCAAGCACATGACGCGACTGCATTAATGCAAAAACGAAACAGCCCATTACTCGATAGTGCCATATTAATCGACCAAGGTTTATCTGATAAATTTTTGGACAATCAGTTAAATCCAAAATTATTTGAAAAAGCTTGCGAAAATGTGCGACAAGTATTGACGTTACGCTTTCATGAGGGTTATGATCATGGTTATTATTTTATTAGTAGTTTTATAGAGGATCACTTACGCCATCATGCTAAAAATTTGTGTTAAAAATAGTTAACAATTATTGTTTTTATTTTTGCAATTAAAGCGTAATAAAAATAGTTGAAAATTATTAAAGCAATATTTTTATATTAGTTTTTACACTTTATAGTAAATGTCCTAAGTACAAGCTTTCTTTGATTCTTATAGTTTTACTAATTGAAATAAAGCTTCCTCAAATATCAACTTTTGTTACAAGCTTTTGAATAAAATTTAGTTTTGGGAATGTGACGGCATTATTGGGTTTAATCAGCATTGCTTGTAACTTGCCTATTGAATTCAATAGAAGTCATATTCTTACTATTTTTAAATTTTAGTCCTAGCTTGAAAATGTGAACTTATGTATTGGCTAAACGATAACTTTGAACGTATTCACCATGAATCTCAAACTGCCCCTAATAAACAGGCAAAAGAGTATCATGGCGATAAAAAAGCATCTCGTAGTATTGCGGCGCGTAGTGCTTGGCAAATTATTAGCCAATTAAAATCAGAACACAAAGCCATTTATAAAGCAGCTACTTACATTCAACAGTGCGCTTTATATGACGACTGGAAAGAAGTAGGCCTGTGCTTAAATCATTTTAAAAACCTTCTCACTGACCACTTAATTCATGAGAATTTGTATTTGTATTTAAAGCCACAACTTGCTCAGCAAAAAAGTTACAACATGCAAGTCATGTTAAAAACCCACGAAATCAATTTAAACCATACCACACAAAGTTTAATTGAGTTGGTTTCAGAATTCGAAGACTCTGAGCAAAGTGAAGATAAAAAAGTTCGTAAATCTTTTAGAAAAGTGTTTATGGATTTAAACGACGAAATGTCAGAGCAAATGAACAAAGAAGAAACACTTTTGTTTCCGGTTTTTTTATTATCTGACGCAGATGTCATGTACAAAGTTTAAAGTGGCAAACTGATTAACAGCTAGCCATTTTTAAAATTGATCAAGACTTTATAAAAGCTTTTTACAAATATTGGTAGCCCATTGTTTGCGCTTCTTTTTCCATTTCTAGGCATATCTCATAGTCTTGCCAGCTAGAGGGCTTAAATTGTTTAATCATTAAAGTAGCTAAAGTGTTGCGGAGCTGCTCTTGTAAATGTATGCGAGAAAGACTATTTTTTAATGCATCAAGCACTTCTGTAGGAGTGTTAAGCGCACTAATTAAAGGTAGGCCAGGGTAGGCTTGAGTGGTGTTAATTATTTTAAGCCCTTGCGTTAATTCTGGCGCATAACGACAAAACCCTTCGTAAGTAACACAATCAATGGCGGCAATGTCGGCTTGTCCCGATTGCACTGCTAGAACAGAAGCTTTGTGGCCTCCAGTGCTAATAGAGTTTTCAAAAAAACCACCATTTTGACTAAGCGGTGCTATTAAGTGGCGAAAACTGTTATAGCCCGATTGGCTTTGTGGATTGTTAAAAGCTACCTTGGTGTTTTTAAATCGCAGTAAGTTATGATTTAATTTATTCGCTTGGGCTATTACTACACTTTTGCAAAA
This sequence comes from uncultured Limnohabitans sp., assembly GCA_964556425.1. Classification (GTDB taxonomy): domain Bacteria; phylum Pseudomonadota; class Gammaproteobacteria; order Burkholderiales; family Burkholderiaceae_C; genus JALQUL01. The sequence continues at coordinate 24,710 of CAZKWC010000025.1, read as the reverse complement.
AATTCCGCTGCAATAAGGTGCATCATATTCGAAACTACCTAATAAATTGACCTTTTTATTGAGCTCGGTCATGAGTGGGTACCCACATGTTTGGCTAACTAACAAGCTGGGCTCTTGCCAATGGGCATGTAAATTGTCGGGGCTTTTTAGATCACAAAGCGCTAACTGCGGGTAAGACTTGCCAAGCTGTTGTATTAAGTCTTGCTTAAGCCAATCCCATAGCTGATTAACTGCTAAAGGAGTAACGAGGTACATTGGCAAAGAGGCAAGCATAGGAGGTAATTAATTAAAGTGGTAATGAGCCATTTTAACTCGGTTTAACTCATTTAATTGGCTAGTTTATAGCCCCCAACCTGGGTGCTCGGGATGGTCAACCGGTTTAATTAGATGTTGTAATAAAAAAAAGCAATACCCATTAACAAAAAAACCATGATTGGCATTTTTCCACTGATCGGGTTGTGCCCAATAGACTTTGGCAATCGCATACCAAGGCAACTTGGGATAAGCGTGATGCACCGAATGGTAGTTGTTGTTTAAATAGAGTAATCGCCAAAATAAACCTGCTTCATTAATCACGATGCGGTCTTGTGGCAAAGCAGCAGGTCGGTGTTCATAAAAAGACCTTAACATGGCTAAACCTAAGGTAAAGTAAGCAATAACTCCTGCGTAATACCAAGCGGGAATGCTTGCATATTTTTGTAGAGCAGCAAGTAAAACTACTAACAAACTAAGGTGAATCAACCAAGTGCTTAAATACTTAAAATTACCCTTGAATAATTGTTGTGCACTGGACTTTATTAAGTGAAAAATAGCCCAAGCAGGCCCTAATAACAAACGTCCTAAAGTAGTTCGCAATGCCAATCTAAATAACTGGTGCAACTTGTTTAATTGATGAAATTGATTGGGGGGTAAATAATTAGATTCGGTATCAAGCTCAGGATGGGTGAGGTCTTCATCATTGTGATGTTGGATATGGTTGTCACGATAGATGACATACGGATACCAAACTGCAATTGGCAAAATGCCTAATAACTGATTCAACCATGTTATTTTGCTAGGGTGACCATGAAGCAACTCATGTTGCAAACTCATATACCAAGCACCTACCAAAATGAGTAAAAAAGTAGATAACCATAAAGGCAAGTGTTGAAAGTTCAGCACCAGAGCAAGCCAACTGCTATAGATGGTCAAAATTAAAATCCATGTAGGCCACTGTACCGATGGCCTAAAGCGATTGACCTCTATGAGGGGATAGGTAGCTTGTGTTGCTTGAATGTGAGAAGTGGCAGAAGAAGTCATTTTTTTAGTGGAAGCTGCGACCAAAGAGGTTTATTTTATTTTAATGCACAGACAAAAAATATCAAATATGGTTTGTTTGATATGAATCAGGAAATCTTAAGAATACAGGCGTACAGTGGTAGTTTTATCAATTACAAAATTAAAGTTGCTTGCTTCATCTTTTTTACCATTGGGTATTGGTGTCAGTGTTGGCAATTGGCGCATGGCTTCCTCAAGTTTTGTTTAAAAGAATAGGATTAACGTGACATTTAGTCGATTAATAGTGTGGATCGTATTGGTTTTAGTCCTACAACTGTGCCTTTTAGGCATTGTGTTGTGGTGGCGTTATTGGCAACAACTTAAACAAATTAAACAAATTAATCCAGCAAGCAATGCCAACCTAGAACATTCTGACACAGCCACCCCGCAGATAACCATAACGCTTGCGTCTCACAATGTCTCACAAGCGGTCGGCCATCAGGCGGTAGTGCCTCTGTTAACCGACACACAAGGCCAATTCAATACAAAAGCATGGAATGGGCTAAGGGCCTTTGTAGTTGAGCGCAAAGTTTTCGAAGATAAGAATCAAAGTATTTGTTCGTTTTATTTAAAACCCCAAGATGGCCTTGCTTTAGCGCCATATTTTCCAGGTCAATTTTTAAGCTTTAACCTAGAAATACCCCTGGCTAACTCGCCCGCTGGCACTGAAAAAATTTCAAGATGTTATTCGCTTTCAGACACCACCAATCCAGAGTATTACCGTGTGTCTATTAAAAGAAATAAGGCATCCACTCTTTCCAATTTACCCGATGGCAAGGTTTCCAATTATTTTCATGACCATATTCAAGTGGGTGATGTATTGAGTTTACGTGCACCTTCTGGCCAGTTTTATTTAACGCCAGGCACTGACCCAGTAGTTTTAATTGCAGGAGGTATTGGCATTACACCTATGCTGAGTATGTTGCAATCCATACAACAAAACACTCCTCATCGTGAAGTGTTTTTGTTTTATGGCAGTCGCGACTTTAATGATGTAATGCAATTAGGCCATTTTCTTGCAATAGCACAAAAAAATACGGCAGTGAAATTCAAAATTTGCCTCAGTAATTTAACACCTTTAAGTTTGCAAGCTGGTTTGCTCGAATGGCCAGGCGTAGACAAATATTTGCTACAAGAAAGAATTAGTCTTAGTTTATTGCGTCAATCTTTGCCTTTTAAACCACTTGATTTTTATATCTGTGGTCCTAGTGCCCTTATGGAAAGCCTTGTGCCCGAGCTAGAGAGTTGGGGCGTGCCGGCTAATAAAATTCATTTTGAGGCGTTTGGCCCTGCCAGTGTCAAACGAAGCACTGTGGCACCTTATTCGAGCTCTAGTATATCGAGCTCTAGTATAGAAAAACCCCTAGAGTCAAGCCTAGCAACACCAGCAGTGGGTCACACACAATTTATTGGTCTCAAGTCGGGTAAACAACTTTTATGGGAACCTCATCACAGCAATATTTTAGACTTATTAGAGTCTCATGGCATTGTAGTAAATAGCGCCTGCCGAGAGGGCAATTGTGGTAGTTGTCAAACCAAAGTTTTAGCAGGTGAGGTGGTGTATGAATCAACGCCAGACTATAGTCCTGAGGCGGGAAGTTGTTTAGTGTGTGTAGGTCGTCCTAAAGCCAACACCTCTGTTGTATTGGATATTGAATGAAATTTTCTATTTTTAAACAATTGGTAGTGCCATTTTTTTTAACCACCCTCATATTAGGTGGGGCAACAGTAGCGGGTGATGCATTGCTTCACCGTTTTAATTTGGTTTGGATTGGTCGATATTTAGGTATTCCTGGCACCTTGCTGATTATTTTGTCGCTTTTTTATTCATTGCGTAAACGAAAATATGTTCAATCGGGTAGCCCACAAGCTTGGTTGAGTTTTCACGAATATTGTGCCTGGTTGGGCTCGGTAATGGTCTTGGTGCATTCGGGTGTTCATTTCAACTCTATATTGCCCTGGTTGGCAACAGCGGCCATGGCTATCAATGTACTAAGCGGTATGGTGGGCAAGTTTTTATTGGGTCGTTCAAGACAAGCGCTTCAACAGCAGCGCCAGCATTTGCAGCAAGATGGTTTAAATGCTCAAGAAGCTCAGCAGGAGCTATTTTGGCAAGCCGCTACCCTCGATTTAATGTCCAAGTGGCGCAAGGTGCACATTCCTATTTTTATTGCATTTGTGGTGTTGGCCTTGGGTCATATATTGAGTATATTTTTATTTTGGGGTTGGAAATGAAACCATGGATTAAATGGGCTTTAGCTCTGAATTTAGCAGCGCTTGCTGTATTGGTATTTGCCTATCCTCATTTTATGGTGGCTCCTGGTAAGTTAATACCGGCTCACAAAGAAATGGAACAAAATTGTTTTGCTTGTCATAAGGCTTTTTTTGGCATTGATGAAACCAAATGCGCTAGCTGTCATAAACCCTCTGAAATTGGTTTATTAACTACTAAAGGTCTTAAAATTTTTGAACCTAAAACCAAGGTGGCTTTTCATCAAGATTTAAACTCGCAAAACTGCACCGCCTGTCATAGCGATCATTCAGGAGTCACTAAATTCATAAAAAAAGGCAAGTTCGATCATGCCTTATTAAACGCTTCAAGTGCTAAAGAATGTCAAACTTGTCATAAGCCACCCGTCGATGACATGCATAAAAAAATGACTGGAAACTGTAGTAGTTGCCATCAGCAAACCGCATGGAAACCTGCCACCTTTGATCACAGCAAGTTTTTTGTCTTAGATAGACACCATGACGCTACTTGTAGCACCTGTCATCCACGCAACGATTACAAACAATACACTTGTTATGGTTGCCATGAGCACAGCCTAGATAAGATTAGGCGTGAACATATTGAAGAGGGCATTAGTGACTTCCAAAACTGTGTTGAGTGTCATAGAAGTGGCAATGAGCATGACATTATTGGACGCGGTTTAAATCGGTCACGAGAGAGTGGTAAAAATGAGGGTAGAGGCGGTGATGACGACTAACTCTAAGCATTTTAAAAAACCTGTTTAGTCAAAAGCCAAAGGCTTGAAAATTAAATTTCAAGCCTTTGGCTTTGCAGAATTCAACTGCTAAAAGGGTCTTGATTAAAACCCTTTTGTTTGGTTTATTTTAAAATGTCACCAATACAAACATATTTGATTTCGACGTAATCGTCCATACCGTGGTGTGAACCTTCACGGCCTAAACCTGATTGTTTTACACCACCAAAAGGAACATGTTCGGTGGCTAAAATACCCACGTTTACACCCACCATGCCGTATTCTAAATTTTCCATCACACGGTGAATACGACCTATGTCGCGGCTGTAAAAATAGCTGGCCAAACCAAACTCTGTGTTGTTAGCTGCATCCACCGCTTCTTGTTCGGTTTTAAACTTAAACACAGGTGCAAAAGGACCAAAGGTTTCTTCTTTGGCGCACATCATATCTGGCGTAGCATCGGCAATCACGGTGGGTTCAAAAAACAATCCACCTAAACGTTTACCACCGGTTAACAGACGTGCACCTTTGGCTAATGCATCATTCACGTGGCGTTCTACTTTGTCAACCGCAGAAGCTTCAATTAACGGGCCTTGATTAACACCGTCTTCAAAACCATTGCCCACTTTGGCTGTTTTTACCTTAGCGGCAAATTTTTCGATGAAGCTTTCATAAACTGCTTCTTGTACATAAATTCGATTAGAGCAAACACAGGTTTGACCTGCATTACGGTATTTACTCGCAAATGCACCTTCTACTGCACTGTCAATGTCGGCGTCATCAAATACGATGAATGGTGCGTTGCCACCTAATTCGAGAGACATTTTTTTAACGGTAGGAGCTGATTGCGCCATTAAAATACGACCCACTTCAGTGGAGCCTGTAAAGCTTATGTGACGTACTACGTCGCTTGCACAAAGTACTTTACCAACTGCAATAGAGTTGTCTGCGTCTGCAGTAATCATGTTAAGAACGCCAGCAGGAATACCTGCACGCATTGCTAATTCAGCTGCAGCTAAAGCAGTTAATGGTGTGAGCTCGGCTGGCTTAATAATGACAGGACAACCAGCGGCCAAAGCAGGGGCCACCTTGCGGGTAATCATGGCCAATGGAAAATTCCAAGGTGTGATGGCAGCACAAACACCTATGGGTTGTTTAAGCACTAATAAACGACGATTATTATCGAATTGCGGAAGTGTTTCGCCATTCACACGTTTGGCTTCTTCAGCAAACCATTCTACAAAGCTGGCGCCATAAGCGACTTCACCTTTGGCTTCGGCCAATGGCTTACCTTGTTCGGCAGTCATGATGCGGCCTAAATCGTCTTGATTGGCCATTAACAAATCAAACCATTTACGCAAAATAATACTGCGTTCTTTGGCGGTTTTGCTTTTCCATGCAGGCCAAGCAGCATTGGCTGCAGCAATTGCTTGTTCAGCCTCTTGGGCACCCAAATTGGCGACAGTGGTAAGGTGTTGACCATTAGAAGGATCGGTCACCTCAAAGCGACTTGAGCCAGCTACCCATTGACCATTAATAAGAGAGTCTGTTTTAAAAAGGCTAGGATCTTTTAGCTGCGCAAGTGGTGATGCTGTGGTCATAGAGGTCTCCGAAAATAATTCAAAAAAGGAACTCAAACAATAGGATGGATAAAACACAAAACCAAAACGGATGAAGCTTTACAAGCTGCTTGGTGTGCCATTGTAACCAAGACCCAACGTTTGTGTTGCCAAACTCTGTAGCCAACGTGACCCGTTCAATCGAAAAGGCTTGGGTTGGCTTTTGAGGGATAAAAATAGGCTTTAAAAATAACTAAAATTTAAGCGACGCTTTGAATGCTTTGATTAATAATGCCCAAGGCTTCATCAAATTGAGCTTGTGGAATGGTGAGTGGGTATAAAAAGCGAATCACATTGCCATAAACGCCACAAGTCAATAACAAAAGTCCTTTTTCTAGGGCTGCTTTTTGAACTTGACTGGCAATTTCAGGGCTGGGTGCACCCGTATTAGCATTTTTAAATTCCACTGAGCTCATAGAGCCCAAACCACGTACTTCAGCCACACTAGGGTGGTTTAAAGCGGTAATAGATTGACGCAATTGTGCGCCCAAAGCTTCAGAGCGAGCCAATAAATTTTCGTTTGCAATCACATCTAACACAGCATGAGCACTTGCTACGGCCAATGGGTTACCTGCATAAGTGCCACCCAAACCACCAGGTGCTGGTGCATCCATAATGCTGGCTTTACCGCAAACGGCAGATAAAGGCATACCACCAGCTAAACTTTTAGCCATTGTGACTAAATCGGGTTTTACGCTGTAGTGTTCCATGGCAAACAGTTTGCCAGTTCGGCCATAACCAGTTTGTACTTCATCGGCAATCATCACAATACCGTGTTGATCACAAATTTGACGAATTTTGACCATTAAATCATTAGGGGCTACATAAAAACCACCTTCGCCTTGAATCGGTTCGATGATGATGGCAGCTACTCTGGCAGGGTCAATGTCGGCCTTGAATAGTTTTTCAATGGCATGAATGCTGTCTTCAGTGCTAATGCCATGCACTTCTGAAGGGAAGGGTACATGGAAAATATCAGAGGGGAAGGGGCCAAAACCTACTTTGTAAGGAACCACTTTGCCAGTTAAAGCCATGCCTAACAAAGTGCGACCATGAAAGCCACCAGCAAAAGCAATCACACCAGCACGACCGGTTGCGGCTCGGGCAATTTTGATGGAGTTTTCTACGGCTTCAGCTCCGGTGGTAAAAAATGCAGTTTTTTTGGCGCCATCAATGGGAGCGATTTCGTTAATACGCTCAGCAAGGCGTACAGAACTTTCATAGGGAATAATTTGGTAAGCAGTATGGGTGAAGCAGTCGAGTTGGTCTTTCATGGCTTGTACCAAGGCAGGATGGCGGTGTCCTGTGTTGAGCACTGCAATGCCGGCAGCAAAATCAGTGTACTGATTGCCCTCAACGTCCCACACGGTAGCGTTTTCTGCTTTGGCAGCATAAAAATTACACATGACGCCAATACCACGGGGTGAAGCGTTGATTCTGCGTTGATTGATATCGGCGTTTTTCATGGAAATCCCTTCTTAAACTGTAAAAATAGAATTTTGCGATTAATTGGCCTCAAAAATAGTGCCATTTAGTTAAATAGGGTAGTGCCAATTTAAAAATTACCCCACATATGCATAATAAGTCTTGCAACAAAGCTTCATTTTGCGCTTATATAGCAGTTGCATCCACTAAAATAGCATGATTAAAAAAGTATTTTTTAAAATGTTTTTTTCTAGCCTATTGCTCACTTATTCTTTAAAGAAAGTTTTTGCAAAAGTCTCAAGCAGCAAGTAAGGTTCAAACCGTTACGAACTATTGGTATTGTTTATTAATCCCGTTTTTATTTTTACGGGATATTTATCAATATCAGTTCATTACCACTTGTACCCATGCTGTTAACTGATCTTTAAAAGAAACCTATTTGAGCATCACCCTATTTTCAAAAATTTAAGTAACCGTTCGCCATGACTTCAAACGCTCCCCTTGTTACTGTTGCCGAAATTCGTAAAACATTCTTAGACTTTTTTGCATCAAAAGGTCATACCGTTGTAGAGACCAGCCCTTTGGTGCCTGGCAACGATCCTACCCTCATGTTCACCAACTCTGGTATGGTGCAATTTAAAGATGTGTTTTTAGGTACCGATAAACGCTCTTACGTAAGAGCGGCATCAGTGCAATCGTGTTTACGTGCAGGTGGTAAACACAACGACCTAGAAAACGTTGGTTATACCGCTCGTCACCATACATTTTTTGAAATGTTGGGTAACTGGAGTTTTGGTGATTATTTTAAGCGTGAGTCTTTAAAATGGGCTTGGGAATTACTCACTACGGTTTATAAATTACCAGCCGATAAACTTTGGGCGACCGTTTATATTGACGATGATGAAGCCTACAATATTTGGACTCAAGAAATTGGTTTGCCACCCGAGCGTGTGGTACGCATTGGTGACAACAAAGGTGGAAAATACGCCTCCGATAACTTCTGGATGATGGCCGATACCGGTCCTTGTGGTCCTTGCTCTGAAATTTTTTATGACCACGGTCCAGAAATTGCCGGTGGCCCTCCAGGCAGCCCAGACGAAGATGGCGACCGCTACATTGAAATTTGGAACAATGTGTTTATGCAGTTTGATATGCAAGCTGACGGCTCTTTGGTTCCATTACCGGCACCTTGTGTTGATACCGGAATGGGTCTTGAGCGTTTAGCGGCTATTTTGCAGCATGTGCACAGCAATTACGAGATTGATTTATTTGACAAATTAATTAAAGCGGCGGCTCGTGAAACGGCTTGCACCGATATCAACAACAACAGCTTAAAAGTAATTGCCGATCACATTCGTGCCACTGCCTTTTTAGTCGGTGATGGTGTTATTCCAAGCAACGAAGGTCGTGGTTATGTACAGCGCCGTATTGTGCGCCGTGCGATACGTCATGGTTACAAATTAGGTCAGAAAAAACCATTCTTCCATAAACTCGTAGCCGATTTAGTGGCCATTATGGGCGACGCTTACCCCCGTATTGCCAATAACCAAGCACGCATTACTGAAGTATTAAAAGTAGAAGAAGAACGTTTCTACGAGACGCTTGAAATTGGTATGCAAATTTTAGATCAAGCCTTAGCCGGTGGCGTTAAGGTCTTGGCAGGTGATGTAGCCTTTAAATTGCACGACACCTACGGATTCCCACTTGATTTAACACAAGACGTATGCCGTGAGCGTGGCCTTGAAGTAGATGAAGCTGGTTTTAACACTGCTATGCAGCGTCAAAAAGAACAAGCCCGTGCTGCTGGCAAATTTAAAATGGACAAAGCCCTTGATTACTCGGGTGCTAGCAATGAGTTTGTAGGTTACGAACAATTAAGCCAAGCCACTGAAGTATTAGCTTTATATGTGGGCGGCGAAGCCGTGCAGCAAGTACAAGCCGGTCAAGAGGCTGTGGTTGTTTTAAAAACCACTCCTTTCTATGCCGAGAGCGGTGGTCAAGTAGGCGATGTAGGGGTTATTAGTAGCCCTGCATTTAGCTTTGAAGTAAACGACACACAAAAAATTAAGAGTGATGTTTTTGGTCATCACGGCAGCCTAGCGAGTGGCACTATTCAAGTAGGCGATAGCGTAACCGCTCAGGTAAATGCAGGTGTACGCGCTGCCTCTATGCGCAACCATTCTGCTACCCATTTAATGCATACTGCACTACGCAATGTTTTAGGCGATCATGTGCAACAAAAGGGTAGTTTGGTGAATGCCGAGCGTACTCGTTTTGACTTTACCCATAACTCAGCCCTTACTGACGACCAAATTCGTCGCATTGAAGCTTGGGTCAATCAAGAAATTTTAAATAATGCGGCAACTCACGCTAGGTTAATGGATATTGAATCGGCCAAAACCACAGGCGCAATGATGTTGTTTGGCGAAAAATACGGCGATATCGTTCGTGTTTTAGATATTGGTAGCACGACCGAGTTGTGTGGTGGTACACACGTTAATCGCACTGGCGATATTGGTTTATTTAAAATTGTCGCCGAAGGTGGTATTGCTGCCGGTGTACGCCGTGTAGAAGCCGTCACTGGCGAGGGTGCCTTAAGCTATTTGCAAAGCCTAGAAGATACTGTCAATCAAGCTGCAGCTAGTTTAAAAACAGGTCCTCAAGAGTTAGCACAACGTGTCGTTACCACGCTTGATCATGTGAAATCTTTAGAAAAAGAAATTAGCACTTTAAAAAGCAAGTTAGCTCTAGCACAAGTAGGTGACTTAGCAGCTCGTGCACAAAATCAAGGTGACTACCATTTATTAGTGACCGAATTAGAAGGCGTAGATGCTCAAGCATTGCGTGAAATTTTACAATTGGTCAAAGATAAATTAGGTAGTGCGGTGGTGGTGCTTGCCTCTAAAGAGCCTGGTAAAGTGCAATTGGCAGCTGGTGTAACGGCTAATCTAACTAGCAAATTAAAAGCTGGCGATTTAGTTAATTTTGTGGCAGCACAAGTGGGCGGCAAAGGTGGCGGCAAACCAGAAATGGCAATGGCTGGTGGTACACAACCAGAAAACCTAGACGCTGCTTTGGCCGGTGTGAATGCCTTTGTAAGCGCTAAGTTTTAAAATTTAAATTGCTTAATTGAGCTATAAAAAATGAGTTTTCTGTGCTGCCTTTGCATAAGGCAAGCACAGCAAAACTCGTAAGCTCATTAATGTCTCGGGTTTGCACATTCTGTTTGCTTGGATTTTAATGCTCCTAAAAATGCCAATGAGAATTAAAATTTGCTTAAAAATTGATTCAAACTCTAACCAAGCCTAAGCCTGATTGCACTTGAGTTCAGTCACAGGTCTCATCAGACTTATTTTTGAAGATAGTTTTACCCTATATTGATAACAGTGGAGTTCTAGATGTCAGTTCAACCGATCAATTTAACATCCATTCCGCTGTTCCCTTTATCAGAGGTACTTTTTCCTGGTGCTGTGTTGCGATTACGCATTTTTGAAGTGCGTTATTTAGACATGGTAAAAAAACAGCATTTGGCTAATTTGCCCTTTGGTGTGGTGACCCTTAAAACAGGTACAGAAGTGGCTAAACCCCCTAGCCTTAATCCGCAACAACCCACTGTTGCAGAGACATTTTTTGAAGTCGGTACACTGGCCCATATCACTCAGCTAGTTCAAGTGCAAGCTGGTTTATTAGAAATTATTTGCGAAGCAGGTGAGCGGTTTGTGCTCGATAGCGCCAAACAATTAGCCACTGGTTTATGGATGGGACAAACCTTTGATTTTGCCCCCGATTTAAAAGTCAAAATCCCGTCGGACTTACAAAACATAAGTGACGCTTTGCAGGTGGTGGTTAATAAATTAAGCCAACAAACTCAAACGCCCAATGCCTTGCCTTTTGCTTCACCCTATTTTTTTGAAGATTGTTCTTGGGTGGCTAACCGATGGTGCCAATTTTTACGAGTACCTACTGAACTTCGTCAAAGATTAATGCAGCTAGATAACCCGTTAATGCGTTTAGAATTGGTGGGCGATTTATTACGTCGCCAAGGTATTATCTCTTAGGCATTGTTCCTTTAGTCTTATCAAGAATACTGTATTACTGCATTAAAGCCTTTTCTAGGCACAAGGTTTGTTGACTGTTAAAGACCATATTTTGTTGGCTTATGGGGTCGGTAAAACAAAGGCTGCGAGCCAATAGTTGCAAAGGCGATGCAAAATCTGATAAATCTTGGCTTTTAGCAATAGGATAAAACTGATCGCCCTCAATTCCCATGCCTAAGCTTGCCATATGCACTCTTAGTTGATGTTTTTTGCCGGTGGAGGGGGTTAGCCTATACAAGGCTTTATTTTGGCTTAAAACCTTTATTACTTCGATTAGGGTAGCGCTATTACTGGGCTGGTTGATTTCGGTTTGTAGAAAAAATTGCCCACTACTGGCTAAACAACTTTCATGCAGATAAGGATATGGCAGGTCAGCACGAAAATCGGCGACTGCCTCATAGACTTTTGTAATGGCTTGATTTCTAAATAAAGCCTGGTAGGCGTCTCGGTGTTGCGGATTTTTCACTAATACAACCAAGCCTGCAGTTTCTCGGTCGAGGCGGTGCACGACTTGCAAATTAGGGGTGTTTAACTTTTTTTGCAAGCGGCTTTGCAAAGTATTTTCTACAAATGCACCCACAGGTGTAACGGGTAAAAAATGTGGTTTATCGGCCACCACAATTTGTTCATTTTCAAAAATAATTGTTTCTTCAAAAGGCACTGTAGGCTCTTGTGCTACCTGTCTAAAATATTCAATATGGCTAAGGCAGGGGCAGGCGTCATTGGCAGCCAACACACGGCTATTTTGGTGTTGATCAGTGCAACTCACTAGCCCTAGAGCTAAGCGAGATTGCCACTCTAGCATAGGAATATGCGCAAACTGACTGACTAAAAAATCAAGCACGGTAGGCCAATTCCCAGCAGGAACCCACACCCTACTTTTTTTGCTTAATTTTAAAGACTCAGTTGCGCTATTCACTAACAATGTTTCAATCCTCAACTCTATAGCTTGGTTTTCGTGCTGAAGGTATATGCTTTATGGCATGCGTTTTACCACCACACTACCTATTGAATAACCCGCACCAAAAGAGCAAATCACACCTACTTCACCCGCTTGAATAGTTTCATGATGGCGGTGGAAAGAAATAATCGAGCCGGCTGATGCGGTATTGGCAAACTCATTCAAAATAATAGGGGCTTCTTCGGCAGTCGCGTCTCGGCCTAACATTTTTCGGGTAATAAATTGGTTCATAGCCATATTGGCTTGGTGTAACCAAAAACGTTTGACATCGTGAGGTGTGTAGCCATGCACCTCAAGGTGAGAGCTGATATGCTCCGCCGCTAGAGGGCAAACCTCTTTAAATACTTTGCGGCCTTCCTGATAAAACAATTGATCACGGTCATCTGGGTTGCGATCTTCAGAGCGCGACATAAAGCCAGAATTGTTGCGAATATTATTTGAATAAGTAGTCATGCATTGAGTGCCTAGTACTTCAAAAGCACCCGCTGGCGCATTTTCTAAACGTTCAATAATAACGGCAGTACACACATCACCAAAAATAAAATGGCAGTCACGATCTTTCCAAGCCAAGTGTGAAGAGGTGAGTTCTGGGTTGACCATTAACACCGCTTTTGCTGCACCAGATTTCACTGAGTTCACTGCCATTTCAATGCCAAAAGTGGCCGATGAGCAAGCCACATTCATATCAAAACCAAAGCCTTTAATGCCAAGCGCTGATTGGATTTCAATGGCTATTGCCGGATAAGCCCTTTGCATATTAGCACTAGAACAAATCACCATGTCGATGTCGGCTGCAGTTTTACCGGCTTTTTGAAGCGCTTCTTGGGCCGCAATAACAGCCGTCTCGGCCATTAGGCTGATTTGTGTGTCAGGGCGAGCTTGTAATTTTGGCCTCATACGAGTGGGATCTAAAATGCCGGTTTTTTCCACCACATAACGTTGCTCTATGCCAGAGGCTTTATGGATAAATTCAACACTAGAAGGAGCGAGTGCAGTGACTGTGCCATTGGCAATGGCTTGGGCATTTTCTTGATTAAAAAGTTCTACATATTGGTTAAAACTTTCTACCAATTCTGCGTTGGTGATGGTGTAGGGTGGAATATAAATACCGGTACTACTGATGGCAACACGATGCATAAAAAACTCCATTTTTTTAATTAGTATGAGCGAATAATTGGCTAGTTGGGCTAATTTTGAGGGTGATGGATGTGAACTACTTTTTAACTCTTGGCATCTTACCTGAACGAAT
>CAZKWC010000025.1:9587-10958 GCA_964556425.1 uncultured Limnohabitans sp. | reverse complement strand
AAGGTTTTATTTATGAGCGAACACAATTTTAATCTTTACGCTAATTTATTAAGTAGCGACTTAATCAAGCAATCAACGCTTGCTATAGAAACCTCTGATGGCTTGTTTTACACTTGGCAAGATTTACACCGTGCCAGTGCCATGATGGCCAATTATTTAGAAAGTTTAAATATTGCTAAAGGCTCTAGGATTGCGGTTCAGGTAGATAAATCGGTCGAGGCAGTTATTTTATATTTGGCCACCCTAAGGGCGGGTTATGTTTTTTTACCGCTTAACACGGCCTATCAATCGGCTGAATTAGATTATTTTATTCGCAATGCAGAACCCGCTGTAGTGGTGTGTACCAGTAAAAACTTTTCATGGTTAAGTAAATTAAGTTTTATTGCTGGTGTTGAATATGTTTTCACCTTGAATGATGACCGCACCGGAACCTTGCTTGATAGAGCGAGTCATTGTTCGGATCAGCATATCGTTACCCATAACAAGCCCGATGACTTAGCCGCTATTTTATATACCAGTGGCACCACCGGTAGAAGTAAAGGGGCTATGTTAAGCCACCATAATTTATTAAGTAATGCACAAATTTTAAAAGACTATTGGGGCTGGCAAAAGGGTGATGTACTCATACACGCTTTGCCTATTTTTCATGTGCATGGTTTGTTTGTGGCCTTGCATGCCGCCTTGATCAACGGGAGTACTATTTTGTGGCATTCACAATTTGTGGCTAAAAATATTATTCAACAATTGCCTAGAGCCACTGTGTTTATGGGTGTGCCCACTCTGTACGTCAGAATGTTGCAAGAGCCCCAATTAAGCCCTGAATTATGCAAAAATATGCGTTTGTTTATTTCGGGTTCTGCACCTTTGTTAATTGAAACTTTTAATACATTTAAAGAGCGAACTGGCCACACTATTTTAGAGCGTTACGGCATGACGGAAACCGCAATGCTCACCTCCAACCCCTACACTGCAGACCAGCGCTTTAACAACCAAGCTGAAAGACGTGGTGCGACTGTGGGCTTCCCCTTGCCAGGGGTGCAATTAAGAGTGATGCTTGACGACGGCACAGTAGCCAACACCAATGAAATTGGCAATATTCAAGTCAAAGGGCCCAATGTATTTGCCGGTTATTGGCGTATGCCCGAAAAAACCGCTGAAGACTTTACCTCTGATGGATTTTTTAAGACTGGTGATGTGGGTAAAATAGATGATAAATCTTATGTGCATATAGTTGGGCGTAGCAAAGATTTAATTATTAGTGGTGGCTACAATGTGTACCCAGCCGAGCTAGAAAGTTATATCAATGAAATGCCTGGTGTGGAAGAAAGTGCTTTAATTGGAGTGCCTCATGCCGATTTTGGCGAGGTAGGT
>CAZKWC010000025.1:0-9487 GCA_964556425.1 uncultured Limnohabitans sp. | reverse complement strand
TCATACTCGTCTTATTACTCAATAATGAGTCGCTATTAGTGCAGAGACGGTCTTGTGCTTGAAACACAATTCACCATGGCTTAACAACTCTGCCTTTTATTCTTCTTTGTGTGTTGGTTAGGCCTTTTACGGGCTATAGTTTTAATCTAAAAAGGTAATTGAATGCGATTTTTACATACTATGTTAAGGGTTGGCGATTTACAACGCTCGATAGATTTTTATACTCGTGTATTAGGCATGCAGTTGCTGCGTACCTCTGATAATCCAGAATATCAATATACCTTGGCTTTTGTCGGTTATGGCTCTAATCCAGATCATGCTGAATTAGAGCTCACCTATAACTACGGAGTAAGCCATTATGAAATGGGTACCGCCTATGGCCACATCGCTTTAGGCGTAGAAGATGTGGCTGCCACTTGTGAAAAAATTAAACAAGCCGGTGGCAATGTAACCCGTGAGGCCGGCCCTGTAAAAGGAGGCTCTACTATTATTGCTTTTGTAACCGACCCTGATGGTTATAAAGTGGAATTGATTCAACGTTTAACAGCTTAAATTTTATTTAATATGCCACAAGCCCATTTAGCACGCAAAGGTGCACTTTTTGTTTTTTTATCTGCTGCTACATGGAGCTTTGGTGGTGCAATTGCCAGATACCTCACTACCACCGATAGTTTTGCAGTTATTTTTTGGCGCTCTTTGTTTGCCGCCCTATTTTTAGCAGGCTTTATGTGGTGGCGCGATGGCATACCTAAAAGCATTGGTTTAATTAAAGCCATGGGTTTGCCAGGATTAGGTGTTGCCACTTGTTTTGTGGTGGCTTCTATGTCGTTTGTGACGGCTTTAAATTACACCACAGTGGCCAACGTTTTATTAATGCAAGCTGGCACTCCTTTATTGGCTGCTTTGGGATCTTGGATTTTATTCCGTGAAAAAGTCAGTATGCCTACTTGGCTAGCTATTTTTACCGTAATGTTTGGTGTAGGCGTAATGGTGAAAGACTCTTTAACCGGGCAAATCTCACCCATTGGAGATGGCCTAGCTTTACTGATTGCAATTGCTTTTGCTTGCTCTACGGTTATTGCTAGACGCAACTCTCATATTGATATGCAACCAGCGGTCTTTATAGGTTGTTTAATGGCTATGTCGATAGCTGCGACTCAAGTAAAAAGTTTTCCTATGATTAGCAGCGACTATATGTTGTTGTTTGCGTTTGGTGCACTTAATCTAGGTTTAGGCTTGGCTTTTTATGCAGCTGGGGTTCGTTTAGTACCTTCTGCAGTGGGTGCTTTAATTGGTACCGCCGAGCCTGTACTAGGACCTATATGGGTTTGGTTAGCCCACGATGAAATTCCATCAAAATCCACTTTGGTGGGAGGCAGTATTGTGTTTGCGGCTTTGTTGCTACATGTGCTTTGGCAACTATATCAAACTAAAAACGCCCCAGACAAAGCATAAGCTGGGGATTGATTTAAGCGTATAGCAAAAATTTTGCCAGTGTTTCTATTTCTGGCTCAATATGATTATTGTCTAAAATATCTATTTTAATTTCAGCAACAATGGCTTTAATTGTGTCGGTTTTGCTCAAGTTAAAAGATTGCTGTATGTTTAAAAAATTACTTTGACTGCTAGGTGATACTTTAATAGAAAGTCTTTTCATTGGTAGAACCAATTGATTTTTGAATAAGTTTTCAAAAATCATCCAGTCACATGGTTTTTTTTTATGATGGAGATGCTTGTTTAAATAGGCCAATATTAGATATTTACGCATTTCAGTGGTTGCATTATTGGAAATTTTAAATGCAGCCATATCTAACACTTCAATGTAGGGGGCGGGAAGTACAGCCTCAATTGATAGAGCGGCTTTCTCTCTTTCTTTTTTGATGGCGGGTGTGGATTGTGATGGTATAGAAACTACCGATCCACAGCTATCGCACACACCGGCGAGTATGTCTTTTACAAGTTTTTTGCTTTCAGAAAATTCTATATCTTTATACAGAAACGTAGTGCTAGTAGGTCCACAATTTTCACAAATAGCTTTGCTTTTATCGCCCTGGAAAAGTAATTTCATGAAGCAACTCCTATTGGTGCACACTTATAAATACGGTGTTGGGGTCCAGTACAGCATTTCACCAAACCGCTTACATGAAATCGCGCCTTCGCCCGTCATCTGTCGTTGCAAATCCTCGCCATAGCTACGGCTATGGCTGTGGTTTGCGCCTAAGCTGACGAACAAATCCATCGATTTCATTTGTAAGCTCATTGATGAAACGCTGTACTAGGAAATAGAATTTTACGTACCAATTATTTTTCCTGATGACATGAACTGTGACAGATGGCGCTTTGTGGTGAGGGCTTGATTCATAATCAGATCCTGTACAACGTTTTACGATGTTAGATACAAAGGCTGCGGTTACTTGACCAGTTGCTAATTGGTTCTTCTCATCAATTAAACCCGAGCGAGTTTCGTGTTCGTAGTTTCCTGAGAGAAGTGCTAAGAGAACTTTTTTTTTGACCTCAGTAAACCCCATACAGCCCCTATTTTACGAAATTATTCGTAAAAGTCAATCAAATATTAAATATTCTCAAAAATAATAAAATGATTGTAATCGGTTGGGTACTAGAATGGCAAATAATTGACTGAATGAGAAGGTTCTGTTGCGATTAAATCCGAAAAAATTTAATTTTAAATTTCAACT
Source organism: uncultured Limnohabitans sp. (assembly GCA_964556425.1). Lineage (GTDB taxonomy): Bacteria > Pseudomonadota > Gammaproteobacteria > Burkholderiales > Burkholderiaceae_C > JALQUL01. Next base: position 6,791 of record CAZKWC010000025.1, on the reverse strand, counting down.
ACGACTGGGGCGTGGTCACTTGGGCGTTCATTTTTGCGTGGGGTTTTATCAATAATACAGGCCTTGGTTTGGCTACTTAAGGCTTTACTGACCAAAACATAGTCAATGCGTAAACCTTGATTTCTTCTAAAGCCTGCATTTCTGTAATCCCACCAAGAAAAGCTTTTGGCTGCTTGTGGAAATAGTCGGTAGGCATCTACTAGGCCTAAAGCTTTAAGGGCGGCTAATTCATAACGCTCTTCATCGGTGCAATGAATTGTGCCCTCTAGGGCGATTGGATCCCAGACATCGGCATCATCGGTGGTGATGTTAAAGTCACCCATTAAGACTAAGTTTGGATGACTTAAAATTTCTGTTTTTAGCCAAGACCTTAAGCCTTTTAACCATTCCATTTTGTATTCAAACTTTTCACCGCCTGGCTCTTGTCCATTGGGAAAATAAGCGCCTACCACTCGAATACCATCCACTGTGCCAGTAATCACTCTGGCCATTTCATCATCAAAACCTGGAATGTTTTTGATAAGGTCGGTGGCATTGGTTTTGCTAATTAAAGCGACACCGTTATATGTTTTTTGTCCAAAACAAACCGATTCATATCCCGCATCTTTAAAAGCTTGATGTGGAAATTTATCATCGGTGAGTTTGAGCTCTTGTAAGGCCAACACATCAACTGGATTGGCTGCCAACCAATCAAGCACTTGAGGCAATCGAACCGATAAAGAATTGACGTTCCAGGTGGCAAGTTTCATGATGAAGATGCAAAAAAAGGGTAAATAAATAATGCGGTGTTAGCAGCTCAATTAGCTCAAACTAGGCACTACGTTCATAACTTAAAAAACGATAGTTTAAACCGTTTGCTGTTTGATGTTTGACTTCGCTTTGAAGTATCCATTGGCCATCTAAAACAGGGGCAAAGGCATCGCCCTCGAAGTCTTGTTCGATTAAAGTGACTTCAGCAGTATTGCAAAGCGCTTGTGCTTGCTGATAGATTTGTGCCCCGCCAATAATCCAGATCTCTGTTGGACTTGTTTGCATAGTACGGCATTTTTCTAAAGCGAGTTCAAGGCTGTTGCAAACCCATGCACCGGTTTGTGTGATGGCCTTTAATTCTTCGCTGCTGGCCCTGCTAACCACAATGTTTTGACGGCCTGGCAATGGTTTAAATTTAGCGGGTAAAGAGTCCCAAGTTTTTCGCCCCATAATAACCGGGTGGCCTTGGGTTATTTTTTTAAAATGAGCTAAATCTTCAGGTAAATACCAGGGTAAATCACCATTTTTACCAATCACATTATTTTGCGCTTTTGCGTAAATCATGCCAATTTTCATATTATTCCTTTTGTTGTTTTACTACGCTTGTGATGATGGTTGGCGCTTGGGTAACAAGACACTAGCAATGGCTAGCATGACAAAAATAATCGCAGCGTAATCTTGCCAATGGGGTTGTTCACCGACAATTAAAGTAGCCGATAAAGTGCCAATTAAAGGTACGGCCATTACACTCATAGCGCTGGTGGCAGGAGGTAGATTTTTAGCCAAACCAAACCAAATTAATTGAGCAATACCATAGTTAATAAAAACGCCATAAGCCATAGAACCCCAAAATTGCCAACTATAGTGGGGCATAGGGTTAAACGGCCAAGGTTCTGCCATAATGGCTATTATCCATAGTGCAGCACTGGTCATTACCATCATCCAAATAGTAACCGCATAAGCCGACAAAGCCAATTGAGTACGTCTAATCATTAAGGTGCCAATCGCCCATGAAATAGCGGCAATTTCCATCCACAATACACCTAAGGGTCGGCCCGTAATGGTGGCAAATTCTTGCCATACTAAAAGGGTAATCGCAGTGAGTGCACACAACACTGCAAATCCCACTCGGCGACTTAGTTTTTCACCTAAAAAAACTATACTAATTAAGACCGTCCAGACCGGCATGGTAAAACCTAAAATAGCGGCTCTGCCAGAGGCTAATTCCTTAACGCCTAAAATGGCAAAAGTATGCCAACCCAGCATATTGGGAATAGCTAATAATGCCAAGCTTGCCCATTGGTCTTTGCGAGGCCATAACTGTACCCCTTTTAAATATAAATAGCCCATCATCCATATCGTGCCGCCCGTCATAGTAATCGCCCTAAAGTGTAGGGGTGGCATGGATTGCAAAGATAACTTCATCATGGGCCAATTAATGCCCCACATTAAAGTAAGAGCAAATAAAGCCCATAGCTGTCGTGGAGTCATGGTCATAATAAAAAAGTGATTAAGTAAATGAAAGACTAAAATAATTTAATCTTGGAGTGACCCTGCAGCAACTCAACAGATAAATCGCCTTATGTTTAACTGCATTTAGGTATTGTGATGACAATTTTGAAACCTACCTAAGGCAGTCATCGTCAATAACTAATTTTTAATTCAAATACGATAAAGAAAAACTTTATTAGCGATGTTCTAGTCAATTAATAAGGCGGCTTATGTTTAAACCGATACAGGAGCCGATATGGCATCATGATGCTGGTAATTCACAAATTCAAAATCATCGAACTCATATTCAAAAATAGAATTAGGTTGACGTTTGATTTTTAATTGTGGGTAAGGGTAGGGCTCGCGTGACAATTGCAATTGCACTTGCTCGAAGTGATTGTTATAAATATGGCAATCACCACCCGTCCAAATAAATTCACCTACATCGAGGTCGCATTGCTGCGCAACCATATGCGTAAGTAAGGCATAGCTGGCAATATTAAAAGGCACGCCTAAAAATATATCGGCACTGCGTTGGTATAGCTGGCACGACAGTTTACGTCGTTGACTGGCTTGTTCGGCAGGAGCCACATAAAACTGAAAAAACGCATGACAAGGCATTAAGGCCATTTTGTCAAGCTCTGCCACATTCCAAGCACTCACAATCATGCGGCGTGAGTCGGGGTTGGTTTTAAGCGTTTGAATGACTTCGCTAATTTGGTCAATATGCCCACCATTAGGGGTGGGCCAACTGCGCCACTGCACACCGTAAACAGGGCCTAAATCACCATTGGGTGCAGCCCACTCGTCCCAAATACTCACCTTGCGCTCTTTCAACCAATTGTTGTTAGATGAGCCAGTTAAAAACCAAAGCAATTCAATAATAATTGACCTTAAATGTACTTTTTTAGTAGTGACCAGCGGAAAACCTTGGTTTAAATCAAATCGCATTTGATGACCAAAGATACTTTTGGTACCCGTGCCAGTACGGTCGGCTTTGAACTGCCCTTGCTCTAGTGCCAAGCGCATTAATGTTTCGTACTGATTGCTTGGCGCAAGCTGAGTATTTTTCATGGGAACTGCTTATTTAGACATTTCAAAATCGGCTAATTTTTTGTTCACGCTGACATTTTTTAAAGTAGCGTAAACAGGCAAACCGTTTTTAAATTTAGGTGGATCTTCGCCGGTAATTAAAGGCTGTAAATAGGCCTTGCATTTGGCGGTAATACCAAAACCATCTTTAGTAATAAAGCTTTTTGGCATGAATTTCTCGACATTGGCTACCTTAGATAAAGGGGCAACACCAATTTTGTATTTGTATGGGCTATCTGAAACTCGGTCAATGGTCGGCATTACTGCATTATGACCCGCCAAGGCTAATTCAACTGCTTTTTGACCTAATGCATAAGCTTGTTCTACGTCAGTTTTGGAGGCGATATGGCGTGCTGCACGTTGTAAATAATCAGCTACCGCCCAGTGGAATTTATAACCAAAGGCTTCCTTAATCATATTAGCCACTACCGGAGCTGCACCGCCTAATTGGGCATGACCAAATGCATCTTTACTGCCTTGTTCGGCCAAGAAGCGACCATCAGGGTAATGACAACCTTCAGAAACCACCACGGTGCAATAACCGTGTTGTTTGACCATTTGATCAACTCTAGCCAAGAATTTTTGTGGATTAAATTCAACTTCTGGTAATAATAAAACGACTGGAATGCCGTGATCTTCGATTAAGCCCCCAGCTGCTGCAATCCAGCCTGCATGACGACCCATGACTTCCATTACAAAAACCTTGGTAGAGGTTTTTGCCATAGAGCGAACGTCAAAAGAAGCTTCTAGGGCAGATACTGCAACATATTTAGCGACAGAGCCAAAACCAGGACAGCAATCGGTAATAGGTAAGTCGTTATCAACAGTTTTAGGTACATGAATGGCTTGCAATGGGTAACCCATTGATTTAGACAACTGACTCACTTTAAAACAAGTGTCTGCAGAGTCACCACCACCGTTATAAAAGAAGTAGCCAATATTGTGGGCTTTGAATACTTCGATTAAACGCTCGTATTCACGGCGATTGGTTTCGAGTGATTTGAGTTTATAGCGGCATGAACCGAATGCACCAGAAGGGGTGTAACGCAATGCTGCAATCGTAGCCGCTGTTTCTTTGCTAGTGTCAATTAGGTCTTCAGTGAGAGCACCAATAATACCATTGCGACCTGCATATACCTTGCCGATCACGTCTTTGTGTGCCCGTGCGGTTTCGATAACGCCACAAGCTGAAGCATTGATGACCGCTGTTACGCCGCCCGATTGTGCATAAAATGCATTGATTTTGGCCATGATGAAGTCTCCTTTTTTGATACTAGCAAATGAAAAATAAAATAAACAACTCTAAGATTGATTGCTCTGAGCGCTTGGGGTAGGTAGCTTAAAAAAAGCTTAAGTGGATAGAGGGGCTTGCTCTTGTTTTGCTTGTTCGGCGGCTAATAATTTGCCGTTGCGTAATCGAATACGCACATAGACCGCACAAGCGGTAAATAAGATGAGACAAAGCGCGGTTTCTATCCAGGCAAAATAGCGACTTGGGAAGGGGTCGCTATAACCTCTGACGGTGCCTTCAATAAAGTACAACCAAACCAATAAACTCACCCATCTAAAGGTGTACATACGGTTTTTTAACAGACCTGCTAAAGGAATGCACAGTGGCAATACTTTGATAGCTAAAAAAGAACCACCGGGCTTTAAAGGGGCAAGCCATAACTCCCAAATTAGCCCTAAAATAATAAGACCTAACAAACTAATAATTGCAATAATTTGCAAAGTGCGAACCTGCTTGGTAGGAGCTTGCAGACCCGGCTGGTATGATGGGCTAGAGTCTAGGCTTGGTGAAGTCATTCAAATTTTCCAAATGGATTGAGGATAACAGTATTATATTAGTATGAGAATAAATTCAGACATCAATGCCTTATTAGCCGATTTAAAAGTCTTTCCTTGGCGTAGTACTGCGGCAACCCTCAAAGAACGATTTTCAGAAGATAGACTGGGTTTGTCAGCTAGTAGTTTAACCTTTACTACCATGATTGCCCTTGTGCCATTTTTTGCATTGGTGCTATCGGTTTTTACTGCTTTTCCAATTTTTGGTAAATTTCAGATCGCTTTGCAACAATGGTTGTTAGATAGCCTGGTGCCAGACAATATTGCAAGGCAGGTGGTATCTTACTTGACTAAGTTTGCCCTAAAAGCGAGTCGATTGGGCTGGTTGGGACTTATTTTCTTAGCTATTTCGGCCTTAAGTTTAGTGATTACCATTGATAAAACCCTGAATAGTATTTGGCGCACGCCAAAATCGAGGCCTTTTGCCCAAAGATTGTTGATTTATTGGGCCACTCTTACTTTAGGGCCTATTTTATTGGGGGGTAGCTTGTCTTTAACCTCTTATGCGGTTTCTGCCTCTCGGGGGTTTGTTCAGGCTTTACCAGGTGGGGTGACCTTATCGCTTGATATTTTGCAATGGTTTTTAGTGGTTTTAGGCATGGCAGCTTTGTATAAATACGTGCCTAATCAGGTGGTGAGGTGGCGCCATGCATTTATTGGGGGTATGTTTGTAGCCATTACGCTTGAGTTTGCCAAAAAGTTATTGGCGATTTATTTGGCATCTGTGCCTACCTATTCTGCGGTTTACGGTACTTTTGCAACAGTCCCTATTTTGCTAATTTGGATTTATATTGCCTGGCTAATTGTTTTGTTTGGAGCAGTTATTGCCGCTTATTTGCCGAGTATGTTGGCTGGAGTGGCTAGAAGAGGAGGCTCTGAAGGATGGAATTTTCAATTAGCTCTAGAAGTATTATCTAAGTTAAATAATCAACAAAATCAAAAGCCTATTGGCGCTACCATAAGTCAGCTAGCGATTTTTTTACAGGTCGATGTGTTGCAGCTTCAAATACCCTTAAATAGCCTAGAAGATTTAGAGTGGGTCGGGCAACTGGTGAAGTCCAATGATGATGATGAGCACCGTTATATTTTGTTAATTGACCCTGCCAAAACATCTTTATTGCCTTTAGCCAAAATTTTGTTGTTAAAACCCGAAAGCTACAACCAAGCTTTTTATACGAACTTGGCGAAGTCTGATTTGACTTTAGCGCAAGCACTGGCAGCCTAGTGGCAGTTAAGGCATTCAAAAAATGGCTAAGTTTTGCTATAATTAAGCCAGATTAAGAATAAAAGCTTTAATTTTTAACGCTAATGATTGAATTTTTAAAGAAATTTTTAAAATGACTTTTTAGTGTAAAAAATTCAGCTATAATTTGATCTGAATTTAACGGGGGTATAGCTCAGTTGGTAGAGCGCTTGCATGGCATGCAAGAGGTCAGCGGTTCGATTCCGCTTACCTCCACCAGTTAAATTTTTTAGTAAATAGTTTAAATTTTTAAATAAATTAGTCTATAATACTAGCTGTTGTTAATTTGTTTTAATAGCTAAACAATTTAAAACTATCCAAGGTTTTGACCCTATCGTCTAGAGGCCTAGGACATCACCCTTTCACGGTG
>CAZKWC010000024.1:2124-44034 GCA_964556425.1 uncultured Limnohabitans sp. | reverse complement strand
GGCTAGCCAACGGTTCCTTAGATAAAGCAGCACCAGCTTTTGCGGCATCACGTTGCCAAGCAAGCGCATCTGCGATATTAATTTTTACAGGAGTTAATAATGCCTCAGCTTTTAAAGCCCACTCTTGTGAAATAGATTCTTGGGATTTTTGACGTTTTAATTCATCTAAGCGTTCTTTAACTAGCTTGGCAGCTCCTTTGTCTCTGGAACTGAGCTCTTTATAGACATCTTGTAATAATTGAGCCGCTGGTTCAGTTAATAACCAATCACGGATTTTGGCTGAACGGTCACCCGAAGTTTGTGCTGAAAACACCCCTGAAGTAAGCTCATCTAAATTAATAGACTCTTGAGAGGTTGAAGCGGTAGTTTCAGACGGGGACATATCAGTCATGGATTTTGCAGACATCGTAAAAAGTAAAAAAGAATTTAAAGCAAATAAAGGAGGTTAGTTTTTGATTTTAATTGTTTTACTTTAGATAAGACCAATTAATGTTAAACCAACTAAACCTCTTGTGATAGTCATTCAACTCATTTAAATAAGTTTCATGCGTAATCTCTCCATTTTAAAGCTAATCTGAGTCAATCCTACTATTTATGATGATTGTCATGTGCAATGACCACTGTTAGTGACTTAAAAACCCCAAAAAAACAAAAAATAAATAATTTGTGGTCTATTGAACACTTTTAAGGAGCTTGAACAAAACAAAAGACTAGTTGACCAAGTACGAATAGGAATGAACTTTAGAGTTAAGTTTTGCGTAAACATTGTTATTTCTATGAGTAAAAAAGCCAACTCAATTAATCATTTACGCCCAATCCATAAATTCAGAAAAGAGTTTTGTAGCAGGGTCTTCATTCTCAATATGGTTATTAAAACCATTCAATACCAATATATTCAGCGCTACAACTAGGATTTTGCAAAGTTTTGATGGGATTGAATTTCATAAAAGCGTCAAAATAGAAATGTTTTTTATCGAAATATCAATTTTGAACGTTACATTTTTACAAATATAAAAATTATTTACTATTTTTTTTCAAAAATTATGACAGTTTTTAGACTACGCCAATTTGCGTATCAAAAAATTACATTCGGAAACATTCTCCTCTGAAAAACACTAGTAATTACCCGTATTAACTGTTGTTAAAAACAGTATCTATATTACTAAAATGTCTTAAAATTAAATTCTAAAGTATTGACTTGATATTTTAAAGCTATTTAGAATTCCCTCAATCGATGAAAAGCTAGTTTTAAAGTTAGATTTGTAAATTACTTGAAATATATAAAGCCTCATTGATATCAACTTGTGCAAACAAGAACATGAGCCGAACCGCTTCACCTGATCAATCGCAGAAAGGAAATTATTTTCGATTGAATAAGCGGCTATCCCAACCAGCAAATTAGAAATTTGCATTGTGCAAAACTATTTGCCCTGAGAAGAGAAAACCATGCCAGCTTTGCAAAGCTCAACGCACCGCGTTAAAACGATTGTCGGCGATATTGCTCGCGGACTATTCGATGTATGTCATAACGGATTTGCCTTATTAGGTATCGTTATGTCTTTAAGTTTGATTGTATTTTTTAATACACCTCAGTTACGTAAACAAGTCGAGCAGTATGCTGTTCAGTGGTTAATTCCCCAACAAATGGTGACCACTTTTTTAGCCCCTACGCCCGAAATTGAATCTAACCCTGAAGCCAACGATAGAGCTACCGCTATTAATCCAAATGACTTGCCTAAACAACAAGCTATTTTGGCACAATGGTTAAGTCGCAAATATCGTGTTGCTCCAGAGCCTGTTAGTGCTTTAGTTTCTGAAGCCTTTCGAGTCGGTGAAAAAACCCGAGTTGACCCTACCCTAATTTTGGCAGTGATGGCTATTGAGTCTGGTTTTAATCCGTTTGCCCAAAGTCCTGTTGGCGCACAAGGTTTAATGCAGGTCCTCACCAAAGTTCACACTGATAAATACGAAAATTATGGCGGTAAATTAGCGGCCTTCGATCCACTTTCCAACTTACAAGTTGGCGTAAAAGTATTGCAAGACTGTATTAACCGTGCTGGTTCTATCGAAGAAGGCCTCAAACACTATGTAGGAGCAGCCAATCTTGACAGCGACGGTGGCTACGCCAACAAAGTATTATCAGAGCAAGCTCGCTTAAAACTAGTAGTGTTAGGCCAAAAGGTTGAAGCTACAGCTTCAGTTCGTGCACCTACTGTTAATAAAACAGCGGCTACAAGCACCGAAACCACTGTAGAAGTACCTACGCCTACTGTTGAACTTGAACCCAGTCATGCCGCTCAGGCTAATGATGTCTAAGCTAGGTTTCGCTAATTTTGCAAGCTCCAAGCTTTGCACTTCTATTACTTCATCTGTTTTAGAAGCACTGCGTAAGCCCCAAAAGCTAGCTTAACTATTATTTTTTTAATTGCACCCTCGGGTGCAATTTTGCTTTTGAGACCTATTTAATATTGATTACGACAATTGAGGTGCTTTTGCAATTGAATCTACTTTTATAGTTATCTTGGCTGATATACACTTACATTATTCTTGCAAATAAAATAGTGATTAAGTATGTTTTATAGCAAGATTTTGATTTTGTACTTTACCCAAAGTCAAACTTTACACTCTCAGACATTAGAATAAGCGTTTATTTCCCGTAGGCCTTTTGCCTGAAGAATTTTTTTCACCAAGGAACTCTATCCATGTACGATCGTCAAATTTTGGTTGCACAAACCGATCCTGAACTGTGGGCTGCGATTCAATCAGAAAACGCACGTCAAGAACATCACATTGAATTAATTGCCAGCGAGAACTACGCTTCTCCAGCTGTAATGGCTGCTCAAGGCTCACAATTGACGAATAAATATGCTGAAGGCTACCCTGGCAAACGCTATTACGGTGGTTGTGAGTTTGTAGATATTGCCGAACAATTAGCCATTGATCGCCTCAAAAAGCTATTTAAGGCTGATGAACACGGTTGGGCTGCCAACGTACAACCTCATTGTGGTGCTTCTGCTAATGAAGCAGTATTTTTATCCTTCTTGCAACCAGGCGACACCATTATGGGTATGAGTTTGGCTGAAGGCGGTCACTTGACTCACGGTATGCCACTTAATATTAGTGGTAAGTGGTTTAAAGTAATTAGTTATGGCCTCGACAAAAACGAAGCCATTGATTACGAAGAAATGGAACGTAAAGCACGTGAAAGCAAACCAAAATTAATTATTGCTGGTGCTTCTGCCTATTCTTTGCACATCGACTTCGAGCGTTTTGCTAAAGTTGCCAAAGAAATTGGTGCTATTTTTATGGTCGATATGGCTCACTATGCAGGTTTAATTGCAGCTGGCCAATACCCTAATCCAATTCCTCACGCAGATGTCGTAACCTCTACTACCCACAAGAGCTTGCGTGGCCCACGTGGCGGTATTATTTTAATGAAACCAGAACACGAAAAAGCCATTAACAGTGCTGTGTTCCCTGGTTTACAAGGTGGTCCATTAATGCATGTGATTGCGGCTAAGGCAGTTGCTTTCAAAGAAGCCCTTGATGGCAACTTTGTTGAATACCAAAAACAAGTTATTACCAATGCACGTATTGTGGCTGAAACCCTCACAGAACGTGGCTTACGTATTATTAGTGGTGGTACACAAAGCCATGTGATGTTGGTTGATCTTCGCTCTAAAGGTGTTACTGGTAAAGAAGCTGAATTAGTTTTGGGTAATGCTCACATGACCATTAACAAAAACTCCATTCCTAACGACCCAGAAAAACCAATGGTCACTAGTGGCGTACGTATTGGTACACCCGCCATGACAACCCGTGGTTTCAAAGACGAAGAAGCTCGCTTAACTGCTAACTTAATTGCTGATGTATTAGACAATCCACGTGATCAAGCTAACATTGATGCAGTTCGTGCTAAGGTACACGCCTTAACTTCACGCTTCCCTGTGTACAAATAATCTTAAAGTTGAGTACACTATAGGAACTTTTGTATGATGCAAAAGTTCCTATTACTATTTTTACTGGTCTCAGATCGTTTATTATGAAATGCCCTTATTGCAGTCACACGGAAACCCAAGTGGTAGAAACACGTATGTCTGAAGAGGGTGATTGCATCAGAAGACGCAGGCAGTGCCATCATTGTGAAAAGCGCTTTACCACTTATGAACGGGCTGAGGTCACTTTTCCAACCGTAATTAAAAAAGACGGACGCCGCATTGATTATTCATCTGACAAGCTCAGAGCCTCTGTAGCACTTGCGCTACGCAAAAGACCTATCAGTATTGAACAGGTCGATAAGGCAGTCAGTCAAATCGAAGAGAAATTGCTCAATTTAGGCCAACGCGAAATTCCCTCCGCCAAAATTGGTGAGTTGGTCATGCACGAATTAAAAAAATTAGATAAAGTCGCCTATGTGCGATTTGCCAGTGTTTACCGAAGTTTTGAGGATGTAGAGGAATTTTCTTTACTAGTCAATGAAGTCAAATAACCCCACTCCCCCCGATTCCAACCCGCCCTGCTCGGCACTCATGGCTAGAGCCTTACAGCTTGCCCAAGGTGCGCTCTACCATACCTCTCCCAATCCTAGAGTGGGTTGTATTATTGTGGATGCTTCCGGGAAAATTTTAGGCAAAGGGCAAACCCAAGTCGCAGGGCAGGCACATGCTGAAGTCATGGCCTTACGAGATGCTGTCGCCAAAGGCCACTCTACCCAAGGAGCCACTGCCTATGTGACCCTAGAGCCTTGCTCTCATCACGGCAGAACGGGCCCTTGTTGTGATGCCCTTATTCAAGCAGGCATTACCCGAGTAGTCGCTAGCACCCAAGACCCTAACCCACTAGTGGCAGGTCAAGGTTTTCAACGCTTACGCCAAGCGGGTGTTGATGTCATAGTCGGCGATGGTGCAGCTCAATCCAGAGAGCTCAATATTGGCTTTTTTAGCCGCATGCAAAGAAAACGTCCCTGGATGCGTATGAAAATGGCCATTTCTCTTGATGGTCAAACCGGCCTAGAAAATGGCCAAAGCCAATGGATTACTTCCGAAGCAGCCCGTACTGATGGCCATGCATGGCGTGCTAGGGCTTGTGCCATCTTGACCGGTGCAGGCACCGTGGTGCAAGACAATCCTTTATTAGACGTTCGATTAGTGCCTACCCAAAGGCAACCTAGCGCCATACTCATTGATAGCCGTTTAGATTGTGATGTTGACTCACGATTTTTTAATGTGCCTCGCCCCTATCATGTTTTTTTTGCTAATGCGAGCCTAGAAAAACAAAAAATTTGGCAAGCCAAAGCAAAAAAAATGTCTCATGAATGGCAATTTCAATCAATTGCCGACAAGAACCATAAAGTTAATTTAGAGCTTATGCTCGAGCATTTAAGCCAACTTGAACTCAATGAAATTCATGTTGAAGCAGGCCACAAACTCAATGGCTCATTGTTAAGGCATGGCCTCATAGATGAACTTTTAATTTATATGGCGCCTAAACTGATTGGCAAGGGTCAGCCCTTAGCTAATTTACCAGCCCTAGAAAATTTGTCCGATGCCACCCCCTTGGTGTTTCATTCGGTTCAAACCATAGGCCCAGATTTACGAATTGTGGCGAGAATACAAGGTAAAGACGACTTTTTATCGGTCTAATTCAAGCCCTCAAAGTATTTTGTCTTAAACCCTGCGAAAATAGCAATATGTTTACTGGAATCATCACGGCCGTTGGCCAAATCAACTCAATTACCCCTATCGGCTCAGGTGCCGATCATGGGGTTACCCTGCGCATTCAAACGCCTTCCCATTATTTAGATGATGTGGGTTTAGGCGATAGCATCGCCATTCAAGGTGCATGTATGACGGCTACTCGTTTAGACCCCGATTTATTATGGTTCGAATGTGATGTATCACGCGAATCACTGAATAAAACGGTGGGCTTGCAAACCACAGGTGCGGTCAATCTTGAAAAAGCGCTGCGCACTCATGACCGCTTAGGTGGTCATATGGTCACTGGTCATGTCGATGGCGTGGGCAAGGTACATCGTTTTGAATTGGTCGGCGAGAGCTGGTTATTACAAATTGAAATTGATGCAAGTTTGAGTCGTTTCTTGGCTTACAAGGGCTCGGTGACTGTCAATGGGGTCAGCCTAACTGTCAATCAAGTCCTTGATCAAAATAATGGCTGCCTTATTTCCATTAATTTAATTCCACACACAATTGCCAACACCTCTTTGGGTAATTTAACAGTGGGCAGTCCCGTCAATATCGAAATTGATTTAATTGCGCGTTATGTCGAAAGAATGCTTAACGCAAGTACCGTATCAAAAGCCAATTTAGAAAACCTAGGAGTATCTGCGTGAACGCATCCACTACAACTGCCGTGAATACGGTTGCTATTTCTCCTATTGAAGAAATTATCAATGACATGCGTTTAGGTCGTATGGTCATTTTAATTGATGAAGAAGACCGTGAAAACGAGGGCGATTTAGTGATTGCCTCTGACCATATCACCCCAGAGGCGATTAACTTTATGGCTAAATTTGGCCGTGGTTTGGTTTGCCTCACCCTCACCAAAGATCGTTGTGATTATTTAAATTTAGCGCCAATGGCCAGTCAAAACGGCACTAAATACGCTACTGCTTTTACTGTCTCTATTGAGGCGGCTGAAGGCGTTACTACGGGTATTTCTGCAGCTGACCGTGCACGCACTGTACAGGTAGCAGTAGGCGCTCAATCGCTGCCCTCCGATATTGTGCAGCCTGGTCATGTGTTCCCACTCAAGGCCGTTGACGGCGGTGTGTTAATGCGTGCAGGTCATACCGAAGCGGGTTGCGATTTAGCCGCAATGGCAGGTTGCAGCCCTTCAAGTGTGATTTGTGAAATCATGAAAGATGATGGCACAATGGCTCGCCTACCCGATTTGTTGATATTTGCTGCCGAGCACAATTTAAAGATTGGCACAATTGCCGACCTTATCGAGCACCGCTCACGCAACGAATCGCTCATTAATTTAGTGGGCACACGCCCACTAGAAACCGCTTATGGCCAATTTACCGCCCATTTGTACAAAGAAACAGCTGGCACTGGCGTACATTTAGCCTTGGTTAAAGGTAATATCGATGAACAAAGCAATAACAGTATTTTATGCCGTGTTCACGAGCCCTTGTCTCTAATTGATGCTCTCGAAATTAATCGCAGTATGCACTCATGGAGTCTTGATCAGGCATTGGCTAAAATCAACCAAGAAGGTTGTGGTGTAGCGGTATTACTCAATTGCAGCGAAAGTGCCGATCAGCTCTTTACCCAATTTGCTGGCAAGGCAATTGCCTCTCAGGCCCCTGAACGTGGTCGCATGGATTTACGCACTTACGGTGTAGGTGCACAAATTTTAAGAGCTTGTGGCGTCACTAAAATGACTTTAATGGGTCAACCTCGTAGAATGCCAAGTATGGCTGGCTATGGACTTGAAATTACCGGTTTTTTAGCACGCTAATCCACCTTATTCTATTTTTACCACTTCATTTTTAATTGATTCTTGAGTCAAAGGAATTTTATGCATATCGCAAATCGTGGCGACCTTGACGCCTCCGCGCCACAACTTGATGGTAAAAAACTCTATATTGGTATTGTTCAGGCCCGCTTTAATGCCGATATTACCGATAGCCTGGTCCAAGCCTGTCGCACTGAACTCATCGCTTTAGGCGTGCATGAAAAACATATCGACCTCATTCAAGTACCTGGCGCACTTGAAATTCCAGTCGCCCTAGCCGCAATGGCCAAATCCAATACCTATGATGCACTAGTGGCTATAGGTTGTGTGATTCGTGGTGAGACCTATCACTTTGAAGTAGTCTCCAATGAAGCCTGTGCTGGCATTACCCGTGTTGGCCTAGACTATACCCTGCCAATTGCCAATGCTGTATTAACCGTAGAAACCACCGAACAAGCCCAAGAACGCCAAGTCATTAATGGCACAGCAGCAGCCCGCGTTGCTGTTGAAATGGCCAACTTGGTAAACGAAATATCATGACCGATTCAACTAAAACTACAAAACCCACTACTGCTGCTTCTGGCAAAACCAAAAGCAGCTCTGGTAAATCATCTCGCACCCGCGCCCGTGAATTTGCCGTACAAGCACTTTATCAATTTTTAGTAGGGCGTAACGACCAAGCCTCCGTGGATGAGTTCACTCGCAACTTAGTCGGTTTTAACAAGTGCGATCAAGCATTTTTTAATACTTTGTTGACTGGCTGTATTGCACATCAAACTGCATTATTAGCACTTATTACCCCTGCCCTCGACCGTAAGTTGGCCGAGGTATCTCCCATTGAACTTAGCGTTTTATTGATTGGTGCCTTCGAATTGGCGCATTTATCAGAAATTCCTTGGAAAGTAGTGATTAACGAAGAAGTTGAACTTGCCAAAGAGTTTGGCGGTTCCGATGGCCACAAATATGTCAATGGTGTTTTAAACCGTATGGCGAGAGAAACCCGTATAGATGAAATCAATGCCAATTTTGATGCTTCCAAATAAAAAATAATTTCATTTATGCAAATCAGTGATCGTGCTCAACAAATTGAACCCTTTTATGTCATGGAGGTGGCAAAAGCGGCTAAAGACTTAGCCCAAAGTCTTGGCCCCCAAGATGCGCCCATGATTTATCTCAATATTGGTGAGCCCGATTTCACTGCTCCCCATCTTGTTCAAGAAGCGGCTCAAAAAGCAATTGAAGCTGGCACCACACAATACAGTTCAGCCCTTGGTATTTTAGAATTACGACAAGCCCTTAGTGCTTGGTATAAAAGTCGATTCAATCTTGACATTAACGCCAACCGTATCATGATTACCGCAGGCGGATCAGCCGCCTTGCAACTGGCTTGTTTAGCATTAATTAACCCCAACGATGAAATTTTAATGCCTGACCCAAGTTATCCTTGCAACCGGCATTTTGTGGGCAGTACCGGCGGCAAAGCGATACTTATTCCAAGTTCGGCACAAGAGCGTTTCCAACTCAGTTATGAATCTGTTGTTCAACATTGGACGCCCTCAAGTAAAGGGGTATTGTTAGCCTCTCCATCTAACCCCACTGGCACCAGCATTGAACCACAAGAATTAAAAAAAATTATTGACTTTGTCAGTGCACAAAACGGTGTTTCACTAATTGATGAAATCTATTTACCACTTAGTTTTAATCCCAATATGGCACAAAGTGTATTGGCCTTAAGCGATGATGTGATTAGTATTAATAGCTTTTCAAAATACTTCAATATGACCGGATGGCGTTTGGGCTGGTTGGTAGTGCCTGAAGCCGTTATGCCTACCCTTGAAAAACTAGCACAAAATTTATTTATTTGCCCTAGTGTGATTGCCCAGCAGGCTGCCCTAGCTTGTTTCGAACCTGCCTCGTTGCAAACCTATGAACAACGTCGCCAAGAGTTTATGGCGCGCCGAGATTATTTTATTCCCGCCCTCAAAAAATTAGGTTTTGATATTCCTGTGATGCCCGATGGCGCATTTTACGCATGGGCTGATTGCCGACCATTATTTAACCAACTAGGCGTTGATAACAGTTGGGATGCTAGTTTTGTGATCATGCAAAAAGCGCATGTGGCGGTTACTCCTGGCCGAGATTTTGGTCATAATGGCACAGAACACCATATTCGTTTTTCAACTGCTAACAGTATGTCCCAGCTTGAAGAAACCATCCGAAGACTCGCTATATTGCTAGCTTAAACTCAGCTCAAAACATGACTTATCAAGCTCAATTTAGAATTTATTGGGAAGATACCGATGCAGGCGGTATTGTGTATTACGCCAATTATTTAAAATATTTTGAGCGGGCTCGGTCTGATTGGCTTAGAAGTTTAGGGATTGAACAAGCTAGCCTTAAACAACAAGGCTTGGGCATGTTTGTAGTCACTCAAGTCGATATTAGCTATAAAAGTCCTGCTCAACTGGATGATGAAATTGAAGTCAATGTCGAATTAATACAGGTGGGGGCGGCTAGTTTGTTAATGCAACAAACAGCTACAAAAATTTCTAAAAACGCCAGTGGTGATGACATAATCACGGTACTGGTAACTGCAAAAGTAAAAGCGGCATGGGTTGATCCTATTCAGCGCAAACCCTGCAAAATGCCTGCTCAGCTCATTTCTGCCTTAGTCCCTCTATCCCATTAAAGTTTCAACCTATTCCTTATGAATCAAGATCTATCTATTGTTTCTTTATTGCTAAATGCCAGTTGGGTTGTTCAAGCCGTTGTGCTTATATTATTGTCTGTTTCAGTTTTAAGCTGGGCAGCGATATTTAGAAAAATTGTGGCGTTACGCAATGTTCACGAACTCACCAAAAATTTTGAAGATGAGTTTTGGTCTGGCAAAAGCCTCAACGAACTCGCTATTGCAGCAGCGGCCAACTCTAAAAAATCAGGTCCCATGGAAAGAATTTTTGCCAGTGGTATGCGTGAAGTGCAAAAATTACGTGAACGCCAAATTTTAGACTCAGGTATGATGATGGAGGCAGCTAGACGTGCCATGCGTGCAAGTTATCAGCGTGAACTCGACAACCTAGAAGCCAACCTTTCATTTTTAGCATCTGTGGGTTCTGTATCTCCTTATGTGGGACTTTTTGGCACGGTTTGGGGTATTATGCATTCATTTACTGGATTAGCGGCAATGACTCAAGTCACCCTTTCTACCGTAGCTCCAGGTATTGCAGAAGCATTGGTAGCCACTGCCATTGGATTGTTTGCTGCAATTCCGGCAGTGATTGCCTATAACCGTTTTTCCCATGAAATTGACCGAATGGCCAACCGGTTAGAAACTTTTATGGAAGAGTTTTCTAATATTTTACAACGCTCGACAGCCTCTATGGCTCAGCACTCAACTCGATCGGCATCGGGACATTAATTCAGTCAATGAAAGGGGGCCAGAAGTTGGCTCCCATTAAAGAATAGGACTTTATTCATTATGGCAAGTACAGCTCCACGAGGAAGAGGAAGAGGTCGTCGCACCGTTAGTGAAATCAATATGGTTCCATTTATTGATGTGATGCTAGTTTTACTGATTATTTTTATGGTGACAGCCCCGCTTATTCAACCTAGCATGATTGATTTACCCACTATTGGTAAAGCCAATCAAAAGCCTGATTTGGTAGTAGAAGTAATCTTGCGCAAAAATGAAGCCATTGAAGTCAATGGAAAACCTAGTAGCTCGGCCAACAACAATAGTAAAGCCAGTAGCACTAAAAATGTATCTCTCCAAAACTTATTAAACGTAGTAAAAGCAGCTCAAAATCAAGAATCTAACTCGCCAGTAGTGATTAGTGCCGATAAAACAGTTGCCTATGAAAAGGTAGTAGAAATTATGGACATCTTACAAAAAGGTGGTATTACTCGAGTGGGCTTATCGGTAACATTGGCTACACCATAAAAATAATTTTATGAATGATTTTTATTTATGTGAATCAATTTAGTTATGACTACACCATTTGATTCAACCATTATTAATTCCGAACGCCAAATAGATCCACCCTTAAAATCTGGATTTTTGAGCTCAATGTTGTTTGCGTTTGCAGTTCACGGTTTATTAGTAGCCGCGCTTACTTGGGGGGTGAGCTGGCATCAAAAAACAGAAATTACTGGTATTCAAGCCGAATTATGGTCAGCTCAGGTCCAAGAGTCTGCGCCTAGTGCCAAAGGCAATTTAGCTCCACCAGAACCCGAGCCTGAAGTAACGCCCCCAGAAAAGCCTATTGAACCTCCAAAACCTGAACCGACTCCTGAGCCAGTTAAAACACCCGTTAAACCAATTGAAACCAATAACGAGTTAAAAGATGCTCAAATTGCGCTAGAAAAAGCCAAAAAAGAAAAATTAAAACTAGAGCAAGAACAAGAGAAAAAGAAGAAAGAAAAAGAAAAGGAAGCGAAAGCTGAAAAAGAGGAAAAGGATCGCCTAAACAAAGAAAAACTAGAAAAAGCTAAACTTGAGAAAGAAAAACTTGAAAAAGAAAAATTAGAGAAGGTGAAAGCCGATAAAGAAAAAGCGGAAAAAGCGGCAAAAGATAAAGCTGCCAGCGACAAGTTAAGACAAGATCAACTTAATCGACTTAGAAATCAAGCTAATGCTGCCGGTACAGAGTCGGGCAACACAGCTAACGGTACTGGCAAAAACAATGGTAATGGTACTGCGGCACAAAGCTCAGGTCCTTCTGCTGGTTATGAAGGCAGGGTAAGAGCTCGCTTAAAACCCAATATTGTGTTTACTGAAAATATTAGTGGTAATCCAAGCACCGAAATTGAAGTTCGGTTAGCTCAAGATGGTTTGGTAATAGGCAAACCCAAAATTTTACGCTCTAGTGGAGTGAGATCTTGGGATGATGCGGCCGTTAGAGCCATTGAAAAAACCGAGATTTTCCCTAGGGATATTGATGGAAAAGTGCCACCCATTATTATTTTAACGCTTAGGCCTAGGGAATAAAGTCTTAATGGACTTGTACAAATCTAAGAAATTGTGAGTAATGTTCGGTTTGCTAAAGACAGTTAAACCGACTTTAGATGACAATCAGTATTTTGAAATAACACTTTTGTTTGTCACATCAAAATCATAAATCCTAAACCGTGTAACGCAGTAGGCCTCTTATCTACGTGACTATTAATTGATCAAAAATTACTCGTCAAATAAAAATCAAGTGGGTTTTACAGCTGTATTAGATATTACAAAAATAGATTTACATATTCAAACTTTATTTTTGTATGTCTTTATCCTATCAATTTCATCAAATCAATTGTTGAGAACTATACCTAAGTTAAACAAATGATTTAGCTTTACCAAAAAGCTAATATATCATGATGCAAACATCATAAAAAAAATTATGGGAAGCAATTGCTTTAAAGTTGCAAAATGACTAGTTAGCCATAAAGATGCTCTAGGCTTACTCAACACTGCTAACCCAACAATATCTAGCTAAATCTAATATTTCAAAAATCTTTATCCAAGATGAATCTTCAGCTAGGGTTCATTGATTGATTGTTTGTTTGACTAATTGATTGAATCAACTCAACCATTTATCACTACTCAATCAATATATCTATGCAATAAAAAGTTATAAAAAATCTGAATTAATACGCTTTTAAATTAAATTTAAATTATTAAATTAAAGCAATTGAATGCTAAAAATTTGCCCTTTTTTTGAAAATTTTATTTATATACGTTGTTTTTTTGCATTTTATCAAAATCAATAATCTCAAATAGCGTAAAAATTATTCATAATTCAGGAAAATTATCGCCTAACTTAAAAAAATGTTACAATCTATTACAAATACAAACTGGTATAAGCGGTATAGCTAAAGTTTATTTTGAAGTTGTAAATATTAATTAAAATTATTTATTAACTTTATTAAATATTTTACTATTATTAAAAATATTTCTCTGTAATAGCAAATTAAAAATGAAATCATTTTTTAAAAACATTTTTTTTAAAGATATAAGTCGTTTTAAAGCAAACTTTATAACTTTAGTTTTAGTAATTATTTATTCAAGTTATTTATTTTCAAAAAAATTCTTAATAGGTGATGCATGGGCATTTGAAGACTACGACTCCTCTTTGCATGTCGCAGGGTGGTGGATGTATGTTCAAGATGAGTGGCGCTTTCCACTGTTAAAAAGTCTACGATTTAATGATTTTGGTGGTCTTAATTTAGCATTCGCCGATGGAATTCCCATAGCAGGTCTTTTCTTTAAATCTATAAAAGGAATATTACCTGCACATTTTCATTATTTTGGCTACTGGTATTTATTTGTTTATGCTTTACAGGCTTTTGCTAGTACCTATTTCTTAAGAGTATTAGGTGCAAAAACCGCTTTTTCTGTCTTTGTTGGTTTTATCTTTGTTTTAACTTGGCCCGCTTTAGTTTTACGCTTTGGACATGCGGCTTTAAGTGCCCAATGTCTTTTAATATTTGCCATGGCAATTTATTTTGCTGGTAGAACAGATCAAATAAAAATAGATACTGCAACAAAAATTTTAGGCCTGTTTTCAATTATTGGTTTACTCATACATCCTTATTTATATCCACCTTTAGTGGCTATATTTCTAGTGCTTTTATTAGACTTCTATTTACAAGAAAAAAAATTAATTCAAATTATAAAATATTTAATAATATATGGGGTAATTCTTGCATTTTTAATCTATATATTAGGTTACCTAGATCACGATACGAATAATGGTGGTGGTGGATACGCTATTATTTTTAGATTAGATTTATTATCGCCATTCTGTGGTAATGGAAAATTATTTAAATGTGATTTTGTCAAAGAAGGTATTGATGAATGGGAAAGAGTTAATTATTTTGGTTTAGGTTTAATAATATTACTACCCTACGCTATTTATTTGGGAATAGGAAAATATAAAACATTTATTATGAAATATAAATATTTTTTATTATTTCTTTTATCTCTATCGTTATATGCCATTACCAATATAGTTGACTTTAATGGAGCACCTTTAATTCGATTTGATACGCCTCTATTTTTAGATTCAATTTTACGTCCATTTAGAGTAGGTCCGCGCTTTTTTTGGATGGTGGGATATTTTGTCTTATTTATTACTTTAGCCACCTATCTAAAGCAAAAAAACTGGATAGTGATTAGTATTTTATCAATTGGTTTAATTGTTCAACTTGTTGATTTACAACCAATTAATAAGCAACTACGAAGCGTTATACAAAAAAAATCTGAGAAAAACTATCCTCAATATACCAATTTAATGCAGCATGTTGACAAGCTAGTTGGCTATCCTGCTCTTGATTGCGAGCGATTTACTTTGCCATTTTATACTCATTTAGAACTAGTAGCAGGTTATTACAGCAAGGCTTTAAATTCTGGTAGTCAAGCTCGATTTAACCCTAACTGTGATAAACATCATCAGAAGATATTACATGGAGAAGTACAGAGTAGGCATTTATATACAACTGATGGGGGTGGGTATGGTAATTATCCGTTTGATACTAATATTCAAAAGCTTCCTAAAGTATATCAAGAGCTTTATGACAGTGGCTCTTGCGCCATTAAAAGTGACACTATGTTCTTTTTATGTTTAAAAGATACTAATCCTAATTTCTGGCTTGATTTGGGTCCTAGCTATTATCCTGTTATTAATTCTCGTAAATCGCGTAATTATTACATTTTAGAAATGCATAAACAAGTAGGGGAAAATATTAATCGCTTAAGGGTAGGTTCTAAAACGGATAAATATGGATTATTAGCTGGTGCTCCTTATTATCAATTTGCAAAAGGTAAATATGAAATGACAATTCATTATTCTAGTGATAACTCCAATAATGAAACTGTTGGCAAATGGACTTCTGATTTATGGGAAACCAATAACTATGTATTAAAAAAACCTTTTAATAAAGGAGTTTTTAAAGGAAGCCTAGGAAAACCAGAATCATTATCAAGTCAATTTGAAATAATGAGTGATGATGAAAAATATCACTTTGCAATTAATGTGTTTAATGAAAAAGGAACACAACTAACAATTCATCATTTTACAGTTACTAAACTAGATTAGTAATATTTAATTTCATGGTATTTATGTGCAATTTAAATTCTATTAAATACCATTTTCATTGAATGGCTCACATGAAAAATCAATCAGAACATAAAAATTTTATTATCCAAATTTTAATTGACTTAAAAAATCACGGTGCATTTTTTGCATTAGTTGGCATTATTGCCTCTTTAGCTCATTATGTAGCTTTTGTATTTTTTATTAAAACAATGTGGCCCGAAATTGCTAATATTTTTGCTTTTTTAACTAGCTTTATGATTAGCTTTTTGGGACATAGATATCTGACTTTTAACGAAAAGGGTACGCCATTTTTAGATAGCTTTATTCGTTTTTTTTCAACTGCCTGTTTAGGTTTTTTAAACAATGAACTGGTTTTAGCATTTCTTTATAGGATCATGCATTTTGACAGCAAGTTAGCCCTTATTTGCGGAATGCTAACTTCAGCTGCCCAAACTTTTATACTCAGCCGTTATTGGGCATTTCAAAAAACCAAAGAGGCACCCACTGATTCACCCGATCAATCATAAACAATTTTTGCTTGCCCCATTTGAGTCTGTGCCGACCATATAGCCAAAGCAGCGTCACTAGGGTAAAACAGAGCTTTATCACCCAACTCATAGGTTGCGCTCACTTCATAAACTGCATCAGGGTTGGTTTTTTTGAGTTCAGATACCAAACTTAATCGAATTGGCAAGCCCCTTTGAATAAGGCCATGCTCGGTGGACTCTGTAATAGCAGGAAACTCTTTTACCAGTCGTTGAATATCAGGCATATTTTGGTTAACTTGGATATTTAAATATTTACCAAACCGGCATCTGGCAGTTGCTAAATCCCAAACCTGAGTCACATTTAAACGATAGCCACCGGTAAATCGATCGGCTCTAAAAACGCCTTGCAAAATAACTAACTCATCATCTTTTAAACAATGTTTGTTAGCATTAAAAGTAGCCTCATCGACTGCAGAATCAACCGAACCCGATTTATCATCTAATTTAAACAAAATAGCTTTGCCTTTTTGGCCATTCACTACTCTTAAATCACTAATAATGCCGGCCATTAATTGGGGTTCACGACTTTCGATTAAATCGGCAATCGCCACCTTTGCAATACGGCGCACTTCAGTGGCAGACTCATCAAATAAATGACCCGATAAGAAAAAGCCAATCGCTGATTTTTCTAGGCTTAAACGCTCTTTCACACCCCAAGGCATGGTGTCGATTAACTCGGGTTCATGTTGACTTGAACCGTGGAATGACTCGTCGCCCATATCAAACAAACCGGCTTGACCTGCATTGGCTTCTTGCAAGTCGGCATAGTCGTAGGCCAATTCGGTACTAGCTAACAAAGCGGCTCGGTTAGGCGTAATGCTGTCAAAGGCACCAGCTTTAATTAAGGCATCGACACAACGTCGGTTCACCTTGCTACGGTCAATTCGGGCACAGAAATCAAATAAGCTAGTAAACGGGCCGCCAGCGGTTCTAGCGGCCACTACCGCCTCTACCGCTTGTTGTCCGCTACCTTTAATGGCACCCAAACCATAACGAATCACTTTGTCGCTAACCGGTTCAAATCGGTAAATGCCTCGATTCACATCTGGCGGCTCCATTTGTAAACCGGCTCTTTGGCAATCGGCAAATAACAAACTCAGCTTATCGGTGTCATCCATTTCAAGTGTCATATTGGCGCAGAAAAATTCTGCGGTGTAATGCACTTTAATCCAAGCAGTATGGTAGGCCAATAATGAATAAGCTGCCGCATGGGATTTATTAAAACCATAACCCGCAAACTTTTCCATTAAGTCGAAAATTTCATCGGCCTTGGCTTCATTAATGTTATTTTTAGCCGCACCATCTCGGAAAATTTGCCTATGCTCGGCCATTTCTTCAGGTTTTTTCTTACCCATGGCACGACGCAACATGTCGGCACCGCCCAATGAATAACCACCCAAAATTTGTGCCGTTTGCATCACCTGCTCTTGGTACACCATAATGCCGTAGGTCTCTGATAAAACCGGCTCTACCATAGGATGAGGATACTCTACTACTTCACGACCATGTTTACGAGCCACAAAACTAGGAATCAAATCCATTGGGCCTGGTCTGTACAAAGCATTTAAGGCAATTAAATCTTCAAGGCGACTGGGTTTGGCATCTTTTAACATGCGCTGCATACCCGTACTTTCAAACTGAAATACCGCTTCGGTCTCGCCTTTAGAAAACAAGTCGTAAACCCGTTTATCATCTAAGGGCAAAGTTTCAAATGAAAAATTCTCTTGTCCCTTGTGGCGCTGCACAATCATTTTGCGCGCCAGCTCTAAAATGGTTAGTGTGGCTAAACCTAAAAAGTCAAACTTCACTAAGCCAATCGCTTCTACATCGTCTTTATCAAATTGGCTTACTGCTGACTCGCTACCGGGTTGCTGATAAAGCGGGCAAAAATCAGTTAATTTACCGGGTGCAATTAACACACCCCCCGCATGCATACCCACATTTCGAGTAAGCCCCTCTAACTCTTGAGCCAAGCTTAAAAGCGTTTTAACGTCCTCTTCTTTTTCAAGACGTTCAGCCAAAGCAGGTTCTTGAGTGATGGCTTCTGCAATAGTGATGTGAGTGCCGGGTTTATTGGGAATGAGTTTACTAATACTGTCGCAAAAGGTGTAACTAAAATCCAGCACACGCCCCACATCTCGAATCGCTCCACGAGCGGCCATAGTTCCAAAGGTGGCAATTTGACTCACTGCATCTTTGCCGTATTTTGCTTTTACATAATCAATCACGCGGTCACGATTACCTTGGCAAAAGTCAATATCAAAGTCAGGCATTGAAACCCGCTCTGGATTTAAAAACCGCTCGAACAATAAATTGTATTGAAGCGGATCAAGGTCAGTAATGCCCAATGAATAAGCCACTAAAGAACCCGCTCCAGAGCCACGACCTGGCCCCACAGGACAATCATTTTGCTTGGCCCAGTTAATGAAGTCACTCACAATTAAAAAGTAACCAGGAAAGCCCATATTTAAAATTGTTTTGATTTCAAATTCAAGGCGGTCTTGATATCGTTGAAGCTGAGCCTGACGTTGGACCTGATCGGGATACAAAGTGAGCAGACGTTTTTCTAGACCTATTTGCGACTCATATCTGAAATACTCTTCTGGTGTCATGGTTTTACCATCTACCAAAGGAATAGGAAAATGGGGCAACTGCGGCTTGCCCAAAACCAAACTTAAATTACAACGTTTAGCAATTTCTTGGGTGTTGGCCAAGGCACTTGGAATATCGGCAAACAAGGCCTGCATTTCAGCTTGCGACTTAAAATATTGTTCTCGGGTAAATTTTCTAATTCGTTTTGGGTTAGCTAAGATTTCGCCCTCAGAAATACACACCCTCGCTTCATGAGCATCATAGGCTTCTGGAGTTAAAAATTGCACCGGATGAGTCGCCACTACCGGTAATTGCAAACGACTTGCTAACTGCACCGCTAAGCCCACATGTGCTTCGTCTTCTGGTCTGCCCGCCCTTTGTAGCTCTAGGTAAAATCGATGAGGAAACACAGCGGCCATTAACATCGCTGTTTCGCGAGCTTTATGCTCATCCGATTGCATTAATGCCTGACCTACAGGGCCATTTTGCGCACCGCTTAATAAAATCAAACCCTCATTAAGTTCTTTCAGCCATTGCCACTTTACTGCCGCTAATGTTTTTCCTGCATTTTGGGTCCAAGCTCTGGCTAGCACTTCACTTAAATTTAAATAACCTTGATGCGACTGCACCAAAATTAAAACCTTGCAACCTGCAGCAAACTCAAAAGGTAAATCAGATATATAAACTTCCGCACCAATAATGGGTTTAACCCCTTTTGACCTGGCCGCCTTATAAACTTTTAAGGCACCAAACAAATTACTTAAATCAGTCAGCGCAATAGCACCTTGTTGGTCATTCACACAGGCTTGCACTACTTCATCAATTCGGATTGCGCTATCAACAATAGAAAACTCGGAATGCAAACGTAAATGACAGAACATAATTAATTAGCTTCAACTTAAAACAAATAGATGGGGCAAAATTGCCTATACAGGTAGCCGCCCTAGGCTGTAAAACAATACGCAAAATGGGGACTGGTGTTGGTATTTTTTTTAGATATTATCCTTGATTGAAAGCCCTAGCAAAATTCTTTTATGAGATTCATGGAGGCAATCTTTCTAGGAAACTCCCATTTTTTGGATTTTCCAATTACCCTTATGCAAATATTGCATAAGTAAGTGTGTAAATTCAATTTGAAAACGGTAAAAACCCCGATGCCTATTTTTTTGATGTAAGGTTATAGTACGATTCACATAGTTGCTCTAATTAGTATGATTCAAATTAAATGCTATTAGGCAACTGGGCAAGAATCCTGCAAATCATCTGCTATTTCTGCATATCGCTGTTTATACATTTTGGTTATTCTTGTTGGTTAATATTCACAATTTATTGAAAGAGAGCTTATGTCAAGCAATAAACAAAAACTCGCACTAGCCGCAGCTTTAAGCTTTGGCGTGTTACTCGCTACTCCAGCATTTGCTGGCAAAACCCTTGATAGCATCAAAGCTAAAGGCGTTGTAACTTGCGGCGTCAACACTGGTTTGGCTGGTTTCTCAGCTGCTGACTCAAACGGCAAATGGAGCGGTCTTGACGTTGACGTCTGCCGTGCATTGGCTGCTGCTGTTTTAAAAGACTCTGAAAAAGTTAAATATGTGCCTTTAAATGCACAACAACGTTTCACCGCTTTACAGTCTGGCGAAGTTGATATTTTGTCACGCAACACCACTTTCTCTTTAACCCGTGATGCTTCATTGGGTTTAACAATTACCACACCTAACTATTACGATGGTCAAGGTTTTATGGTAACTGCTAAAAGCAAAATCAAAAGCCCTAAACAATTAAAAGGCCAAACAGTTTGCGTTCAAGCTGGTACTACCACCGAGAAAAACTTAACTGACTTTTCAAAAGCCAACAAACTTAATATTAAACCAGTTATTTTTGAAAAATTAGAAGCAGCTGAAAACGCTTACTTCACTGGCCGTTGTATCGCTTACACCACTGACGCTTCTGGCTTGGCTTCTACTCGTAACAAAGTAGCTAAAGATCCAAAAGAACACGTCATTTTACCTGACCTCATCTCTAAAGAACCTTTAGGCCCAATGGTACGCCGTGGTGATGACGACTGGTTTGCCATTGTTAAATGGACTATGTACGGTATGTTAGAAGCCGAAGAATATGGCGTTACTCAAGAAAATGTTGACACTTTAAAAACCACTTCAACTGACCCAGTAGTTCAACGTATGTTGGGTGCTGGCAATGAAGATACAGGCAAATTATTAGGCCTCGATAAAGACTGGTTAGCCCGTGCAATTAAAGCCACTGGTAACTACGGCGAAAGCTTCGAGCGTCATGTAGGCCCTAAATCAGCTTTAGGCTTACCACGTGGTATTAACAACCTCTGGAACAAAGGCGGCTTAATGTACGCTTACCCAGTAAGGTAATTTAAAAACCCACGCAAACCACGGCACAGAATTTCACCATTCTGTGCCGTGGTTTGTTTTTGATGTAATCATTTTTAACTGTTTAGAGCAAGATTGTCTATGACCACTCAACAGCCTACAAAAAAAAATAATTGGTCTTGGCGTAGCCAAGCCTTTAGAGGCGTAATTTACCAAATTTTAGCGGTTGCGCTAATTACATTTTTGGTCTGGTTTTTAGCCAGCAATACCCTACACAATATGAAAACCCGTGGCATTCAAAGCGGGTTTGACTTCTTATTAGGCACCACCGGTTTTGATGTGAGTGAAAGCTTATTTGCTTTTGACTCTAGCGAACCTCTCTGGATTGCCTTTATGGTGGGCATAAGCAACATGCTGCGTGTGGCAGTGGTTGGCATTATTTTGACTACTATTTTAGGCACACTTTTAGGTGTTGGGCGCTTTTCTAGAAACATTTTGGTGCGTGGCATTTGCCTCACCTATGTAGAAGTATTTCGCAATATTCCTGTCTTGTTGCAACTTTTGGTTTGGTACTTAATTTTTACCGAAGTATTACCTTCTGCCGACGAGGCCTGGACACTTGGCCATTTCTTCTTAAGCAAAGGCGGATTGACTTTTCCAATTCCGATTTGGGCTACTGGACATTTAGTGGCTTTAGTTGGATTAATAGTTGGAGTGGTGGCTGCTTATTTTTACCGACGTAAAGTTTATAAAAAATTTGAACAAACCGGACAAATTTCAAGTTTGTTTTGGGTGCCATTAGGCATTGTTTTATTGGGCGGCTTTTTAGGCTGGATTGCTGGTGGTTTCCCAAGCGAATTTAATACTCCATTTAAGGGTGAATTTGCCATTGAAAACGGTGGCTCATTAACGCCAGAATATTTAACGGTATTACTTGGTTTAACCTTATACACCTCTGCGTTTGTTGCCGAGATTGTTCGCTCTGGTATTAGCTCTGTGTCCAGAGGTCAGCAAGAAGCCTCTAGTGCTTTGGGTCTTAGCCCTAGTCAAACCATGCGTTTAGTGACATTGCCACAAGCTTTACGAGTCATTATTCCGCCAATGACCAATCAGTTTTTAAACCTCACTAAAAACTCCTCTTTAGCCGTTGCGATTGGTTATCAAGAAGTGGTCTCAATTGCCAACACCTCTATGAATCAAACCGGCCGAGCTGTAGAGTGTATTGCTATCATTATGTTGGTGTATTTAACTACCTCATTATTAACTTCGTTCTTTATGAACTGGTACAACACCAGGTCAGCCATCAAAGAAAGATAAGGCAGTTTAAGACTGAATCACACTATGACATCACAAATTTTTGAACCTATTGCAGCTAGGCCTGCACCCAAAAATAACCAAGGCCTTGTGCCTTGGCTCAAACGCAATTTATTTAGCGATGTAATCACCAGCATCATGACAATTATCATTTTGCTCATACTCGCGATTGCCATTCCTAAAGCTTTTAATTGGGCTATTTTAACTGCCTCATGGAAGCCCGACTTTAACGCATGCCGTGTAGATGGTGTGGGCGCATGTTGGGGCGTTATTACTGAAAAATACCGCATTATTTTATTAGGCAGATATCCTTTCGAAGAACAATGGCGACCAGTTTTAGCCACCATTATTTTAATGAGCTTATTAGTGGCTAGTTGTATGCGTGCCTTCTGGAAAAACTGGTTGGTGGTTTTATGGATTGCGGTTTATGCCTTGTTCTTTGCCCTAATGTATGGCGATGTAATGGGCCTCAAATTAGTTGAAACCGACCGTTGGGGTGGTTTACCACTTACTATTTTATTGGCATCACTGTCTATGGCATTGGCTTTCCCAATTGCCTTGTTAGTGGCTTTAGGAAGACGCTCCAATTTAGCCGCCATTAAAACTTTATCGACTATTTATGTAGAACTCATTAGGGGTGTACCTTTAATTTCCGTTTTATTCATGGCCTCTTTTATGTTCCCATTGTTTATGCCAGAGGGAAAATCAATTGATGTGTTGATACGGGTATTAGTAGGCATGACCTTGTTTGCAGCTGCCTATATGGCAGAAGTCATTCGAGGCGGCCTACAGGCTATTCCAAAGGGTCAAGTAGAGGCTGCAGCCACTTTAGGTTTATCTTATTGGCAAACCCAATTGAAGATTGTGTTGCCACAAGCACTGGCTATGGTAGTTCCTAGTATTGTGAACAATTTTATTGGTTTATTTAAAGATACATCATTGGTCACTATTGTGAGTTTGTATGAGTTAACTGGTGCGATGTCATTGGCACTTAACTCAGACTCCGATTGGCGCCCCTTTAAAATTGAAGCCTATATTTTTATTGCCATTATTTATTTTATTTTCTGTTTCTCTATGTCCCGCTATAGCGCTTGGATTGAAACTCAAGTCAATAAAGGTAAACAACGCTAACGCATTGTTTTGATACATTGCAACTCAATCAATTTATATCAATTTAAGTTCTTATTATCATGACACAAGCTATTATTCAATTTGAAAACGTCAATAAATGGTATGGCAATGATTTTCACGTTTTGCGTGACATCAACCTCACCGTAACGCAAGGCGAGCGCATTGTAATTTGTGGCCCTTCTGGCTCTGGAAAATCCACTTTAATTCGTTGTATTAACCGCCTAGAAGAGCATCAACAAGGCAATTTAATTGTCGATGGCGTAGCCCTCACCGATGACGTTAAAGCCATTGATGACGTCAGAAAAAAAGTCGGTATGGTGTTTCAACAATTTAATTTGTTTCCGCATTTAACCGTACTAGAAAACCTCACATTGTCACCCATGTGGGTCGGTAAAATGCCTAAAAAAGAAGCCGAAGAAAGAGCCATGGCACAATTGCAACGTGTGCGTATTGCCGAGCAAGCCAATAAATACCCATTGCAATTGTCTGGTGGTCAACAACAACGGGTTGCCATTGCCCGTGCGCTTTGTTTAAAACCAAAAATCATGTTGTTTGATGAGCCCACCTCTGCTCTCGACCCAGAAATGATTAAAGAAGTGTTAGATGTAATGGTAGAAATGGCCAACCAAGGCATTACCATGATTTGTGTGACCCATGAAATGGGTTTTGCCAAAGCAGTTGCTGACCGTGTGATTTTTATGGATCAAGGTCAAATTGTGGAACAAAACAATCCACACGATTTCTTTAACAATCCACAAACTGACCGAAGCAAAGACTTTTTATCTAAAATTTTGGGTCACTAATTTGACTTTATTACTACGATAACTTTTTAAGCCTGTACTTCGGTACAGGCTTTTTTTATGCTTTAAAAAGCCAATTGATTTTTTACATCCATCAATTGAGATGATTTTTTGTCGCATAGATGTTGCTATAAGTCTCATGTATGACAAGTTAGGGCACAATTCAACTCTAATATGTTGAAATGATAGAAATGCTCTCTAAAGCTGACGCATTTGCTTTTTCTCTTCATGTGCAAAAAGTACCAATGATTCGCTCTAGTCATAGCATACATCTAACACTCAAGCCTTCACACTTCATCGAAAACCCACAATAAAGCCCTACGCATGAACGCTAAAATTTTTTTCCATCTGATGGGTTTATCGGCATTATGGGGTTCTAATTTTATTTTTACTGGCACAGCCGCTAAAGTGTTTGGACCCAATGTTTCGGCTGCCTTGCGCATTACTATGGGGGCGGCAACTTTGGCGCTCATTATGAAAATGCTTAAAGAGCCATGGCCCGAGAAAAAACATTGGAAAGAGCTTTTTATTTTAGGTGCAGTCGCCGTTGCAATTCCGCATTTTTTGTATAACTATTCGGCCCTCAGATTACCGGCTAGTTATGGCTCGGTCATGATGATTACCTCGGTTTTATTTGGTGTATTTGCCTCTGCATGGTTAAAAGAAGATAAGCTCACTGCCGTTAAAATTGGCGGCAGTATGATTGGTTTTAGTGGCGTAGCCCTGATTGTTCAATTAGGTCCCGCTAACGTTAGCTCAGACCTATTAATTGGCGCTTTTACCTGCGGCGGTGCAGCATTTTGTGCTGGGCTTGCTACACCTTTATTAAAGCGGGCCACTACCCGTATGCAACCACTAGCTATTACTGCCTCTATGCATTTAACGGCTAGTATTCTGTTAAGCCCATTTGCTATTTCATCACTACCACAAGCAGGTTTTAGCTGGTATGCCTTGGGTTGCTTGTTTATTACTGGCGTCATTACCTCTGGCTTGGCTTATTGGCAATATATGCGCATCATGATTCATATTAGCCCTATTGCCGCATTAAGTACCAATTTTATGATCACTGGTTTTGGGGTATTTTGGGCCTATTTATTTGTAGGCGAAGCAGTGACTTACATTACTTTTGTGGGTGCTGTGTTAGTCAGTATTGCCACTATTATGGTGAGTGGTTATAGGCCTTGGGCGGCAATCGACTCTAGTAAAACTTAAAACTTAAAGTCTTAGCACAAGCCTATTTTAAAAATAGGCTTGTACATTCCAACATTAGTGACTAGTAGATGCACCTGCCTGAGCAACTAATCTTAATTCACGGTGTTGGTGTAATTTCCATGCACAGGCTGTTGCCAAAACCGCACTAATTAAACCGGCCCAAAAAACACTGGCTAAGCCCCAATATTGGCTTAATAAACCGCCCAATAATGCACCTAATATGCCTGTTACACCGTAGCCAATCATGGTGTACAAAGCTTGGCCACGACCTCTTAAGGCGCCAGGAAAAAAGTCAATAATAAAACTGACTCCAACCGAATGGTGAGCCGCAAAAGTAATCGCATGAGTGGCTTGAGCTATTAACAATACCCACCAAATATGAGCCAAGCCTGCAGTAAAACCCATTCTAAAAACGGTTAATGCAGCACAAATCAATAACCACATACTATTGCTAAACCAATGCAACCAACGGGCTTGTAAAAAAAACCAAATAATCTCTGTGGTGACTGAAGCCACCCACATTAAACCAATAATCGTTTTGCTGTAACCCAAGCTATCAAGATAAAGTGTTAAAAAAACATAGATACCGGTATGCGCCAAAATATGAAAAAACAAGCATAGAAAAAACCAAATCACCTCTGGGTTTTTTAACACTTTTGCAATCGGGGCTGACACTGTGCTGTGACTTGCTACTTTTAAATCGGGTATGCGCCAGCAAATCAGTACCAATAACAACATACTTAAAATACTTAAAGGAACAAAACTAGCAAAACCAACATATTCAAACCACACGCCACTTAAGAACACCACCGGCATAAAACCAATCGAACCCCAGACTCTTATTTTGCCGTAGCGCTTAATATCAAATGGCCCAGAACGGAGTAAAGCCTGGGTAATAGCAGTCTCACTCATGGGAACCATGGCACTGGTATTAACAAAAAACAAAAACAATACCGCAGCCAACCACCAAGGATTTTTCCAAAATAAACCTAAGGTCGCCACTAAGGAAATAACAGCAGCCATACGCAGCAAATAAATGGGGCGACCGGATTTGTCGCTGGCTGCACCCCAAAAATAAGGCCCTACCATTCTAGATAAAGATTGCAAAGCCATGATGGCACTGATGCCAGCCACGCTCAAACCAGCGTCTTTTAACCATAGTGGAAGATAAGGGTTAAATAAACCTAAAAATCCATAATAGCAGGCGCAAAAAGCAATAAAAGGTGCCATAGTAGGCACCTTTGAAGTGGAAGATTCTTGAACTGGGTTCAATTATTTTTTCTCACTCCATAATTCCCCGCCAGTGGCCCAGTCATGACGCTTGATGTCATATAACAAAATATCAACTGACTCGGGCGAACCACCTAAAGTTTTTACGGTGGCATCGGTTAATGCTTTCACTAACTCTTTTTTTTGTTCGACCGTACGGCCTTCCATTAAATGCACTTGTATTGTTGGCATATTGACTCCTTTAGAAAAAATTAGAACGACTTAGATGGGATTTAAACCCGAATTCACATCATTACACTGGGCTCTATTTTGCATAACATGCTCCATAATCACCAATGCCAACATTGCTTCTGCAATTGGGGCGGCCCTAATTCCTACACATGGGTCATGCCTACCTTTAGTAATGACGTCTGCAGGTTGACCATTTGAATCTATGGTCTGACGCGGCGTCAGAATCGAACTAGTTGGCTTAATCGCAATACTCACTTCAATATCTTGACCTGTACTGATTCCGCCCAAGACCCCGCCAGAATTATTGCTTAAAAAACCAGTAGGCGTTAATGAGTCACCATGAAAACTGCCCTTTTGGCTCACACTCGCAAAACCGGCACCAATTTCTACCCCTTTAACGGCATTAATACCCATCATGGCATATGCAATATCGGCATCTAATTTATCGTATAAGGGTTGGCCCAAACCCACTGGTACTTTGGTAGCCACCAACCTTATACGGGCTCCGCAAGAGTCGTGGTTTTTGCGCAAAGCCTCCATATAGTCTTCAAATGGTTTTACATTCTCACACGGGGCAAAAAATGGGTTGTGAGGCACAAAATCCCAAGATTCGAATGGAATAGCTAGCTCACCTATTTGCGTCATGCAGGCTTTGAACTCTATGCCAAATTTTAAATTGAGCCATTTTTTAGCAATGGCACCGGCTGCCACCATAGGAGCGGTCATGCGAGCAGATGAGCGTCCGCCACCGCGTGGATCACGAATACCATATTTTTGAAAATAGGTGTAATCGGCATGACCAGGCCTAAAGGTTTGCAAAATATCACCGTAATCTTTGCTGCGCTGATCGGTGTTACGAATCAATAAAGCAATGGGAGTACCTGTAGTTTTACCTTGGTAAATTCCACTTAATATTTCAACTTGATCGGGCTCGTTGCGCTGAGTGACAAATTTAGAAGTGCCCGGCCTACGGCGATCTAAATCACCCTGTAAATCGGCTTCTGAAAGCTCTAGACCAGGTGGGCAACCGTCCACAATACAACCAATTGCAGGGCCGTGCGATTCGCCAAAATTAGTGACTGCAAATAAATTGCCAAAAGTATTACCAGACATGGTGAGATGAAATAAAAATATCAAAAATAAAGGCACGCCCCTTTAACAAAAGGAGCGCATAAAGCTTTAACCAAGTAAAAATTTACATGGCAAAGGCTTACTATTTGCAATTTTTTAAACGGCCTAGTGATAGTGCTTTAAGCTTATTCAAGCTGTTGCCCCGCTACTAACAGCATTTGCAGCTGTACTTGAGTTTTGCCAAAGCATCTCAAGCGACCCATTGCAAGTATCTATGATTTTAAATCAATTGATACTACCGTCTTCAGTGTCAGGCCAATCTCGAATATAAGCTTTTAGCATTTTATTTTCGAAATTTTGGCTATCTACAACGGCTTTTGCCACATCATAAAAACTAATCACACCCATTAACATGCGGTTATCCATTACGGGCATATAGCGCGCATGGCGATCTAACATCATGCGGCGTACTTCGTCTAATTCAGTTTCGGAGGTGCAGGTTAAAGGCGCATCATCCATGGCCGTTCTAACCAAGGTTTTCCCCACCAAACCACCATTTTTAACCACTGTTTGTATGACTTCACGGAAGGTGAGCATGCCGACTAGCTCGCCATGCTCCATGACAACTAATGAGCCCATGTCTTTTTCAGCCATAATAGAAATGGCATTGGCTAAAGGCTCGTCTGCATTGGCGGTGTAAAGAGTATTGCCTTTGACTCGAAGAATATCGCTAACTTTCATAATTTTCGCACCCTGTGGGTAAAGGTTGGTAACGCCTCAAATATAGTCCACAATAGCGATAATTTCACAATTATTTTATATTTTGTTCAAAAAAAGGATGATATGGCTGGATTTTCTGACCCTGGATTTGATACTTTAGCCCTACATGCTGGGGCTGCGCCCGATGCAAGCACCGGTGCAAGGGCCGTTCCCATTCACCTAAGCACTTCTTTTGTGTTTGACTCAAGCGATCATGCTCAGTCCCTTTTTAACCTAGAACAACCTGGTCATGTTTATTCACGCATTAGCAACCCCACTAATGCAGTGCTAGAACAAAGAATGAGCGCCCTAGAAGGCGGTGTTGGCGCCATCAGTACTGCTAGTGGACAAGCAGCTTTGTTTTTGGCTATTAGCACCTTAATGGATGCCGGCTCGCACATTGTGGCTTCGGCCGCTTTGTATGGGGGTTCGCATAACTTATTGCACTACACCCTATCACGCTTTGGCATTCAAACCACCTTTGTTGAGCCTGGTAATTTGGTCGCTTGGAAGGCCGCTGTACAACCCAATACAAGATTGTTTTTTGGCGAGACGGTCGGTAACCCCGGTATGAACGTCTTAAACATTCCAGAGGTCAGCAAAATTGCACACCAAGCGGGTGTGCCTTTGTTAGTGGACTCTACTCTTACCACGCCCTATTTAATTCAACCCTTTCAATTAGGTGCCGATTTAATCGTACATTCTGCGACCAAATTTTTAAGTGGCCATGGCACTGTCATTGGGGGCGTGTTAATTGATGGAGGTAGTTTTGACTACGAGGCATCAGGACTATTCCCACAGCTCACACAAGCCTACGATGGATTTCATCAAATGGTGTTTAGCGAAGAAAGCAGTGTGGCACCATTTTTATTACGTGCCCGCCGAGAAGGTCTGCGTGACTTTGGTGCTTGCTTAAGTCCTCACAGTGCATGGCTTATTTTACAAGGCATTGAAACCTTGGGTTTACGTATGGAAAAGCATATTTCCAACACTCACAAAATCATTGAATTTTTAGCCCAGCACCCCTTTGTTAAACGAGTCGGTCATCCATCATTACAAAGCCATACCGATTATGCTTTAGCACAACAATTATTGCCTAAAGGCGCAAGCTCGGTGTTTAGTTTTGATTTAGCCGGCAGTCGTCAGCAAGGTAAAGCTTTTGTTGAAGCCTTGCAAATTTTTAGCCATTTAGCCAATGTGGGCGACAGTAAAAGTTTAGTGATTCATCCTGCATCCACTACCCATTTTAGGATGGATGCAAAAGCGCTAGAACAAAGCGGTATTACAGAGGGCACCATTCGTTTATCTATTGGTCTAGAAAACCCCGACGACCTAATTGCAGATTTGCAAAAAGCCCTTAAAACAGCAGAAAAAACCAAAGCTTAAAAGAGAATATTTATGTGGATTAATCTTCAATCGGGGCCTGTCTTTGCCTACACCGCCAATAAAACCTTTCAAGCTAATTTGCCTACCCTAGTATTTATACATGGTGTATTAAACGATCATAGCGTTTGGCAAACACAATCAAGGTATATGGCCTATCATGGCTGGAACGTGTTGGCCATTGACCTACCCGGCCAAGGCAAAAGTCAAGGTCAAGCCCCCACCAGCGTAGAGCTTGCCAGCCAAGTGATTATTGAAATACTGGACCAATTTCAAATTGAAAAAGCGAGTTTAGTGGGTCACAGTTTTGGCTCATTAATTGCCCTAGAAACGGCTAGTCAAATTCCGCAGCGAATCCAACATTTAGTTTTAGTTGGCACAGCCTACCCAATGAAAGTGTCAGCCGCATTATTAGAGGCTTCGGTCAATAATCCAGAAAAAGCAATTGCATTAGTCAATCAGTTTTCACATAGTCGCTTGGCTTTAACCGCAAACAATCAAGCTAGCGGGGTATGGACTTACGGAGCAGCCAACGCCTTAATGCGAAAAACGCTCAAAAGCAATGCCACTACCAATGTGTTTTATGCTGGATTCAAAGCTTGTGATAGCTACAGCAATGGAGAAAATGCGGCCAGCAAAGTACAGGCAAAAACTAGTTTTATTTTAGGTAATCAAGACCAAATGACACCTGCTAAAGCGGCTCAGTCATTAATCGATAAAATTCCTAATGCACAAGTCTTTCGAGTGGACGCCGGACATTCTTTAATGTCAGAGGCGCCCATTGAGGTGCTTAAAGCCTTGAAGCAAGCCTTGTTATAACCGTCTCGCGGCCCATTAACACCAGCATAGCATCAACCGATGGGGTTTGCGCTGTGCCGGCAGTTAAAACTCGCACTGGCATTGCCAACTGCGGCATTTTTAAACCAAAATCAGCAAGGGATTGTTTAATGGTGGCGGCCACTCCTGCTACTGTCCATTCGCAGCTTTGTAATGCCTGCGCAAATGCTTCTAAAGCTGGCAACACAGCGGGTGTGACGTGTTTGGCATAGTCTTCTGAGGCAATAGTAACCGGTGTATAAAACTTAGCTGCCCAATTGGCCAAAACCAATAAGGTGTCGCAGCGGTCTTTAAACATGGCACAAATAGCCGCTAAGCGATCATCGGCTTGAATGCCTTGTTCTAACAAAATAGCTTGAACCATGCTAGCTAATGCGTCATCAGATGTCGTTTTAATATGTTGTGCATTCACCCAACGCAACTTGGCTTCGTCAAATTGAGCCGCACTACGGCCTAAATGATCAAGGTTAAACCAAGATAAAAATTGCTCACGTGAAAAAATTTCATCATCGCCATGACTCCAGCCTAACCGCGCCAAATAATTAATCATGGCTTCAGGCAAATAACCCTCTTTGGCATATTGCGTAACGGCTTTAGCGCCATTACGCTTGCTCATTTTTTCGCCTTGCTCGTTTAACACCGTTGGTAAATGAGCATAAACAGGCACTTCATGACCTAAAGCTTTAAAAATATTAATTTGACGTGGTGTATTGTTGACATGATCATCACCACGAATGACGTGGGTAATTTGCATATCAATGTCATCAACCACTACACAGAAGTTATAAGTGGGCGTGCCATCAGGGCGAGCGATGACTAAATCATCTAATTCTTCATTGCTGATTTCAATTTTACCCTTGACCTTATCTTCCCAAATCACGCTACCTGTTAAAGGATTTTTAAAACGCAAAACAGGTTTAACGCCCTCTGGAATAGCCGGTAAAACCTTGCCAGGTTCTGGCCTCCAAGTACCGTTATAACGTGGTTTTTCTTTGGCCGCCATTTGTGCTTCACGCAGCGCGTCTAGCTCTTGAACTGAGGTATAACAAGGATAAACATGACCTGCTTGCACTAATTGCGCCAGCACTTCTTTGTAACGATCAAGGCGCTGAGTCTGATAAAAAGGACCCTCGTCATGATCAAGACCCAACCATTTCATACCCTCAATAATCACATCGACCGAAGCTTGGCTCGAACGCTCTAAATCGGTGTCTTCAATTCGCAAAATAAAATCACCACCCGTAGCCCTAGCAAAAGCCCATGGGTATAAAGCTGAACGAATATTACCTAAATGGATAAAACCAGTTGGTGAAGGAGCAAAACGGGTACGAATACGGCTGGTAGTCATTGGAGTATTTTTTAATATTAAATTGGGTAATGCTAAAGTAATTGAGGCAAAGTCTAGTTATGGATTCACCAATGAATCAGAGATGTCACCAGTAATGTATTGGCCATCAAAACAAGAAGCTTCAAAACCTTTGATATCGGTATTGAGTTTGTTAATGGCGGCACGCATTGCATCTAGGTCTTGATAAATTAATTTATCACAACCAATTTTAGCTTCGATTTCTTCTATGGTACGGTCGTGAGCTACTAAGTCAGAAGCACGTGGCATATCAATACCATAGACATTACGATAACGTACTGGTGGCGCTGCACTGGCCATATACACTTTACGAGCACCTGCGTCACGGGCCATTTGTACAATTTCTTTGCTAGTAGTACCGCGCACAATTGAGTCATCGACTAACAACACATTGCGACCTTTAAACTCGCTGGCAATCACATTGAGTTTTTCACGCACTGATTTTTTACGTTGCTCTTGCCCAGGCATAATAAAGGTACGGCCTACATAGCGGTTTTTCACAAACCCCTCACGGTAAGGCAATCCTAATAAATGAGCCAATTGCGCAGCACTTGGGCGACTCGATTCTGGAATTGGAATGACCACATCGATTTCGTTAGGCGGCATAGTAGAGACCAACCGTTTTGCAAGGGTCTCACCCATATTTAAACGAGCCTGATAAACAGAAATACCGTCAATCACAGAATCAGGGCGGGCTAAATAAACATATTCAAATATGCATGGAATTAAGGAAGGTGACTCGGCACATTGCTGGGCGGCAAAAGTACCATCACTTTTGACAAAAATAGCCTCACCAGGTTGTACGTCACGGTCTAATTTATATCCTGTGCCCTCTAAGGCGACCGACTCGCTGGCAAACATAATCGAATCTGATGCGCCATTTTCAGCCTTATGTCGCCCCATGACCAAAGGACGAATACCAAACGGATCACGGAAAGCTAACAATCCATAACCAGCAATCATGGTGACCACTGCATAAGAGCCGCGCACTCTTTTATGAACTCCGGCTACTGCTGCAAACACATCCTCGGCCTTTAAATCGACACTATTACGAGTGGCTTTTTCCAACTCATCGGCCAATACATTTAATAAAACTTCAGAGTCGCTATTGGTGTTAATGTGACGTCGGTCGGCGGTAAACAATTGCGCTTTTAAAGCAGTAGCGTTGGTTAAATTACCGTTATGCACCAGTACCAAACCATAAGGAGCATTGACGTAAAACGGCTGAGCTTCTTCTTCGCTATAGGCATCACCAGCAGTTGGATAACGCACTTGACCTAAGCCTAAGTTACCAGGCAAGGAGCGCATATTGCGGGTGCGAAATACATCACGCACCATGCCCTTGGCTTTATGAATATAAAATTTACGATCGAGTTCTGTGGCAATACCCGCAGCATCTTGGCCACGATGTTGCAACAATAATAAACCATCATAAATTAACTGGTTGACGGGTGCTTGACTTACTACCCCAATAATTCCACACATGCTTAATACCTAATTGAATTGAAATGGTGCTGAGATGCAGAAAACTCAATATTGAAAAAAACTATAACATCACGGCTTGAAACACTCTTAACAGCAATTGATAAACCTATATTACTGAAGATTTTGACCCTCCAAAATAGAGTGAGTTCATAATCGACTGTGCCTAATAAGGGCTATTTGCAATAATTGATGCTATAGACATATTTTCAACACGAATTTACAACAGTTACTTTAAAAAATGAACCCATTTGAACCAAGGTTCAAATGTATGTTGGTACGAACTAAATATTCACCAAGGGGCGCAATTCGCCCCTCATAATCTTATTTTCGAAAAAATTATTTACTTGAAACAATCGCTGAAAGGCCTAGTGCTTTGACTTTAGCCGTGTTTTGTTCGGCCGCATTTTTAGATGCAAAAGGGCCAACCCTAACACGAATCAAATCCACTCCATTACTTTTTACATTTTGCGTAAATGCCGTTAATCCAGCTGCTTCTAACTTAGATTTGATTTCTTTGGCTTTATTCACATCAGCATAAGCACCGACCTGAATAATAAACTGACCTGAACTAGCAGCTGCTGTATCGGGATTAGGTTTGCTGGTGTTGGGCAACTTGGCAGCACTTACAAATAAATCTTCTTTTTTGCGTGCATTATCTTGTTCTTGTTGTTTTTGTTTATCCTGCAGCTTGTCTTTTTGCTTGTCTTTTTCTTGGGCAGTTAATGCCATACTTGCCGCCTGCGCAAACTTGCTCTCTGATGCGGTTTTAGCAGGCTTAACGCTAGAAGCGGCGATAGAAGGTTTTGAAGCACTAGAAACCCCATTGGAAACCGCTACGACAGGTAGATTTGCTAAGGAATTGAGACTAGGACTAGGACTAGGGCTAGAACTCGTATTGCTAACGGAAGGCGAAGCCTCTACGTTACTTGCTGTAGAACTCAGATGAGCACTAGCTGGCGCAGTATGAACTGTTGCACTGTTAGAAGCTAAAGTATCAGATGCTGTAATTGATGACCAATTAGGAGAGTTCTCTAGCGACGGAATAATGACCGGCACATCATTAATAGCTGGCCTAGGTTGACTGTCGAGTAACCAAGTAAAACCCAGTACCGCAAAAACCACCAGCACAAAAGAGCCTATTAGTCGATTTTTTGCGCGTCTTTTAAATTCCTCATTGCTCAATACGGTGCTAGATTGAGCCTGGGAGGACGATTTTGACGCTGCTTTAGCACGAGTTGAAAATAAAGCCATATTTTAATAATGCAAACAAGCCATAAAAAACTGTGAATCAACAACTCAAAAGCTAAAAAACCTATGAGTTGTTTAATAGATATAAAAAATCTAAGTGGTGGCTTGAGGTGTGGGTAAACGGGCTACGCCATTTGTGAGCACACCACCTACCGTATAAAAAGATCCAAACACTACGATTCTATCAGTCGGTTGAGCATTATTACTCGCTTCTTGAAGAGCCGCTTTGGGATTTTCAAAGCATTTTACCTTTACTCGGCCCTTTGGATCGTGTGGTTTCCAACGCTCTGCCAATGCCAAAGCGCTTGCAGCCCTTGCTGTTGGGAGGTCGGTGAAATACCAATGGTCAATAATGGGCGCAATTTTCTCAAACATGGGCGCTAAATCTTTATCTGCCATTGCTCCAAAAATTGCGTAAGTATTTTGAAAAAATCCCATAGCATCTAAATTGGCCGCTAAAGCTGCTACAGAATGTGGGTTATGAGCAACATCTAACACCAAAGAAGGTTGACCTGGTATGACTTGGAAACGCCCAGTCAGCTCCACGGTAGCTAAACCTAAGCGAATAGATTGAGCATCTACGGGTAAAAGCTCTCTTAATGCCGTAATTACCGCTAAAACACCAGAAGCATTCAAAAGCTGATTGGCCCCTCTTAAAGCGGGATAAGCA
Source organism: uncultured Limnohabitans sp. (assembly GCA_964556425.1). GTDB lineage: Bacteria > Pseudomonadota > Gammaproteobacteria > Burkholderiales > Burkholderiaceae_C > JALQUL01. The sequence goes on along the minus strand of CAZKWC010000024.1, from coordinate 8,261 downwards.
AGTCCAGCATATCGACGACTACGACCTGCCCATGCCCATTGCTGCTTATCGCCCGAAAAATTAAAATCAGTACCCATCACCCATGCATCAGCACCTATATTTTTAGCCGCAGCAATAATACTGGCTGGCGGCACTGGATCGCTAATAATAACGGGCTTATTGGCACGCATAATTCCTGCTTTTTCCGCGCCAATTTGTTCACGGTCTGAACCTAAAAACTCCATATGGTCTAGGTCAATGCTGGTAATTACAGCACAATCGGTGTCAATAATATTGACTGCATCTAATCGGCCACCCATGCCCACTTCTAATATCACTACATCTAAATTGAGCTGAGACATGGTGTACATAATGGCTAGTGTCGTGAACTCAAAATAAGTTAAGGACACTGGCTCGGGTGTGCTTGCATTGATTTGGCTTCTAGCTTGCTCTACTTTAGCAAAACCCGCTAATAAGACCTCAGTTTGAACAGGCACCCCAGAGACCCTAAGGCGCTCTTCAAAATAAACCAAATGAGGAGAGCCGTAAACTCCTGTTTTATAACCCGATGCACGCCAAATAGACTCCAACATGGCACAGGTAGAACCCTTACCATTAGTACCAGCTACAGTTACTACTGGACAGTTAAATTGAAGCTGCATTCTTTGGGCTACCAAGCGAACCCGATCAAGCCCCATATCAATTGCCTTGCTATGCAGCTGTTCGCAGTGTGCTAACCAAGCGTCTAAATTATCAAATGATTTCATGAGTGATTGTATGGAGGGTTGAAGTTTTGAAAAATGCTAAGCCGCATCAATAAGGCGTCTACTTTACTGGCGTGAACTAAGAAATCAAAGAAATAAGAATAAATTGAATAATCAACTGCGTTTTTTACTCAATGACTTTAGAATGACACTTTTTAACTAATAGATAAATAGCCTATTAGGACCAGTGATTGAATCGTTCGTAAAGAATAAAGAAAACAATGAGAGTTGTCAGACTTATAAGCGACACGAGAGTACATAACGCAAGCTCACCATTTACGACAAATCTTAAAAAAGTGGTATTTTGTCACAAATTTTGCCAATTCCGTCGACCCAAATTATTTCACAGGTGTATCCTATTATTTTGATTTGCATCTAATATTCAATACTATCATGCCATTACCACCTATTTTAGTTTATGGAATTCCTAACTGCGACACCGTTAAAAAAGCCCGTGCTTGGTTAACGGACAATTCCATTCATTTTGAATTCATTGACCTCAAAAAAAATCCACTTAGCTCATCTGATGTTCAGTTTTGGCTCGATCAAATTCAAGCAAATGTACTTATTAATCAAAAAGGTACCACTTGGCGAAGCCTAACTGAAGAAGAGAAAAATGCCAGTAAAACTGCCTCTGGAGTAATTGATTTGGCTTTGCATCATCCAAGCTCAATTAAACGGCCAGTTGCTATTTGGCCAGACAATAAGGTAACCGTTGGTTTTAGCCCCGATAGTTGGCTTGGTATTGCACAAGAGTATCGCTTAGTTTGATTGATTTGATTTCTTATTTGTCTTTAAAATGTTCAACTAAGCTTTTAACTTAAGCCATTTATTGTTGCTAATGATAGATTTAGAAGTCATTTATAGACCAATTCACTGCAAAATAAAAGGGTCTATATTAAAACTCGAATGCATGTAGCCATGGTACGTATTGGAATGAGTTATTAAGCAAATATTGACTCCTATAGTCTTTACTACGGCTGAAAAAGTCAATCCAATAGTTCACCCTAGCCAGTGCCATGAATACGGCCAAGAGTTTAGTTGCTACTTCCTAAACACCTTCAGTAATAATATAACAAGTTGTTACGGTTACTTTCACAACACTCAATTCATCCGCTTTTATTGTCAATACAATAGATGCGTCACATTATCCTACTCAAGGACACACTATGAAAAAAATTTATATCACTTGCTTATTAATGGCGGTTGCAACTGTGAGCTCTGCTCAAGAAATGGGCCGTGTTTTATCGACCACACCTATCATTACTCAAGTTGTCGTACCTAAGCAAGTTTGTACCAATCAAACTGTACAAACACAAGGTCAAAATACAGGTATTGGCGGAGTAACAGGTTTAGCAGTAGGTGCTGCTATTGGCAACCGTTTTGGCAAAGGTGATGGTCGCACTGGCGCCACTATTTTAGGCGCTGTAGGCGGTGCTATTATTGGTAACCAAATTGAGACCAATAACTCGGCACCACAAACTCAAAATATTCAACAATGTTATACAGAAAACCAATATGAAAACCGTACTAGCGGCTACAACGTGGTGTATGAATATGCTGGTTTTAAATACTCTGTACAACTAAGCAACGACCCAGGTCGTTATATTCCTTTGCAAGTCATGCCACTTAACCAGTCCACAGTTATCCGTCAGGCGCAACCCATGAGTGGCGGCTCTAACGGTTGGTAAAACCTAAAAATAAGGCTTTGAAAAGGGCGGTTAGTGGGTTGCAAAAGTGCAGGTTAAATTTGAATTAAAATAGCATCATCATTTTTAATTACAGGTAATAACTTATGACAACTGAAAAACTCAATCAAATGACCGTCTCGACCAAAGCCAACGTTTATTTTGATGGCAAATGCGTGAGCCACAGTTTAACGGCAGCAGACGGCACACAATTGTCGGTGGGTGTGGTATTAGCTAGCGAATTGCGTTTTTCAACTAGTGCAGCTGAAATCATGGAATGCAGTGCTGGTAGCTGTGAGTACCGCCTAGCCGGAACAGAGCAATGGTTAACATCAACTGCCGGTGAAAAATTCTCAATTCCTGCCAACTCTTATTTTGATATTAAAGTGGCCGAGGCTTATCACTATATTTGTCATTACGCCTAAGTTTTTAATACTGGCTGGGTAGCCAAGTAGCTCATTTTTCTGCAGTTTTCTAATAATTGCCAGTTACTCTACTTTTGTCCCCTAAGCACTCATAAAAAAAGCCCTTGAATTTACTCAAGGGCTTTTTTGTTTTTATAACACCACTGGCTCGGGCTCTAACCTAATCCCAAATCGCTCATAAACACTGGTTTGTATGGCTTTAGCCAAGGTCATGACCTCGCCCCCTGTGGCGCCTTCTATGCCATTTTTACCGCCTCTATTGACCAAAACCAAGGCTTGTTTTTCATAGACACCGGCCCTACCAATTGATTTTCCGCGCCAGCCACAGGCATCAATTAACCAACCCGCAGCCAACTTACAAGTGCCATCGTGAAGTTTGTAGTGCACTACTTTTGGCTCGCGCAAAATAATATCTTCGCACTGATGTGAACTTACCACTGGGTTCTTGAAAAAACTACCTGCATTACCAATAATGGCTGGGTCGGGTAATTTAGCTTGGCGAATTTCAATTACCATGTCGTAAATTTGCCTACAAGTAGGCTGAGTAATTTGTAACTGAGCCATTTTTTTCTCGATATCGGCATAACCTAAATCGGGCTTCCACTGCTTGGGCAGCGCCAGCCTTACCTTGGTAATAACGGCCCTACCCGCCAAACCAAAATCGCCCTCTTTGGCCGCTTTATGCTTAAACACAGAATCACGGTAAGAAAATGCACATTGCGCCGCATTAAGTTCAAAAACTTGGCCGGTAATTAAATCAATTGCCTCTAGGGAATGAAACCTATCTTGCAACTCAACCCCATAAGCACCAATATTTTGCACCGGAGAGGCACCCACCGTACCAGGTATTAAAGCCATATTTTCTAGGCCTGGATAATTGTTTTGAATAGTCCAAGTGACTAAATCATGCCAACCCACCCCAGCGCCTACTTCCAAAATAAAATGTTTGGCAGTTTCCTCTACCAACTCAATACCAGGAATTTCCATTTTTATCACTAAAGGTGCAACATCACCTGTAAGGACTAAATTACTGCCACCACCCAAAACAAAAGTCTCTTTTTGAGCTAGTGCACCTGTTTCAACCCAAGCTTTTAACTCAGCTGTTGAGCTTACTCTGACCAATTCGTTGGCTTTTGCTTCAATTCCAAAGGTATTAAGCTCTTTAAGGGCTACATTTTTCTCGACAATCATGGGACAATTAGGTTTTGTTTATAGAATCTCTGAATCATGCCATCTTTTGACACTGTATGCGAACCAGAAATGGTTGAAGTAAAAAATGCTGTAGAAAACGCAGCAAAAGAAATCTTAACTCGTTTTGATTTTAAAGGCTCATCTGCAGCGGTTGAATTAAAAGACAAAGATATCACTATTTTTGGTGACTCTGACTTTCAACTTGACCAAGTTCATGACGTTTTAAGCAACAAACTAGCTAAACGCAATGTTGATTTACGTTTTCTAGATATTGGTGACATCCAAAAACTAGGGGGCGATAAATTAAAACGAGTTGTTAAGGTAAAAGCCGGTATTGAATCCGAAAATGCCAAAAAAATCACCAAATTATTAAAAGAGAGCAAAATGAAAGTGCAAGGCTCGATTCAAGGTGATGCGGTAAGGGTGTCTGGTGCTAAACGGGATGACCTACAAGCTGCAATGGCTTTAATCAAATCGGAAATAAAAGATTTACCATTGAGCTTTAATAACTTTCGTGATTAATTGGCAATAACAAGCTGCCCAATAGCACACTTGTTAATGCTTGGCACAAGTGGCATGGCCTAAGCAATAATGGCTGGAGCTCATCAAAAAAATAATGATGGCTTCAAGCTCTACTTAGCCAGCCTTGTCCACTTGTAGCCAATAGCCAATAGCCAACTCTGCTTTGAACTGCAGACTGCCTCCTACGATTACTAAAGTAGCAACCTTTTTTTGGCCAAATAAATCTTCATGACACATAAAATTATTCCAATCCAAAATGGATTTTTAATGGGTGCTGAACCCCTGCTTCACACACCTTTTAATCACCAACACAATTTGAATAACACAGTGCCCATGTTAGACACCCGAAACAGGCCATTGCGTGACCTTAGAATCAGCGTGACTGACCGTTGCAACTTTAGATGCAGCTACTGCATGCCCAAAGAGGTATTTAACAGCCAATACCAATATTTACCCCACTCTTCACTTTTAAGTTTTGAAGAAATTACCCAATTAGCCAAAGTTTTTGTACAAAACGGCGTTGAAAAAATTCGGCTAACAGGGGGCGAACCATTACTGCGCAAAAACATTGAAATCTTAATTGAGTCATTAGCCCAACTGAAAACTCCAGAGGGTAAGGTAGTAGATATCACCCTAACCACCAATGGTGTTTTATTAGGCAAAAAAGCCGCCTCACTAAAAGCGGCGGGCCTTAACCGAGTGACCGTTAGTTTAGATGCCCTTGATGACGCCATTTTTAAGCGCATGAACGATGTTGATTTTCCAGTTCAAGCTGTTTTAGACAGCATTGCCATTGCTAAAGAAGTAGGCCTTGGCAGTGAAGTCAATGGAACACCTTATAAAGGCTTAAAGGTCAATATGGTGGTAAAAAAAGGCGTTAATGACGACCAAATCATTCCAATGGCTAGGCATTTTAGGCACTCTGGTATAGCCCTTCGATTTATTGAATTTATGGATGTGGGAGCCACCAATGGCTGGCGCATGGACGATGTACTGCCCTCTAAGCAAATTATTGAACTATTAGACCAAGAGTTTGGCCTTATGCAATTGCCCGCCACAGTAACAGGCGAAACTGCAGAACGTTATGGTTATAAAAATGCCGATGGCACACACGATAAAGTCGCAGGAGAAATTGGCCTTATTAGCAGCGTGAGCAAAGCTTTTTGTAAAGACTGTAACCGGGCAAGGATTTCAACTGAAGGCAAACTCTATTTATGCCTATTTGCCAGCCAAGGTTACGATTTAAGAGAAATTTTGCGCAACCCTGCGATGAATAATGACGCAGAAAAAGAATCTGCATTAGCTCGCACAATTGCACAAATTTGGCATCAACGCACCGATCATTACTCCGAACTAAGAGCCTTAGGTATTGCCCCTAGCAACAACGGTAAACGGGTTGAAATGAGTTATATAGGCGGTTAAAAATAATAAAAAAACACGCCTTATAAAGCCTTTACCGATTACCTATTAAAAAGCCATCTATTTAAAAAGCCATATATGACCACAAAAGATACACAAGTAAGCGGCTTAATTTTGGCAGGTGGCCGAGCCACCAGAATGGGCGGCAT
>CAZKWC010000024.1:0-2024 GCA_964556425.1 uncultured Limnohabitans sp. | reverse complement strand
TCTATTGAGGAATACGAGCAATTGGGTTGTACTGTGCTAAAAGACACCCTAGAGGGCTATTTAGGCCCCTTGGCAGGCATGTTAGCTGGTTTAAAACAATGCCCAACCCCTTGGCTACAAATTACCCCCTGCGATACGCCATTTTTCCCGGCTGATTTAGTGGCACAATTAAAACAATTGGCCACTTCACAAAACACCCGTATTGCCATGGTGGCAAGTTATTCAAGCCAAGAACTCAGTTTAAAAAATTGTCCTGTTAGGCAGCTAGACAGCTACCAAGTGCAGCCCGTTTTTTGCTTGATTCACCAGTCATTAAGTGCTTCTTTAGAAAACTATTTAATGGCGGGAAAAGCCAAAATTGAAACCTGGGCTCAACAAGAAAATGTTGCCATATTAGAAATTGGTTTAAGTAGCCATAATGCCCTTGATTTTGCCAACATTAACAGCCATGCAGAACTGGCACAAATGAACGAACAAATTAGCCAATTAGTCAATTAACAATTTAGGTAGCCAATTTAGGCAAGCCGCTTAAGATTCAATTGAATCTATTTTGGCTTGTTAAAAAGCTGCCTATTCAACGTCCACTTTGTGTGAATCCACCACCTATGAACCCATCCACTGCAGCGTCTTATCAGCAAATAGATAAAAGTGTTTCTGAATCTTTAGAGCAAATATTAAATACGGTAAAGCCCTCTGAATTAAGCGAAACTTTGCCTTTATTTTCGGCTTTTAATAAAGTGCTTGCGCAGGCAATTATTTCGCCTATAAATGTGCCACCCCACAATAATTCTGCCATGGATGGTTATGCATTCAATGGTCAATCTTTAGATGAGGAAGCATTAAAAACACCCGATGGCATAAGGCTTAAAATAATTGGTGAAACCTTTGCAGGCCACCCATTCACGCCTTCAGAACCCCTTGCAACTCTAGTGGGAGTGTGCATTAAAATTACCACTGGCGCCGTCATGCCAGAAGGTTTTGATACCGTCATTCCTAAAGAAAATTGCAGCTTTAACGAAGCCACACAAAGCATTGTTATTAACGATACAAAAATTAAAACCGGTGACAACCGTAGGCTGTGTGGTGAAGACCTGCAACAAGGTTTACCAGCGCTTCAAAAAGGCCAAAAATTAACACCCGCTGCTTTGGGTTTAATTGCCAGTTTAGGCATTGCTGAAGTTTGCGTAATGCGGCCTTTAAAGGTGGCCTATTTTTCTACCGGTGATGAAATCTTAAGCCTAGGCGATTTACCAAGGCATGGTGCTGTTTACGATAGTAATCGCTACACCGTGTTTGGTATGTTGTCGCAGTTAGCTTATGAGGTGATTGATTTAGGTTGTATACCCGATCAACCCGAGCTCTTAAAAGCCGCCTATATCAGCGCATTAAGCCAAGCCGACTGCATTATTACCAGTGGCGGCGTAAGTGTGGGCGAAGCCGACTTTACCAAAACTATGATGGCTGAATTAGCTCAAAACAACACGACTCAAACGCCTTTAGGCGGAGTGGAATTTTGGCGAATTGCCATGCGCCCCGGCAGGCCAATGGCTTTTGGACTATTACCACAATACTCTAGCAATTTTGATGTTGATTTAGCCCCATCATCACAGGCCGGCCCATACTCAAATTCACACTCACATTCGCCTCGAATGATTCCAGTATTTGGGCTACCCGGCAACCCCGTAGCCGTTATGGTGACCTTTATGATTTTTGTAAAAGCAGCATTACAAAAAATGCAAGGCGCGATAAGCAATAGCCCCCGCCTTATTAGCGCAATAAGCAGCAGCGCTATACGCAAAAAACCAGGCCGCACCGAATACCAAAGAGCTTTTATTAGCCTTGAAAACCAACAAAATTATGTGAAGTTAATTGGCAACCAAGGCTCGGGAGTTTTAAGTTCTATGACCACCGCCAATTGTTTAGTAGTGCTTGCCCCCGAGCAAGGCAATGTACAAGAAGGCGACTGGGTGCAGGTGATGTTGTTGGATTAGAGCTGGAGTAACTCTATTATTCTCCCCCTGCCA
>CAZKWC010000023.1:5084-46053 GCA_964556425.1 uncultured Limnohabitans sp. | reverse complement strand
AATTAGTGCTTTAAGCATTGATTTAATCGAACTTTTACCCAAAATGTTAGATGCCTTAAGACCTTTGTTATTGGGTCATCCTTTAATTGCCAAATACCCGTTGGTGTTTCATCCGCCGTGCACCTTGCAGCATGCACAAAAAATAAATGGTGGCCTAGAGCAGGCTTTAGGTCATTTAGGTTTTAATGTGCGTGTAGCAAGCAACGAGTCGCATTTATGTTGTGGTTCTGCGGGTACTTATTCTGTTTTACAACCTGATTTAGCCTTGCAATTGCGCGATCGAAAACTTAAAAACATTGCGATTCAAACGAATGAAACTTTGGTGTCGGCTAATATCGGTTGCATTACCCATTTACAAAGTGGCACCTCTAGTTCGGTAAGGCATTGGGTAGAGGTAATAGATGAAATTTTAAATTCGCCTGTTGAATTTACCAATACACAATCTGTATCTTGATATCCAAAAGTGATGACTCAATGGTTACTTGTTGTATTTTTAAGTGCACCAAGACATAAAATCAAAGTAAAATGATCCTCAAATTTATTATATAAAGAAACCCATTTTTAATATTACAGATTAGCATATGATGAAACAATCCAAACTCTTATTTATTACATTTATTTCCACTTTGGTCTTAGTTGCGTGTGGTGGAAATCCAGATGACGCGTTACCAGGTGATACCTCTACCGACCCAGTGGCATCTTTTATTGGTTCATGGGAATCAGAATGTTATTCTGAAGATGGCGCATCAGCTCGTTTATACGCCGATTTTTCTAAAGTTTCGCCAACAGGATTCAGTGGAAAAATTACTGGTTTTGCATATGTTGGAACTTCTTGCTCTGGTCCATCTGTTAAAAATAAAGACGTTCTTACCAATATGTCAATGGCAATCGCAGGCACCAAATCTGTTGATGGCGTAGAGGCAACATTATTTTCAGGCTCTTCTGACCAAGGTACTGGCAAAACTATTTTATACAGTGCAGGTTCAACCTTAAAAGTAGGCGATGACAAGTCAGCTAAAGATGCAGCCGGTTATCCTTCTGCTTTTTATACCTATACTTTTAATCGCCGTTAATTTATAAAAAATTTTATTGCTTAAAAACCCTTGATAATGCGCTTAGCATCAAGGGTTTTTTATTGAGTAGCCATTAAAAAAATGAGCCAGCCGCCCATTCAACCCCATCATTTAAAGTCAAGCTCCGAGACCCCCATGGCAGCGTGGAGACTTCGAATTTATCGTATTATTTTTGAGTCAGATACCAAAATTGGTCAGCAATTTGATAGATGGTTAATTGCACTTATTTTGTTAAGCGTAGCAGTTGTAATAGCCGATAGTGTAGTGTTTATTAACCTGCAAATGGGTAAATACTTTACCGTTCTTGAATGGTTTTTTACGATAGTTTTTACCCTTGAATACATAGCTCGATTAGTCTGTGTTCGACACCCTTTGCGTTACGCACTCAGTTTTTTTGGCATTGTAGATTTATTGTCTTTGTTGCCCACCTATATTGCTTTGTTTGTCCCTGAAGCCCATGCTTTAATAGATGTTAGAGCCTTAAGACTTTTAAGGGTTTTTAGGATTTTTAGGCTCACTGCTTTTATTAATGAATATTTATCATTGGGACGTGCTTTAAGAGCCAGCGCTAGAAAAATCATGATTTTTTTATCGGTGGTTTTAATGATTGTGCTTATTTTAGGCACCTTGTTATATGTGATAGAGGGGCCTGAGCACGGTTTTACCAGCATACCGACCTCGATTTATTGGGCTATTACCACCATTACCACAGTAGGTTATGGCGATATTGCACCTAAAACGGATTTAGGCCGATTTATAGCATCGGTGATTATGTTGTTGGGCTGGGGCACATTGGCAGTTCCTACCGGAATTGTGAGTACCGAAATGGCGATTGAAAGAATGCGCCCACTAAGCACTCCTATTACACAAACCTGTCAAAATTGTTTAACTGAAGGTCACGATTTAGATGCTCAGTTCTGTAAATATTGTGCTTATGAAATTGGGGTTTCGCCAGCGCACCAAGTACCTCAAGAGGCTTCTAAGCCCTAGCACAAGCTAATGCGAGGGCTTGAGATAGTATGAAGTACGTTTGCTGCAGGAATTCAATTACACGGTTTCAACATTAAGTGCAATATCGGCTAAGGGGTCCGCCGCTACATAACGAGCTACATAAGCGCCAGTAAAGTCTCTAGGCACAGCAATCCATACCACATGGCCACTGCCTGGAGCACTGCTAACTGTTTCGCCTTGATTGTTTTGCATGCTTTCAATTTGCATATCAAAATTGCCCGCTGGATGAATAATTTCGACCCAATCACCCACCGAGAACTTGTTCTTCGCTTCGATTTGCACCATTTTTTTGTTTGCATCATAGGTCATTACATCACCTACATACATACTACGGCCCGACTCGGAAAAACCACGTAAATAGTTTTGTGTGGATTCTGGCGTGTGACGTTGGAAAAATCCTGATGTGTAACCACGATTGGCTAGGCCTTCTAATTGACCTAATAAGGCAGGATTCAGTTCTTTACCCGCCACTGCATCGTTAATGGCTTGGCGATATGCTTGAGCGGTGCGAGCCACATAATAAGGGCTCTTGGTACGACCTTCAATTTTTAAAGAGTCCACACCAATTTCAACTAAACGTTTGACATGTTCAATCGCGCGCAGGTCTTTAGAATTCATCACATAAGTGCCGTGTTCATCTTCTTCAACTGGCATATAACTGCCCTCACGTTGAGATTCTTCTATTAAGTACACATCACCACTGGCATCTTCGGCAGCGGGTTTAACTTTATAGTCCCAGCGACATGAGTTGGTGCATGTACCTTGGTTGGCATCACGGTGATTAAAATAACCCGACAACAAACAACGGCCTGAATAGGCAATACATAAAGCGCCATGTACAAATACTTCGAGTTCAGTGTCGGGGCAGTCTTGGCGAATTTGTTCCACTTGCTCGAGCGATAACTCACGAGACAAAATCACACGGCTTACGCCAACTGATTTCCAAAAACGAACGGCTGCAGCATTCACTGTATTGGCTTGCACCGATAAATGAATTTCCATATCGGGCCAAGCTTCACGTGCCATCATAATTAAACCAGGGTCAGACATAATCATGGCGTCTGGTTTTAAGGCCACTACTGGCTCCATATTTTTAATATAGTGCTTGATTTTGTTGCCATGAGGAAAAATATTGGACACTAAATAAAACTTGTGGCCTAAAGCATGAGTGGTTTCTATACCTTCACGTAATACTTCAAGGTCGCCAAAATCATTGTTACGTACACGTAAAGAATAACGAGGTTGACCCGCATAAACTGCAGTGGCGCCAAAATCTAAAGCCGTCTTTAGCATGGTTAATGAGCCTGCAGGCGCAAGTAATTCGGGGGTTTTTAAAATGGTCATGAAGAAAAAATCTGAATAAGTTGAAAGCGTGAGGGCAGAAGGTACACTGAAGTGACAACATTAAAAGTGCTGGTTCACTTTATAAAAGCTTGAGGAAAGCTGTGAAGAACTCTTAACCCTACTAGTAGTAGTGTTTATTTTAACGCTTTGACTTTACCGATTTTAATTTTTCAGCACTTTTAGTCGTTTTGTTGGCTGTTTTAGGCTTTTTTGATGTATGAAATGCCACTGCTGAATTGAGAGCCTTGAATGCCCAAACCCGCATTTCATCAATTGATTCCATAGCAGCTGCTGGTGCCGAATAATAATGCAATGATTTTGCCGAGCTAACACCCGCTTTTACTGTGGTGTAAACAAAGGGTTGGCACCCAGCACTAATAAAATCGTTTTCGTTATTGGGATTGGTTTTTAACCAAAGTTGATCGCCATTACCTAAGTTGGCGACCAAGGCAATATTCATACCATCTACAGAAATGCCAAAGCCACCAAACATTTTACGGCTTTGGCAGGTGCCCACAGAGGATAATAATTCGCAGCAATAGTGGGCAAAATCTAAACTAGATGCCATGATGTGTGAAACACCCTTTTTTTAATGTCTTACTAATAGGGTCAAGATGATTTTGGTTCAGTTTTGGTTTCAATAGTAGGAGTGGGTTGAATCATTTCAATATCCATTTCACAGTCAATTATCATTTCGCCATCACTGCAAATCCAACCATGATCGAGAAGATCTAAGAATGAGTTGCCTTCATCGAAAAACTCTTCTAACCATTCACAAGTTTCTTCATCACAGTCATCGGTGTCCTGATCTTCCCAACAAGCATCTGTGGTTTCAATCATATCAGATGGATAATCGCAATTAAAAATGTCGACCCCCTCCTCAAGCACTGGTGGGTTGTCATCCGTAGTTTCGACTGTAAATTCACCCCAGCGCCATCCTGTTTCAATTACCAGAATATTATCGTCTTTGGTGAATTTTTGTCGATCAATAATAGACTTTTTTAATTTAGGTTTAACGGACCATAGTGCCATGATTAATTTTCTACCTTATAAGTGATGTTATATCCGCCTTTACGGTCGGCCCAAACGTCGTCATAATCCAATTCCCATTGGTGTTTGTTTTTCAGGTGGGAATCCAAACTAGACGACATGATTTGTGTAATAACCTATCTAATGCCCTACTAATTGGGCCAAGATGATTTTGGTTCTGTTTTTGTATCAGATTCTGTTTCTGATTCATTACTAAGAGTTGGTTCAATCATCTCTATATCCATGTCACAGCTAATTATCATTTCGGTATCGCGACAAGTCCAACCGTGATCTTCTAGATCAAGGTAGGAATTACCTTCTTCGAAAAAGTTATCCAACCATTCACAGGTTTCCTCATCACAATCGTCGGTTTCATGAGTTTCCCAGCAACCATCTTCGGTTTCAACCAATTCAGATGGATAGTCACAATTGTAAATATCAACGCCTGCTTCAAGTACTGGGGGATTGTCATCTTCAGTTTCTACAGTAAATTCACCCCAACGCCAACCTGTTTCAACAATCAAAATATTGCTATCTTTTGTCCATTCTTGGCGTTCAATAATAGACTTTTTCCATTGCGGTTTAATGGACCATAGTGCCATGATTATTTTACTACCTCATAAGTGATGTCATATCCGCCTTTACGGTCGGTCCAAACGTCGTCATAATCAAATTCCCATTCCATCTCGATGGAATTTTCCCAAGCTTCATTGATCACATCCTCTAGAGAAGCATCGCCGCTTTCTAAATTTTTTAGAAGCTGAGTAATTTCTTCTTCAGTGAGATCGGGATAAATTTCAGCGAGCTTTTCTTCGTCAATTTCATATTTATAGTGCCAATTGACTGAGTGATGTTCAATTTTGGTGATTTTCATAATCATGATCCTAAGAAGATTTTTTTAAACGAGTTCCAACCATAATATGAGGCAGTAGCGTGAACCACCAAGTCATTCGAGTTTGGATGACAATAGCTACTTAGTAAGAATAATTCTAGTTGAAAACAGGAGACTTGTAATGCCACGTTTATCTTTATATTTGTATCCGCAAAAAGCGCCAGCACCCACTTCTCCTGCTGCTACCTTGTTATTGCTGCGAGATGGCGTACAAGGTTTGGAGGTCTTAATGACTCGTCGCTCTAGCACTGCAAGTTTTGCGCCTGGTGTGTTTGTTTTTCCTGGTGGAAAAATAGATCCGCAAGATCAACTCGACGCTCAAAATCCTTATTTATTAGATAACGATGCAGATTTGGGGCAAGCTATTACGGCGGCTAAAGTGGCTGCCATCAGAGAGAGTTTTGAAGAATTGGGGATTGCTTTTATTGAAGACAAAAAGCGACAATATTTGTCGCCTGAAAAAATTGCGCTCTTGCAAAGAGACTTGCCCTTATCGCAGCAATGTTTAGACAATGAGTGGTGCTTTGCAAGTTCTAAAGTGTTTCATTATTTGCATTGGATAACTGACCGTGATATGCCAAGGCGTTTTGATGTGCCATTTTTTGTCGCTAAAATGCCGCCGCATCAAGAGCCAGTGGCCGACCAAGCCGAACAATTTGAACCTCAATGGGTAGCCCCTGCACAAGCTTTAAAACGCCATAGTGCTGGCGATTTTTTAATGATTTACCCCACCATTAAAACCCTAGAACATTTAGCTAAATTTAGTCATACCGATGCTGTCTTTGAAGCTATAGCAGCGAATCAAAAACCATTTTTTACCAGCAGCCCACGAGGCGGTTTTTTAGCCGGTGCAGAGCAGCGTTATATGGAGCACGAACCTGAATTTGGTGAATTAGAACTCACCAGCCCAGATGGTCAATTAGTGCATCAACTCGATTGGCAGTCCGAGCGCCCAGTGGCACTACTTAAAAACATTCAACGTTTAACTGCGCCCAACCCTGGTTTTATGACAGGGCCAGGCACCAACACTTATTTACTGGGTCAGGCTAGTACTGGTTTTATAGTGGTGGACCCTGGCCCAGCAGACGAGCGCCATTTAGAAAAAATCATTACTGCTTGTGATGCGAATATCAAAGCCATTATTTGTACCCATTCCCATCCCGATCATTCACCTGGGGCTTTTGTATTACAAAAAATGTTGCCGCAAAAGATACTCATATGGGGTTTAGCCAGTGGTGAGTTTTCTAGGGCCGATAGTCGTTTTATGCCAGACAGCGAAGTACAAAATGGGCAAGTTTTTGAGCTGCAAGATCAACATCATCAACACAGCATTCAAGTAATTTTTACCCCAGGTCATGCCTCTAATCATATTGCCCTGTTATTGCAAGAAGATGCAGTGTTATTAAGTGGCGACCACATCTTAAATGGTAGCACTACCGTCATCGACCCACCTGACGGCAATATGAATGATTATTTGAATTCTTTAGATGTATTGGCTGCCTTGGCAGAACAAGGAAAAATAGAATTTATATTGCCGGCTCACGGTTATGCCATTGGCAATGCACTACAGGCAATAAAGGGTTTAAAAGCCCATAGACTTAAACGTGAAGCCAAAATTTTACAAGTGGTACAAGCCAACCCCAAGGGTACAATGGATGAGTGGGTGGCTAAAGCCTATGATGACGTACCAGAACGGGTTTGGCCCATTGCTAAGCGGTCATTGCTGGCGCATTTGCAAAGGTTGGAATCGATAACTTAACTCGCCCCACAAGCATCAGCTTTGTGCTGCAAGGTCACTTTAATTTTTACCTTTTTGTCTTTACCACTTAAAGCCATCGTCCAGGTGTTGGCGCTAATACGATTAATATCCAAAATAATATCGTCAGCAGGAATTTTTTTGCCTAAAAACTCGATGGCTGGGCATTGCAAAACGGCGATGCCTTGGCTTAAGGTATTGGTTTTTATAATGGTATTAGGGCAAAGTTCAGCTTCCTTGCCGTTTCTATTAACCATTAAAAAACCATCTAAAGCTTTTTTAATTTGTTTTTGATCGGCACACATGACTTCAGGGTTGGAGTCAATGACGGGCTGGCCATTAATAATGTTTTTAGTCTTCACCCATAAGCCTGATGGTGCTGATTTAATCACATCAAGGCTAGACCATTTTTCTGCATAAGCAGTGTTAAGTAAAAAAGTGGAGGCTACTACCAACAAAGCAGCTTTAAAAGTAAAAAGTCTAGACATACAGGCCTTATCAAATGATGAATAGGGCTATTCTATATGACTGTTTCCATAGATTTGGATATGGGTAATATTCAAAATCAAGATTTTAGTGAAGTGCCTTATTTCGTTGGTCTTTTGCAAGACTATTGTCTTGACGAGTTGCATTTGTCAAAAATACAGTTTATATTCTGTAAATATCATTTACAAATTAAAAGCTGTATGAACGAATTTAAGATTCAAACACCTGATCAATTAAGGCCAATTGTGACTGGGTTTAGAAAAAGTGCTCAACTTACTCAGGCTGAAATGGCAGTTAAATTGGGAGTGACCCAACAAACCTATTCTGCCGCAGAGCGCAATACATCTCACATGAGTGTGGAAAATCTCATGATGGTACTTAATACCTTGGGAGTTGAGCTCATTCTACGAAAAAAAAATAGTGCTGGGAATACAGAAAAACTTGACCAAACACCACAGTGGTGAGGTAAAAAATTAGCATGAAAAAGTCTCAAGCAAAATCTCGGCTAAAAAGTTTAACTGTATGGATGAATGGGGAACGTGTCGCTACTTGGTCCATCAACCAAGGTAAGGACACTCTTACTTATGATGACCACTGGTTAAGGTCACCACACGCTCGCCCCTTGTCTTTAACTATGCCATTTACACCAGAAAACAAACCCTACACTGGAGAAGTGGTAGCGTTTTGGTTCGATAATTTGTTGCCTGATAGTCCTCAATTGAGACAAAGAATTGCAAGACGTTTTAAAACCTTGGGACAAACTCCATTTGATTTGTTATCAGAAGTAGGACGCGATAGTGTTGGAGCGGTTCAGTTGCTTCCAACGCATCAACAACCAAGCCAAATTAAAACAATTCAAGCAAAGGCCATAACTGAAACAGAAATTGCTGATTATTTGAGTAGCTATACAAGTTCTTCTAGTTTGCAAAATCAGAGTTTTAATCTTGATGAGTTTAGAATTTCACTAGCTGGTGCGCAAGAAAAATCTGCGTTGTTAAAACAAGATGGAATATGGAAACTTCCATTAGGCTCTACTCCAACTACACATATTTTGAAATTACCTTTAGGTTTAATTGGTAATTTACAAATGGATATGACAGATTCAGTTGAAAACGAATGGTTATGTTTGCAGCTGCTGGGTGCTTATGGTTTACCAGTTGCTATTGGTACTATTGAACGTTTTAATCATCTTAAGGCTTTGGTACTAGAGCGATTTGACAGGGTTTTATCGGCTGATTCTTCATGGCTGATACGACTACCGCAGGAAGATATGTGTCAAGCAATGGCTTATCCCAATTATTTGAAATACGAAGCTGATGGGGGGCCAGGTATGGATAAAATTCTTAAGCTGTTAGCAAGTTCTACGAATGCAAATCAAGATAAATTTAATTTTATTAAAGCTCAGTTTTTGTTTTGCTTATTGTGTGCAAGCGATGGTCACGCAAAAAACTTTAGTGTTTTTATTAAACCAGGTGGTTTATTCGAAATGACACCTTTCTATGATGTACTTTCGCTCTACCCTGTAATGGGTTCTGCACCAGATCAGATTGCTTGGCGTAAAGTAAAAATGGCTATGGCAGTTAGAGGAAAAAATCCACATTGGAAAATGTCAGAAATTCAGCCTCGACATTGGTATGACCTAGCACTTAGACATGGTATTGCAGTCACCGGCCAAGACAGTCCGTTTCAGCAGGTGATTGACCAAACACCTAGAGTAATCGAGAAAATCAAGGATTTACTCCCAGCAGACTTTCCCGTAAAAGTGAGCCAATCCATATTCGATGGTTTAAGTAATGCCGTTAAACGATTTGAACTGAAATAATTCTAATGTACTTAGTGGTATGGCTTTTATAGTGATTGGGCGGTGGACTGCTAATAACTTGATCTTTAATGATTGATGGAAAGTTGCATTTCATTAAAATACAGCCTTTAGTCTGTAAAATGAATATACAAATTAAAAGCTGTATGAATTCAATAGTAATCCCAAACTAATTAGTAGTTAGTAAGGTGAGAGCATTCCAAGCCCCAGCCAATCTTTTACACTTGCTCTAATGCAATTAATTCGGCTACGGTTTGTTTGCGGCGAATGAGTCTGGCTTGGCCGTTTTCTATTAATACCTCGGCAATTAAAGGGCGGGTATTGTAATTAGAAGACATAGAAGCACCATAAGCCCCAGCGTCGTGAAAAACCACTAAATCGCCTACTTTGGCAGCCGCTAGTTCGCGGGTTAACACAACGCCACCTTCACCTTGGGTAAACACATCGCCCGACTCGCATAGAGGGCCAGCTACTACAGTGGCTACAGGTGTGGCTACAGGTGCACTAAAGCTGGCAAAGCTGTCCTCTAATTGTCCTGCAGTGTTGATGGGGAGCACAGTAATATCATGATGGCTGCCATACATAGAAGGGCGCACTAAATCGCTAAATCCAGCATCTACCATTACAAAGTGTTGCTGACCTTGATTTTTACTGGCTCTTACTTCGCTTAACAAGACACCTGCCTCGGCGACTAAATAACGACCTGGTTCGATTTCTAGTTCTATAGGGTGACCCAACAACTCACTCACTTGATGACGTGCTGTATTCCATAACTGAAAATAATGCTCGGTATCAATGGTGTCTTGGCCTTCTTGATAGGGAATAGACAAGCCTCCGCCTGCAGAAATAGCATGTAAATCGAGGCCACTGCTTTTGACTTGTACAGCTAGTTTCACCATGGCGCCACACACTTCTTGCAAATGTGAATAATCGACACCTGAACCAATATGCATGTGTAAACCCACTAAATCCAATCCTAAAGTTTTGATTTTTTCTAGGGCTAAAGGTAATTGTGAATGCCAAATTCCATGCTTGCTATGCTCGCCACCGGTATTGGTTTTATTGCTATGACCATGACCAAAGCCAGGGTTAATTCGAAGCCAAACCGGGTGGCCTTTTTTAACGGCCGCTATTTGATCCAACATATCAATTGAACCGCAATTGACCGCAATACCTAAACTGGTAACACGCTCTAAGGTAGCGTGATCTAACAAGTCGGCGGTAAACACAATCGAATCGGGGGTGTGTTCATTCACTTCAAAGCCAGCAGCAATCGCTCTTTCGATTTCACCTAAAGAGACCGCATCTACTTTGACACCATGGCTTTTCATGAGGCGTAACAAATGAGTATTAGAGTTGGCTTTTTGGGCGAACCTTATCGTATCAAACGATTTTAAGGCTTGAATTTTTTGCACAATGGTGTCGGCATCATAAACCCATAAAGGGCTAGAAAATTGAGCTTTTAATTGCACCAAGGCTTGTGGGGTAAAGGGTGTATTAGATTTCATACCTTTATTGTCTAATATAAAAGCTATGCAATCAATGCTAATATTGTTTAGCATCTATTCATTTTTGATATGTTTTAAATTATGGCCCACACTTTATCTCTGCATCATCGGCAAATTCAAATTTTTAGAACCATTATGTTGCATGGCAATTTAAGTCGTGCAGCCCAGCTTAGCCAAACATCGCAGCCCACGCTTAGTCGTGAATTGGCCCGTTTAGAACAAGTTCTGGGATATAGTTTGTTTGACAGGGTGCGTGGTAGGTTAAGACCCACCCTAAGGGCCATGGCATTAATGCAAGAGGTTGAGCGGTCATTTGTGGGTTTAGAGCAAATTGCCGCCAGGGCCCAAGAATTACAATATTTAGTGAGCGGACGTTTGCGGGTGGCTTGTGTTCCGGCCTTGGCTCAAGCCTTGTTACCTAGTGCTTTAAAGTTGTTTGCTTCGCAAGCCCCGCACACACAAGTGAGTGTTTGCCCACAAGAATCACCGTGGTTAGAGCAAGCCATGGCTCAACAAAGTTTTGATTTGGCTTTAAGTGAAGTACAACAAGCTCCGATTGGTGTGCAGTTAAAACCTTTGTTCAAGGTTAATGAGATGGTTGTACTGCCTAAACACCATTTCTTAAGTCGTCAATCTATTATTGAGCCAAAAGATTTTGCCAATCAATCTTTTGTGAGTTTGGCCCCGCAAGACCCTTATCGCATCTTAATTGATCAAATGTTTCAAAATCATCAAGTCGAGCGTTTGATGAATTATGAAACTGATAGTGCTGCTGCGGTTTGTGCCATGGTGAAGCAAGGTTTGGGTTTGGCCATAGTGAACCCATTAACTGCTCTTGAGTTGACGAGTCCGGAACTAGTGATGAAACCCCTTAGTGTAGATATTACATATCAAATTAATTTGCTCATTCCAGACTTATTAACACCTCATCCTTTGCTAAATGGTTTGATACAGTCTTTGGAACAAGCATCTTCTTCTCTCATAAAAAAGATTTTGATGTTTTCCCAAGATACTCCCTAATTCTGTGGATAACTTTGGGGATAAGCACTTGAACAAGCTTGCAAACCCTCAGTCTATGGGGCTTTCATTAGATTGCCTAAAAATTCATCAAAATTAAAAAGTCTAATAATTTCAATGATTTAACTTTTTTTTAGACAATATAGCAAGTAATCCATATAAATCGTTAATTTTGTGATAGGCAAATTTTTACTAGAATTTTTTTGTGCATAAGTAAACCAGAATAATTCGTCTTAAGAGTCAGATTGTTAAAAAAATCCGCTTGAAGCGTACTATTAAAAATTATGGGTAAGACTGATAAAAAAAAGCCACAGAAGTGGCTTGAATTAGTAAAAAAAGACTTTCAAATACTTGCAGAATGAATGTGGCTATTCATTTTTATTAAATCTCTCTAAATGTTTGTCCTATTGGAGCTAATGAAATAGTAGCTAATTTAAGATGTTGTAGGCCAAATGGAATGCCAATAATAGTAATAAAACAAGCCACTGCCGAAATTAAGTGACCAATTGCCAACCACCAACCTGCTAAAACAAACCAAATAATATTGCCCACAGTACCTAAAGCACCAGTGCCAATATCAGATTGCCCATTGTGGCTTCTAGAAACTGGTTCTTTACCAAATGGGAAAAATGAAAAGCTTCCAATTACGAAACAAGCTTTGCCCCAAGGAATACCAATAATAGAAATAAAGGCAATTAAACCCACCAAATACCAGCCCAAACCCATTAAAAAGCCACCCAAAATAAACCAAATAATATTACCGAGAGTGCGCATAAATGCCTTTCATGAAATAAACCATTATGTAATCAACCATTAACGCTACACCATAAAAATCGAAATTAAATAGATTTCAACCAAAGATTTTTATCTGCTGCTAATGCATTATCTTGGTAGGTTAAATAAAGTCTTAAATCAAGCTCATATTGATGATATAGAGGCTCCATATGGGTGCAAAGTTGATAAAAAGATTTATCGTGTTCGCGCACTTTTATATGGGCTAACTCGTGCACCACAATCATTCTTAAAAATTCAAGAGGAGTTTGTTTAAATAAGGAAGCCACTTTGATTTCTCTTTTGGCTTTAAGTTGATTGCCTTGCACCCTCGAAATAGTAGTGTGAGTACCTAAGGCGTGTTGAATAATTTTGAGTTGGCTGTCGTAAGCCACCTTAGATAAGGGTGGGGCATTGCGCATAAACTCATTTTTTAATTCTTGTACAAATTCAAATAAAGCCTTATCGCTATTTATAGTATGACTATTTTGATATTTGTTGAGCAACCATTTACCCAATGCCTGTTGATTTAATAAGTCACGTACTTGATCTTGTAGGCTACTAGAGTAGGCATTTAAATAGGGTAGCGGGCTAGGTCGAGATAGGGTCATAAAAACTCAAAATGTTTGGATAATACAAAAGGCAGGTATTATTTTTGCCAAAGCAAGTGTAACTGTCCATTTTGTAATTGGTAGGCTTTATGCGCAAGGGCTTTGGCTTCTAATGGGTCATGAGTCACTAATACGGTACTAATTTGATGCTCTTTTATGGTTTGGGCAAACTCTTGTCTTAGGCTTTCTTTTAAATCAAAATCTAAAGCAGAAAAAGGTTCATCTAATAATAAAACCAAAGGTTGGGTAATTAAGGCTCTGGCTAATGCCACACGTTGCTGCTCGCCACCCGATAATAAAAGAGTGCTACTTTTATAGAATTTTGCCAAACCAAAACGCTCTAACATTTGCAGAGCTTGTTGCCTTGCTTGGGCTTTTTTTATACCCCGCTCGATAAGGCCAAAGGCAACATTGTCTTGCACATTTAAATGCGGAAACAATGCAAAATCTTGAAACATCAAAGCAAAATGGCGTTTTTCGGGAGCTAGTAGGCTAATGTCTTGTTGATTCCAAAAAAGCTGACCTTGTTCGGGTTTTTCTAGGCCTGCAATTATTTTTAGCAAGCTACTTTTACCGCAACCCGATGGGCCTAAAATAGCCACAATTTCACCGTCTTTTACTTGTAAATCAAGCTGTTTTGCCAGTGTTAAAACAGGGCCATTTTTTTCTTGATAATGTTTGGAAATTTGACGTAATTCAAGCATAAAAATAGTAGAGGTAGGCTGGGCCATATTTGATTTATTTGCATCAAATAAGCCATCAAAAAAATATTAATTTATTAGGGCGGGATTTAAATAGCCCGACTTTTTCTAGCCTTGCCCTCAATTAAACGAAACAATAAAAGGGTTAATAAAAGCAGAAAAGCAGCTAATAATAAAGCAGCTTGTTTATTGCCACTACCAGGCCGGCCTAAATATTGGTAAATTAAAGTGCTAAGAGTGGTCCATTCGGGTCTGGTTAAAAACAAACTAACAGCAAACTCACCAATACAGGTGGCCATTGCAAAAGCCATACCTCTTTTAATGGCAGGGCTTAACAAAGGCAAAATCACTCTAGTAAAACAGCGCCATGGGCTTGCACCTAAAACACGTGCAGCCTGCAAATAATGCTTGGGCAACTGTTGTAATTCTAGTAGCAGGGCTTGAGCAATAAAGGGATAGGCAAACAAGGCGTAAGCAGCGACTAACAAGACAATTTGATTGCTAAGACCAGGGTAACTTAATAACAGACCAAAACCAATCGTAATAGACGAAGCAATAAAAGGTAAATAAACAAAAGTTCTTAAAATAGGCCAGGTAAAAGCGGCCATCCCATGGCACAAGCCTAAAAAAGTAGCTAATAACAAACCCGCCACACTAAAAAGCAAAGTGTTAAAGATAGCTTGTTGTACTTCGCTTTCTAACAATAATTGCCAGAACTCAGTGAGGTGATTGAATAGTTCAAATACCAATAGTGCAATTGGAATAAGGCATAAAAAACTAATTAAGCCCATCACAACTAGCGCGGCTATTTTTTCTTTGTGGTTTTGTAATGCAATCGGGCTAATCGCATCGGCTTTTTGTGGTTTTAAAAATAAGCCCTGAAAATACAATAGCAAGAACAACAAACTACTTAATAAAAAAAGACTAAACAAGGCCAAAATACTGGCCGGAGCTAAGGCTAATTCATGGGCAACTAAGGTGTAGATTTCTACTTCTAGGGTAGACCATTGCTGACCCCCTAAGATAAGCGCCAAGCCAAAACCACTAAAGCTGTATAAAAAAACCAAACATAGTGACTGCATAACAGCAGGAAAAATAGCGGGCCATTCAATCCGCCAAAAACATCGCCAAGCGGTGGCCCCTAAGCTGCGTGCCGCGTTCGATCGGCTCATACTACATTGCTCTAGGGCAAAAATAATAGCCCGTAGCACCACACTTAAATTAAAAAATACATTGCCAATTAATAATAAAACAGCGCCTTGTTGCTCTGGTGAAAAAAAGGGTAATAACAAAGTTTGGGCTAAAACCGAATGAGGCCCCCACATCAGTAATAAGCCCATTGCCGCCACTAAAGTAGGCACTACAAAGGGCAGCATACTTAATTGAAGGAATAATTGTTTACCTTTAAATTCTCTTCTGGCAAAAAGCCAAGCAGCCGGTAAACCTAAAACAAAACATAAAACGCAGGTAAGCAAAGCTTGAATAAAGGTCCACAACACACGCCAGCGTAAATAATCATCACGCATCATTTCATTGATTAAGCCTAACCAATTAGCACTTTGGGCCTGCAACAATAAATGAGTCACAGGCCAAACCAACATCAGCCCTAAAAAAATCAATGGAATAAAGCGCCAGCCTTTTAGTAAAAATCCAAGCCAATGCTTCCAAAACGCTAAAGCTTTTAGATAAGACAACACTTGGCTGGAAAAATTAAAAGGCCGACCTAAATTCATTGCTAATAATCAGATAATTATTTCAACACTACTTTAGTCCAGCGCTGAAGCCATCCGCTGGATTTAGCGCTTTCTTCATTTTCTTTTGGATTGTCAAAACTGCTTGGGTTTTGTGTGTGTTTCCAAGCGTCAGCCATTACTACTGATTTTTCAACAGGTTGCATCCACATGCTAGTTTGTAAAGCTTCTTGAATAGGTTTTGATCGCAACCATTCAATCCATTTACCGGCTAATTCAGTTTGACTACCACCTTTAATTAAGGCAACACCTTCTATTTGTTGGAATACACCGCCTTTTAAGAAAAGGTTGCTAGTGGGTGATTCGTTTAATTTTTCTTTGCTATAAAACACTTCAGCTGCTGGGCTACTGGCATAACTCACAATAATTGGGTAGCTGCCGCCGTTCCTGGCAAAGTCAGTGTAATAGGCTTCGCTCCAACCTTTGCTCACCTTCATACCATTAAGGCGCATTTTGGCCCACCAAGCAAAAGCTTGTTCTTCACCTAAACCAGCAATGGTGGCTAATAAGAAACTATAACCAGTGCTAGAGGTATTGGGGTTTTGCACTACCAACAAATTTTTATAGGCGGGAAGTGTTAAATCTTGCAAACTTTGTGGCATGGCAAGCTTGAGTTTGGCAAAAGCCGCTTTATCAATATTTAAACTCACAAAACCATAATCAACTGGAATGATGGGTTTGGGTAGTTGCACCACACTCACTTTGCTGGCGGCTGGTCCATTGTAGGCAGCCAAAATATCAGCTTGAATGGCTTTTTGGGCCAGGGTGTTATCAATCCCATACACCACATCGGCAATTGGATTAGCTTTGGTTAAAATTAATTTATTGAGCATTTCACCTGCATCGCCACCTTTGGTAATAGCCAATTTGACTTTGTTTTCAGCTTCAAATTGAGCAATTAGTGGTTTGGGCAAGGAAAAAGAACTGTGCACCATTACTCTTAGGGTGGCAGTGTTTTGAGCAAAACTGCTGCTAGATGCAATAGAAATGCCAGTGAAAAGTCCAATCGACAAAGCCCTTTTAACAGCAAGAGCCCAAGGATTTGTAATGCGTAAAGTAGAAGAAGGTATAGACATAAAAGCCCCTAAGTTGGCCAGCTAAGGGCCAATGAGGCACAAAAGCAATTCAAAAATTTCAATGGTTGATTGAAATAAGAAATTGTTTTGCATCGCACGCGCCCTACGCTGGCATTATCCAGATCAGGTAACTGGGGTATTTCTCAGTCTGGTATTGCTACCAAACACCCCCGGTGACACTCGAATTATAGTCTTGAAATTTAAATTTTTTAAAAGACCTTAAAAACTGCTTGTAATTAAGAGTTGCTAAATAGACTTAAAAACTAGCTGAATTGGCATTATTTTGCAATAAACTGTCTTTAACTGCAGTTAACTCTTCATCTAATGGGCAATTAAAAATCATTTCTTGGCCGGTAGCAGGATGAGTCAGGCGCAAATTCCAAGCATGCAAAAACATTCTTTTGAGGCCTACTTTGGCTAATTTTTTATTCATCTCAAAATTGCCATATTTATCATCTCCTGCTATTACATGGCCATTTCCGGCTAAATGCACCCTAATTTGATGCGTTCTACCTGTTTTAATGGTCACTTCTAATAGGCTAAAAGCCTGTTGCTCAAGTTGGGGGTGGCGTGGTCCAACTGCCACTTTTTTAACCAAACTCACAGAAGGCATGCCGTTAGGGTCTGAAGCATCGACTATTTTGACGCGTCGCTCACCGTTATCTAGCAAATACTTGTGCAAAGGCTGATTCAGCACTTTTTTATTACCTGGCCAGTCGCCTAGCACTAAAGTTAAATAAGTTTTACCAGTTTCACGGGCTCTAAATTGATTTTGCAAATGGGTGAGTGCACTGCGTTTTTTAGCAATTAATAAAATGCCACTGGTTTCTCGGTCTAGTCGATGTACTAATTCTAGAAATTTGGCCTGAGGTCTGGCTTTTCTAATTTGTTCAATTACCCCAAAACTCACTCCCGAGCCGCCATGTACTGCCACTCCAGCGGGTTTGTTAATGGCCATAAAGGCGTCATCTTCAAAAAGAATAGCGAATTCTCGAGCTACTACCGGATTAAGTAATTCTTTATCGGCTAACTCTTGGGCTGTTTTACCCGAATCAGAGGTTCTGACGGGTGGTAGGCGAATGATATCCCCTAAACTTAAACGGCTATCGGCACTGGCCCGCCCCTTATTTACCCGCACTTGTCCGCTACGAATTAATCGATAAACATGTGTTTTTGGTACACCTTTAAGGTGCTTAATCAAGAAGTTATCGAGCCTTTGGCCCTCGTCTCCTTCGTCAACTGTGTAGTGACTCACGCTCGGGCGTGTCTCATTTACTGGGGTTTTCCCCAAATTGTGTTGATTTGATGCGTTAAAAGCCTTTTTGTCAGGCATGTTGGCTTGTCCTCGTTCTATAATATAGGTTACCAGCGCCTTGTGGTAAGCGGTTGATAGGTGAGAGTTTAGTCCACCAACCCACACAACCCGCTGGCAGGTTGATGTCAATTGTTTAATTAGACGTATTGCTTAGCATTATTTCAGCAATATGTGGTTCTAATGAACAATTTACGCAAAACAATTAAACGAATTAGTTTGGAATTCCCAAAATCACAGAGTTAATTGAACTCTGTGATGGAGCAAAAGTGACATGGTTTTTATTTGGTTCTTGTACAAAGTATTGCTCTCAGGCCTTGATGCCTTTGCTCGTCTGTACTTTTTAGGCATGAACATGACCGTTTGGCAAGTGCCCACGGCTCTTGGCTCTTCACTGAGCCCGCCCATTGTCTCAACTGTCCCAGTGCCTGTGCTTGATTGCTCTTCCTAGCAATTAAAGCCCTCCTGGCGTTTCCGTACTCGTTTAAGCGTTTAGCAAGGCATCTTTGGTCATGAATGACCTATAAAGAGACTGCACTGGAGTGCTCATCTCTGTGGATGAGGAAATGCTATGAAAAGAATGTTAATTAATGCGACGCAACCCGAAGAGCGTCGTTTGGCGATTGTAGATGGGCAAAAACTGCTTGACTACGAAATTGAAATTGATGGTCGTGAACAACGTAAAGGCAATATATATAAAGCCGTTGTGACCCGTGTGGAGCCTTCCCTAGAGGCTTGTTTTGTTGATTACGGAGAAGACCGCCACGGTTTTTTACCTTTTAAAGAAATCTCTAAACAATATTTTGCAGCTGGTGTTTCAGTTAACCAAGCCCGTATCCAAGACGTTATTAAAGAAGGCCAAGAGTTAGTAGTTCAAGTTGAAAAAGAAGAACGTGGTAACAAGGGTGCTGCCCTTACTACTTTTATTTCTTTGGCAGGCCGTTATGTAGTTTTAATGCCTAACAACCCAAGAGGTGGTGGTGTTTCACGTCGCATTGAAGGCGAAGAACGTGCCGAGCTCAAAGAAGCCATGGACCAACTCGAATACCCACAAGGTGCTAGCATTATTGCTCGTACTGCAGGTATTGGTCGTACCGCCGCCGAATTGCAATGGGATTTAAATTATTTGCTCAAATTATGGGCAGCCATTGATGGTGCAGTTAAATCAGAACGTGCTCCAGAACTCATTTATCTCGAATCCACCTTGGTGGTTCGTACTATTCGTGATTATTTCAGTGCCGATATCGGTGAAATCTTAATTGACACTGATGACGTATTCGAGCAAGCTCACGGTTTTATGGCACATGTCATGCCAGAGCATGCAAGCAAAGTGAAGCGTTACCGCGATGAAGCGCCTTTGTTTAGTCGCTTTCAAATCGAGCATCAAATTGAATCAGCTTATGCCCGTACCGTTCAATTGCCAAGTGGTGGCGCTATCGTTATTGATCACACCGAAGCTTTAGTTTCTGTTGATGTGAACTCTGCTCGTGCGATTCGTGGTGGCGACATCGAAGAAACCGCTACCCGCACCAATCTTGAAGCAGCCGATGAAGTCGCTCGTCAAATGCGCTTACGCGACTTAGGCGGCCTTATCGTCATTGACTTTATTGACATGGATGAGTCACGCAACCGCCGTGAGGTGGAAACACGCTTGCGTGATGCCTTGCGTCAAGATCGTGCACGTGTACAAATTGGCTCGATTAGTAAATTTGGTTTATTAGAACTAAGTCGTCAACGTTTAAAGCCAGCTTTAAGCGAAGGTGCTTCGATTCCTTGCCCACGTTGTGGTGGTTCTGGCCATATCCGCGACACAGAAAGTTCTGCTTTACAAATTTTACGTGTGATTCAAGAGGAATCCATGAAAGACAGCACGGCCGCAGTAGTGTGCCAAGTGCCAGTCGAAGTGGCTTCTTTCTTGCTCAACGAAAAACGTACCGAAATTTCTAAAATTGAATTGCGTCAACGTATCAATGTGGTTTTAGTTCCCAATAAATCCTTTGAAACACCTCACTATAAATTAGAGCGTTTAAAACACGATGACCCACGTCTTGATAATATGGATGTGAGTTATCAGTTGGCCGATGTAGCCGAAGATCCAACTGCGGTTACTCGTCGTTCACAAGAGCCTACCAACAAACAAACGCCTATTATTAAAGGAGTAATCCCTGATGGTCCTGCGCCTTTAGTGGCTCATAAGGCCAATAATAAGCGTACACCGGCTGGCGCTACTACCAATACTGCAGCTCAAACCGATTCAGCTTTTGCTGGAGTAAGCGCTTTATTAGGTAAAGCAAAGGCATGGATTGCTTCTTTGTTTGCGCCTTCTGAGCAAGCTAAAAAACCCGATGTCGCTCCTGCTGCCGATGTTAAATCAGGACATAAACGACACGACTCACGCACTGATAGACACTCTGACAAGCGTGAAGGACGTGATTCTCGTCGTCCTGAATCTCGTAATCCTCGCCATTCCTCTGGTAAACCATCAGAGCGTCGTGAAGAGCTTAAATCTGAGTCAGGCAACCCAGAGTCGCAGGTTAAAAATGATCGTCGCCATGCACCAAAAGATGGGCAGCGTGATAACACCCGCGACAATCCACGTCGCCCCGCACGCCAAGACGGAGAGTCTCGTCAAAATAACCGTAGTCATTCTGATGCAGCTCCTGCAGAAGCGGGTTTACAGGCCAAGGTAGCCGATGAGTCGCTCAACAATTCAACACGTCCTACTAAATCAGAGCGTCGCGAGCGCCCCGAACGTGCTGAGCGCGCTGAGCGTCCAGAACGTCAAGATCGTTCAGAGCGTAATGATAGGGCTGACAAGGCTGAAAAAGCAGAACGTCCAGAGCGTTCACAGGACAGAAGGCCAGGCTCTTTAGAGCGTAAACCACAACGTTCTTCAGAGGTCGCTAACGAGTCCAATTCACAAGCTCCAGTTGCCAACAGTAACCATACAGAGCATGCCACTCAGGTCGGCGAAACGGCTGCTGAGTCTTTATTTGTAGTGGCACCAGAGGGGTCCGAAGAGCAGGCCATTCGTACTGATCGTGCAGAACGTTCTGAAAGACCAGAGCGTGGTGAAAAACGCACCCGTGATCGTTATGGTCGTGACAGACGTAATCGCCAAGATCGTGCAGAACGTGCGCCGCTTGATTCCAACGCTGAAAGCCCTGAAGAAAACGCAGTTTCAGCCCCTGCTTTTGTAAGCCATGAAGATGAAATTCATCATGCTCCAGAAGTCATTACTGCGCCTACTCCAGTGGTAACTACTGCTAATAATTTGTTTGGCTCTGCACCAGCAGTTTCAACTGTTGAAGTGAAAGCGCATGAGTCAGTGAGTCAAACTGAAACAGTGCAAAAGGCCGAGCCTTTAGTGCAAGTAATGACTCAAGTTGAAACACAAGTGAAAGCACCAGTTGCGGTTTCTGCTCCAGTTATTGCAACTGCTTCTCAAGCGCAAGAAAAGTCTTTTGTCGCTGAGCCTGCACCAGTTGAAAATCCATTTTTACCAAGTGCACAAGCTTATCAATTGCCAATTCAAGATTTGAATTCAATTGCGGCTAATGCTGGATTGGTTTGGGTCAATTCTGATGCAGAAAAAATTGCTTCAGTTCAACAAAAAATTGCTCAAGAATTAGCCAATCTGCCGGCACGCACTCCAAGAGTACGTCCTGCAGCGGTCAAAATTTCTGATGAGCCTTTGGTGTTGGTAGAGACCCGTCGTGACCTCGCTAATGTGAGTTTTGGATTTCAGTCTGCTGCCGTAGCCACTCCAGTTCATACCGAAAGTAGCAGTGCAAACGCCTAAGCCGACCCCAACCTCCCAAGATGCATCTAGCCAACATTCAAATAAGGCAGATGCATCAACTAAAGCTAGCTCTAGTGCAGCTCGTGCTGCTTTGCCTGATAGTAAAGTAGCTGTTTCTTGGTTGCATACGGCGAAGTTTTTAACTACTGCGCCAACCTTGCAATTTTTGCCCAGAATAGAAGTGCCAGAAATTGCCTTTGTAGGTCGTTCAAATGTGGGCAAATCAAGCTGTATTAACACCTTGACTCAGCAGCAACGTTTGGCTTTTGCATCAAAAACGCCAGGTCGCACCCAAGCCATTAATTTGTTCTCTTTGGGTAAGCATGGTGTTCAAGATGCGGTGATTGCCGATTTGCCAGGTTATGGCTATGCAAAAGTGCCATTGGCTGACAAACGCCGTTGGCAAAATGTAATGGCTAATTATTTAGTGAGTCGTCAAAGTTTAGTAGGAATTGCCTTGTTGTGTGATCCTAGGCATGGCCTTACTGAACTAGATGATATGTTGCTAGAAATCATTCGCCCTAGGGTTGAGGCTGGCCTTAAGTTGTTATTGATTTTAACGAAGGCCGATAAACTCAATCGAGCTGAATCGACGAAAGCATTAGCAATTGCTAAGCTGCAAGTAGCTGGCGCCGATGTTCGTTTGTTCTCTTCATCCAAAAAAACAGGGGTAGCAGAAGTATCGCAGTTGCTGTGGAATTGGGCGCATCCTGATGTGGCTCACTCTGCTTCATCTACGACCGATTCTGTCGCTCAGTCTGATGCCGATTTTACCTCTGGTCCTGCTGACGAGCCCGAAGCCTTAGATGAATAATCTTCATCTTTCGGATGGATTTTAAACAATTGAAAAGCTTATTTACAAAGGTAGTTGAATCATGACTTCCACCTCTTTTACCGTATTATTTGCGGTATTGTTATTGTCTAGCATTTTAATGAATGGCTATTTGGCATTGCGTCAAATAGCTCATGTTATGCGTCACAGGCATCAAGTTCCACAAGCATTTGTTGATAAAGTCACACAAGCTGCCCATGAAAAAGCAGCTTTGTACACAGTGGCAAAAGCACAAAATGGTCTTATTAGTTTATTAATGGGTGCAATTGTGCTGGTGGCTTGGACTTTATTAGGTGGTCTTCAGCTGCTCAATCAAGCGAGTTTGTATTGGTTGCCTTCTGGCTTGATTCAACAAATAGTTTTAATACTGGCCTTTAGTTTTATTTCTTCCTTTATTGACTTACCAATGTCTTGGTATCAAACCTTTGTGCTTGAACAAAAGTTTGGTTTCAATAAAACAACTCTTAAGTTGTGGTTACAAGATATGGTCAAGTCTAGTTTGGTTGGCCTAGTAATTGGTGTGCCATTATTAGCAGTGGTACTTTATTTTATGGAATCAATGGGCACTATGTGGTGGCTTTGGACATGGGTTTTTTGGATGAGTTTTAACGCTTTGTTAATGCTTATTTACCCCAGCTTTATTGCTCCCTTGTTCAATAAGTTTGCTCCTCTAGAAGACGAAAATTTAAAAGCTAGGGTAGCCGCTTTAATGCAAAGAAGCGGTTTTTCTGCGCAAGGTTTTTATGTCATGGATGGCAGTCGTCGCAGTGCCCATGCCAATGCCTATTTCACAGGCTTTGGAGCAGGAAAACGAGTGGTGTTTTACGATACTTTACTCAAACAATTATCAGTCGACGAAGTCGAAGCAGTATTGGCTCACGAATTAGGTCACTTTAAACACAAGCATATTACTAAGCGATTAATTAGCATGGGCCTAATGACATTGGCCGGTTTTTATGTGCTTGGTTATGTTATGCAACAACCTTGGTTTTATACAGGTTTGGGAGTAATGCCCGTACTAGATGGTAGTAATAACGCCTTGGCTTTATTATTATTTATGTTGGTTGCGCCTGTGTTTACATTTATGTTCACACCCCTCATGACCATGATGTCTCGTAAAGATGAGTTTCAAGCTGACGCTTATGCAGCTAGTCAAACTCAGGGTCAATATTTAGTCAGTGCATTGCTGAAGTTGTATGAAGACAATGCATCAACACTTACCCCAGACCCACTGTATGCCAGTGTGTATTATTCACACCCACCCGCATCACAGCGAATTCCTAAAATCCTCAGTCAGCAGAGTAGTTCTCTATGATGATTGGCCGCGTCATTGCTAGTTTTGGTCGTCATGTCACAGTAGAGGCCTCTGACGGCAAGCTGGTTTTATGCAGGCCAAGAGCCAAAAAAAATCAATGTGTAGTGGGAGATTGGGTGGAATGGACAGCCACTGAAGACGAAGGCACGATTGAAAAAGTGGTGCAAAGAAAAAATTTGTTTTATCGTCAAGATGAAATAAGAACCAAATCTTTTGCGGCTAACGTGGATCAATTATTAGTCTGGATTGCCGCCGAGCCTGAGTTTTCTGAAAACCAATTGGCCAGAGCATTAATTGCCGCTAAAGCGCAAGGTATTGAGGCAATTATTGTTTTAAATAAACTCGACTTAGGCGCTAATTTTGATAGAGCTTGGACACGTTTATTACCTTACCAAGCAATGGGTTATACCGTATTGGCTATATCGGCTTCGCCCAAAGCCGATTTAAGCCCTGAGCAGCAAATCATTTCCAATCAATCTAGGCTACAACTAGAAGCGGCTTTAAAGGGAAAATCAACCTTAGTTTTGGGTCCCTCTGGTACGGGAAAAAGCACAATTATTAATCAATGGGTACCAACGGCAGGAGCCCATACCCAAGAAATATCCAAAGCACTTAACTCTGGAAAACACACCACTACCAGTACCACTTTGTACTGGATAGACGCAGAAAAAACGACCGCAGTACTTGATTCACCTGGGTTTCAGGAGTTTGGCTTACATCATATTTCTGCTCAAGACTTAGACAAACTAATGCCTGATTTTGCAGTGCATGTGGGTAATTGTCGTTTTTATAATTGTACTCACCGTCATGAGCCCCAATGCGCAGTCACCCAATTTCGTCAGGCGGGTACACCTTCTAGCACTATTTCCGAAGAGCGCTATCGCATTTATAACTCTTTATACGAAGAGTTATCGAGGTCACCGCATTAATAAAACGAAAGCAAAATTCACTAGACCAAGCGACGAATACGCTTAGAAGTTGGGCAACAGGCTCACAAAATAATAACTCAATCGCTCTTTAATTTTCATTGGTATAGCCCATCGCTCCACAATACCGAAGTGCGTACAATTTTGTCGCTAATAGTCAATTCATCCAATCTAGACATAGTGTTGAGCTAGAGTAAACTGAATTTAAAAATAAAAAATGGGCAAAAAAATACGCTTCGTACATTTATTGACTATTTTTTTGTGTCAATCACCCTATTTCAATTTATTTATCTAAAATGATTGATTCAATATAGATGAGTAGTCAGTTTGTAATACATTGCTATTCATTTTGAAAATAAAAATCACCTGAAAAGCCTGTTATGTTAATAAAAAAAATGCTTTATCAAATACTAATCGCTTCATCAATTATTATGGCAATAAACGGTGGTGCTATGAGTACGGCTTTGGCACAAAATACATCACAGCTAGAAAAAATTTTAAAAAGCAAAGAATTAAGAGTCTGTATTTGGCCTGACTATTACAGTATTACTTATCGAAATCCCAAAACGCGGCAGTTGTCAGGTATTGATATTTCAATTTCTCAAGATTTTGCAAAAGAACTAGGCGTGAAATTAAGCTATATTGATCATAATTTTGCTCAATTAATCGACTCATTAGTGAATGACAAATGTGATGTTGCTATGCATGCCATTGGGATTACCCCTTCAAGGCAAGAAAAGTTGCAATTTACGCAGCCCTATTTACGTAGTGACATGTATGCCATTACTACCAAGCAAAACAATAATATCAATCAATGGTCTGACCTAGATCAAACTGGCAGAGTCATTGCGGTTGCTGCGGGCACTGTAATGGAGCCGGTGCTTTTACAGCGGTTTAAAAAGGCCAAAATTTTATCTGTCAAAGCACCCCTTACCCGAGAGCAAGAAGTGGAGTCAGGGCGTGCTGATGCTTTTATGTCTGATTTTCCTTACAGTCAGCGTATGATTGATTTAACCGATTGGGCTAAGGTCATTCCACCAAACAGTGTTTATTTTCAAACTGATTACGCTTATGCTATCAATAAGGGTGATGATTCATTACTAAAAAGGCTTAATCAGTACATAACTGAAATAAAAAAGAATGGTAAGTTATTACAATTTGCCAAACAAAATAAATTAGATTCAATTGTTATTTTGAATTAAGCAATTCATGACAAAATCAACTTTTAAATTCTTTTAACGTATCAATGTCTAATTCGCATCAAAATTCTACTACTGTTATAAAGAAGCCAGCTTCAAGCCCTTCTTGGATAGTTTTGATTAGCGAAAAATTAAAATTTTTAAAACATCAAGAAAGTCTTTTTGTTGCCGCGTGCGGTGCAATACTTTTTTTATTAACAGTTGTCTTTAGCAGTTTATTTTTATACATCGACCATGAGAGAGTTTTAGAACGTGAATCGGTAAGAGGCGAGCTACTTTCAAAAATGTTGTTTGGTCATGTCGATAGAACCTTGCAAAGCACCTCTAATTTAATGGATACGATTGCAATCGTCAGCACACAGCAATCCAAGCTTGATCTAGCACCCACACAAGCTTCAACTGACCTAATAGTAAAACACTTGATTGGTAGTAATAGTTACGTACGTTCTATGTCACTCATTAATAGCAGTGGGCAAGTGATCGCTAGTTCCGAGCCGGGAGTGGTGGGCAAACAAGTTTCATTACAGCAACTTGGCTTTACTCGAGAAATCTTGTCTGATTTAGAGTTAGGAAAAACGGTTCCCTATCGATTTTTTGCAGATTGGTTTCAAAATCAAGCAAGTGATAGTGTTTCTTCTATACCAGTAGCAAAAAGTACAGTCAATAAGCAAGGTCAAACAGAAATTGTATTGGCTTTTTTAAACCCCGATTATTTTTTAAAAGACTTTACCAATTTGGTTAACTTTAATTCAGATTTGATTTATATTTTTGATTATCAAAGCCTAATTGTTGCCAGTAGCTCAAAAAATCAATTTAGAGTGGGTATTGCGCATGACTTGTCGCACTTGACTGATATGGTCAATGCTGGTCGAGATAACGGAATATTTCAAAATAAAAATCCGTTTAATGAACACGAAACCTATGACAGTCATTTTCGTTCTTCAACTCGATCACCAGCCTCTGTAGTGGTGAGTTTGTCCATTAATCAAATCGAAACCAGATGGTGGAAACAGTCTTTATTTATTGTATTGTTAGCCGTTTTATTGGCTTTTTTAATTATTTTTATTACCTTTGTTCTCTATAAGGTACTTAAAAGCCAAGAAGATTATCGCCACGAGTTAAAACTGGCAAAAAAAGCAGCTGAAGCAGCAAGTCAGACTAAGTCGGCTTTTTTAGCCAATATGAGCCATGAAATTAGAACACCTATTAACAGCATGGTAGGTATGACCGATTTAGCCCTAGCCACTCATTTAACCGATGAGCAACGCGAATATTTGCAAATGGCAAAAAGCTCATCGCATACATTACTCAGATTAATTGATGACATCTTAGATTTTACAAGATTGGGTTCTGGCAAAATTACTTTAGAGCAAACCGCTTTTAATTTACATCGTTGTTGCCAACAAAGTGTTAAGGGCTTTGCCTTGCAGGCGGATCAAAAAGGCCTAGAGTTAATTTTAGACATAGAGGCTTGTGTCCCTACTTATGTTGTTGGTGACCCTTTACGTTTGTCTCAGGTGCTACATAATTTATTGGGTAATGCGATTAAATTTACGCCAAGCGGTTGGGTAAAGTTATCGGTGAAGGTACACCAAGTCAATGGCGCTAATAGCAGTAGTTTGCCAATAGAGTTTCTCATCGAAGACACAGGTGTTGGTGTTTCCCCAGACAAAGTCAAAGAAATTTTTAATGCATTTAGCCAAGAAGATAACTCGGTAACCAGGCGTTTTGGTGGCAGTGGGCTAGGTTTAGCAATTTCACAAAATTTGGTGCAATTAATGAGCGGAGAAATCAAGCTCAAAGCTCGATCCGATAAGGGTAGTTGTTTTTATTTCACATGCCTCTTACAAGCCGATCCATCTAACAGCAAACAAGTCGATTCAATTAAAAATCAGGCTCAAGATCAACCCATTATTTTGGCAAGTACCAATCCATTTTCTCGCGAGGTTTTGAGTAAAATGTTGAGGGCTTGGGAGCTAGGTTTTGATGTAATTGAAAATTCGGGAGAGCTTCAATCTTATCTAGAAAAATGGGAAACAAAAAGCGGTAAAAAGTCCGCTCTATTGATTGCAGACCAAACCATATTAGCTTTTGCCTCGGATACACTTATATCTTTGCAAGAGCAAAAACAGCTAGAAGGTCTCTCTGTAATTGAGTTAACTCATTTGGGACAAAAAAGTAGCATACCGAATCAAGTCATACAATCGAGTTTACGTTTGATTCGGGTTAGTAAGCCGGTTACCCCGTCCGATTTACATGGTGCGATTGCTGCAGTTGTGAATGCTACAGATTTTAAGGAAGTACCAGACGGGGGAGTTTTAATACCTGCAGTAGGTTCAAACAACATGATTTTCCACGCAAATAATACTCATAATAACTCAAATAGCGGCTTTCAAGGTAGAATTTTGGTGGTAGAAGATACACCAATGAACCAACGTTTAGCTATGTTTACCCTTAATAAAATGGGTTTTGAAGTTGAAATTGCAGAAAATGGAGAAATTGGCTATCAAAAAGCAATAACTGGGCATTATGATCTAGTCTTTATGGATCTACAAATGCCAATAATGGATGGCTTAAGTTCTGCCAAAGCTATCAGGCAGTATGAAAATGAAAACATGAACCCCTTGGTACCTATTGTTGCCATGACAGCTCATGTTTTAGATTCTGATCGCTTGGCTTGCAAAGAAGCAGGTATGGATGACTTTTTAGTAAAACCTGTGGCGATGTCAGAATTTGAGCGTGTGCTTTCAACATTTGTAGCGAACCGAGTAAGTGACAGCCCTACTATGACTTCACAAGAGACAAATATGAAATATTTAGATATTAAAGGCGCCCAAGACAGATTAGGTGATGATGAGTTATTACAACAAATGCTAGAAATGTTAGCAGAATCATTGCCTGAAGAAACCACACAATTTAACGCCTTAATGGCGGAAAACAAACTGCAAGAAGCGGCTAGGGTGCTGCATAAAATCAAAGGTGTAATTCCTTTGTTTTGTGATGAAGCCACCGTAAGAATTTTGCAACAACTTGAAGTCATGTTGCAACATAACGAAGATACTCCTGAAATGCGTGAGAAATTAGCTGCCTTGTTAGAAAGACTAGATCAATTTAAGTCTGAACTCACACAATGGCTGGCCAACTCTTAACATCCAAAATTTAACTCGCTAAGCCCAAAGTGAATGGGTTTAGCGAGCAAACTAAGTATTCTTTAAGCAAATTGTTTTAATGCAAAGTCAATTTCTTGCTGAAACTTTTGCTTAAATGAGTCAATAGAGAAATCTTGAGCATGCTGAGCAATCAGCTTAGCGTCAAAAGTATTTTCTGCTAACAAGGTTTCAAAGCGACTCACTGCATCACAAATAGATTGTGGGCTTTGCTCATTAAAAAATAACCCTGTAGCAGGTTGATGGTTGGAGTTATGCGGCGGAATCACTGTTTCTAAGGCACCACCCTTGCCAAAAGCAATCACAGGGGTTCCGCAGGCCTGTGCCTCTACCGGCACAATACCAAAGTCTTCCTCAGATGGAAAAATAAAAGCTTTTGCCTTAGATAAGTAAGCCCTGACTTGTTCAGGCGGTAAAAAACCTGGGAATGAAGTGTTGGGACCCGCTTTACTTTTAATTTTGCTCATTTCTGGCCCATCACCCAAAATTATCAGTTTTTTATCTGGCATTGATCGAAAAGCTTCGGCTACCAAATCTAATCTTTTAAATGGAACAAATCGGCCTGCAGTGATGTAATAGTCCTCTTTTTCAAGTTCAAGTTGAAATAATCTAGTATCAATTGGAGGGTTCACAATTTCACTTTGACGACCGTAAAATTTAGAAATTCTTTTGGCAACAAAACGTGAATTAGCCACAAAATGGTCTACGCTGTTATTCGATCGAACATCCCAGTTTCTGATTTTATGTAGCTGCCAGCGGGCAAACCAACTCTTTAGCCCTTTTTCTAGATGCATTTCACGTAAATATTCGTGATAGTGATCCCATGCATAACGCATTGGAGAGTGGCAATAACAAACATGTACTTGGTTGGGTCCTGTTAAAACTCCCTTCGCCACACAATAACTACTAGAAATAATTAAATCATATTCAGATAAATCTAACTGCTCAATTGCTAAAGGCATAAGAGGTAGCATTTTTCGATAATGATTTTTAGCGCCAGGCAGTTTTTGTAAAAAACTGGTTTGAGGAGTACGTCCTCTCAAAAAGTGGCGTTGTTCTTCTGGAACAAAATCAATTAAAGAAAATAAATCCGCTTGGGGATACATATCTAAGATATGTTCTAAAACCCGCTCAGCACCACCGTAAATTACCAACCAGTCTTGTATGACAGCTACTTTCATTGATCTACCTTTCTTATTGGGTTTCACATTAGTTTTGAATTTGTTCTTCAAGAATATGTAATAAACGACGCGCACTTTTTGACCAGTTAAATTGCTGGGCATGCTCTAAGCTTTGTTTTTTTAAAGTGCTCACAAAACTGGCTTGATTCATTAATTTTTCTATGCCTTTGGCAATAGTTTTGCTGTTATGCGGATCACAATAAACCACTGCCTCGCCACACACTTCGGGTATAGAAGAGGTGTTGCTAGCAATGACTGGGCAGGACAGTTGCATAGCTTCAAGAGGCGGTAGGCCAAAGCCTTCATAAAAGGATGGGTAGATTAGGCATAGTGCATTTTGGTAAAGTCCTGCTAAAACTTCATCGCTTACATAACCCACCTGAATTAATTTATCGGACTGAATTTGTTGATGTTCGGAGGCTTTAAAAACTTGTGCATATTGTTGTCCCACAATAACACAATAGGGAGCTTTATCACCTAGATGATTTAAAGCTTGTAAAACAGCTGCAAAATTTTTATTAGGGCTTGCACTTGAGACCGCTAAAACAAAGGGCTGTTGATGGGTTTTTAAGCGAATTTCATCAGGGAATTGTGCAGAAATACGGTTGATATGATCAGAGCCCAAATGGATGACTTTTATTTTTTCAAGATCAATATGGGTGTAATGATGCAATTCTTTTCTAGAGAAATAAGAGTTGGTCAGAATGACTTTGCTTCTTCTACCTGCAATGTTAAATAAAGCCCTATACCACCATTTAAATTTCCAATCAAAATTTTGAGGAATCGCATAGACCTGGGCATCATGAAAAAAAACAATTTGTTTTTTTCTAAATAGTGGGGCTGTATTACAAAGATTGAGTAACCAATCGGAGGGGGCAAATTGGGCTAAATCTATTTGTTCCCAAGCATGACCTTGTCTTTTACCAATAGTGCGTGTTTCCCAACCTTTGGTTGCTTGGGGTACTGAATGAGTGGTGCCTGGTTCTAGTGCCCATTTAAATTGAAACTCAATAGCACTAGTAGAGTAAACGCCTTCAGGGGATAAAAAGTTTTCTGCTAAGTTATTGAGCATTTCAATTGCAACTCTTTCAACACCACTTACTTTTCGATTTAAAAACCGGCCATTGACCCAAATTGTGACTGTTTTCATAAACCATTCCTGTAATAACTGAAAAGTCAGATCTAAAGAGATGCGTATTTCTTAAAAATTAAAAACTCAATAATAGTTTTGCTTTTTATAAAAATCAATTAAAGTATTCACTAGCAGTATTGAATAACTCTATACACTATACTTTAGTAATAATTGATAAAATAAAAATTATTAAAATATTTAGTAAGTAATAATTACTGGATAAATAAATACCATCAAAAATAAGAGGTTTTTAAAGTGCAACAACGTTTAGGTTCTGATTTTATTGCAATTACTCGTGTTTTTAGATTTATTATTAATCGAGGTCTGCCTCTGATTGTTGTTTTTACATTGCAGTATTTTTTTAATTGGTTGAGTTTTAATACCTTGGTATCTTGGCCAGCTATTATTATTTTAGTGGCTGCTGCTTATTGGCTCAATTTTGATCTACAACGTTTGGTGATCAATGCAAACTACCATTTGCCTTTATTTAGTAGCATGCTTAATAAATCAATTGCCTTGAGTATTTTGGCTAGTGTGGTGTTTTATTTAGATGGACAGTTAGAACAACGGTATATTGAAATTATTCAATTCTGTATTCTTATATGGATTGCTAATTCAATTCTTACTATTTTGTTAATTGAAGTAGCAGTACTGCCTCTATTTAAAAGAAAACCTAAAAAAATAGCTATTGCAGCCGTAACCGAATCGAGTGTTGCATTTGCAAAAGGCTTGTTTAACCAACGTTTTTTAGCAGCAGATTTTATTGGTTTTTTCGAAGATAGGGTGCCAGAACGTATTCCCGATCATAGCCCTTATCCAATTTTGTGTCGTATTGATGAAATTTCCGAATTTGTAAGCTCTAAAGTGGTTGATCATGTTTTGGTATCGCTTCCTACTCAGGCCACCTATCGGTTTGGATTTGTTTTGGAGCAATTATTAGACTCCACTGCTTCTGTCCATTATTTGCATGATTTTTTACTTTTCAGACCTATTCGTGAGGCAATGACTCCTATAGGCAATATGTCAGTATTTACTATTATTGATGCGCCAAGTGCTGGTTTAGAGCATTTAATGAAACGATCATTCGATATAGTGGGAGCTTTAATTGGATTATTAATTCTGTCCCCTATTTTTATAGCGACTGCCATTTTTATCAAATTAGATTCTAAAGGGCCTATTTTATTTACTCAAAAAAGATGGGGTAATAAAGCAACGCCTTTTAATATTTATAAATTCAGATCCATGACGCAAGCCACTAGTGAAGCTGCTAAAGTAGGTGAGAATATTCAACAAACCACAAAAAATGATGCCAGAGTGACTAAGGTTGGAGCTTTTATCCGTAGGACTTCAATTGATGAGTTACCCCAGTTACTTAATATTTTATTAGGTGATATGAGTATTGTAGGTCCTAGGCCACATGCAGTTGGACATAATCAACAATATCGTTTATTGGTAAGAGGCTATATGCTGAGACATAAAATGAAGCCTGGCTTAACAGGCTGGGCACAAATTCATGGTTTCAGAGGTGAGACAGATACCATTGAAAAAATGGAAATGCGAGTTCAATACGATTTAGAGTATTTAAGAAACTGGACTCCTATCCTCGATATTTATGTTATTTTTAAAACAGTTTGGTTAGTTATTTCAGGTAAAAATGCTTATTAATTTTATATTGCGTGGCAATAGGCATTGGCCCTATTGGAGTGCCAAGCCTCATTCAAAATCGAATATGTCACTTGCTTGCCTATATCCGATTTTGTATGGTTTATTATTGGTTTTATTCACTGCTAATCAGGGCTTTGCTCAAACTGAAGCAAGCTCTAATTCAGCCACACAACTCACCCCTTTAATACAAGCGCCCACCACCACAACGAGTAACACCGATAACCGAGTATTTGCACCATCTAAAATTTTTCAAAGATCAGGAAACGCCAATGTCACCCTTGATTTAAAAGAAAGGCCAGTGGCAAAAATAGGTTCACCTCAGCCCTTTGCTGCTCCTGCGACTCGAAATATAGGTATGAGTCTTGATTCAGACAAATTAAAGCAAGAAAAAACGCCTCAGTTTGCATTTGAATTTGCTGATTGGGTACAAAGCTCAATTGGTATGGAATTACCAATTTTTGGTTCTGAACTGATGTCAATTAGGCAGAAAAATCAAACTGAATACTTACAAGATTTTATTTTTCAAACACCTATTGACCCCTTAACTGTGCCGGCTGATTACCGAGTGGGGCCGGGAGATGAAATTATTGTTCAAGCCTGGGGTCAAATTGATATTGACTTCCAAGGCCCTATCGACCGTTCAGGCACTGTTTTTCTACCCAAAATAGG
This sequence comes from uncultured Limnohabitans sp., assembly GCA_964556425.1. Classification (GTDB taxonomy): domain Bacteria; phylum Pseudomonadota; class Gammaproteobacteria; order Burkholderiales; family Burkholderiaceae_C; genus JALQUL01. The sequence continues at coordinate 12,008 of CAZKWC010000023.1, read as the reverse complement.
AAAAGTTGTGGTGGCGGGGCAAAAACTAGCCGATTTAAAAAGTCTTTTTCATACTGCAATAGCCAAACAATATAAAAGTTTTGAGTTAACGGTTACTCTTGGGTCTTTAAGACAAATTCAGTTCTATGTCTCTGGTTTTGCTAAAAATCCTGGCATTCATACCGCACCCTCTACCGTTACTTCGCTTCATGGCATTTTGGTTTCTGGTGGTGCTTTACCAGCTGGCGACCTAAGGCGTATTGAGCTCAGAAGAGCGGGTAAAACTATCTCTGTCATAGATGCTTATCAACTGTTAGCTAAAGGAAATCGTAGTAACGACCCGCAGCTATTGCCAGGCGATGTACTTTATATTCCTGCAGCAGTGGGTTACGGCGCTATAGCGGGAGGTGTAAGACGCTCAGCTATTTTTCATTTAACCCCACAATCAACGGTTGCCGAACTCCTAGAGTTAGCAGGTGGCCTAAGTATCGCTCAAGATCAAGCAGTGATTCATCTTGAAAGCCAAAAAGAGGGTAAAAGGCAGGTTGAAAAATTCATCTTAAATGCACAAACACAAAATCGTTTGTTAAAAGATGGTGATATCTTAATGGTTTTACCACCTAGCGCTCAATTTGATAAGGTGGTGACGATTCGGGGTAATGTTGCCCAACCTTTACGGCAAAATTGGCAAGCCGGTATGAAAGTTTCTGATTTAATAAAAGGTCCTGATTCTTTGATTCGTTTTAGTATTTGGATGAAACAAAACTCCAGAACTAGTTTGGCTAGCTTGGCAGACCCGAGTCGCGATGTCGAATTCAGACGCGATTTCCCAGAGGTTAATTGGGATTATGCGGTCATTGAAAGACTCAACCCACAAACTCTATCGCAACAGCTTATTAGTTTTAACTTAGCCAAGGCCCTGGCAAAAGATCCACGTGAAGATCAAATCCTTCAATCAGGCGATTCTGTAGTCATTTTTTCTTTATCTGACTTTAGGCAACCACAAAGCAAAAAGTTAAGGTTGGTGAGAGTAGAGGGAGAAGTTAATGCACCAGGCGTTTATTCGGTTGCGGCAGGTCAAAGTTTACAACAAGCCATTGAGCAAGCTGGTGGTCTCACCTCTCAAGCTTATTTGTTTGGCATGATGTTTCATCGAGATTCCGCCAAAAAAGAAGAAGCCTTACGCATCAGAGAGTTAGCCGACCGAATCGAACAAGACTATTTAAGAACGCTTGCCGGTCGTACGAAAAATGCCATGACACAAGAAGAAGGTGTAATTGGAAACGGCGAATTAGAGGTAGTGAAAACCTTGGTTTCTCGTTTGCGTGACTTAAAACCAGAGGGGCGAGTGGCACTTAATTTAAGTAGTGGTCAAGCCAAATTAGCAGAGTTACCCGAGATTGAGGTAGAAGACTCTGACACCTTGGTGATTCCTGCAAAACCCTCTACTGTTTCCGTTATTGGTGCAGTTTATAGGCAGGGTTCATTAATTTGGCGACCTGGTATGAATGTACAAACCTATATTGATAATTCTGGCGGTTATCGTCAACATGCCGATAAATCAGGTGTGGTGGTATTTAGGGCCGATGGAGTAGTGAGACAACAAAACAGCTGGTTAGGCCAAGATGCCCTCAATCCAGGCGACACCATAATGGTTCCAGAAGATGTGACAAGTGTGAGTTGGTCACGTACTTTCCGAGATTGGAGCCAAATTTTTTATCAGTTAGGTTTAGGTGGTGCAGCATTAAAAGTGTTGCGATCTAGTCTATGAGTATTCCAGCGGTAGGGGTTTCCAACATCATGTTACGCCTAGCGGCGTACCGATTGTTTTTATTCATTTTCCCTTTAATCGTCGCCATATTTGTATTTGCCAAAACCAGTACTTCAGAAGTTGAATATACCGCCTACGCACGTCTCTTGCCTCCACAGGCCAACAATACCACTGCCACTAGTTTAGCTAGTCAAATTGGTGGCAACGCAGTTTTAGGTGCTTCAGCATTGACCTTAAAAAACCCCTCCGATTTATATGCGAGCATTTTTTTAAGTCGGTTTGTACAAGACTATGTCATTCGAGAATATCAGTTGGCCAAATATTATGGTGAACCAGACATTGATTCATTAAGGCATTTGGTCTCAAGAAAAACCAAGGTAGAAGTGGGTAGAGATGGAATTATTACTTTAGCCTACACCGATCAATCAAGTGAAAAATCAGCGCAAATTGCCAACGGCATGATTGCTGCTATGTATCGTTTAGCCAAAGATTTATCTCGAAATGAGGCCTCTAGGCGCAGCGAGTTTTATGACACACTCATTGAAGAGGCCGTTAAAAAAAGAGAAATAGTCAGTAAGCGTTTGGTGGAAGCTGAAAAAGCCTCAGGTTTAACTCGGTTAAAAGGTCAAGAAGAAGCATCTGCTGCCGTTGTCATTGAGCTTAAAGGCCTGATTGCCACCCGTGAAGTGGAGTTGCAAAAGTTATCGGTGGTAGCTACTCAATATCATCCTGAAATTATCCGAATCCAATCTGAATTATCTGCTCTTAGAAATCAATTAGAAAAAATTTCTGAAAATAGAGTGATGACAAACGCTAAAGGCTCGGTGCCTATTACTTCACAAAGCTCGCATGATAAGGAGAGTAATTTAGCTAGTAGTGTAGGTAAATTTGTTTTACCCTTTGACTCATACGCAGAACTGAGAAGTCAAGTTGAACCACTAAGAAGAGAGGAAGATGTCGCCAATCAAGTGGTTGAACAATTAGTCAAGGCAAAAGCACTATCTAAAGTAGATGAGTCTAGAGACTTAGCGGTAATTTCAGTCTTAGATCCCGCTACTGCGCCTACTAAAAAATCTGGACCTAGAGTAATGATGAGTACCATTTCCGCTACGATTATTTCCTTTTTGATGGCTTTTGTACTAGCCCTAGCATGGGATGTTTTATTAGCTAGAGATGCTCGTCGTTCAAGATGGGCGGATGTTTTTTGGGCGTTTTTTGGAAGGGGGAGATCATTCTCATTTGCGAAAAAAAATGCAAAAAATACGCAGGAAAATAAGGACACTCCATGAGCCAACCTGAAACCCCCAAAAAACAATTGACTGCAGCTCAGCCTGCTACTAAAGCTACTTTATACTTAATTGGTTTTCAAGTCTTAGGAATGTTAATTCCTATTCTTACCTTACCCATCTTAGCAAGGGCTCTGGGTGTTGAGGTATTTGGACAGTTAATGCTGGCGCAAAGCTTGGTTTTTTTGGCGGTTATTTTATTAGACGCTGGCTTTAACACCGAATCACAAAGATTTATTGCTCTAGCCGATACCAATGAACAAGCCAATCAAATCCTATTAGATAACCTCTTGGCTAGGTTTGTTTTCAGTGTTCCTGTAGTGGCTATTTTGTTGCTGACACCCTATTTTTTTCCCTTAGTGAGTTATTCGCTTATTTTGTTTTCTCTGCCATTAGTTTTAGGTACATTGTTATTACCGCAATGGTGGTTGATAGCGCTTCATAAAGGGCGTGTGTTAGGAATTTTTTTGACATTAGGCCGAGTGTTATCAGCTATAGCAATTGTGCTTCTAGTAGGTAATAGTTCTGATGTGATCTGGGCAGCATTAGCAAGTAGTTCTGCCACTTTTATATCTGGATTATTGTTATGGATCTACCTTTACAAAGACCTTCAATTGAACTTTAGAGCATTGAATTATCAGAGCTGGAAGTCGTATTTTCAGGTGGTTAAAACCACTATTTTTTCTGGATTTTTTTCAAGTGCTAGTGCATCAGTTCCAGTATTATTTTTATCACATTTTTCAGGTACTACTGCAACCGGACTGTTCTCTGCTGCCGATCGCCTCACCCGTGCTGCAGCCTATGTATTAAGTTTTATTGAACAAACTTTAATGACTCGCATCGCCAAAGTACTGCAATCGAGCCCGGCACAAGCCCAGCAAGAAACTCGCAAATTACTTCAGGTTTTATGCTCGGTTTTAACTCTTGGTGCTGTGTTTAATTATTTTATAGCGCCATGGGTAGTTGAGTTTTTATATGGTTCAGCTTTTTATGACTCAGTTGCAATTCTTCAAATCTTGGGTGCTTGGTTGGCACTTTATGGCATACGAAAAGCAATGTTGACATTTTGGTGGTCTGCCAATGGTCAGTTATCCGTTGTGGCCAAGTTTCAGTGGACTGAAGCGGGTTTGATATTTGTTTTTTCGGCGCTTGGTGCATATGCAGCAGGTGCTATTGGCTTATCAATTGCGCTACTTGGTATTGAAATATTACTGATTCTTTTGATGCTATTAGTTAAAAAAAGAGGCTAGCTATGAAAATTACCATGCTGACGACTGTTTATGGCAAAAATGCGATTGGTGGAGCAGAAAAAACCGCCGCTTTATTAGCGCAGCAATTAGTCAAAAATGGACATCAAATATCTATCATTAGTTTAGGCGCACAAGGAACATCCATTAGTCATACCCAAGATGAACAGGGTATTGAGGTTTGGCAAATCCCATTAGTTCAAATTTACGACCCCTACAATTTAAAATTAAAACCAACTCAAAATTTAACGCCACCCTCTAGCTATCAAAAGGCATTGTGGCATTTAATTGATGTTTACAACCCCTTTATGGGCAGCCAAGTAAAAAAGACCTTAAAGCAAATACAACCCGAGCTGGTGTTAACTCATGCCTTACAAGGGTTTTCAGTGTCGGTTTGGCGTGTTGTTAAAAGCCTTGGAATTAAATTGGTACATATGACCCATGACCATGCTTTAATTTGCCCTGGCACGGCCATGACCAAAAACGCGAAAAACTGTGAAAAAATTTGTTCGCAATGTTCGGCCTATCAAGTTTTAAGAAAAACGGTAGCTGTCCAGCCTGATGCGATTGTTGGACCATCTGAAGTCATTTTAAAAAGGCATGCAAGTTACCAGTGGTTTAACAGCATAAGGCTTCAGCAGGTAATTCCTAACGCAATAGCCAATGAGTGGCCAATCCCTACTTCACCTGTACTTTTACAAGCAAAGCGGCGCTTTGGTTTTTTGGGGCGCTTAGATGAAAGTAAAGGTCTAGATACTTTGTTAGAGACCTGCAGCTTATTGCCTGCCAATTCTTTTAGCCTACAAATAGCAGGTTCTGGGCCACTTGAAAAATTTAAAAAAATGGCTCAAGATTTTCATCTTAATGAAGATACGGTGCAGTTGGTGGGTGCAGTGAATGCAGTTGAGTTTCTACAACAAATTGATATTTTAGTCACTCCTTCTAGGGCTTTCGAAACCTTTTCTAATGTGGTCATGGAAGCCTCATGCTCTGCTCGCCCCTCTATTGTGTCCGACCGAGGCGCTTTACCAGAGCGGGTACAAAATGGCAAAAGTGGTTGGATATTCAAAGCCGGTGATGCCACTGATTTAGCAAAAGTGATGCTGCACTGTATAGACTCTCCAAACGAGGTGCTTGCAAAATCACAAGCTGCACTGTCAATGCGCGAGCAATACAGTTTAGAAAAACAAACGCATTTATTTGAAACATTATTGACTCAAGTTTTGCAATTGCCCTCCTAAAAACGATTCACAATAAATGCCAATTTATGACCCTTGGTTGATTCATAAACCAATAGATTCTTATATTTTATTTTGGCGCCGTGCCTGCGCTTTATCGGCACTTGTGTTTTTAATCATGCAGCTTACTGGTGGTGTAGTGCGCTGGGTTTTAGATATGGTCGGTGCCGCAGTGTTGGCTTACATTCCCAATTTAATGATGCTTGGCTGTGTATTTTTTTTACTCATGTACGAGATCATATTTCAACAAATTAAAGTGGGTGCTTTATTTTTTATTGGATTGCTTGGTTTCTCCATGATGGTGGGCTTTTATAACATTGGTGGTTTATCACAAGTTATTTTTGGTTTATGGGTTTTAACCCCTTTTTTATTTGGTCTTACCTGTGCACCTGCCATTACCCTTAACTTGCAATTTCGTCAGTTCATACTTTATGCCCTAATGATTATTGCCGGAGGTGGGGTGGTCATACATAGTGTTGCAGAATTGCCCTGGGTAGGGCTCACCTATTCTGTTGGCGGCGTTGAACTAGAAGGTGCACGTGAATGGCAAACCACAGGTGGTAGTCAACGCTTAAGTGGTTTTGCCCGATCATCATTTGATGTGGCAGGTCAAGTTATCTTAGCGGCTGCTTTATTAAGTTTGCAATTATCAAAGGGATGGCAACGCTTTTTTTTATGGGGAGTTTGTACTTATGCCGTCTCACTCTCTACTTCTAAGGGAATATTGTTGGCCTTGTTAATGACTATTTTTGCAAGCGAAGCCTTGATTCGAAAAAAAACTTGGTGGTTACAGACTATTTTTTCGATAGGAATTTTTTGGTTGTTTATTCCGCCATTAATGGGCTGGACCATGGATTGGACAGAGGCAGCAAGAACTGATCTTGAAAATCCGTTGTATGGGTCGTTTATTGATCGTATGAATGATATGTGGCCAAGAGCACTTGAGTTGGTAACTGAATTTGGACATCCCATTTTGGGTCGTGGCCTAGGAGGCATAGGTGTGCCTGTGAGTATTTACGAGCCAGCTTTAGCTAATGCGGGAGACAATGTTTTTGTTTATTGTTTTGTTTTACTCGGCTATTTTAGTATTCCATTGTTCATTTTAGGCATTACCATGATTATGAAAATGTGCCGACATTTAGAGCGAGCGGACGTAAGAGATGTGATTGTATTGGCCGTAATTATTAATTGGTATGGTGGGGTGAGTAATATTTTAGAGCATGCTGTTTTGTCTTTTGCAATGGGTATTTTGTGTCGATATTTAGCAATGATGTTTATTGGTAAGATTGATAACAATCCTAAAAATAATCCTGCATTAATGACCTAACTTCTTTGAAGTTTGCTGACTTAGACATTGACTTGCATTGTTGGTGGGTATATGGGGTATATTCAATTTTAATCGA
>CAZKWC010000023.1:0-5074 GCA_964556425.1 uncultured Limnohabitans sp. | reverse complement strand
AGCAATGATGTTTATTGGTAAGATCGATAACAATCCTAAAAATAATCCAGCCTTAATTACCTAGTTTATTTAAAGTCATTTTTAATGAGACATTGACTTGCATTGTTGGTGGGTATATGGGGTATATTCAATTTTAATCGAGATTTTATAAGCTCTTTAAAGGGCTAAAAATGAACTTCTACTCAATTGAATTTCGCAATAAAAATCTATTCCTGCAGATGAGATTGTTTTTTATTTTTTTTCTGCAAATAGAGGTTTTTATCTGCTTGCATATAAATAGTTTCGCGATTCCAGTGGTGATCTTCAAATAATGCGTAACCCATAGAAATTTCAATATATCGTTTTGGAGTCGAGCCTTGAATTTCTGTTTTTCTAAGTGCTGCTAATAATTGGTTTTGAATTCTTTCTATCGCTTGTTGGCCAGAGTGACCAATTAATATAGCAAATTCGTCACCACCAATACGAGCTAATAATTCATATTGTCGAATCATGGAGCTAGCAACTCTTCCAATATCTTGTAATACCTTATCTCCTATGGCATGACCTAACTCGTCATTAATTTCTTTGAATGCATCAATGTCAAAAATTAATAAGGCTCCTGACTCTTTAGTTCGCTTGCAATATTCTAAAACCTGAGTAAATTCCTTATCAAATTTTCTTCTATTGTGAATATTGGTTAAATGATCAATTTCAGAATCTGTTTTAAGCTGAGTTAGCAATAATTCTGTGTAAGTGATATCAGTAAAGGCGAGTAAGAGATTGTGAATGGCATTATTTTCATCCAACAAAGGTTGAATGTGGCATTCAAAAATTTGATGGTTATTGGTATAAATTTTTATTTTTTGCTTCAGTAAATTGAGCGCTAATGGCCAAATAGTTTCATTGGTACTGGTTTGCAAATTGAGCTGCTCAAGATGGGTAAATGAATCTTGAAGAGGAAAATACTCGGTGAATGTTTGATTTTTTTCTTGAATGTAACCGGCCGGATTAACAATCACATATCCAATACCCAATAGATCTAAATAATTGTGATGCAATGCCATGGTACACAGAGTTGAGTTAATGAAGGACCGTTTATAGACCTCTTGATGGTTGATAAACAATTAAAATTTTATCCCATTTGAGGTTCTAACAAGTCTCTTTATATCAGGCTTTTTCGCCCATAGCAATAGCTATGGGTTTCAAAACTCACCTAACCATTCCTCTGGTGTACAGCATACCGGTTGGCGCTTGAGTGTTGTGGCTTGCGTCTTAAGCGATCATTTCCACTTGGTCTGCATAATGAGCCATGATTTGTTTGATATTGTTAAGTGAGGCACAAAATGCATCCACACATTGTGGATCGAGCTTAATACCTGAAAGTCGTTTAATTTCTTCTACAGCGTCTTCAAAACTCCATGCATTTTTATAGGGTCTTGCAGAAGTGAGGGCATCAAAAATATCGGCTACTGCAACAATTCGAGCCGCAATAGGTATCTCTTCACCGCTAATTCCGTAAGGATAGCCACTACCATCCCAAGACTCATGGTGATTGAGGGCAATGATTCCACCTAAATTTAAAATTGGCGTGGTGGAGTGGCCTAAAATATCAAAACCATAAATGGTATGTTTTTTCATTTCGGTCCACTCATCGGGATCTAATTTTCCTGCTTTTAATAAAATTCTATCTGGCACACCTATCTTGCCTACATCATGCATAGGAGCGGCCAAAAAGATTTGTTCGGCATCATTTTCAGATAAGCCTAGGCACAGTGCAATTTGATGAGAATAACCTGCCATTCTTAATAAATGAAAACCTGTTTCAGGATCACGAGACTCGGCGGCCTTGGCTAAGACCATTAAGCTTTCTCTTTCACGGGCAGCGAGTTCAGCCGTCATTTCGCGCACACTAGCGCGCAGTTTTTGGTTGTGGTTGGTAAGTGATAAAGTGGCTTTGTGCAAAGAAATTAAATTTCGGGCACGAGCAATTAATTCAGACGAATCTACCGGTTTTTGTAAAAAATCAACTACACCTAAATCGAGTAATTGGTATTTGACATCTCTACTAGAAGAAGCCGTTACCATTAACACTGGCGTATCTTCACCCCAAGACATTTTTCTAAACTGACGAATAAACTCTAGACCATCCATGCCTGGCATCATGTAGTCGGCAACAATTAAGTCCCATTGTTGAAACTCACAAAGTGCCAGCGCCTCATCAGCAGAGGCACAGTCGGTAATCTCTGCATCGGGCAGGCGACTCAAGGTTTTATGCAAATAAAGCAAATTTATTTCTTGATCATCAACGAGTAGAATTTTTGTCATAATAAGTTGTCCGAGCCACTAGCTATATCTCTTATGTGCTTAGATATAGCTCTGTAAATAGTTTGAAAATGTTGAGATGCCAATACTTATAGGGGCTTTCGAGCTTTATTCTACAAGCTCTATTCTTTTAAGAAAGGGCTTTATTGACAAGGCATTTCCCAAACGAGCAGTATTGCGCTAATAACCGATATTATTATGGATTTCGGGGAGTTTGACTCATACGAATCGTATCGTTATTCACCAAATTGCAATAAAAGATAAACTAGTTTCAGGACTTTGCAACAAAGAAAGAAAGGCTTGTAAAGAATACTAGCAAGCTACAAGTGTTAGAGAAAATAATTGGTGCATGAGTGACTGGTTAATGAAGTCAATTAGGGAAGCATTCACTATAGTTGTTTTTATTTGTTCAGTAGTGATTAGATTCACCAAAGAACGGCATATTCATCCAATAGTTGTGAACATGCCGTCTATGGTGTTAATTTTTCTAATTGACTTATTACTTTTGCAGACTTGAATCGCTGCACAGGGAAATTTAATTAGCGCTTAAGTTTTCCCATCTTTCAAGTGCCACTAATAAAAGATCATCGATTTCCGCATGCCTCTGATTTAGCGCTTGTGCTTTAGCGGCATCAGATACATAAAGACTGCCATCAGCAAGTTGTTTTTGAATTTCAGCTTGTTCTTTTTCGTAAGCTTCAATTTTGCCTGGCAACTCATCTAAATCGCGTTGTTCTTTATAGCTGAGTTTTTTCTTTTTAACAGGTGTTGAACTAGCGTTGGTATTAGCCGGCGTGTCATTAGTTGGCACAGTATTCGCAGCAGGCTTGTCGGCGTTAGGACTTGCCTTGACACCAAAAGTAACCGGTGGAACTAATAATTTACCGTTACGTTGACTTTGGGTCAACCAATCTTGTACTCCACCTTCAAACTCACGCCATTGACCGTTACCTTCAAATACCAAAGTACTAGTGACTACATTGTCTAAGAACGTTCTATCATGACTGACTAAAAATACAGTGCCTTCAAATTGTTGAAGTAAATCTTCCAATAATTCTAGAGTATCCATATCCAAATCGTTGGTTGGTTCATCTAAAACCAACACATTGGCAGGACGGGCAAATAATCGTGCTAACAACAATCGATTTCGTTCTCCACCCGATAAGGATTTAATGGGTGATCTGGCGCGGGCAGCAGCAAATAAAAAGTCAGCTAAATAACTTTTTACATGTTTGCGTTGATTGCCAATTTCAATCCATTCGCTACCTGGGCTAATAAAATCCTCTAGGGTTGCGTCTGGGTCCATATTGGCACGCATTTGATCAAAATAGGCCACATCCATTTTGGTACCTAATTTAACTGTACCGCTATCGGGGGCTAACTCACCTAGTATCATTTTAAGTAAGGTGGTTTTACCAGCACCATTAGGGCCAATCAAACCAATTTTGTCACCACGTAAAACCGTGCCAGTAAAGTTTTTAACAATGACTTGGTCACCAAAACTCTTATTCACGTTTTCAAGTTCTGCCACAATTTTGCCACTGGTTTGGGCAGAGGCTACATCCATTTGTACACGGCCTACTACCTCGCGTCGTGCTTCACGATTGGCTCGTAAACCTTCTAAGCGAGTAATACGACTTTCGCTTCGGGTACGTCTTGCTTCAACCCCTTTGCGAATCCAAACTTCTTCTTGTGAGAGTAATTTGTCTGCTTTGGCGTTAATAATAGCCTCTTGGGCTAGTTGTTCAGCCTTTTGAATCACATATTGTTCAAAATTACCAGGGTAGCTTAATAATTTACCCCTATCTAAATCAACAATGCGTGTAGCCACTTTATTTAAGAAGCTACGATCATGGGTAATCATGACGACGCTGCCTTTAAAAGCTAATAATAAGTTTTCTAACCATTCAATAGAATAAAGGTCTAAATGGTTGGTAGGTTCATCTAAAAACAACACTTCTGGACGTTGTACCAAAGCCTGTGCAAGTGCCAAGCGTTTTTTGGTACCACCCGATAAACTAGAAACTAATTCATCTTTACCTAATTGAAGACGCTCTAGAGTTTCTTCGACACGTTGTTGCCAATTCCAACCATCTTGTGATTCAATTTGAGATTGAATCTTTTCTAAGTCACCTTCACCAGTAGAAAACTCATCTATAAGTGCTATTACATTAGCAACCCCAGCACAAGCGGCTTCAAAAGTAGTTGCTCCTTCAGCAAATACAGGTTCTTGGGGGACATAAGCAATACGTACCCCTTGTTGTATAGTAAGTGTTCCGTCATCAGGGGTTTCAATACCCGCTAGAATTTTAAGCATCGAGGACTTACCAGCCCCGTTGCGACCAATAATACCCACACGTTCTCCCTCTTCAAGAGAAAAATCGGTGTGATCGAGTAGCGCTACGTGTCCGTAGGCAAGTTGTGCGTTTGAAAGTGTAATTAATGCCATAGACTAGATTGTCCATGAACAAAGTAGCAAAAAAGCAGAAGCAGCAAAGAAAAATTAGAAATATTCTAATAAAAGTTAGAAATGGTTTTAGAAAGTGACTTTATTGTTATATACTAGACCCTCTCTTGAGACACAAAGCAATAAAGCAACGCTTAAAGCTGAGTGTTTAGTACAAAAATTGTTTAAGTAAATTAAATTTAATAAGCAATAAAAACTGTGCTAGAATTCAAAGCTCAGCTGCTAACAACAAGCTTTATTGCAAAGTAGTTAGTAAACAGTTTACTTAAGTTTCTTAATTAAACTAGCTGATAAAAAAGAATTTAA
>CAZKWC010000022.1:39242-47993 GCA_964556425.1 uncultured Limnohabitans sp. | reverse complement strand
ATAAAGAGTTCTATAATTGTCATTCATTTTGTAATTGTGTCTTTTTTTGCGCAATACAAGTACTTAAAAATACCAAAATCTACTTTTTTTGTTTGTTTCTACTGGAAATCTTGTGATTAAAATTCAACCCGATTCTGCCTGGCGTGGCACTAGCAATTGCTCTAATTGTGGCATTCGTGAATTGGTTTTATTTGCCGATTTAACCGAAGCCGACTTCAACCTTATTCACTCCCCCATTGATGATTTAGCCTTTAAGCAGGGTGCCACCCTTTATTTGCAAAATGATGTGGCTAAAGGGGTTTTTACGGTGCGTAGTGGCATGTTAAAGTTACAAAGAACTACACAAGATGGCAGACAAAGAATTGTAAGAGTGTTGCGTGTAAGCGACGTATGTGGCCTAGAAGCTTTAGCCACCGGGCGTTTTGACTCCGAAGCCATTGCCCTAAGCGATGTAACACTTTGCCGTATTCCACTAGACGTTATTAATGGCCTTGGCGCTAATAGTAGCCGCCTGCATATGCGGCTCATGCAAAAATGGCAACACGCCCTTAAAGATGCCGATGATTGGTTAGCCGATTTAAATTTTGGGACCGCTAAACAAAGAGTCGCCCAATTGGTTTTAAAAATGCGTCACACCGATGATGCCAGCCTCAGCACTATTTTTTCTAGAGATGATATGGGTGCTATGCTAGACCTTAAACTAGAAACCGTTAGCCGAGAAATTAGTCGTTTGGTAAAAGAAAATATTATTACCCCCCACGACAAACAAAACCGTGTGTATCGCATTAATCTATTAAATGCTTTAGAGAATCTGAATGACTAGCTGACTTGTTTTAATTATCTTGCCAATCAAACAACAACTAACTCTTCTGCCTCTTCGGATCGAGCACTTTTTAAATCAAATGCTGGACTTGTTAACCAATTAGAAAAATCGCCTAATTTAATAAAAGGACGTTTAACAAACTCTACTTTAAAATCATTATTCTGTTGAACTAAATCTAGATCAAACCAGGCATCGTCTAGCTCTGAAAACTGAGTCTCTACAGAGGCCATTACCAATGGAGAATGAGTTACTGCTAAGACCTGAACCTCTGCACCAGAAATTAAAGATTGCACTACTTTAAGCAAGGCTGGAATAATTTTTCGTTGCCATTTTGGATGCAAGTGTGATTCAACTTCGTCTATTAAAAACACAACTTGATTGCTTGTATTTTCAGAGAGCAATTTGGCTGCTTTTTTATGCTCTTCCCAGCACCATACTAAAAAATAGGCAAGTGCAATAATTCGTCGCATACCTGATGATGCATGAACTACTGCAACATCATTACCATAAGGCATTTTTACTGTTGGCATATCTCTAACATCATCTAATCGAATTCGTGTTAAATTACCAGGGGTTAGTTTTTCGTTTGAATTAGGCGACAAGACTTCTAGCACAGAACATAGACTGCGAAATGCTTGTCCATTTTCTTTTTGCCAGCTGGCCCAATCTCTGATTAACCCATTGCACAACCAATTGGATTCTGAACCAGCAAGCCCATCTAGTACCTCGTTGGGCGTAAAGACATAGGCTGCAGGACGATCTTGAACATCTATACCGCCTTGTGTCCTCCAATAATTTCTAGCTGGGTCCCACACTGCAAATCCGCCATCAGCCATTGCATAAAAAACTAAACCTGGATTGGCAGGACGGCCTTGTTGCCCTGTCCAAGCTTCTTCTCGTCTTTCGTAACTACTCTTGTATTCGACAGGCCGTGTTTTACCAGTAAAGGAAAACTCAATATTGGCCTGCCCGCTAGAACGTGGCAAGGCCTTTTTACCCGAACTTAATTGTGAATTAACTTCAGCCGGCCATTTTCTGGTCATTGCCCACCAAGCAATATCAAGTAAAAAACTTTTACCTAAACCATTGTCGCCGGTGATTAAGTTCAAACGCTTTCCAAAATCTAGCTCGGTATCTGCAGGGCCAATATTGGTTAGTTTTAAATGTTTCAACATTGAGAGTGCACCTTTTTTATCTAATCACCTATCTTTGAGATTATGCCAGTTGACCATAAAAGCATATTTTGTAAATTATGCCTTTATTTACAAAAATATGGGGGAATATTGGGGAGGTCTATTTTTATCTTAACTTATTTATTGAGCAGTTGACCATAGGCTCAAAAAACATTCTAATTGCAACCCAAAAAACTATTAAAAATATTATTTAGCGTATTTTTATAATCTAAATTTATTATGATTAGATTAACTTTTAATTAAGCTAATTTTGATGTAAGTTGTGCATTTATTATACTTAAAGCGGTCTCACATCTAAATGTTAAATCAACTCATGTGAATTCTTTTCCAATTTTTATTGGATCAATTAGTTCAATAAAAGGAATCTCTTGGGCATTACTAAAACTTTTTTGGCACATCCTGTCATTTCTTTATTTCAATTGACTTATTAGGTTCACTTATTACTATTTGCAATCTTCTAGTTATTTCCCTTAACTTCACTACGACAGCATTTGTCGTTATTCGTTTGCTTTTTGGTATTGTTTTAAAAAATTCCTAGCTCTAAACTGGAAAACTTATTTATTTTAAAAAGCTACACAATGAAGCCTTATGAAGAAGTAATTGAATTTTGGGTGCGCGAGTTTATGGAAAGCATGGACGAAGGCATACTTCGCCCTGGCAACCAAAGTGGCATGGAGCCCTTAGGCGTCAAGATTATTTTTGACGGATATGGCGATTTAGATACCGACGCTGAATACATAGAGGGTGGCAACCATTCCATGTTGTCTTTTGCTGTTTTTATACACAAAGACTCATTAAATGGCAAAGAGTTTCCCGAGCATGAACAAACCCCTTGGGCTTTAATTCATCGACCTAAAGAGGAAGTGTGTATTTGGGTTTGGTATAACCAAGAAGAAGACGAAATTGAAATTATTCCGTTTGAAGATGGCAGCACCGAGCTAGACCATAATTTAATTTACCAAATTATTAATGATTTAGACCAAGGTCTTTACCAAATGGCCTAAGCACTTAACAATTAAATGGCTGAATAAATAAGGCATTTCTTTTAAAAAGAATTTGCCTTTTTTGATGGGCCAAATGGGCAAAAAAAAAGCTACTTGAAAAAGTAGCTTTTTTATAAATTTTGGCTCCTCAACCTGGGCTCGAACCAGGGACCTACGGATTAACAGTCCGGCGCTCTACCAACTGAGCTATTGAGGAACAACAGAACGAATTATACATCAAATTTTTTACTATTTTTTGTTGCCTGCTAATTTTTTTATTTAGCATTTACAAACTCTAGAAAACTGGCATACTTGTTAGATTTGCCTTTGATTACATACACTTGTATGCTTTCGTCTTGGGCTGTATCATACTCGAAAAAACACGCTTTTTTAAAAGTCTGCTATTTTTTTATAAAAATTTTTAAAATTACTTGAGTTTGACACATTCAATATCAAAATGATGCGTGTCATCACTTAGGCTTAAAACGCCTTCGTTAATGGTAGCTTGTAGATTCATAGAACGCTGCGCCATTTGGCTAAGGGCTTGTGCTGTTTCGCTGGGCACGCGCCACACTTCTAGGTTGTCATAACGACTTAATTTATTTTTAATGCCATTCCACCACACCTCTGCTGGATGGGAATAACAATACACCACTACTTTGTCAGCTAGTTTGCACGCCCGGCCAATTGGTTTTTCTTCGGGCTGACCTACCTCTACCCACAATCTTTTTTGGTCGGTAAAGTCGGTTAATAACACATCGGGTTCATCTGGGTCAGAAAGGCCTGCGCCAAAGCCTAATTTGCCGTCTCCTGCACACAGCGTTTGTAGCTGATGGGCTTGGTAGGCCAAGGCTAATAATCGAATCATCATGCGCTCATCGGTCTCACTAGGGTGACGCGCTAAAACGAGTTGGTGGTCAGCGTAATAATAGTGGTCAATGTCGGCAACTTGTACTGCCGCTTTGTAAATGGTGGATTTAATAGCCATATCAATTGTTTTTAGGGTGAGTGGGGGTGGGCTATAAAAGCAAAAAAGGCTTGGCACTGCCAAGCCTTGAAAATTTGATTGTAAAACACTAGCGACTCGAATCATACATTCAAGCCCATTTTAGAAGCCTTTAAGCTCTAAGCTTTATTTAGCGCCAGCTAAAATCCATTTGGTGAGTGTTTGCAAGTCGGCATCTGATACATTGGGTTGCGGCGGCATTGGCACTACACCCCACTTACCAGAACCACCTTTTTTAATGCTTGCCATTATTAAGCTTTCGGCGTTTTTATTGCCTGCATATTTTTCTGCAACGCTTTGGTAAGAAGGACCAACTAATTTTTTATCTGGAGCATGGCAGGTTAAACAAGCATTTTTAGCTGCAACTGCACTGCTAGCAAGGGCCATACCAGTGGTAGTAGTGAATACAGAGGCAAGAATAAGTGCAGGGATCAACTTCATAAAAAACTCCTGAATTTTTTGTTAAGCTATTTTGGAATGGATAGATAGTACCAAAATAAACCATGCCTGGCCTTTATAGGCCAACACTAGTGTTGCAAGTTGTAAAAATACCCCTGGTAAACAACGATTGCGCTACCAAAATAAACAATTTAAGGATGGGGCAGGCCTTTATCGGTGGCAACTTGGTTACACACCAAACGGCATAAACTCACTATATTGTCATTGGCAATACGGTAAAAAATTTGTACACCATCGCGCCTTTTAGCCACAATACCTGCAGTATAAAGGGTTTGCAAGTGCTGCGACATATTGGGTTGGGTGGTGTCAATAACTTCGAGTAACTGCCCTACATTTTTTTCTTGATCGCAAAGGGCATGAATAATTTTTAACCGTAAAGGTGCAGACATGACACGAAACACATCTGATGCATGCTCGTACATTTCCTCGTTAGGAGAATGATTGGCATTAGTTGGATTGTTGGTGTTAGTGCTTGCTGTCATGGCTTATTCAAGATTAGACTTATGGTAAATACGTATTTTAAACCCATAGATCAAGTAAATTGATCAATCTTACCCACTCACCGCAAAATGTATGCAAAATAAGTTGAAAAAGTTGCCTTGGTTAGATATAGATCAAGCTTTTCCAGATGCTAGTATGGCATGGGATGAGAGTTCTGATGCTCCAGGCCTGTTGGCTGTGGGTGCACCTCTTAGTGTGGCTAGGCTTCAAGAGGCTTATTCAAAAGGAATTTTTCCTTGGTATAACCAAGAACAATTTCCACTTTGGTGGAGCACAAATCCTCGAATGGTGCTTGCCACACACAATTTTCAACTGCATCACAGCCTTAAAAAGAAAATTAAAAAGGCCATCATCGCCAATGAATTAATTATCAAAATCGATCATGATTTTGAAAAAATTATGCGCCAATGTGGTCAAGGCTCTTTAAGCCATTCCCGAGAGGGAGGCTGGATTCACGATGATATGGTGGCCGCTTATTACCAGCTCCATTTACAAGGCAATGCACACTGCCTAGAGGTGTTTTATAAGGGCCAAAGTGTAGGTGGCTTGTATGCGGTGTCGTTGGGCAAAATGGTGTATGGCGAGTCGATGTTTGCCAGTGCCACCGATGGCTCTAAAATGGCTTTAGCTGCATTGGTAGCGTTTTGTATTTACCATCAAATACCTTTAATTGACTGCCAACAAAATACACCACATTTGAAATTTATGGGTGGCCACCTTGTTAATCGGCAAGAGTTTATTGCTCATCTTGATGCGTTTTGTAATTTGCCAGCGCCTAAGTGGGAATTTACCGACTCGATGTGGAGTTGTTTTTTTTCTGATATGGTTGAAAATGGCACCTAATTAGCCAGTTGTAAAAATTGGGTTTTAAGGTATTCTAAATGGCCTATTTTGGCTTAGCTCACTGAACTTTTTATACGCTATGAACGACAGAACAGCCAATTTACCCACTATTCAGTTTTACACCAGCTCTAGCTACCCCTGCAGCTATTTGCCCAATACCACAGCACGCTCTTTGGTCGCCATGCCACTTGAAGAAATCAATGCGGCGCTTTATTCGCAATTGGCTCTTAATGGGTTTAGACGCAGTGGCGAGCATGTGTACAAACCCTTTTGTGCCCCTTGTATGCAGTGCGTGCCGGTGCGTATTGTGGTAGACCAATTTGTACCCAACCGAAGCCAAAAACGCAATCAAAAACAATGGCAACACTTGGAGCAACAGTGGATGCCTTTGCAGTTTCATCAGCAACATTTTGAACTGTATAAACGCTACCAAAAAGCCCGTCATGCTGGGGGCGGCATGGACCAAGATGATGCCGAGCAATATCAACAATTTTTAGTGACTAGTTTGGTCGATACCACCTTACTTACTTTTTATGAAGCCACCCACTCTACAACTTTGCAACCTTCGCAACCTGCACCATCATCACCCCCTGCAACCGATGATTTAAAAATGGTCAGTGTGGTGGATTATTTAAGAGATGGTTTGTCGGCAGTTTATACTTTTTACGACCCTGATATTGCCTCTGGTTTGGGTACTCATTCGGTTTTGTGTTTAATTGAACATGCCAAACAATTAGAACTACCTTATGTGTATTTAGGCTACTGGATTAAAGATAGCCAAAAAATGAACTACAAGACCTTATTTCAACCACTAGAGGGCTTTATTGACGGAAAGTGGCAACTACTAGCCACTTAGTATTTTTTTGCAGCACAGGGGCTTTCATTGGATTTAAGTTTAGCTTTAGGCTGGCTTGGCTTACTTTTTTTGTTTTGGCTCGACACATCGCTAGTACGCTTTTTCTAACAATGGCGCAGTGCCGGTAATTTCATATGGTAAAATTAAATTGCAAAAATCTCCTTTTTTGAATTTCATTTTTTAATCTGTTTTAAAGGCAAACATGAATTCACCTGTTCATCCCACCCATCATGAACTTGGGCCTAGTATTCAGGTCATAGAACGTATGTTTAAATTAATTGATATTTTGGCCGAAAGCCAAGAGTCAATGTCTTTAAAAGAAATCAGTCACAAAGCCGGTCTGCACTTATCAACTACCCACCGCATCTTAAATGACTTGGCCACTGGCCATTACGTCGATCACCCCGAGCCTGGTGCCTACCGCCTAGGCATGCGTTTACTTGAGTTGGGTAATTTGGTAAAAGGCCGCTTAAATGTGCGTGATGCCGCATTAGCGCCTATGCATGCATTACACAAAATTATTCAGCAACCAGTGAATTTATCTTTGCGCCAAGGTGATGAAATTACCTATGTAGAACGTGCTTATAGCGAGCGCTCTGGCATGCAAGTTGTGCGTGCCATTGGTGGCCGTGCGCCACTACATTTAACTTCTGTGGGCAAATTATTTTTAGCCTATGACGAACCCCGTGAAGTACGCAGTTATGCAATGCGAACTGGCTTGGCTGGTAATACTAAAAATAGCTTAACTCAACTGCCACAACTCGAACAAGAATTACACCGAGTCAAAGTGCAAGGTTTTGCCCGTGACAACGAAGAGCTAGAACTGGGTGTGCGTTGTATTGCAGCGGGCATTTTTGATGACCAAAAAAAGTTGGTGGCAGGTCTGTCTATTTCTGCCCCAAGTGACCGCTTACATGAGGACTGGATACTTAAGCTACAAAACACAGTCAAAGAAATTTCTTATGCTTTAGGATATAAGGCTTAAGCTTTTTTGACGTTCCCAAAGCGAGGGCTGGGACAAGGTCGAAAAAAAGGTCATGAAAACTGTGTTTCATGACCTTTTTATTTTTAGCTCGAGAGTATTTTATTGATTCTCAAAATTTTGCACTATATCGCTTTTAGATTGCAAGCGAACATCGGGGTTAGTGGTTTCAATCCAGCGCTTTACACGGTTGGCGTCAGCAATACGACTGAGCTTTCCAGTAGAGTCTAAAAATACCATAATGAGTTTACGACCAGAAATTTTGGCTTGCATTACCAAGCATTGACCTGCTTCGCGGATATAACCAGTTTTTTGCAAACCAATATCCCAATTAGGATTTTTTACCAATTGATTAGTGGTGTTGTATTGCAATACTTTGTTGTCCACTTCTACTTCGTAACTTGGCGATGTAGAGAGTTGCCTTACTAAAGTGTCTTTAGAGGCTACACTCACTAAAATAGCTAAATCTTGAGCCGTAGATTGATTAAGGCTAGATAAACCAGTAGGCTCTACATAACGAGTATTTTTCATGCCTAATAAACGCGCACGGGCATTCATTAACATCACAAACTCACCTAGGCCACCAGGATAGGTACGACCGAGTGCGTGGGCAGCACGGTTTTCACTGGACATCAGAGCCAAATGCAGGAGCTGTCCACGAGTTAAAGTGGAATTAACCTTTAACCTAGAGGAGCTACCTTTTTCGGTATCAACATCGGCTTGGGTAATGGTAATGAGCTCGTCCATATCAAGATGAGCTTGAGAAATTAACAAACCCGTCATGAGTTTAGTGACCGAGGCGATTGGCAACACAGCCGAATCATTTTTACGGAATAAAACTTCTCGGGTGTCTTGATCAAGTACCAAGGCCACACTTGATTTTAAATCTAATGGATCTTCTACTGCACGCAAACCAGCTAATTCACCAAAAGAAGGGGTATTTTTGGTCACTACAAAATTAGCCCTAGAGGCTTTAGCCCACTTTCTGGCTTGCCCTTGGTTAGATGCCTCAAGGCGAATAGTTTTGCCTTTGGCTAACTGCACTTTGACGCGATTTTTAGAAGAACTTGCCAGCTTAATTGATTTAATTGATTTAATTGATTTA
>CAZKWC010000022.1:15983-39142 GCA_964556425.1 uncultured Limnohabitans sp. | reverse complement strand
TTAATTGATTTAATTGATTTAATTGATTTAGTCGATTTACTGACCTTAACCGTTTTACTACTGATTTTTTTCTCTGGAGCTTTAGCAAAAGCCATAGACGTAGGTTGTAGTGATAACACTGCAACTGTTGCCAGAATAAAAGAGAGCTGACTTAACCGCCCCCCAAAAAAGATTGATTTATTATTTTTAAACATGCCTAGATTACTATTAAAGTACCCATTTTCTCGATTATTTAAGTCTAACTCAGTTTTATATTTGACTTCAAACACTTACGTAATATTTTGCAAGAAATTCATAACAAAGCTATCCTCAAATAACAGATTTTGTTTTTAACCTTGCGCAGCCACTCGCTCTGACTTGCTATGTAATTTATTAAGAGCACTTAAGTAGGCTTTCACTGAGGCCACCACAATATCAGGGTCTGCGCCAACACCGTTAACTACTCTGCCACTGTTTTGTAGTCTTACAGTCACTTCACCTTGGCTTTCGGTGGAGCCACTAATGGCGTTGACTGCATATAAAACCATTTCAGCACCACTCTCGACTTTGGCTTCAATGGCTTTTAATGAGGCATCGACTGGGCCATTTCCCTCGGAGGAGCTTTTTACTTCATGGCCACCGACGGTAAATACGATTTCTGCAAAAGGTTTTTCGCCAGTTTCACTGCGTTGTGACAACGACACAAAACCGAATTGTTCTTTTTCTTGAGAGATACTTTCGTCACTGACCAAAGCCAAGATATCTTCTTCAAAAATTTCGCTCTTACGATCGGCTAACTCTTTAAAGCGGGCAAATGCAGAATTGATTTCGCCTTCGCTTTCGAGCTGTACACCTAATTCTTGTAAACGTTGTTTAAACGCATTGCGTCCGCTTAATTTGCCCAAGACAATTTTATTAGCAGACCAACCCACATCTTCGGCACGCATAATTTCGTAGGTGTCACGGGCTTTTAACACGCCGTCTTGATGAATACCAGAGGCATGAGCAAAGGCATTAGCTCCCACTACTGCTTTATTAGGCTGAACCACAAAACCAGTGGTTTGGCTCACCATACGACTTGCTGCCAAAATATGTTGCGGGTCGATGTTCATTTCTAGATTGAAATAATCTTTGCGAGTTTTAATCGCCATGACAATTTCTTCTAGTGAACAATTACCAGCGCGCTCGCCCAAGCCGTTAATGGTACATTCGACCTGACGTGCACCACCAATTTTAACACCCGCCAAAGAGTTGGCAGCAGCTAAGCCTAGGTCGTTATGGCAATGTACTGACCAGATCGCTTTATCGGCATTGGGCACACGCTCACGTAGGGTTTTAATAAAATTACCATACAACTCTGGAATGGCATAACCTACTGTGTCGGGTACGTTAATAGTGGTCGCACCTTCGGCAATAACGGCCTCAATTACACGGCATAAAAAATCCACATCGCTACGGTAGCCGTCTTCTGGACTGAACTCGACATCAGACACCAAATTGCGAGCAAAACGCACTGATTGTTTGGCCTGCTCTAACACTTGCTCGGGGGTCATACGCAATTTTTTCTCCATGTGCAAAGCACTGGTGGCAATAAAGGTATGAATGCGTGAGCTAGCTGCGCCTTTGAGTGCTTCGGCGGCTCTAGAGATGTCACGGTCGTTGGCACGAGACAAAGAACAAATGGTAGAGTCTTTAATCACATCGGCAATGGCTTTAACCGCTTCGAAATCGCCATTAGAACTAGCCGCAAAACCCGCTTCAATTACATCGACTCTTAAACGCTCGAGTTGACGAGCAATTCTTACTTTCTCATCTTTGGTCATGGAAGCGCCAGGAGATTGTTCGCCATCGCGCAAGGTGGTATCAAATATTACGAGTTTTTCAGCCATGATGATTGATCCTTAAGATTGAAAACGGGAGGGCGCTACCACTAAATGGGTGCCTAAAATGGGGATGTGCCAAATACAAACGGCCCGTAGCATTTGCTAGCGAGCCGTGAAGTGGAAAACCTAGCCTATGCTCGCTACCATGCACACCTAAAAGGCGTAGATAGTAGTGTAGGTGTAATTGGTTTAAACATAAACATCAATATAGCATATTTTGTTGAAAACACACAGTTTTTAGAGGGACTTTTAGTAAAAATGATTGAAAAAAATCTAAAAAAAGCCCACTTGATATGCTTGGAGAAAGTGATAGCAATTAATGCAAACCCTTTTCTTCAATTTCGTCTGTGGAGGTGCTAATAACACTCGTATGCTGGCCCTTTATTTTGCGCCACGCGTACAACACATAACCGCTTATGCCATAAAGTACAAATAATGAAAATAATACAATAGGCGGATTAAATGCAACGGCAGCAATCACCAGCACAATTAACACCAAAAATACAAACGGCACGCTGCGTTTAGTGTGCACCACTTTAAAACTGTAAAACGGCAAGTTTGTTACCATGGTTAAACCCACAACTAAACAGGTCCAAAACATAGGCCAGGCTAATTCAGCACCTTTAAAGCCAGACTCTGTGGCAATCCAGATAGCACCAGCGACTAAAGCCGCCGCCGCAGGCGATGGAAGGCCTTGGAAAAAACGTTTATCCACTACTGTGGTGTTGACATTAAATCGAGCTAACCTTAGTGCGGCACAAGCACAATAAACAAAGGCGGGCACCCAACCTATATTGCCCAAACCTTTTAAAGCCCACACATAGGCAATCAGTGCAGGGGCGGCACCAAATGACACCATGTCGGATAAAGAGTCCATTTGTACACCAAATTCGCTTTGGGTATTGGTTAAACGGGCGGCACGGCCGTCTAGGCTGTCAAGCACCATGGCACAAAACACGCCAATAGCGGCTTTATCAAAAAAACCATTCATTGCCATAACGATGGCATAAAAACCACCGAATAAGGCCGCTAAAGTAATGGCATTAGGCAAGGCATACAGACCCTTGGGTGGGCGTTTTTTTTGTAAGCTTGGGTCGCTAGATTGATTTTCTTGGAGGGTATCTGAATCGTTCATTGTTAAAATTTTCTCCTAACTTTGCTAAAAGTGTACACCCATAAGATGTTTGTACCATTGTATCGCCTTATGCAACGAAATACCATGATAAGGGTTGAAGCTTGTAATTGGGCCACCAAACAAAAAGCCGCATAAATGCGGCCTTTTGTGATGTTTGATTTTAGAAAACTAAAATCAAAAAATTAGTTACGTGATTGGTCCACTAATTTGTTGGCTTTGATCCAAGGCATCATAGCGCGTAATTTTTCGCCTACCACTTCGATTGGGTGCTCGGCTGTTAAACGACGACGGCTGATGAGTGTTGGTGCGCCAGCTTTGTTTTCTAAGATGAAGCTCTTAGCGTATTCGCCAGTTTGAATATCTTTTAAACATTGACGCATAGCAGCACGTGTTTGCTCTGTAACAACGCGTGGGCCAGTGACATATTCACCGTATTCAGCATTGTTAGAAATAGAGTAATTCATGTTGCCAATACCACCTTCATAAATCATGTCCACAATGAGTTTGAGCTCATGTAAACATTCGAAGTAGGCCATTTCAGGAGCGTAACCGGCTTCGGTTAAAGTCTCGAAACCTGTTTTGATGAGTTCTACTGCACCACCGCATAAAACTGCTTGTTCGCCGAACAAGTCAGTTTCTGTTTCTTCACGGAATGAAGTTTCGATAATGCCAGCACGACCACCACCGTTGGCCATTGCATAGCTTAATGCGAGGTCACGTGAACGGCCAGATTTGTCTTGGTGAATAGCGATTAAGTGAGGAACACCACCGCCTTGTGCGTAAGTACCACGAACAGTGTGGCCTGGTGCTTTAGGAGCTACCATCCAAACGTCGAGGTCAGCACGGGGTTGTACCAAACCGTAATGAACGTTAAAACCGTGTGCAAACACTAAAGAAGCGCCAGACTTGATGTTTGGCTCGATGTCATTGGTGTAAACAGTACCGATTTGTTCGTCTGGTAACAAAATCATTACCACGTCAGCTGCTTTAACAGCTTCTGCTACTTCAGCAACTTGCAAGCCAGCTTTTTCAACTTTGCCCCAAGAAGCGCCATTTTTACGTAAACCAACCACAACTTTAACGCCACTGTCGTTTAAGTTTTGTGCGTGTGCGTGGCCTTGGCTACCGTAACCGATGATAGCAACAGTTTTGCCTTTGATTAAACTTAAATCACAATCTTTATCGTAAAAAACATTCATTTTTTCTCTCCTAAAAAGGGTTGTCCTAAACTCTCAAAATTCGTTCGCCACGGCCTATGCCGCAGGAACCGGTACGAACCGTTTCCAATATCGCAGTTTTCTCGATAGCCTCAAGGAAAGCGTCGTTCTTGGATTGATCTCCGGTAAGCTCAATGGTGTAGCTCTTATCGGTGACATCAATAATACGGCCTCTAAAGATATCAGCCATACGTTTGATTTCTTCGCGCTCTTTACCGACTGCACGCAACTTCACCAGCATGAGTTCGCGTTCGGTATAAGCACCTTCTGTTAAATCAACTACTTTTACCACTTCGATTAAGCGGTTTAAGTGTTTGGTAATTTGTTCAATGACGTCATCAGAACCTGTGGTTTGAATGGTCATGCGTGATAACGATGGGTCTTCGGTAGGTGCGACAGTTAATGACTCAATGTTGTAACCACGAGCAGAAAATAGACCCACTACACGAGATAAAGCACCCGCTTCGTTTTCAAGTAATACCGCAATAATATGTTTCATATGGATTCCTCTTTTTGTTACCCTCGCCTTAACACGGTAATGTGAAGGTCTGGCAGACAATAGATTCTTCTTCTCAATTTAAAAATTCAGTGCATTATATGAATGAACCTAATGCACTGGACTGGACTGATCTGGACTGAATTAAAACCACTCTCATTTTTGAATATTTTTAATAACCAAAAATGAGTAGTGCAGTTTTATAAATCTTCAGAACCTAACAACATTTCTGTAATACCCTTACCTGCTTTGACCATTGGGAATACATTTTCTGATGGGTCGGTAAGAATATCTAAGAACACAGTGCGGTCTTTTAAACGACGAGCTTCACGAAGTGCTGGCTCAACATCACAGGCTTGGGTCACTTGAATACCAACGTGTCCGTAGGCTTCTGCTAATTTCACAAAATTAGGAAGCGTGTCCATATAGCTTTGGCTATAACGACCTTGATATTCAATTTCTTGCCACTGCCTTACCATTCCTAAGTAACGATTGTTCATGGAAATGATTTTGACAGGAGTGTTGTATTGCAAACAAGTAGCGAGTTCTTGAATACACATTTGGATAGAACCATCGCCTGTAACGCAGAACACTTCTGCATCGGGCTTGGCTAATTTAATACCCATTGCATAAGGTAAACCCACACCCATGGTGCCAAGGCCACCAGAGTTAATCCAACGACGTGGTTCGTCGAAGCGATAATATTGCGCTGCCCACATTTGATGCTGTCCAACATCGGAGGTGATGTAGGTTTCAGTATCTTTGGTCATGTTCCAGAGGGTTTCAATCACAAATTGTGGCTTAATAACCGACATATCATCACGGTCATATTTTAAGCAATCACGCTTGCGCCATTGTTGAATGGTTTCCCACCAAGGTGCAATCGCTTGTGGATCGGGCTTGAGATTGCCTTCTTGCAAAATTGCAATCATTTCTTGCAACACGTCTTTGACATCGCCAACAATTGGGATATCTACTTTAACGCGTTTTGAAATGCTAGAAGGGTCGATGTCAATGTGAATAATTTTGCGTTCATTTTGCGCAAAATGTTTAGGATTACCAATGACTCGGTCATCAAAACGAGCGCCTACTGCTAACAACACGTCGCAGTTTTGCATCGCGTTATTGGCTTCTAAGGTACCGTGCATACCGAGCATACCCAAGAATTTTGGATCGGAGGCAGGGAATGCACCTAAACCCATTAAAGTGTTGGTAACCGGATAGCCCAACATATGGCAAAGTGTGCGTAATTCTTCTGATGCATTACCTAATAAAACACCACCACCCGTATAAATATAAGGGCGTTTACCTGCTACCAATAACTGCAAGGCTTTACGAATTTGACCGCCATGACCTTTGCGTACAGGGTTGTATGAACGCATGTGAACAGTTGCAGGATAACCGGCATAAGCGGCTAACTTTAAAGAGACATCTTTTGGAATATCTACTACCACTGGGCCAGGACGACCTGTACGGGCCAAATGGAAAGCTTTTTTCATTGTCATGGCCAAATCGCGAACGTCTTTGACCAAGAAATTGTGTTTAACAACTGGGCGCGTAATACCTACGGTGTCGCACTCTTGGAAGGCATCTAGGCCAATCGCATGAGTAGGAACTTGACCAGTAATAATCACCATTGGAATACTGTCCATGTAGGCAGTAGCAATACCGGTTACGGCATTGGTCACACCAGGACCAGAAGTAACCAAAGCTACACCGACATCGCCTGTCGCACGAGCATAGGCATCGGCGGCGTGAACGGCAGCTTGTTCATGACGTACTAAAACGTGCTGAATGGTTTGTTGTTTGTAGAGTTCGTCATAAATGTACAGCACAGAGCCACCAGGGTAACCCCAGATAAATTTGACTTCTTCGGCTTGTAAGCATTTGACTAAAATTTCTGCACCAATGATTTCAGGGGTGTCAGAAGCGTGTGCGTTGTCGCGTGTATCGATTTTTTGAGTTTCCATGTTCAACCTTTGTGAATTTCTCTAACGAAAAACCTTGGGTGCCTCTTCGCAGCTGTTAAAAGCTAAACCCTTATGAGGTCGCGTTGAGACTTTAGATCTAAGACATAGGTGTATGTTATCACCGGACCAAGACCCGTTTGCTTTGATTTTTTTGAAGTGCAATGCGTATTATCGCATGCAAAAGCCCAATTTCTTAGGCTTTTGCAAGTTTTTTAAAAATTAGGCCACACAATCAGCAAAGTATTTGGTAATACCGTTCTCATCTTTTTGAGCTACCAAACCGTGAATATCGGTACCAAAACCAGGGCATTTGGCATTAAATTCGCGAGAAAACTTAAGATAATCAACGATTTTTTTGTTAAATACTTCGCCAGGAATTAATAATGGAATACCGGGAGGATAAGGTGTTAATAGACCTACCGTTACTCTGCCCTCTAGGTCGTCAATGGCCACTCGCTCAGTTTTGCGCATCGCAATATGAGCATAAGCATCGCTTGGCTTCATGACGGGGTCGAGGTCGCTGAGGTACATTTCGGTAGTTAAACGGGCAATATCGTATTTGGCATAGAGTTGATGCACAAACTGACATAAATCAGCTAGTCCCATTTTTTCATACATAGGGTATTGCTGGCAAAACTCGGGCAAAATTTTCCACATCGGTTGGTTTTTGGCATAGTCATCTTTAAACTGTTGCAAAGCAGTTAATAAAGTATTCCAGCGACCTTTAGTAATACCAATGGTAAACATAATAAAGAAACTGTACAGACCGGTTTTTTCAACTACCACACCATGTTCAGCTAAAAATTTGGTCACAATACTAGCTGGAATACCAGAGGTGGCAAACTTGCCATCAAGGTCTAGGCCAGGCGTAACAATAGTAGCTTTAATAGGGTCTAACATATTAAAGCCATCGGCTACACCACCAAAACCATGCCAATTTAAATTATCAACGTCGGCTTCTTTTTCGCCTTTTAAATGCCAATTTTTAGAGTCACCAATGCCGTCTTCTACGACTATTTCGGGGCCCCACACTTTAAACCACCATTCATCACCATATTCTTCGTCAATTTTGCTCATGGCTCTGCGGAAATCGAGGGCTTCAAGCAAACTTTCTTCGACTAAAGCGGTGCCTGCAGGAGGCTCCATCATGGCAGCCGCTACATCGCAACTGGCAATAATGCTGTATTGCGGCGAAGTAGAAGAATGCATTAAATAGGCTTCGTTGAATAATGCACGATCAAGGCTCGTTTCTTGAGCGTCTTGCACCAAAACATGACTTGCCTGGCTAATACCGGCTAATAATTTGTGTACCGATTGAGTGGAATAAACCATAGTGGTTTTTGGACGCACACGGTTTTTACCCATAGCATGGAAGGTGCCATAAAAACTATGGAAAGCAGCATGAGGCAACCAAGCTTCATCGAAATGCAAGTTATCGATATAACCATCAACCATTGATTTAATGGTTTCGGTATTGTACAAAACACCGTCGTAGGTCGATTGTGTGAGGGTTAAAATGCGTGGCCTGACTGTGCTGGGGTCAACGCCCTTGAGCAGAGGGTTGGCACGTATTTTGGCCTCTATGGATTCGCGGGTAAATTCTTCTTGAGGAATAGGGCCAATAATACCAAAATGGTTGCGCGTAGGTTTTAAGAAAACCGGAATGGCCCCTGTCATGATAATGGCGTGCAAATTAGATTTATGACAGTTACGATCCACTACCACAATGTCGCCTGGGGCAACGGTATGATGCCAAACCATTTTATTAGAAGTACTGGTGCCGTTGGTCACAAAGAAACAATGGTCGGCATTAAAAATGCGCGCTGCATTGCGCTCTGAAGCGGCGATGGGGCCCGTATGGTCGAGTAATTGACCGAGTTCTTCAACTGCATTACAAACGTCTGCACGCAACATATTTTCGCCAAAAAATTGGTGAAACATTTGACCCACAGGTGATTTTAAAAATGCCACGCCACCCGAATGGCCTGGGCAATGCCAACTATAAGAGCCGTCTTCGGCATAATCTAATAGAGCTTTAAAAAACGGTGGTTGCAAACCTTCTAAATAACTTTTTGCCTCACGAATAATATGGCGTGCCACAAATTCTGGAGTGTCTTCGAACATATGAATAAAACCATGCAACTCGCGCAAAATATCGTTGGGCATATGCCTAGAAGTTTTGGTTTCACCATAAATATAGATGGGAACTTCTGAGTTTTTACGTCTTACTTCTTGAATAAAATGGCGCAAATTGAGCACTGCTGGGTCTAGGTCTGGACCTGGCGTGAATTCCTCATCATCAATTGACAAAATAAATGCACTAGCGCGACTTTGTTGTTGTGCAAACTGACTTAAATCTCCGTAACTGGTAGCACCTACTACCTCAAAGCCCTCACCTTCAATAGCCTGGGCTAGCGCTCTAATACCGGAGCCGGAGGTGTTTTCGGTGCGAAAGTCTTCATCAATAATGACGATGGGGAAGCGAAATTTCATGGCATTTACGATTACAAAAAATTAATAGAACTTGAAGTTTAAAGAACTTAAAGACTCTAAAATGGTTAGAATCTTCAAAAGTGTAAAAATAAGTTGAAATTACAACAATTTTTTAGGATTATTTATGAGTGACTCAACAATTTGGTGGGTTTTGTGTGGTCTCTTGGTGGCTACCGAATTAAGCACAGGCACTTTATACCTTTTGCTACTGGCATTGGGTGCAGCATTAGCTGCCATTTTGGGTTATTTTGATGCTAGTTTTAGCATTCAAATTACCGCTGCAGCTTTGCTTAGTATGATTAGTTGCGGCTTACTTTACCAATTACGAAAAAATAAAACGTCCACACTTGCCAGCACTCATAACTCCAACAATCTCGACATTGGCCAGATTGTACAAGTAGAACAATGGCAGTTTCATGACAGTACAGAAGTTCAATACCGTGGTGCCCAATGGCAAGCTAAATTGGCCGATCCATCTACTAGCTCCAACAGCCCGCCTACACCAGGGGCGTACATCATCACCGATATACAAGGTAGCTTTTTAATTTTGCAAGCTTGTTCCTAATTTTTTAAAAGGAGTTTTTACTATGACAGAAGCCCTCATCTTGCTCGCCGTTGTGATTATTGTTTTATTTAAAACATTAAAGGTCGTGCCTCAGCAGCATGCTTTTGTAGTGGAGCGCTTGGGTAAATACCACGGCACACTCACACCAGGTCTTAATTTTGTAGTGCCTTTTATTGACAAAATTGCTTATAAACACATCTTAAAAGAAATCCCACTTGATATTGCAAGTCAAGTTTGTATTACCAAAGACAATACCCAATTACAAGTCGATGGTATTTTGTATTTTCAAGTCACTGACCCAATGCGTGCGAGTTACGGCTCATCTAATTACATTGTGGCTATTTCACAGTTGGCACAAACCTCACTACGCTCTGTCATTGGTAAATTAGAACTCGATAAAACCTTTGAAGAGCGTGACATTATTAATGCCCAAGTAGTGGCCGCCATTGATGAAGCGGCTCTTAACTGGGGCGTTAAAGTACTGCGTTACGAAATTAAAGACTTAACCCCACCAAAAGAAATCTTGCATTCTATGCAGGCACAAATTACTGCAGAACGTGAAAAACGTGCCCTGATTGCCGCCTCTGAAGGTCGCCGTCAAGAACAAATTAATATTGCTACCGGCGAACGTGAGGCCTTTATTGCTCGCTCTGAGGGCGAGAAACAAGCCGCTATTAACAAAGCCCTTGGTGAGGCAGCTGCGATATCTTCTGTCGCTACCGCTACAGCAGAAGCGATTGAAGCCATTGCCTCTGCTATTCAAAAACCAGGCGGCGAACAAGCCGTACAATTACGAGTAGCCGAAAAAGCGGTTGAAGCCTACAGCAAAGTCGCCAGCGAGTCCAATACCACTTTGGTAATTCCTAGCGATTTAGGTCAAGTTGCCACCTTAATAGGCACCGCTATGAAAGTGGTGCAAACTCAAAAATAAGCCCACTTCATTACTAAAGCAGGCACAAAAAAAGCACTGAAAGTTAAAAACTTCAGTGCTTTTTTGATTAGGCAAAACTATATTAACTTCAAAAATGAAAGCTTAATCTAAGCCCTTAATTGGAAGTGCAAGGTTTTATCCACGTCCTACAAATGGCATATTGGTGGCCATAACGGTATGAAACAAAACGTTCGCACTAAGCGGCAAACTTGCCATATACACCACAGAGTCAGCGACGACTTGTAAATCCATTAAAGGCTCTTGCGACAAAGAACCATTGGCTTGCAAAATACCCTTAGACATTTTTTGGGTCATATCGGTGGCAGCATTACCAATATCAATTTGACCACAAGCAATAGAAAATGCTCTACCGTCTAATGCAGCGGATTTTGTTAAACCACTGACCGCATGTTTGGTAGCGGTGTAGGCAATCGCTTGTGGCCTTGGCATAGTGGCCGAAATCGAACCGTTGTTAATAATACGTCCGCCTTGTGGACTTTGCGCCTTCATAACCCTAAAGGCCTGTTGCAAACATAAAAACATACCGGTTAAATTGGTATCGACAACATTGCGCCACACCTCTACTGGAAGCTCATCAATTGGCACACTAAAAGCACTAATTCCGGCATTGTTAAACAATACATCTAGCCTACCAAAATGCGCTACTGTGGTGTCAAATAAATGCTTCACCGAGTGCTCGTCTTTAACGTCACACGCACAAGCCAAAGCTTGATTTTTTGGACCCTGCCATTGATCAATAACAGCATTGAGTTTTTCAAGTTGTCTACCAGCTAAAACCACATTAAAACCGGCTTTTAACAAGGCTAAAGCACTGGCCTTACCAATGCCACTGCCCGCCCCTGTCACAATAGCTACTTTATTGGCTGATGTCTGCATAATTGAGTTTGAATAATTTCAATAAAAATAAATAACAAGGCAAAAGCTTGAGCTTTTGAAGGGATACCATTCATCAAGAATAACACCCCTTACTTGCCTCTTGTTTAACGCCTCTTTTTGGCTCCCGAGCTAGAAGACTTGGTGGAATCTTTTACACCCGATTTAGCACTACTTTTAGCACTTGCTTTTGCATTCGCTTTGGCTTTTGCAATAGGACTGGCCTTGCTAGCCGGCTTTGATTTTGGACTGGCAGAATAGGCAGAAACTGAATTACCCGACCTTTTATTGCTGGAGCCCGGCTTGGTTTTTCTGGCAGCTTGCACAGGCGAAACAAAAGGTCCTGGTGCATCGACTAAAAAGTTTTGCTGCAAATCGGCTGCTTTATTGGCATTCGATTTTTTACCCTTTACCGAGCTTCTAGAAGCGGCTTTGTTATGGCGGTCTGAATTACCATTACCATTGCCGTTCCCGTTATTAGCACCATTTCGATTGGCGTTGGAGTGGGTAAAGCTAGCTGCCGAGCCTTGCGTTTTATCAAAATTTTGCTCGGTACGCTCGGCTGATTTTTTAGCGGTAATAAGCGAGCCAATTACTGCATCATTTGGAACCAAGGCCAAATCAATACGGCGACCGTCTAAATCGACTTTGGCCACTTGTACAACAACTTTGGTACCAATGCCATAACGCATACCTGAACGCTCACCACGCAGCTCTTGACGAGCCTCATCGAAGCGAAAATATTCACCGCCTAATTCAGTGATGTGTACCAAACCTTCAACACTGACTTGATCAAGAGTTACAAATATGCCAAAACCAGTAGCTGCAGAAACCGTACCCGACATGACTTCGCCTAAATGACCTTGCATATAGGTGCACTTTAACCAAGCTTCAACATCTCGGCTGGCCTCATCGGCACGGCGTTCGTTGGCACTGCAATGCATGCCCACTGCTTCCCATTTTTTTAGATCTTTGGCCGATGCATTAGCAGTCGATTGGGCCGGTGCTTTGGCATTTTTTGCGCCCTCTTTAGCCGGTGGCCTTTGCCTAACGCCTGGCCTTGGGGTAAAGGTATGAGCGCTTGGCAAACTGTACTGTTCGTCTTTTAAAATCGCTTTAATAGCTCGGTGAGCTAATAAATCGGGATAGCGCCTAATAGGGCTGGTAAAGTGTGAATAAGCCTCATAAGCTAGGCCAAAATGACCATTGTTATGGGGCGTATAAACTGCTTGCTGCATAGAGCGCAATAACATGGTGTGAATTTGCGTAGCATCAGTGCGGTCTTTGGTGGCATGCGCAATTTCTGCCATTTCAGCAGTAGATGGATCGTCTGAAATAGATAAATTAAGCCCCAACGATTTTAAATAATTACGTAAATTATTTATTTTTTCGGCGGTAGGGCCCTCATGCACCCTAAACAAGGCAGGATGTTTGGCTTGCTCGATAAATTCGGCACAACACACATTGGCGGCCAACATGGCTTCTTCAATTAGTTTGTGCGCAACGTTTCTCACCCTTGGGATAATTTTTTCAATACGACCGTTTTCGTCGCAGACAATTTGGGTTTCTTTGGTTTCAAAATCAACCGCACCCCGCTTGGCTCTCGACTTTAACAACACTTCATAAACCGAATGCAAATTGAGCAGGTCAGGTACTCTTTGTGCGTATTGCTGCGCCTCACGACCTTTGGTATTGGCTAAAATAGCGGCAACTTCGGTGTAGGTAAAACGCGCATGGCTTAGCATAACGGCGGGGTAAAACTGGTAGGCGGTAATTTCACCATCTAGGTTAATGACCATATCGCACACCATACACATACGCTCTACATTGGGCTTTAAAGAGCACAAACCATTGCTGAGTTTTTCAGGCAACATAGGTATCACCCTTCTAGGGAAATACACACTGGTGGCTCTTTCGTAGGCGTCTTTGTCGATAGCGTCATTAGACTTCACATAATGGCTAACGTCGGCAATGGCTACAATTAAGCGCCAGCCTTTGGTTTTACCCAATTGAATAGGCTCACAATAAACAGCATCATCAAAGTCACGGGCATCTTCGCCGTCAATCGTGACCAAGGGCACATCTCGTAAATCGATGCGACCTCGTTTGTCGGTAGGCCTCACCGAATCGGGTAATTTGGCAGATAAAGCTTCACACTCTGGAGAAAACTCGTGGGGTACATCGAATTTGCGCACTGCAATTTCTATTTCCATACCGGAATCTTCAATATTACCCAAAACTTCAGTAATCTTGCAGCTAATGACTTGGTTGGCTGATAACTGTGCATCGGATAAAATTTCTGCCACTACCACTTGGCCCTCTTGGGCATCAATTGATTGGTTTTTAGTGACTAAGAATTCTCGGTGGTAACGAATATCTTCTGGAGCTAACCAAACTTGTTTACCGTTTATGACAACTCTGCCCACCACTTTACGCTCTGGGCGGTCTAGTAATTCAAGAATATGGGCTTCTGGGCGACCTTTGCGATCGGTTCGAATAATTTGAGCGTTTACCTTGTCTTTGTGCAAGACATTGCGCATTTCGGTGGGTGATAAAAATAAATCGGGACCCAAGTCGTCTCGGAGGACAAATCCATGGCCATCTCGGTGGCCAATGATGACGCCAGTTAATACTTCGTTATGTTTAACGATTGGATTAGGTTTTTTAGTTGTGGTTTTGATATAATGATCCTTTTTGGTGACGCCCAGGTGGCGGAATTGGTAGACGCACTAGTTTCAGGTACTAGCGAGTAACATCATGGGGGTTCGAGTCCCTTCCTGGGCACCATTCAAATATTGTAAATGGTTTAAAAGTAAACTTGTGTTTACCTTTTTAAAACCTTAGTCTTTAACTCTTCTTTAAATTGTAGCTAAAAACCAGTATGTGTTTTTAATTGGCTATAAAAATAAAGAACAACATCTATTTTAATAAATGTTTTGCCTTTGTGGCATATGAAGTCTCCGACCAATAGCTGCATTCTAAGGTTTTGTAGCTTAAAAATCTACAATTTGCTTCATAAGATTATAAATGAGATTAAAAACCTAGTTAAAACCATGTAACTAGGTTTTTTTTGTGGTTTTTACTCTAAAAACCCAGCTTAATTTTTAAGACCTAAGGCGGCAAAAATTTTGGCCGCTGGGCAAAATCCGGTAAAGCCCATTTGAAATAAATGCGCCCCCAAAATGGCGGTCATCCATAACCAACTTGCTTGTCCAAGATTAATTTGGCCAGCAAAATGAGCCAAAGCCAAACTCAGCAGCACCATAAAGCCAGCAAATACTAAAACGGCACGTTGTACTGTCATGATTGATCTCCTTAAAAAAACAAAACCACCAACTCGCTTTTTACAAAAATGCAAAAGCCTCACTACATTGTTTTTACAATGATTCTTTTTCCATTAACAAATAGGTGTTGTAGGCATTCATTCGATTGGCAAAACCAAACATAGGCACATTTTCAAATGCTTTCCAGTTGGTCGCTTTATAGGCCTCATCAAACGATTCTAAATTTTTAACAGCAGCTCCCATTTGTTCGCGCAAATACACTAAATAATTTCTCACCAATTCAATGTCTGCTTTGGCACTGGCAGCACTTGATTGTGCACCATGGCCAGGAACGATTACCGCCACATCAAATTGCAAAAGTTTATTAAGCGAGCTAATCCAGTGTTTACTGTCGGCTCCGCCAACAAAAGGTAAACGCCCTCTAAAGACCAAATCGCCAGCGAATAAGACTTTTTCTGCTGGCAAATAAATGATCAGATCTTCTGGGGTATGGGCAGGGCCTGCAGGGGCGATATAAAAATCAACGCCATTGACTTGCAGATTTTTGGGGCTAGAGCCCTTTAACATTTCATCGGCGACTACTAAGCGAGTGTTTTCATCTACCCAAGGACTTAACTCCTCTCGGGAAGCTTTTAGACGCAGGGTGGCAGTATCGGAATTTAAATATTCGCCTGCAGCGCTGTGGGCAATAATGTGTGCGCCTAGGTCTTTGAATACCTGTAGTCCGTAAATATGATCGGCATGATAGTGGGTGACTATGACATGACTAATTGGCAACGGTGTAATTGTTTTGATAAGTTGCACAAAGCGCTGGGCAAGCGCGGGAGAACCCAATGCGTCGATTACAACGACCGATTTTGGCGTTACAACAAAACCAGCATTGGAAATAAAATTTTGATTTTCTTTGCTACCTAAAGCAGCAAGCCCTTGTACAAAATAAGCATTAGCTGAAACCTGCACGGCTTTCATCTCGGGAATTGCCGCATTCGCAGATGTACTTTGCAAAGCCATTGATGCCGTTAAAAACGGAAAAATAGCACGTTGTGCACAAGCACATGAACTGGAATACAAAAAATACCGTCGATTAAGTTTCATGCAGTGTTTAAGTTGGATTGTATAAAATAAAGGGCTTGCTGTACCAGCCAAATTAGGCCAGTGTGTCACTCCAAATATTATTGGCCCATGCCATTGCGTAAGCACCTTCAATGGCACTTCTAGCAGCTGATACACCACCACTACCAGGAACAATCGTCATGGTTTTTTTCTCGGCATCATAGCGATGGACACTTGCCACATGAATAGCATCGTTTTCGCTTACATAGCTATAACAGGTGTTGTTATAGATAGGCAAGTTATTAACCACCTTGTTGCTTAATAAAGCCACTACTGCTGCCGCACAAGACTTACCGTGTTGATTAGCCATGTGACCTGACTTAGGCATACCTGGTGCAATTTGCAAGGAGTCACCTAATACGTGTACATTTTTAGCCGCTTTAGATTCGAATGTGAGGTAATCCACTTCACACCAACGTTTGTTAGCAGTTGCCAAGCCAGATTTAACCGCAATTTCACCTGCACGCATTGGAGGAATCACATTTAACACATCGGCTTTAATAGGATCATTAAATTCGAATTTAAGTGTTTTGTTGGCTACATCTACATCGCTGAGTGAATGCTTAGGACGGTATTCAATGATGTTTTTATACATTTCGGCCCAAGCCTTTTTAAACAACGGACCTTTAGAGGTAACGTCATCATTGCCATCAAGAATTAACACTTTGCTTTTTGGCTTGGCTTTTAAGAAATAATCGGCTACTACAGAGGCGCGCTCATAAGGGCCAGGAGGGCAACGATATGGAGCCAATGGAATGCTAATAGCAAATACACCACCGTCTGGCATATCTTCTAATTGTTTGCGTAAAGCTGCAGTTTGTGGACCCGCTTTCCATGCATGCAAAATTTTGCTTTGCGCATCGGGGTTGTTCATACCTGGCAATGTATCCCACATAAAGTCAACACCAGGAGACACAATCACGCGGTCATAGCTTAGTTCTTTGCCGCTTGCTAAAGTGACAGTACGTTTGTCTGCATTCAGACTTTGCACTTTGTCTTTGACTACTACTACACCGTGACGATCTGCCAAATTGGTATAAGGAATAGTAATGTCAGACATTTGTTTAAAGCCACCAATTACCATATTGGAAATTGGGCAAGAAATAAAACTATCGTTGGGCTCGATGAGGGTCACAGCAATACTGCCATTTGACCACATACGAATATATTTGGCAGCAGTTGCACCACCAAAACCACCACCCACCACCACTACATGGGCTTTAGCCGCACTAGATGTGCTCATATTGGCACAAGAGGCTAAACTAATGGCACCCAAACCAGCACCTAAATTTTGTAAAAGTTCACGTCTTAACATATTAGGTCTCCTGTTATTTGGTTGCTTGTTTAGCAAAATACTTTGCAATAGCTGCAATTTGTGCATCGTCATAACCTTTGGCTAATTGATGCATGATGGTAGCAGCCGGTGCGCGACCCGCTTTAAAGTCTTGCATTTTTTTAATCATCATCTCTTCTGGCATGCCGGCAAGAGTCTCACGACCTGGGCTAGATACACCATTAGTACCATGACAGTTAGAGCAAGAAGCTGCCCAAGATCTGGCTTGATCGGCATCTTGTGCAAATGCCATGCTAAAGCTACTAGCCAATAATGCAGCGACCACTGCATAACGATAGGATTTTAATTTCCTGGTCATTTTTGTCTCCTCTAAAAAAATATTATTATTTTGGAATTGATATACAAAACACTTACAAGTACCAATAATTTTTGCATTAGTTAATGCGCTTTTAATCGCAGAGAAAATAACAAAATGCAGTGAATTATTTTTAACTTAAGGTCTTAAATAGACAAATCCACTTTTAGCCTGTAGCTTGGCTACTTCTGCTACTCCTGACGGCACAATAGTAGCTTCTAGAACCACGCTACTCGGTTCGATTTTTCGAGTTACCAAGGTATTGCGGCAAACTCGAAATTCAACCCCTTTGCCCGCCATTTCTCCAATGAGTCCAGAGAAAGGTTGGTTGGTGGGAGTTTTTGCGCCTTCAAGCAAAAATTCAATTCCAGCACCGTGCGTCACCACCACAATTTTGGCAGTAGGATCGGCCTCTAGGTGAT
Source organism: uncultured Limnohabitans sp. (assembly GCA_964556425.1). Lineage (GTDB taxonomy): Bacteria > Pseudomonadota > Gammaproteobacteria > Burkholderiales > Burkholderiaceae_C > JALQUL01. The sequence goes on along the minus strand of CAZKWC010000022.1, from coordinate 21,111 downwards.
TACGAATATTGCCCAGTGCTCTAGCAGCTTGTGCAATTCCTTCGTTTAAATGATAGACCACTTTCACTGCATCTTGGGCATTGGCAAAACTTGCCAAAACCATTAACAAAACTGCCAACCAAAATTGCTTAAAAGATTTCATGATGCGATCCATTCATTCAAAAGAAAAATAAAAGTGGTGGAATAAAATACCACCACTACGAGCATTACCAAAACCACTAAGTTACTTGCTTGAAGATAGATAAGGTTTGCTTAAACCGCCAATCCCTTATTACTACCTAAGCTTAATAACTTAGGCTGATTGAGTTTGCGAGGTGCAATTTTGCCGTTCTGAGATTTGAGCCAAGTTTCAACCACATCCCATACCATTGGGTTGTTTTGTTTTTTAGCTTCTTCAGCCACTGGTGCCCAACCTGCCACTTTGTATTTTTTGTTAGGCTCAAGTAATTGACCTTTTAAACGCATATTGCTAATACGTTTACCCGCTGATTCGGTTGGGGTGCAATCATATTGCAAGCCGCCCACACGCACCATATCACCACCTTGTTGATAGTATGGGTCTGGGTTAAACAAGTTATCACAAACGTCTTCTAAAACGGTTTTAATGGTTTCGCCAGTCATTTCAGACACGGTGGCATAAGAGTAAGTGGTAGCTGTCATATCGAGCAACCATTCACGAGTAATGGCTTGACCTTCTAACAAAGTAGTACCCCAACGGAATCCTGGTGAGAAGGCTAAATCGGCACCTTGCACTTCCATGAGCGCATCTACCAATAATTGGTCACCTGTACCATTAAAGTTACCACGGCGGTATAAAACACCTTCAGTAACGCCGAGTTTTTCAGCTAACTTTGACTCGTAAGGAGCACGAATTTTGTTAATGAGGGCTTCCATATCTTTGTCGGCTGGCAACAAGTTAGCAAACACCGGCAATAACTTATAACGGAAGTCAGTGACTTTTTTATCTTTGACTTCAAAGTCGAGTACGGCCAAAAATTTACTATTGCTACCTGCATTGGTAACCAAAGTTTTACCGCCTGCGTTTTCAACTACGCTAGCTACTGGCATACCATCGTGAGTATGACCGCCCATAATGGCATCAATACCACGTACACGGCTTGCCATTTTTAAGTCAACGTCCATACCATTGTGCGAAATAACGACCACTACTTGTGCGCCTTTTGCACGCACTTCGTTGACCATTTTTTGCATGTTTTCGTCTTGAATACCAAAAGCCCAATCGGCCACCATATAGCGTGGGTTGGCAATTGGTGTGTAAGGGAAGGCCTGGCCAATAATGGCACAAGGAATTCCGTTCATTTCACGAATCACATAAGGCTTAAATACTGGGTCGCCAAAGTCGTTGGTCTTAACGTTTTGCGCAACAAAATCAATTTTGCCGTTAAAGTCTTTTTCTACAATTTCTTTCACACGGTCCATACCAAGAGTAAACTCCCAGTGACCTGTCATCACATCTACGCCTAATAATTTACAGGCGTCCACCATGTCTTGACCATTAGTCCAAAGTGATGTACCAGAGCCTTGCCATGTATCGCCACCGTCTAATAAAAGTGCACCTGGACGGCTTGCTTTCATTTTCTTCACCAAGGTAGCCAAATGGGCAAAACCACCTACCTTGCCGTATTTTTTTGCAGCTTGGTCAAAGTTTAAGTAAGACAATGCATGCGCCATTGGGGTGCCAGGTCTTACATTGGCTACCTTTAATAATTCTTCACCCACTAAATGGGGTAATTTGCCTTGTTGTGCACCAATACCAATATTCACGCTAGGCTCACGGAAATAAATTGGTTTTAATTGTGCATGGCAATCTGTCATATGCAGGAATGAAACATTACCAAATTTTGGAATGTCATACATGCTAGCATCTTTGGCAGCGGTTTGAGCTGCAACGCTACGTGGTAATACAATGCCAGCAACAGATGCGGCTGTCATCATTTGAAAAAATTCGCGTTTAGTTAAATTCATTGTAATTTGAAAGGCAAATGTTGAGTCGAAACTCAATAGATATAAGAGCTTTAAAACTCGTAACTACTAATGGCTACGATCACTCATCTACTCATATCAGTGATGGACTCGAATTAAAAGAAAGCCCAAAACAAATCATGTATTGGGCCTGTGTGCTAAATTATTTATTGACAGGTGATTCGGGGTCTAATAACAAGGCCATTAAGTCACGCATTTGCGCTTCTGTTAATGCACCTACATGACCAAAACGTGGCATTGATGAACAAGCGTTATAGGCCTGAGAATTAAACATCTTACCCCAAGTGTATTGAACCGTTGCTTTTGCAGATTCAGCTTTTACATCGGTTACACCACGCAATTTACCGTAGTTATATAACGATGGGCCTATCGTGCCATAAGACAACTCTTCTTTACTGATTTTGTGACAGTTATAACAATTGCCGCCATTGGGAGTACCCTCTTTATCGGACCATGTATTACCACGGCCGTTTTGCGCCAATTTTTCGCCTTCTTTCCAGCTGCCAATATAATTACCGTCAGAGGGCAATTTAATAGTTGCCAAATTCATGGCTTCAATTTTTTTGGCAATTTTTGGATTAATAGGCTTGCCGCTCATTTCGGCTTTACTACATTCTTTATTAGAAAAGTCTTGTTGTAAACGATCTAATTTAGCAATGCCGTTTTCTTTGAAAGAACTCGCCACTACTTCCTGCACTTTTTTCTCTAGTTTAGTTTGGGCAAAGGTAAGACCAGAGAGTAAAACCAAGCTTAAACCAATAGCAGAGTTTTTTAAGATTTGTGTGGAATTAAATTTCATTTTTGTTTCTCCAGCTTAGCGTTTGAGAGCAGGTGCGATTGACTTAGCACCTTTGGCAGTCACACCCATAAATGTTGACAATGCAATAGTGGCATCGCTGCCATAAATTGGCTCTGGGAAACGTTGCTGACGATAACAATCATTTAAACGAAATTGCATGCCCCACAACTGACTATTGGAAACCCTGTAAGCTGGCCAAGCGCCGAAGCCTTTACCAGCTCCTTCATTTTTAGTAATGTTAGGGAGGTCTTGAAGACGAATACGTTTACCATCTTGTCCATGACAGGTGGCACATGAAAAATCATAAGGACCGGCACGCATGTAAAAAAGGGACTTACCAACGGCATACATTTCTTTTTCAAGCGCATGTTGGTTAGGTAAGTTAAAAGCCAAACCTCGAGATTCAGCAGAAATATAAGCAACTAAAGAAGCCATATTATTTTGTTCACCCTTGTTAAAAGGCGTTTTAATAATATCTGCAGCCGCAATTCCTTGCAACTCTTCCATACAAGTCATTAAGCGTGACTCAAGGTCTTGTACTTTTTTAGTATCTGCAAAAAAACGTGGCAAGGTAACGAATGCTCCTTTGACCACACCTGGGCCTTGGCCTAAATCGCACTTTTCAAGGGATGCATTTTTTGGGCCACGGGCTTTTTTCCAAAGCTCTTCGCCTTTAGCTTCAAACAACTCTGCTGGATTACCATCAGCAAGCATGGCACGATATTCATCAATGCCTTCAGAGGCAGATTTAGTTTGTGCATAACTTGTTGCAGTAGAAAAAACAGCGAACGCAGTTGTGAGCATTAATAGCCAGTGCGTATTACTTTTAGAAAATTGGCTTCGCATAGTTGTCTCCAGTTGCTTATATTGAATCAAAAAAATTAGGAAACAGTCGCTTCGTCGGTACGTGTTTCGCCTTTGTTGTCTTTCCAGCTTACTGCAATTTTGTCGCCCGCTTTTGCGCCTTTAACACTGAATTGCAAGAATGGGTTTTTAGAAACAGAAGGACCCCACTGCGCGCTAAACACTTGTTTACCGTTTAAGTTGGCTGTCACTTCTTGAATATACCAAGCAGGGATAACAGCACCGCTTGCATCTTTACGTTGACCGCTTTCCATTTCATGTCCCATAAGAACGCGAACTGTTGCTTTGTCACCTGATACTTGAGCACGTATGCGCATTGGATCTGCCATGATTAACTCCTAAACTTTTAAATAATTGACTAATTGAAAATTGAATAACGATGTTGCAAGCTGGTATTAACCGCCACAACCACCCAAAGTTACTTTGGTTTCTTTTTTGGCAAACAATGCTTTACCGTCATTCATGATGGCAACTGCGTAAATGTCAGAAGACTGACCCATTTTTACACGAGTTAAAAAGTTGGCTTCTACATCAGGAGTCACATCAAAAGTGGCACACAATGTGGATGGATTTTTTTCTACCAATAACAACAAGTGCTTAACACCAGCCAAAGTAGTAGATGCACCAATTGGCACTACTGCACCGTTTTCAGCGATATCGGGAGCGATAACAGTGATTTCAGTGCTTGCTTCTGGAGCTGCAGAACCGTAGGCTTTCACTGCATCATTGATGGTTTTTGCAGCAAATGCATTTTGATTAAATGCAGCCATTGCATACTGAGGAAACATACCAGTTGCGCCGAGTAACGCAGCAACTGTGGCGCTTTGTTTCATTAGATCTCTACGTGATAACATAATTCTCTCCTAAATAAACTAAAACTTAAAAAACTTTTTTAACTACTAATCTAACTTATCTTTAGCTTATACCCTTTGATCTAAAACATCAAAGGGTAATTTTTTATTGAGCTAAAAATTCAGCGATAGTTTTTAATTCAGCATCTGGCAAGGTTTGTGCTGGCATTGGAATACCACCCCAAACACCTTGACCGCCTGATCTAATTTTGCCCATTAAATAAGCCACATTGCCTTTGTATTTTTTAGATACATCGCTAAATGCAGGGCCTACAATTTTGTTATTTAAACCGTGGCAAGCTAAACAATTATTTTTGGTTAATAATGCTTTGGCTGCGACATCTGCTGACGCTACAACGGGAGCTGCAGTAGTAACAGGGCGAGCTGCATTTTTACCTTCTGGCTTAGTAGTGTCGGCACCTACTTGCGCACCCACTGGACGGTTTTGCAAGGCTAAGTTGCCATGTGCATTACGTGCAAAATCAGGTAAGAATGACTCTACTTTAGACTCAGGTTTACAGTCTTTCATACATGCAACATTATTGTTATCTGGCTTTTTAGTGCCGTTAAACTCATTGCCTGGCCACATAAAATGGTCGGTTCGCATACC
>CAZKWC010000022.1:0-15883 GCA_964556425.1 uncultured Limnohabitans sp. | reverse complement strand
CGCGACCAATTCCTTGGTAAGGGCTTTGAGCAAAGTTTACAGTGGCAACTAAGGCTAAAGTAACACCAACAATGCCTTTGATGAGATTAGGATACTTGTACATTCTTGACCTCACCGTTTTCTTGTACTAACCATGATTGAATTGAGTTGTTGTGATAAATTGAACGAGTACCACGAACTGCACGAGTTTGTTGATAGGTTGGTTGCACATGACCGGTTGAGTCAATGGCTCTACTTTGAATAATAGCTGCTTTACCATTCCAAACCCAATCAATATTAAAGCGCGTTAAAGCCTTGCTTAAGACGGGTGACTCTAGTCTTGCAGTACGCCAATTACGACCACCATCGACTGACACATCAACACGTTTAATTGGGCCACGACCTGACCAGGCCAAACCACTAATATTGTAGAAACCTTGGTCAAGTAATAACTGACCACCTGATGGGCTAGTCACCACACTCTTGACTTCTTGTACGCTGGTAAATTGACGATAGGTGCCGTCTGGCATCATGTCGATGTAATCGGTGGCTTCGTCACGTGAGGCCCATGGTTTATCGCCTACTTCAATGCGGCGTAAATATTTAACCCATGACACACCTTGAATACCAGGCACTACCAAACGTAATGGATAGCCATTTTCTGGGCGTAACATTTCACCGTTTTGACCGTAGGCGACTAAGACTTCACCAGAGGTAACCAAGCTCATAGGAATGGTGCGTGACATAGATGAACCGTCTGCACCTTCTGCATAAATAAATTTAGCGTTTTTAAGGTCAATACCAGCCATTTCAAGCAACTTCATGAGTGGCACACCCGTGAATTCGCTGCATGACAACATACCATGTGTGTATTGAACAGTTGGTACTGCTACATTGCCCCACTCTACTGCAGTATTAGCACCGCACTCGATAAAATGGAAACGGGAAACGCTTGGTAAACGCATGATTTCGTCAAGTGTAAAAACCATATTGTTTTTAACTAGACCGTTAATCATTAAGCGATGTTTACTTGGGTCAATATCCCACCAACCTTGGTGATGACGCTCGAAATGCAAACCACTTGGAGTCACAATACCAAATAAAGATTGCAATGGTGCAAAGGCAACAGAGGACTGATTGGTTTGGGTTAAGCCAGGGCTTTGTCTGCGCTGTACGTTAGCTTCATATTTACTTGGTTTGCCGTAACCATCGTCACCAGCAACGCCTTTACCCAAGCCAGTGCTGTGCTCGGGTAATTGCAAAATATTAGGATCTCCATCGCCGCTTACTGGATTAGAGGTGGCATATGCACTGCCAGCTGCAACTGCGCCAGCTGAGGCAGTTACAAAAGCATTACGCAAAAAGTTGCGTCTGCCTTGCTTGGCTTCTGCCCAAACGGTTTTAATATCCGTTTGCGTCAAGAAGCTTTCTGGTGCCTTAATAATGCGACCAGGTGATAATTCCGATGTCATGTTGAACTCCTATTGATTTGAACTCAATTGAAACTTTGAAGACTTTCAATTGAGCTATTTGTAATAAGCAATTAATTGCTTTTATTGCTTATGCATGTAAAACTTTTGATTGAGCCATCCAGCAATCGAGGTGACTTCGTCTGGAAACATTTGTAAGTTAAGCTCGGTGTTACATTGCTCTACCATGCCGCGCAACAAACCAGCACTATTAATACGACCCTGTGGTTTATAGATCGCATTACCATCACCACCCACTTTACGTTGGTGACAGGCTTGGCATTGATGCTCTAGGTACAATTTTGCACCTAATTGCAAATCAGCAGACTTGAGTTCTGTAAGTGATTGTGCAAAAGAAATGGGGCTTGCTACAAGGCAAGCCATTAAAAAAATCCCAGTTTGAATTCTGAAATTGAATGGCTTAGTAGGCATAAACGTAAAAGCTTGCAATTGCTTATTGCTTTGTGCTTATTTTCCGCCTGCCATTACCCAAGTGGCTAATGCTGTAGCATCTGCATCGCTAAGCTGAGCTTGTGCAGGCATTGGTACAGGACCCCATTTACCTGCACCACCGGCTTTAATGCTTTTTGCTAAAGTAGCGACTGCATCTTTTTGTGTTTTGTATTTGGCAGCAACATCTTTATATGCTGGGCCAACAATTTTGGCTTCTGCGCTATGGCAAGCTAAACAACCATTTTTGGTAGCTAAGTCTTTGCTTGCAAAAGCAAAATTGGAGCATGCTGCTAATAATACAAGGGCTAAGTATTGAGTTTTTTTCACTTTTGTCTCCGAACTTTTAATTGGATTTTGATTTCAATTTCAAAAGCAATCGATCTATATCAAAGAAGATTGATTTTTTTAACGAAAGTCAATTATATTTGATAATTCACAATATAACGATATGCTTATATAGTAATGTCATTATAATCGCTTACATCAATCTGACTTTCACAAAAAGTAAGGATTAAAAGCGAAGAAAAAAAATAAAAATAAATTTATGGGGCTAAATTTTTAGTCGCCTGTAGGATTCTCTCATCAAGATAAGCTTGATAAAAATCGGGTAAATAACCGCCCTGCATTCTCTCAGCCACTTCTTTAAAGTGAGCGCCAAAAAACAAAAGAGTGGGGGCCACAGTAATACTCCAATTCTTGGTCTGAGCATCATGGCTAATAGTCCGACCCATAGGGTCTTGCAAAAGTTTTGCGCTGCGCATGTCAATTTGTACAATTGAAATTTTTTTAGCTTTCCACATATGAAATAAATAGTTTTCACGGGCTATTTTACAAAATGGGCAACCTTGCAAACTCACCATGACAACCAAAGGCTGATTTAGCGCCAGAGCGGCTTTTAATTCATCTGGGAGTGACTTTGAAGAGGGTAATTCTGGCAACATACAAGCTCCTGGAATAAAAAAGGAAGCCAAAGCTTCCTATTCGATTTTAAATGGGTAAGGCGATTAAATCATGACCTCTTACCTCTACTACCCTTGCTTTAATGAAGTCACCCACTTTATAGGTCTTGCTAATTTTTTCGGGTGGTAATAAATGCACTACACCATCAATTTCTGGGGCATCTGCATAACTACGACCCACACCACCTTTTTTACCCATGGCAATAGCCTTGTCAACCAAGACTTGAATAACAGCGCCTTGACGACGTGCGAGGCGTGCTGTAGCCACTTCTTGAGCCACTTGCATAAAGCGAGCACGGCGGGCCTCTTTCACATCTTCAGGAATTAAATTGGGTAGATCGTTGGCGACTGCACCATCAATTTCGCTATAGGCAAAACAACCTGCCCTATCAATCCCCGCTTCGCGCAGGAATTGCAATAAATCTTCAAACTCTTCTTCGGTTTCACCAGGGAAACCCACAATAAATGTGCTACGAATGACTAGTTCTGGACATTGTGCGCGCCAATTGTTAATGCGCTCTAGGTTACGCTCGCCACTGGCTGGTCGCTTCATACGTTTAAGCACATCGGGGTGGCTATGCTGGAATGGCACATCTAGGTAAGGCAAGACTAGGCCTTGAGCCATTAAAGGAATTAAATGGTCAACTGTAGGATAGGGGTAAACGTAATGCAAACGTACCCATGCGCCGTAGGTTTTGGCCAAGGCACCCAACTCTGCAGTGAGTTCTTGGGTGCGGGTTTTAATAGGACGACCATTCCAAAAACCGCTTACATATTTAACATCAACACCATAAGCCGAGGTGTCTTGGCTGATGACTAATAACTCTTTCACACCGCCCTCAAATAAGGCTTTGGCTTCTGTGAGAATATCGCCAATTGGCCTTGAGACTAAATCGCCACGTAAGGAGGGAATAATACAAAAGGTACAACGATGATTACAGCCTTCACTTATTTTTAAGTAGGCATAATGACGTGGTGTTAATTTAACGCCTGCTTCGCCAAATGAATTGGGAATTAAATCAATTAATGGATTAACCGGTTTAGGCAAATGCTTATGCACTGCATCCATGACTTCTTGGGTGGCATGCGGACCAGTAACTGCCAATACACTTGGATGAACAGCAGACACCACATCTTGCCCATCTGCACCTTTTTTAGCACCTAAGCAACCTGTCACAATCACTCTACCATTCACGTTTAATGCTTCTTGAATAGTGTCGAGTGATTCTTTAACGGCATCATCAATAAAGCCGCAGGTATTTACAATCACTAAATCTGCACCTTCAAAAGATTTAGACGTGGTGTAGCCTTCTGCACTTAGTTGCGTGAGGATTAACTCGGAGTCGGTGAGGGCTTTAGGACAACCTAAGCTAACAAAACCAATTTTGGGTGCAGGTGTAGCAACAGGAGAAGCTACTGAAGTGGCAATGGAGTTGGACATACAAAAGAACTGTTGAAAATTTAAAAAGCAATGCCGCTATAAGAGCAGCAATGTGCAAAAATTAAAAAGTGACTCTTGATTTCAAGTGAATGACTGAAATTACAAAAGCCTAGATTGGGTGATTAGGGTTTACCGTTTTTGCGAATCACCTCAAACACGTCATTGGTTTGTTTAGTCATGGTTTCTTGCATCTGCAAAAATAAATTTTTGGCTTGCTCGGCATAACCACCCATCATGCCTTGCGACAATGGTGTTTGTAGATTCATCATAGAAGTCCATACTTCAGGCGTTACACCTTGGGTAGGGGCAGCAAAAGATTTTTGTACATCTAAAAAAGTTTGAATATTTTTTTCGAGGTAAGGACCCATAAAACTTTGCATGGTATTGCCATAAAAACGAATAATACTCATGAGTAATTCTTCGCTAAACATGGGCGAACCACCGGCTTCTTCATCTAAGATAATTTGTAGCAAAATACTACGGGTGAGGTCTTCACCACTTTTAACATCAATGACCATAACCGGTTGACCACTGATGACCAATTCTTTGACTTGAGTAACCGTTACATAACTAGAAGTGTCGGTATCGTAGAGGCGACGATTAGGATATTTTTTAATGACACGACGACCCTGCGTGTTGAGTTTGATTTCTACTTCAGAGTCGTTTTCGACTGGGGAGGGTTTGGTCACAATAATTTTCCAGGGCGGGGATGAATGGAGCGCTAACTAAGCGGCTTATATTCCAACTTAATTTATGATGGCTTAAACGACTCAAGGTAGCAATTTAAATGCATGACACATGCAATATATTTAGGCAAATGTAAATGTTTTTAGTAAGGTTTGGAAATAGCTAATGGCTTTGGCATGATTGAAAAAGGAATTTATCGAATCGTGCCAAACCGGACTGTACCAAACATATAACACTCTAGTATAACTCATTGACCGCGCTATGATTTTTATAGATTTGTACAGATACAACAAGACAAAAAGCTGGATTTGAAAACAAGGCTGACAAAGTGAAAAACAGCGAACTATTGAAGCTCTTGGATAATCCATGCATTGCTAATTTTACAAAAGCCAAGGCTTTTTATAAAAATTGAAGATTACAAAAATAAGCCTACTTGAACATTTAAAAAATTAAATGATTAAATGATTAATGCAATAAAAAAAGCACCTCAACCAAGGTTGAAGTGCTTTTTTAACATTATTTGGTAGGCGCGATTGGATTCGAACCAACGACCCCCACCATGTCAAGGTGGTGCTCTAACCAACTGAGCTACGCGCCTGAGTAAAAACTCAATGCATGAATTGTATCAGATTTTTTTCACTTTCTTAAGGCTCTTTGAACACCTTTTACGTTTCTGACTACCGCTAGAGCATTTTCTAGGCGTTTGACCTCGTTAATTTCAATGGTAAAGGTCATCCAAGCGGTGTCGTGATCGGTTTGGGTTGATTTGACCGATTGGGTTTGTACACCAATCACATTCATTTTTTCTCGGGCAAAGACCTCGCTAATATCACGTAATAAACCTTGCCTATCGATAGCTTGAATTTGAATATCTACCGGATAAGCTGCATGGCGTTTGTTGCCTGCTCCAAGACTAGCGGTATCGGTCCAGGCCACTTGCATTACACGGTCGGGTTCACGCTGTGCCATAGTTTTAAAATTAGCACATTGGGCGCGGTGTACGCTTAAGCCTTTGCCTCGGGTGACAAAGCCAGTAATTTCGTCTGGTGGAGCAGGTTTGCAGCATTTAGCCAATTGGGTTAACACGGCACCCACACCCAAAGCAATCACGCCACTAGGGCTACTGCGGTTGGAGTTTTTGGCCGCTTTATTTTTAAGCTGTACTAATTCGGATTCGGTGCTAGTTTTATCTATTAAATCAGTGGGCCGCAAAACTAGCTCAATAGCCCGAGTAGAGAGTTCATCTTTTCCAGCAGTCATGAACATTTCATTGGCATTGGCAAAATCTAATTTGCCAGCTAAGGTGTCCATTGCAATAGAGGTCTTGCCTTCACGTTGCAGAATTTTTTCTACCCAATCACGGCCTTTAGCAATCGTTTGTTCGGCTTGTTCAGCATTAAACCATGCACGTACCTTTGATCTTGCTCTGTGGCTAACTAAAAAACCTAGTTCTTGATTAAGCCAATCACGAGAGGGGCCACCCTCTTTGGAGGCGATAACTTCTACCGTTTGACCATTTTGCAATGGCGTATTCAATGACACCAAAGTACCCTCTACTTTGGCACCTCGGCAACGATGGCCAAGGTCGGTATGCAATGCATAGGCAAAATCAATGGCGGTAGAGCCTGCTGGTAAATCGACTACTTTTGCCTCTGGTGTGAGCACATAAATTCGGTCCGCCAAGACTTTTGCCGCCATCACATTGGTGTCATAGCCATCTTGACTACTGAGGTCGCGCTCCCAAGCAATGAGCTGCCTAATGACGGCAATTTTGGCATCGTATGCACCTGTGGCTTGAACCCCAGAATACCCCTTCACACCCGCCTCTTTGTAGGCCCAATGCGCGGCCACTCCGGACTCTGCATGTTGGTGCATGGTATGAGTGCGAATTTGGATTTCTACTGGCCTTGCTCCTCCTGTTTCGGAGTTGTCTCTCACCACAGTATGAATGGATTGATAACCATTTTGTTTAGGCTTGGCAATGTAGTCATCAAACTCAGAAGCAATCGGTTCAAACGCAGTGTGAATCCATGCTAACACCGCATAACACTCGTTCACATTGTTCACTAAAACTCTTAAAGCTGTGACATCATAAACACCATCAAACGAGAGCTTTTTACCTCTCATTTTTTTGACAATACTGTAGATGTGTTTGGCCCGGCCTGAAACCTGTGCTTTAAAGCCTAGTTGTAATAAACTGCTTTTGATGTGTTCACTTAACTGGGCAACATGTTGTTCGCGTTGGGTTCTTTTTTGATCAAGCGAACGAGCAATACTTTGATAAGTTTGTGGCTCTAAAAATCGAAAAGATAAATCTTCAAGTTCCCATTTTAATTGCCATAAACCCAATCGATTAGCGAGTGGAGCAAATACAGTTAATGACTCTTGTGCTAAATCACGAGGTGCAATTTGTTTAATAGAAGCATAAAAGCGAAGCGTTTGCAAACGAGAACCAAGCCGCATTAGCACAACCCTAAGGTCGCGAGAAAAGGCCAATAACATTTTGCGCACATTTTCAGTTTGTAGCGCAATCTCTTCGGCCTCAGCAGTCGGTTGATGCAAAATCCTGAGCCTGGCTTGCCGCTGCACTTTGACAATTTCTGCGGCATCTACGGCTAAAACGGTTAAACTTTTTCCAAATTTTTTGGCCAAAATTTCTGGTGCACGCTTTAGCATGGGCACGGCATAACCTAAGTAGGTGGCAATTTGCAAATCATGTGCAGCCCCTACCGAATTTAATAGTTGGGCTACTGCATCGGCGTGTGCCAACATGTTTTCGCCACTGTCTAATAGCTCTGACTCTATGAGAGGAGATACGAATTGTCTGGCTTGAGTTAAGCCATCAGGATTGATTGGAAAATCAACTTCTTTTACGAGACCCACAACTGTCCTTACTACATATGAAGCTTTTGACTTTTTAAAATCAAAAGCTCCTCTAATGCCAATTTAATGCAAATGCCTTGGGCGTCTTCCAGATCCACCATGACCACCACCTGGATTGCGCGGTAACTTACCAATTTCGAGAGAATTGCTAAGTGCATCAAAACGCTCTGAGAAAAGACGATCGATTTCAGAAACAATTCCTGTTAACTCAGCACTCTCGAAATGTCGTTCCATAACAGAAATAATATCTTGAACTAACAAATCTCGTTGCACCACCATAATAGCCTGAGGTGTTGGTCCAACAAACACTACAAAAAAATCATCTTTTGCATCGGTGCCATCGGATTCACACTCGTCATCATGACTATCTTCATCTTCTTCATCGTACTGCGCATCGAAAAAGCTAATTTCAAGGGTTGCACCTTGTGCCGAGAGGTCGTTAAGATTCATACACAGTTCATCTAGAACTTGACGAAAATCGTTGTCGCCACCGGTTGTCCAACATATTTGTAAGACATGCTCTGTACCGTTATATTGGATACCAGGTTCTTCGGGATACAGGCTGACGCTGCCCTCAGAATAAGTTCGACCATTGGAATAACTCCAAAGTGGCTTTACCGCTTCTTGGACTTGTTGTAAGGTGACGTCTGGACGTAAAACAACTTGTCCATGAACGTGAATTTCAAAAGGTGGTTCGAATCTATTCATAACATTATTGGAAGGTAAATTAAATCAAACCATCTAGCAAACGCTATTGGAACTCATTTTAGCCTTTTAGCTTGTTAAATGGGGGATTTTTTATAGCTGTATGGGTGATAAGTATTACTTATGTCGTCAAACGACTAGCTTTTGCCAGCTAACATTGAGAAAAAGCAATCAAAACGTATACAAAGAAAGAAGTGCAGATGCAATTTAAAATCTGCATTCCAAAAATAAAAAAAGGAAGCTATAAAGCTTCCTTTTAAAATTTGGAGCGGGAAAAGAGTCTCGAACTCTCGACCTCAACCTTGGCAAGGTTGCGCTCTACCAACTGAGCTATTCCCGCATTTCGATGCTTTTAATTATACACTAAAAACATACTGTTTAGTTAAATTGATGTAATCTTTTTAACTAAGCCGTTGACATCTAACGTTTGGTGCCTCGGGCCGGAATCGAACCGGCACGCCCGCTATTAACGTAGCGGCGGATTTTAAGTCCGCTGTGTCTACCTATTCCACCACCGAGGCAAAATAGATGTCAACCTTTATTCTAACCTAATAATGATGCTGGAGGCGCGACCCAGAGTCGAACTGGGCTAAACGGATTTGCAATCCGCTGCATAACCGCTTTGCTATCGCGCCACTAATATCATTATTCGGTTAGTAAAAGACAGAAAGAAAACCTTCTGTCTTTTATAACCTGGAGCGGGAAAAGAGTCTCGAACTCTCGACCTCAACCTTGGCAAGGTTGCGCTCTACCAACTGAGCTATTCCCGCGTTTCGATGAACATTATTGTAAACTGTTTTTAGCTATTTTTTTAGCTAACTCAAAAAAAATTAATGTTTTAATTTTTCAGAGACAGTAGACAATGAATCAGTCTTGGAAGCTTCGACGGCGACTACAGATGCAGGCACCAACTCTTCGGCTACCAGAGGGACTGGTTGTCGTTCAAGTGCTAATTCTAGCACACGATCGATCCATTTTACGGGAATGATATCAATTCCGTTCTTAACATTATCAGGAATGTCTTGAAGGTCTTTTGCATTCTCTTCTGGAATGATCACTGTTTTGATTCCACCACGCAGTGCAGCCAACAATTTTTCTTTTAAACCACCAATCGCAGTGACCTCACCACGCAAGGTAATTTCACCCGTCATGGCAACATCTGCTCGTACTGGAATACCTGTTAATGCAGATACAAACGCAGTCGTCATTGCTGCACCCGCACTAGGACCGTCTTTTGGTGTCGCACCATCGGGGACATGGATATGAATGTCGGTCTTTTCAAATACATCTTGCTTGATGCCCAATTGTGCTGCACGGCTACGCACCACAGTACGAGCTGCTTCGACTGATTCTTTCATGACATCGCCTAAAGAACCTGTGCGAGTAATAACGCCCTTACCAGGCATTGGGGCAGCTTCAATGGTAAGCAAGTCGCCACCTACTTCTGTCCAGGCCAAACCCACTACCTGGCCAATTTGATTATTGGCTTCAGCACGACCAAACGAATATTTACGAACCCCTAAAAACTCGCTGAGGTTGTTTGCATCAACTACCATGGTAGTGGTGTATTTTTTAAGTAATACACCCTTTACTACTTTACGGCAAATTTTAGCTAATTCTCGCTCGAGTGAACGTACACCACTCTCACGGGTGTAATAACGAACGATATCGCGAATAGCGTCTTCAGTGACTTTTAGCTCGCCAGCTTGCACACCATTATTTTCCATTTGTTTGGTGAGCAAATAAGAGGTCGCAATATTGAGTTTTTCGTCTTCAGTGTAGCCTGCTAAACGAATCACCTCCATACGATCTAATAAAGCGCTTGGAATGTTCATTGAATTGGAGGTCGCAATAAACATGACTTGGCTCAAGTCAAAATCAAGCTCTACATAATGATCGGCAAAAGTATTGTTTTGCTCGGGGTCTAGTACTTCTAGCAAGGCACTAGAGGGATCACCACGCATGTCCATGCCCATCTTGTCAATTTCATCCAGCAAGAACAATGGATTTTTAACTCCAGTCTTGGATAAGTTTTGCAAAATTTTGCCAGGTAAAGCACCAATATAGGTACGGCGATGACCACGAATTTCGGCTTCGTCACGCATACCACCAAGCGCCATACGCACATATTCACGACCTGTAGCTTTGGCAATCGATTGACCTAAAGAGGTTTTGCCTACACCAGGAGGGCCAACCAAACAAAGGATTGGAGATTTCACACGTGTGACGCGTTGTTGTACCGCCAAATACTCCATGATGCGGTCTTTGACACGCTCTAGACCATAATGATCTTGATTAAGAATGAGTTCGGCTTTTTCGAGGTCTTTATTAATTTTGCTTTGTTTATTCCAAGGCAAACCAATTAACACTTCAAGGTAGTTTCGCACCACCGAGGCCTCAGCAGCCATTGGTGACATTAAGCGTAATTTTTTCAGTTCAGACTGTGCTTTTTTAAGCGCATCTTTAGGCATTTTAGCGGCCTTGATTTTTTTCTCAAGCTCGTCGTAATCTGCACCGTCTTCGCCATCACCTAATTCTTTTTGAATGGCTTTAACCTGTTCGTTTAAATAAAAATCACGCTGATTTTTATCCATTTGACGTTTCACACGACCACGGATTTTTTTATCGACAGTTAAGATATCGACTTCATGGGCTAACAAGTCATACAATTTTTGCAAACGATCGAGTACCTTGACCATTTCAAGGACTTCTTGCTTTTGTTCTAACTTGAGTGAAATGTGAGCTACGATAGTGTCGGCTAAACGACCTGCGTCATCAATGCTATTAATCGAATTTAAAATGCCATCAGGCACTTTGCGACTCATACTGACGTATTGTTCAAAATGACTAATAACCGCACGGCGTAATGCTTCTACTTCTACTGAGCCTTCTTGTTGATCGTCTTTATTAAAACGCTCGACGGCCAATGGTAATACATTGGCGACAAAATGCTCTGGGCCGTCAACAATACCAAGAATTTCGGCTCGTTGTTGCCCCTCTACTAATACCTTCACAGTACCGTCGCCGAGTTTAAGCATTTGCAAAATAGTAGCCAAACAACCAACAGAAAACATATCACCAATTTCTGGCTCGTCTTTTTCGGCTGCTCGTTGGGCTACTAACATGACTTTTCTGTCACCTTGCATAGCATGTTCTAGCGCTTTAATACTTTTTGGGCGTCCCACAAAAAGGGGTACAACCATATCTGGAAATACCACTACATCGCGCAAAGGCAACATAGCTTGTTCGGTGGGGATAGATGGCAAAACAGTTTGTCCAGACATAATAACCTTCTATGTAATAACTTCAGGTAATGATGAGGGCAAAAACCTTTTATTCAAGGCTTGAATAGCACCTCATCAATAACTAAATTGCAAATGCGTTTATGGGGCATTTACTTTTTTGCAACTGATTGCTGTTGAAAAATACTCGAAATTTAACTTTTAAATTCAGGGTTGATCAGATAAATCTTGTCGTAGATAATGAAAATTAATCAAATAAATTCCCTACGAGAAGACACCTGAACAAATGAATAGATTCATTATCATTCGAGACTGAATTGATTTGACGCAAGTGTTGTAAAAAACAATCGGTAATATCAAATAATAAGTCACATTTTTGAAGTTTATTACAACACAAATTCTCAAATATACTTTTTTTGTGCGTAAAAAAACCCCGCTGTAAAGCGAGGTTTAGCAATGAAAAAATTAGGCAACCTTGCTATCTGATTTTTTTATTAATTTAGGGGAAGTGTCATTGTCGATATTTTCTTTCTCAATGACCACTTTATCTATATTTTTAAGGTTGGGCAACTCATACATGGTTTCTAACAACACATGCTCGAGAATGGATCTTAAACCACGTGCACCTGTTTTTCTCAGTAATGCTTTTTTGGCAATTGCAGTAAGCGCTGCTGGCGTTGCCTCTAACTTAACACCTTCCATTTCAAGCAAACTTTGGTATTGCTTGATTAATGCATTTTTTGGTTCAGTTAAGATTTGCACCATTGCTTCTTCAGATAATTCTGAAAGCATAGTAAGGACTGGCAAACGACCAATTAACTCTGGAATTAAACCAAATTTAATGAGGTCGGCTGGTTCTGCATCTTTAAAAACATCAGACAACTGACGCTCTTTCATATTACGAACGGTTGCACCAAAACCAATACCTGAGTCTTCGGTACGACTTTCAATAATCTTTTCTAGCCCTGCAAAAGCACCACCACAAATAAATAAAATATTAGACGTATCGACTTGCAGATATTCTTGATTAGGATGTTTGCGTGCGCCAGGCGGTGGGATGTTGGCTACTGTGCCTTCAATTAATTTAAGCAATGCTTGTTGCACGCCTTCACCCGATACATCACGAGTAATTGAAAGGTTTTCTGATTTACGAGAAATCTTATCAATTTCATCTATGTAAATAATACCCTTTTGTGCTCTAGCCACATCGTAGTCACAACTTTGCAAGAGCTTGGCAATAACGTTTTCTACGTCTTCACCCACATAACCTGCTTCAGTTAATGTGGTGGCGTCTGCCATAGCAAACGGTACATCGAGCATACGCGCGAGTGTTTGCGCTAAAAATGTTTTACCAGAACCAGTAGGGCCGATTAATAAGATGTTGCTTTTAGCCAACTCGACTTGATCTCGTTGGGCCGCTGTTATGTAGCGCAGACGTTTGTAATGGTTATAAACTGCAACTGCTAAAGTGCGTTTAGCCTGATCTTGACCAATCACATAACTGTCAAGGTGCGTTTTAATTTGGGTAGGAGTAGGCAAGTCTTTATCGACTGGCAACTCAAATTTGGCGACTGGTCCATCTTCTTTAATGAGATCGACGCACATATGAATGCACTCGTCACAGACAAACACATCGGGGCCAGCTATTAATTTTTTGACTTCTTGCTGATTTTTGCCACAAAAAGAACAACTAAGTGTCTTTTTTGAAGTGGTGGAGCTATTTTTATCATCCATTGAACAACCTTCATACATGACAACTCAAAACTAGAGTGCCATATTAACAATATTTAAAATTCAAAGTTGCTAACCAAATCTTAATTAATGATTTGATTCCAATTGAAAAACTCAAACCTAAATGGAGATTAATCAAGTTCAAAGCAAGACTAAATGGAAAGGACAAACCCAACCACTAGCCTTGGCATTCAAAATCTAATTACGGACGCTTGCTAATGACTTGATCAATTAAACCATACTCTTTGGCTTCATCGGCAAACATAAAATAATCTCGTTCGGTATCGCGTTCGATTTTTTCTACTGTTTGACCCGTACGGTCAGCCAAAATACGATTGAGTTGGTCACGTGTTTTTAAAATATCACGGGCATGAATTTCGATATCAGTTGCCTGACCACTTGCACCACCCGATGGTTGGTGAATCATGACACGTGAATTAGGTAAGGCAAAACGTTTACCTTTAGTGCCAGCTGCCAATAAGAATGCACCCATGCTCGCTGCCATACCCATGCACAATGTAGAAACATCGGGCTTGATAAATTGCATAGTGTCAAAAATAGACATACCGGCAGTGACAGAACCACCTGGTGAATTAATGTAGAAAGAAATATCCTTGTCTGGATTTTCGCTTTCAAGGAACAATAATTGTGCCACTACCAAGTTGGCAGTTTGGTCATTCACGGGACCTACCAAAAAAATCACACGTTCTTTTAATAAACGTGAATAAATGTCATAGGAGCGCTCGCCACGTCCTGACTGCTCGATGACCATGGGCACCATGCCCAAACCTTGTGTATCTAATGCGCTCATGAAGGCTCCTAATGAAAATTACATTGCACAAATTAAATGGGGCCTGTACTTACAAGCACAAGCCCCTCAACTCGAACTATTTAATGAATTATGCTTGCGCCATTAAGTCATCAAATTTTACTTCTTTATTACTTGATTTAGCTTGAGCGAAAACATATTCAGTGACATTGTTCTCAATAACAACTGCTTCGACTTCAGCCATACGGTTACGATCTGAACCATACCAACGGATGACGTCAACTGGTTTTTCGTAGCTTGCTGCGATATCTTCGATATGCGCTTGTACTTGCTCTGGTTTAGCATGTAATTGTTTTTCTTTAACCAATTGACCTACTACCAAACCTAAACGTACACGGCGTTCTGCTTGCTCTTTGAATAAATCTTCTG
This sequence comes from uncultured Limnohabitans sp., assembly GCA_964556425.1. Classification (GTDB taxonomy): domain Bacteria; phylum Pseudomonadota; class Gammaproteobacteria; order Burkholderiales; family Burkholderiaceae_C; genus JALQUL01. Next base: position 1,136 of record CAZKWC010000022.1, on the reverse strand, counting down.
GCAATTCAGCGGTATCAGCATCTTTCATACCACGTTGTTTGAGTTCAGCGCGAGCTGATTGCATTAAACGACCGATTTCATCTTGCACAGGCGCTTTTGGTAAGTCAAGAGTTGCATTGGCAACTAATAAATCCATTGCAGCTTGTTTGTTTTTATTCAAAACACGTGCTTTAACTTCACGGCTGAGATTTTTAAGAATGTCGGCTTTTAAAGCTTCAACTGTACCTTCAGCAATACCTAATGATTTAGCAAACGCCTCATCAATTTCAGGTAAGTTAGCTGCTTCTAATTTATTAACCGTGACCATAAAGTCAGCTGTTTTACCAGCTACATCTTTGCCATGGTAGTCTTCAGGGAAGCTGAGTGGGAATGTTTTGCTTTCGCCAACTTTCATACCACGTGCTGCATCTTCGAATTCTTTGAGCATTTGACCATCACCCAAAATAAATTGGAAGTCAGAGGCTGAACCACCTGCAAATGCGTCACCTTCGATTTTGCCTTCAAAATCGACAGTTAAACGATCGCCATCTTGAGCTGCTTCGGTGTTCGCACGTTGTGCAAATGTACGACGTTGCTTGCGTAAAATTTCAAGAGTTTTAGTAACCGCTTCGTCTGAAACTTCGGTAGAAATTTTTTCAATTTCAGCTGAAGCCAAATCGCCAATCACCACTTCTGGGAATACTTCAAAAACGGCTTCAAAGTGCATTTCGCCCTCTGGAGCACCTTCTTTTTCAGTAATTGAAGGAGCACCTGCTACGCGCAATTGAGCTTCGTCAGCGGCCTTGGCAAATGCTTCGCCCACTTTTTCGTTCATTACTTCATATTGCACAGAATAACCATAGCGCTGAGCGACCACATTAAGTGGCACTTTACCTGGACGGAAACCATCCATGCGCACAGTTTTTGCATGTTTTTTTAAGCGACTATCCACTTCAGACTGAATCAGGCTTACAGGAATTGTCAGCGTTAATTTGCGTTCAAGCTTTTCTAGCGTCTCAACCGTAACGGCCATTATTTTCTCTCTTATCGGTTCGATTATTCGTGTGGTGCGCGGGGGGGGACTCGAACCCCCACACCATTTCTGGCGTCAGGACCTAAACCTGGTGCGTCTACCAATTTCGCCACCCGCGCAAGAA
>CAZKWC010000021.1:46367-48462 GCA_964556425.1 uncultured Limnohabitans sp. | reverse complement strand
GCCAGTTTGCAGGACCTGTGGTAACAGTGAAGTGTTATGAAGATAACACTCAAGTGAAAGCCATGGTTGAAAGCCCAGGTGATGGCAGAGTATTAGTCGTGGACGGTGCAGGTTCTTTAAAGCGAGCTTTGTTAGGGGGTAATTTAGGTTTGGCAGCTGCACAAAATGGTTGGGCAGGTTTATTAATTAACGGCTGTGTTCGCGATGTGGCTGAATTGGCACCCTTAAATATAGGAATTTTGGCTTTGGCTTCTGTGCCTATGCCAACAGATCGAAAAAACCAAGGGCAACTCAATGTACCCGTTCAAATTCAGGGTGTTTGGGTTTATCCGGGAGATTATTTATTTGCAGATGCCGATGGCATTGTGGTGACTCACCAAGCCACAGATTAAAGAACTAACCCAGAGAAATGATTGGGTAGTGCAGTGGCCACCCTGTCTAGAGTGATAACTTGAGTAGCTTGGGGGATTGGTTATTTCGACAAGGCATGAAGGATAAGATAGCTAGATTAGCCTATTTTAGTTGCTACATGCCTGCACTTCTAAGTCGCAATCGAACGAGTTTCTTTTTTTACTCATCCTTTGAATTGACTTATATTTGAATGTTAGCGTTCAAGCGCTAACAAGTCACTGGGGATTAAATGAGCCAATTCTTTTTTAGTAACAGGGTGAAAATATTTATCTTTAACCCTCCACCTTGGTCGCCTGATTTCCAGATGTAGCCAGTACCACGCCTGTTAAGCCAATGCATAAAGCCATCAATTGCACGGCACTTAAAGGTTCATTTAAAAATAAAACTCCCACCACTGCTGCTGAAATGGGTAACATAACAGTAAAAACTCCCGCTTTAGAAGCTTCAATCGTTTTGAGGCCTGTCATCCATAACCAAACAGTGGCAATGCTGGCTGAAATAGCATAAAAAACCAATAGACCCCAGGTAGGTATGCCCACACTAGAAAAATCAAAGCTATAGGCCCACCAAGCACCAAAAGGAGTCACTAAACAAAGACCCCATAAATTGATGAGAGCCGATATTCTTTTGGGGTGTAAATTGCCCGTGAGTTTTTTTCCGATTACTACATAACTGGCTTCACAGATAACCGCACCAAAAACTAATAAATTGCCTATTAGGGTATCGGTTTGACCAGTGCTGGGTGAACTATTGTAGTGTTTTGAAATGGTTAGCAGGGCAACTCCAAGGGCTGCGAATAATATGGCCAGCCATACTCTAGGACTAATATGCTCTTTTAAGAAAATCGCACCCAGCAAGGCCACCACTGCAGGAATAGTCGCCAAAATTACTCCAGCCGATACCGCACTAGTCATGCTGACGCCAAACAACATACAAATGGAGAATAAAAAATTACCAAAAAAAGATTCTAAAAATAACAGTTTTTGAGTAGAGGGACTCATTTTTCCCTCTTGAGGAGGTTTTTTTAACCATGTGAGCATGACGATGCCAGCAATACCAAATCGAATCCAGGCTAATAAAAAAACAGGTATAGCCGCTACCAGGGGTTTAGATAGCGCTACATAAACGCCCACCAAAGACATACTAAGAGCTAAACAAAGATAGGCAAGCCATTTTTTTGAGGAAGAATTCATAGGGGGCGTCAATGTTTTATAAAATAAAAAATAAAAATCAATTTCTATTTTTGTAGTGGCTTTAAATCTAAACAATAAGATTGGCCAAAGGGTAGTTGTACTTTGGGCCAATCTTGTGCTTGCGATAGGTTCAAATGACCACTTTGAATGCATAAAAGCGATTTTAAAACACCATTATGAGTGATCCACACCTCATTGATTGCTTTTCGCATATAGTCATTTAACGCGGAGTTAACACGTTCTAACATCATTTGACTTGATTCCCCACCGCCTACCTTGTAGTGCGCAAAATCGGCTACCCAATCATCTATTTCTTGTTTAGCAATGTGCTCCCAAGCTTTGCCCTCCCAAGAGCCAAAATTCATTTCTAATAATCGAGCATCCGTTTGAATCATAAAGTCGGGTCGTATTGATTGGATAGCGGAGGCTAAAGCTTGGCAACGAATAGCTGGAGAGGTTCTTAAAATTAACTGCTTGGGCCAATCTAATTG
>CAZKWC010000021.1:0-46267 GCA_964556425.1 uncultured Limnohabitans sp. | reverse complement strand
CCCTGAAGTCTTTTGTTAAACAAATAATAAGCGTAAATAAACGCTAAAAATGAGCTAGTGAGTGGCCACATTAATGACCATGCTCCAATATAAAATGACAAAACTAGCCAAGCCATTAACACCCAAATACTAGCGACCAATAAAGACTTTTTGCTTATTTGACTCGCCAATGGTTTGGATTTTGAGCCAGCATCATCACCTACATGGGGTAATAAGCGAATAATAAAAAGTGGCCAGTACCTAGACAAAATATGAGAGCCCATAATTGCAGCTGCCACTAATATGAAAGCGTGTTGAGCAATCAGGGCTAATAAGGCAAGCTTGGCTAAAACCGCCAACACCAAAGCAATTGCTCCAAAAGATCCTATTCTAGAATCTTTCATAATAATGAGCGCTTTTTCTTTGTTGTAGCTCCCGCCCAATGCATCAGCAGTATCGGCTAAACCATCTTCATGAAAAGCACCCGTCACCATAACACTTAAAATCGTGCTAAAAATGGCTGCTATCCAAGTGCTTTGAGCTTGGTTGCCCAAAGCCCAGTTGAAGCAATAAAAACAAGCTACTGTAATAGCGCCTACCACATAACCAATGGCTGGAAAATGAGCGGCGCTGGCCTGCAACATGGCAGGACTAAAGCCCACCCACTGAGCCAATCGGCCTGTAATTGGAATTCGAGTAAAAAACTGAACCGCAATTAAAAAATGTCGAATGGCCGACATCATGATTGAGCTTGGGCTTGTGCGCCAATTTCTAATAAAACACGTTCAAAGACATCAACGGGTTGACCGCCTGAAATGAGGTGTTTTTGATTAATGATAATTGCTGGCACTGATTGAATACCTGAGCGAATAAATAAATTGGCATGCTCACGTACTTCTTGGGCATATTCATTATCTTCTAGCACTTGTGTCGCTCTTTGGGCGTCTAGTCCAACGGACTGAGCAGCTTGCACTAGCACTGTAAAATCTTCTGGACTTTGTCCATTAGTAAAATAGGCGCTAAATAAAGCTTTTTTGAGTGCCACAGCTTGACCGGGCTGACCCTCAAGAGTGGCCCAATGCAACAAACGGTGTGCATTAAAAGTATTGTAAATGCGATCGCGTCCTTGAGGTCTAAACTCAAAACCTAACTCAGCACCACGTAATCGAATGTTTTCTCGGATTTGACTTTGTTGCTCTGGAGTAGAACCATATTTTTGGGTTAAGTGCTCGGTAGTATCTTGACCACCTACAGGCATATTGGGATTGAGTTCAAAGGGCTGCAAATAGACTTCAAACTCTAGCGCTGTGTTGGCGGTATTTTGAATGTTGACTATCGCTTTTTCTAGAGCGCTAAGCCCTATTACACACCACGGACAAGAAATATCAGAGACAAAATCAATGCGCATTGTTTGAGACATACAAAACCTTTTAAAAAATAATTACTGAAGTGGCCTGTGCTTAAAAAGAGCAGTCTGCATGACTTTGAGTTTTGCAGCAGATTGCTAAATATTAAATCACATAGCCATTTCAATTTGAACCTGCTTGCAAAATTCAATCCACTGATTTTTCAGATACACCTGCCGATTCAAAACTAGCCATATTATTCATGATAGTTGCTGCAGACACTAATAATGGCCATGCTAGAGCGGCACCAGAGCCCTCGCCAAGGCGTAACCCTAGTTGGAGGAGTGGGGTAGCCGCCATTGAGGCTAATAAGGCCTTGTGGCCCTTTTCATCCGACTGATGAGAAAAAATACAACGCTGCAACACGAAAGGATTTATTTTGCTAGCGACCAACACCGCACTGCTGGTAATAAAGCCATCGACTACAATAATTTTATTGAGCGACGCCGCTTGCAAAATAGCCCCCACCATAGTGGCTATTTCGAGGCCGCCCATAGCTGCCAAGCAATCAAAAGGGCTAGTTGCATTCAGGTGTTGCTGTAAAACCTGCGCTAAAACGGCTGTTTTATGGTCTATAGCCGCGCTATCAAGGCCGGTTCCGGCTCCTGTACAAGATGCAATATCAAGGCCGGTTAAGCGCGATTGTAATAAAGCCGCTGCACTTGTATTACCAATTCCCATTTCACCCAATAACACTACATTACCAGCGTATTGTTGAATTAGAGATTGTCCATTTTCAAGTGCTTGCTGGCATTCTTGGGCTGTCATGGCAGGAGCCGTAAAACTATTAGCGCTGCCGTGAGCCACTTTTAAGTTGATTAAATTGTCACGCTCGCCAAACTCATGTTTAACACCGCAATCGACCACCACCATATTAATACCATGGGCTTTACATAATACGCTAATAGCAGCTCCGCCTGCTAAAAAATTCTCTACCATTTGCCAAGTTACTTCTTGCGGGAAAGCCGATACGCCTTGTTCGCATAAGCCGTGGTCGGCAGCAAAAATAAAAGCTTTAGGTTGTTGCAGTTCAATTGATTCTTGCCCATTAATTAAAGCTAATTCAATGGCTAGTTTTTCGATCAGACCTAAAGAGCCCAAGGGTTTTGTTTTTTGATTCATTTTATGAATTAAACGGTCTTTTAATCCAGCCTGACTAACAGACAAATCGGTGATGGTAGGCGTAATATATGTCATTTTGAATAGAGTTAAAAAAGGAAATATCAAAAAGTAATATGCATTCAATGAATGCATATAAATGGTTATTTATTGGGACGATTTGCTAGACGAGTTGTAAGCGTTAACTAGTTAAAGAATTTTAATAATACCTAATAAAAAGTGAGTCTAAGTGGGTGTTTCTAAGGCTGGTTAAAATGCATATTGCCATTTAATGTAATTAATGAAATTAAAGTAGTTAAGCTTTCATCAACCCTCAATAAAACCTAAAACATGCAAGCAAGGTATGGATTAGCGGGACTAATTAGTCGGACTTTAAAATCCATAACGATTGTGAAGCATAAAAAAGCCTAACCATTAGACCGCCCATCTCATGTGATGAATGCACTTAAGAATTTTGCAGTGGCTCTTTCACTAAGCGTTTTAAAAAACCAGGCGTAAAATGTTTTTCAACATAATCGGCAAGACCTTCAAAACTACCTTCAAGCGTAGGGGCATCGTTGCCAAAAAGTGCTTTTAAGGCATTGGCATCTTCAAACAAGCCATGTAGGTATAAGCCCAATACATTACCTCTTTGATTGGTCCAGCCAAGAGGTTTACCATCTTGAGATTTTAAAATCACTTGGGCCACCGAGCCCGCTGTGGCCATACCCAAATGTTGTGTGGTTTGTCCATGATGGATTTCATAACCCGATACCGCAAGATTGGCTAAGGCATCAAAACTACCACTAAAAGGGGTAAATTTTGCATGACTGCGTTTCACAATTTTTTCTCGTTCAAACAAAGTCACCAAAGGTAATAAGCCTAGCCCAGGTGCATTTCCATCGATGCCGTAGGGGTCAATTAAGGCTTCACCCAACATTTGTAAGCCACCACAAATTCCCAACACAGTTTTACCTTTAGCGGCATGGTCAGAAATCGAAATATCTAAGCCTTGATGTCTCATCCATGTGAGGTCACTGCTGGTATGTTTAGAGCCAGGTAAAATAATAATGTCAGCATCTGCGACATCGGCTGGCGTTCTGGCCCAACGTAGCAAAACCCCAGGAATATTTTTAAGTGGCTGAAACTCGTCTAAGTTGCTAATTCGAGGCCAAGCAATCACAGCAATTGTTTTTTGTACGGCTCCTCTTGATCGGCTTCGGTCATCAAAAACGCCGTCCTCTTCGGGAAGTCCGTGCTCTCGCCACATAGGTAAGGTGGCAACTGTAGGAATACCAGTTTTTTCTTCCAACATTTCTGGGGCAGGAGATAACAAACTGGCATCGCCTCTAAACATGTTTAACACAAAACCTTTAAATAGGACTTGTTCTTGCGCTGGCAGCAACGCCCATGTGCCGTATAAATGGGCAAATGCTCCACCTCTGTCAATGTCGGTAATTAATAAACAACTAGCATTGCAATAAAGCGCCACTTTCATGTTCACAATATCGCTGTCATGTAAGTTAATTTCAGCAGGAGATCCTGCTCCCTCAATAATCACTAAATCGTTATGTGCTCTCAGTTCATCAAGTGCTCTGGCAATAACCGGCCAGACATGGGCACTCCTATTGCGCCAAGGCATGAGGCTTAGTTCTTGGTTGACTTGTCCCATTAACACCACTTGGCTTTGTGTGTCTTTTTCTGGCTTTAACAACAAAGGATTCATGCTCACATGAGGTTGGGCTTTGGCCGCTAAAGCTTGAAAGTATTGGGCACTACCAATTTCGCCTTCTTGCTGATGGGGCCCTTGCACTACCCGGGCATTATTACTCATATTTTGAGCTTTAAACGGTGCTACTTTAAGTCCTTGCCTCGCATAATAACGGCATAGGGCAGTGGTTAAGAGACTTTTGCCTGCATTGCTACTAGTGCCAAGCACCATAATACATGGCGCAAGCTGATGAGTGGTTGATGGGGTATTCATAGGTAAAAGCGTGGGTAAGGAGTGCTAAAACGACCGTCTAAAATTGAAGGCTAAAGGCTTAATCCTCTATGCCTCTTTGAGCCGGAATACCCGCCTGAAATGCATGTTTAACCATGGTAATCTCAGACACCGTATCGGCGAGCTCAATAATTTCAGCAGGGCATCTTCTACCCGTTATACAAACATGAACCGATTGGGGTCTTTGTTTCAGTGTTTCGCACACATCGTTTAAATCGAGCCAGCCGTAAATTAAAGGGTAGGTCATTTCATCTAACACCACTAAAAAATATTCACCTGATAAAATACTGGCTTTAGCCTTTAACCAACCTTGCCTGGCCAATTGCGCAGAGTGTTCAAGATCTTGGCTTTTCCAACTAAAACCATCACCCAAACCTTCAATTGGAATACCTAATTTTTCAAACATTCGATGTTCACCAAATCGGGCAGAAGGTACTTTCATAAATTGATAAATTTTGACGGCTTTACCTCGGCCATGAGCACGTAATGCAAGTCCAAATGCAGCAGTACTTTTACCCTTGCCGTCACCAGTGTTCACTATCAAAATACCACGGCGTTCACCTTCGGGTGATTCATAGGGTTTTTCGGTAGGGGCTTGTTCAATTTGCATATAAAAATCCTAGACCATGTGTATTTAAAAAAAGCTCAAAGCTATAAGCAGGGAAGGGCTATCCATTGTGAACCAATGGCTTGAACTGTGACTCTGTTTTCAAAAACATCCTCAAGTGCTTTGTGGGTTTGTGCACAGTTGCATTGACCATGATGCTCGATTTCACCATTTTTAACGATGATCATTTCATCGGCATGCAGGGCAATCGAAATTTCATGCAACACACTAATTACGGTTTTACCAGATTGAACTAATTCACGAGTGAGTTTTAACCAGTCCGCTTGATGGGGTGGATCAAGATTGGCAAGGGGTTCGTCCATTAAAATGACTTGAGCCTGTACGGACAATACCCTGGCTAATAAAACTCTTTGACGCTCGCCACCAGACAATGAGCCCAAGGGGCGTTTGCGCCAATCCCAACATTGGGTCATTTTCATGGCCTGTTCTACCGCTTGAAGATCTTCTACCGATGGGTTAGCCAACCAGCCTTGAAAAGGAAGTCGGCCCAGCATTACCACATCGTAGGCAAGAAGGTCATCGGCACTACTTTGTTTTTGTCCTAACCAAGATAAAACCTGTGCTTTTTTTTGCTTGGGCCACTGACTCATTTCAGTACCTAAAATTTCTATTTTTCCGGTGCAAGGATGTAGACCTGCAAGCACGCTAAGCAAGGTCGATTTACCCGCTCCATTAGGACCAATAATACTGGTCCACAAGCCTTTTTTGATAGAGAGGGAGACATTTTTTAATACTGCCCGGTTGCCATAATTAGCATGGAGCTGATTTGCTTGAATGGCAATTTCGGAGGTGTTGTTCGTTTTCATGGCGGGCAATTAACTATTTTGGAGTTGGGTATTTTTATGCATTAACCAAAGTAGGTAAGTGCCCCCCAATACTGCCGTGACCGCACCAACGGGTAACTCTTGTGGGGCGATTAACCCTCTGGCAATAAGGTCTGCGCTGGTCAATAAAATACCGCCAGTTAAACTTGCCAAGGTGACTAGAGCTTTATGCCCTACTTTCATCATACCTCTCACCAAATGTGGTGCAGCCAATCCCACAAAGGCGATGAGTCCAGTTTGTGCTACTGCTGTGCCAGTGGCTAAAGCAAGCGTAGCAATTAAAGCCAATCGCATGGGTGCAATGCTTAAGCCTAGGCTAGTAGCGGTTGCTTCTCCTAAGCTAAGCCCATCAAGGACTTTGGCTAAAGAATAAGAGAGAAGCCAGCATATTAATAAAACACTTCCCATTACGGCGCAAGCTGGCCAGTTAATAAATGCAGTCGAACCCAATAAAAACGACTGCATGGCTTGCTGAGATTCGGGCGAAAAAATTAAAATCAAAGAGGTAAATGCACCTAAAACAACACCCACAATGACACCGCCTAACAATAACCTCAAGGTGTGTTGAACTCCTTTGGCTAATGCAAGGGTTAATAAAACGGCTAAAACGGCTCCTACAAATGCAGCGCCTGTAAGGCCTAATCGCACCATCCAATTGCCAGAAAATAAACCTGCTATAAGGGTAGTGTCAATTCGTGCACCGGAGGCAACTGCCATTAAGCCCGCACCACCACTCATAATAGTTAAGGCTAATGCGACACCCAATGACGCACCTGCTGCACTACCCAATAAATAGGGGTCGGCTAATGGGTTACGAAATAAACCCTGGGCTAGTGCACCGGCTAAGCCCAATAAGGCACCTGTCGTCCAAGCTCCTATGGTTCTGGGTAAACGAATATCAATTAAGATTTGTTTCGCCATTTCTTGGGCAGCAACATCATTAGAGTTAAAAACAGCAAGAAATAAATTTTCAAAACCAGAACTACCAATACAAACACCTATAGCCAATAATAAAAGGCTAAAGCAGAGCATAGATAAGGTGAGTAATCGAGTCGATTGAACCATAACCATTTTATTTCTTGAGTTGTTTGTCTAGGCATTGGGCCATTAATTGCGCAGCCTCTACCATTCTGGGTCCGGGTCTGACTAAAATATCACCTTCGGCGGCTGAGAAAACACAAACCTGCTTGTTTTTAATGGCAGAAATACTTGCCCATCCGGGACGTTGTAAAAGATTTTCAGCCTCTCCTGAACCAATCATAATAATCTGCGGGTTAGCTCTCACAATGAGTTCTGGATTGATTTTTGGAAATGGTCCTAAGTCGGCTGCGATGATATTTTTTAAATGCAAGCGAGTCATAGTTTCACCAATAAATGAAGACTCACCAGCCGCATAAGGCCCACGGTTGACTTCAAAATAAACCGTTGTTTGGTGTTGAGATTTTGGAATTTGATTGGCCACCTGAGTGACTCCCGCATTAATTTGTTGCCAAATCTGGCTATATTGGGCTTCAGTCATGCCCAAAATAATGCCTAGTTTATTAATTACCCTTTGCATATCGTTAAATGTTTTGGGCTCTAATAAAACCACCTTTATGCCTAAAGACTCTAAACGGGTAGCTGCTTTGGAGGAGGTTGCTGCCAGCACTAAATCGGGTTTTAAGGCCACAATAGCTTCTATATTAGGGTCAAGTCCGCCTCCTACTTTAGGCAGTTTTTGAAGTTCGGCCGGCCAATTAGAATACCTATCGACTCCCACTAATTTTTTACAATGGCCTAGTGCACAAATCGTCTCGGTTAATGACGGTAATATGCTCACGATGCGTTGCGGGCTCTTATTCAAAACTACGGTTTTGCCATTATCATCTTGAATACGAATCGGATTGGATTGAACTTGATTAGAGCTGACAACAGAGTTCACTTTAACTTCGCTGTTGACGGTTTGTGCAAAACTAAACACAGGTATTAACAAGCACAATACGAGCAGATAATTAAAAATCCCAATTACCAAGGGTTTTTGTGTTGGTGTGTATTTCATGCATCAGCTTTCATTGTCAAGGCGATACCAGCAGCCATTAAAGTAACCTTTGGGCAAATGCTAGCGATTTTTTGGTTCAAAATACCTAGTGCATCTACAAATTGCCTGACCTCTTTTCCCATGGGTATAACCCCTAAGCCAATTTCATTGGAAACTAAAACGACTGGGCCTGACGCATTTTGAAGTGCTTTTTCTAGGGCATCTAGTTGATCAAGATATTGAGGTGCAAGATGTTCAAATTCGGGCATTGGCATTAAATAATTGGTCAACCATAAAGTCAAACAGTCCACCACCAATAGGGTGTTGGGTTGGCTATGGGTTTGAATCATTTTGGCTAATTGCCATGGTTCTTCTAGCGTAGCCAAACCGGGGCTATGAAGAGCCCTGTCGTCTTGGTGGCGTTGGATTCTTTTTTGCATTTCAGCGTCATGCGCCATAGCAGTGGCAATTAATACTGCTTGATGATTGCTACTTCTAGCTAGCCATTCACTGGCTAAAAATTCTGCGCGCCTTGATTTTCCGCTTTTTTGTCCGCCCAAAATAAACTCATGCTGAATTTTATTCGAGGTCGGCAATGCCACTTGTGTTGCAGTTGAGGTCACTAAAAGTGCACTGTTAGTGGTTTGGACAGCTGAGTTGGCATTTGATTGTGGGACAAGGGCAGTCATGTCTTTTCTCCAGAAATACCACTTTTAATAAGAGTGGTGTAGGGTCAGTTGAAACAGTGAGGTATTACCTGCGCCACTTTAAAAAATAAATAAATAATGGTCAAGTAAACAAGAGCATAAATCAATACTAGTCAGCCTACAGCTAATCGAATTAATTTCTTTGGATTGACTTTTACTCATAGGTCCAACTATGAGTAAAAAATCAATATTCAGTACGCTATTCGATCAATCATGTTGACTATATGTACTGAGATTTGCTCTTGGTATCGTTTCAAAGGGAGATTTATTTAGGGCTGTAATTCAGACTTAAATAATAGCTACGTCCTGCTTGGTTATAACCTAAAGCGGTCTCGTAGGCCTTGTCCATTAGGTTATTCACTTTTGCTTTAACAGCCCAATCTTTATTGACCTGATAATTAACATACATATCAGCGGTTGTGTAGGCCGCTAATTCGACTGTATTTTGTGAGTCATCAAAGCGTTTAGACAAAGATTGCAAATTAGAGCCTAAAGTCCAAGCACCCATTTGATAGCTTGCATCTAAAGATAATTGAGTTTTTGCTCGGCGGTTAAGTAACAAGTCATTGGAGACGTTACGTGGGTTGAGTAAATCAAGTGAAGTTTTTAAATTTAAACCACCTAATTCAGTTTGATACGCTATGGTCCAACCATCAATGCGAACTTTTGGTACATTTTCAACTGCTGGTAGAGTCGTAATAAAACCCTGAATACGTTGATCAAAACGAGTGACTTTAATCTCGTGTGCACCTATTACATAAGTGGCTCCCACTTCGAAGTTACGCCCTTCTTCTGGTTGAGTAGTAGGGTTGCCATACTGTGGATAATACAGTTGATTAAATGAAGGTGCTTTAAATGAAGTGCCGTAAGCCGTATTTAATTTTAACTGTGGGCTAATTTTATAACCGTACCCTAACATCCCCGTAGTGCTTCCGCCAAACTGAGAGTTATGGTCGTGGCGTAAATTAGCTTGCCAAGAATGTGCATCTGAGTTTCCAACCAAACCTAAAAATACGGCATTAATGGTTCTGCTGTCTAAGTCATAAGTGGTGGTGCCACTGACTTTTTCTTTGGTTTGCTCTAGTCCAGTTAAAACAGTGCCCACTGGAGATTTAATTTCATTACTCCAAGTCAATTGTTGTTGACGTGTGTTGTAAGAGTCAGTTCCGTAGCTTTCAAAGGTTTTTGATTTGTCATCGCTTTGACCAAAGCGCAGGCTGGTAATCCAGGTGGGAGAAATTTTACCCTTTACACCCAGGCTAATGACTTGGTTGACCATGTCAGTAGTAGGATTAAAAAACTCACCACTATCGTAAGATGAGGTGCCATTCGATGCTTGTAACTTGGCATCAATTGTCCAACCAGTAGCCACTTCTGCACTCACTGATGCAAATGCACTAGTTTGTTCAAAGCCGTCCTTGTCGGCATTAAAATTAGAAAAAGGTGCTTTTTCGTTACTAGCAGAAAAGCCTGTTTCCTTTAAATAACCTGCACCAAAAGCATAACGTAAATTACCGTTACTGCCAGAAAATGACGCATTGGCTTGGCGATTACCAAAGCTGCCAGCGGTGACGTTGACTTCAGGCTGAAATACTTTTCCGCCTTTGCGGGTAAAAATTTGTACCACACCGCCAACTGCATCGCTACCGTATAAAGCAGAGGCAGGACCTTTTAACACTTCAATTCGCTCAATGCTGTTAAGGGATAAGTTGTCAAAACTAGCTGTGCCTAAGGTGGCTGAGCCCACTCTAATACCATCGACTAATAACAACACATGGCGACCTTCTGTGCCGCGGATTAAAATGTTGCTGGCTTTGCCAAGACCGCCATTGGCTACCATTTGAAGGCCTGCAGACTGAGCAATAATTTCTGATAATGAACGACCCGATTGTTGCTCGATTTGCTTGGCATCAATAATCGTAATGTCGCTATTGATATTTTGCACAGGAGTTTCAATGCGAGTGGCAGTGACAACTACATCGCTGAGTTGTTGTTGCGCTAAAGCCAAAGATGGAATAGCAGCCGACAAAGCGACGGCCAACAAACCCAATGATGGGGTGAGGGAAGAATTTTTCATAGAAGATAACTAACAGATAAGAAACTCTGGCCTTCGTCCCCGAAAGCTTAGAGCGAACAGATTAATTGATTTAAGGCAAATAATCCCCATATTGGCCGGTATCCGGGCTGGTGGAGCATCCTGTATCGCCTTCCCAGAAATTGCTTTCCAGTGGCTTGATACAAGTGGATTCAAAAAAATCCGTCCACTTACCGTTGCGGGGGCAGCGCAGGTTAGGAGTATTTTTTTTTAAAATTTTCCCCCCTGCTTCCCGTTGAACTGTTTATTTAGAAAAACAAACGAGCACCAACAACAATATTGTAGCCAATTTCTTGTGATTGCTTTTACAATAATGGTTATATCTGCGTCTTATTTATGTTTGAAAACGTCAAACTAATGAAATTAGACGTAATTTAAGTTTCAAACCTTCTATGAACCCCGACCCCATACAAAATATACTGGACCAAATCAACGAGCGCATGGAACGCTTGGTAACGACTAATGAAGAGTTACAAAAACAAAATTTAGCTTTGCAAACCGAAATTGAACAACTTCATCATGAGCGAGACTCTTTGAATTCTCGTTTAAGAGCCGCTAGAGCCCGTATTGAGGTTTTAGTGGGCCATTTAGAACAAAATGCTACCTTGAATAAATTGAAGGACAAATAATGAGTCAATTAGAATACATGATTATGGGCCAAAGTTATATGCTAACTTGCCCAGAAGGTACCGAAGAAAAAATGAGTAATGCGGTAGCACATGTTGACCAAACCATGTGTCGTATCCGCGATGCAGGTAAATTAAAACAGCGAGACCGGATTGCGGTGTTGGCTGCGCTTAATTTGTGTTTTGAACTCGAAACGGGCAAAAACCAATTGGCGCAAGCAGTTCAAACGTTTGAGCACCTAGAATTGCAAGCTTTAGAATCTAACCGACAAATTAGGGAGCTAGAAGATGCTCTTTACGAAACCACTGCACAATTAGAAGCCGTACAAGCCCAGTTGGCCGCACATTTACATTCATTAGCAGCTGTTCAAGTCGAGCAACTGGCTAATGCTTTTGATTTACATCACGAAGAAATCCCTGAAAATAACTTGTCCTTGCATCCTCTGCCGCAATGCGCTCCCAATAGTGCAAGTCAACAGGCAGCAAGGGTCTCTAACTTCGCACAAGAATCGGATCAAGCAGTAGCCAAATATCCAGCTACTTTATCGGAGGTCAATACAGCGAGTGCTCCAGCGCAAGTTGCCCACACCGCTCAACCCAACGACAAAGACTCATCTTACCAAAATTCTTTATATACGGCCCAGCAGGATAGGGCGGTATCTATGCTCAATCGTTTAGATGGAGTTCTACAAAACCAAGCTAATCCCTATCCGATTAAAGATAGCTCTGGCTACAATAATTAGATTCATGATTAATTGCTTGAAAGGTAATTGATATGAACAATCCGGTAGGTTGGTTTGAGATTTATGTGGATGATATAAATCGAGCTAAATCATTTTACGAATCGCTATTTTCAGTACAGCTCACTCGACTTGATAACACTGAATTGGAAATGTGGGCGTTTCCAATGTCAATGAGTCATTATGGAAGCTCTGGCGCATTGGTAAAAATGCCTGGTTTTAAGGCGGGTGGCAATAGTGTTTTAGTGTATTTTTCAAGTGCTGACTGTACGACTGAACTTGAAAAAGTGCTGGCGCTGGGTGGCCACATACAAAAGACTAAAACTTCTATTGGTCCTTATGGCCATATTGCTTTGCTACTAGATACTGAGGGTAATATGTTGGGCCTACATTCTCAACAATAAATTCCAAGCTAATTGTCTGAATTTTGACACATTAAAAATATAATAAATAAGCTTCAATTTCTTTGCCAAAGCTTGGTAACAGGTTAAAATAACCCTGTCTGCAACGTTTGCCAAGTTTTATATTTCCTTGAACCAATGCTCAACGAGCTAGGGCTTGGAACATCATCAGTTGGCGTGACCGTCTCGCGTTAGACAGTCCCAAAATTGCATTGACCTTGCCCACCTGAACCCCCGGTTCAGGATGAGAGCTTGGCCCGTTTGCAGACACCCTTTTCATTTTCGCCAAGCTGCTCGCAAAAGGCTTATGCACCAATTATTCCTTTCTTGTATTGCCCTTGTGCATCTCTTCTACCTCCCATAGAAAGCTATCCTTTTGTGCTTGATCCTTTTTTAATTCTAGAACTTGGTGTGTTGGGTTTAGTGACTGGTTTTTTTGCTGGTCTTCTCGGCGTGGGTGGTGGCATGATGATGGTTCCATTTCTTACTGCCATGCTCAGTCACAGAGGAGTGAATCCTGATTTAGCCGTCAAAATGGCCATTGCTACCTCTATGGCCACCATTATTTTTACTTCTATGTCTAGCGTAAGGGCTCATCATAAAAGGGGAGCAGTGCGCTGGGATATTTTTAAAACTTTGGCGCCTGGCATAGTTTTAGGTGCTTTATTGGCAAGTGTTGGCGTGTTTAGTTTAATTAAAGGCGCTTCTTTGGCCTTGTTTTTTGCTGGGTTTGTAGCCTTTTCTGCAACTCAAATGTTTTTAGATCGTAAACCCTCTCCTAGTCGTCAAATGCCAAAAACCTTGGGCAGTATTACAGCGGGTGGTTTTATTGGTTTTTTGTCGGGCTTGGTGGGAGCTGGTGGGGGTTTTATTAGCGTACCTTTTATGGTGTGGTGCAATGTCTCTGCCCATGCAGCAGTAGCCACTAGTGCTGCTTTAGGTTTTCCTATTGCATTGGTCAATGGCTTGGGTTATATGTGGAGTGGACAAGGTGCTGAAGGTTTACCCGCTTATTCAGTGGGATATGTCTATATACCCGCATTATTCGTTATAGCCTGCTTTAGTGTCTTAATGGCACCCCAAGGCGTCAAGGCGGCGCATGCCCTACCAGTTGCACAACTCAAGAAAGTCTTTGCTTCTATTCTTTATTTGTTGGCTTCTTATATGCTGTATAAAGGTTTAACGACTATTTAATAGTAGGTGTTCAACTTTCAACTTTAAGATTACAGCTAGGCATCAGCACCTGTAGCTATACTAAAAAGCCAAATACACAATTAGCAATGTTGGTTTGTTACACCACGCATTGCTAGGGCTTTAAAACCTTAATTAAAACAAATCTTTTAATTGGCTATAAAAATTAGCCAATACCAAAGCAGGGGTTCTAAAGGTGTCGCCACCTGGAAACGGCATATGTTTGATTTTAGCAAAAACATCCAGTTTTTCGGCGTCACCCTGTATAGCATTTGCCACTAATTGGCCAGCTAAACCCGTTAAAGCCACACCATGGCCACTAAAACCTTGTAAATAATAAATGTTTTGATCTGTTCTACCAAAATCAGGCGCTCTGTTCATACTAATATCTACAAACCCGCCCCATACATAATCAATGGTAGTTGACGCTAATTGTGGAAAAATAGTCAGCATACGCGCTTGCATTTTCTCTTTTAATTGGTAGGGCGTTTTGGTGCTGTAACTCACTCTGCCGCCAAACAACATACGGTGGTCTTGACTAAATCTAAAATAATCTAAAATAAAATTATTATCACAAACTGCTGCGTTGTTGGGTAAAAGTTGATCTTGTAATAAGGGATGAATAGGTGAGGTACCAATAATATAAGTACCCACAGGCATAATACGACCTTTTAATTCGGGCGCTACTTTACTGCCATATTCATGTAATGTGCAATTGCCTGCAATTACTGCAAATTTTGCTTTGACTTGTGCGTTTTTAGTTTTAGCGATAACAGTAGCACCTTTTATTAGCTGAAGCACTGCTGTGTTTTCATAAATTTGCCCTCCCTCTTGAACCACTGCTTTGGCTAGGCCTAAGCAATATTGCAGTGGATGTAAATGGCCAGAAATATTTTCATAGGCACACAAATGGTATTGATCAGAATTAATATAATTTTTAACGTCAGATCCTGTCGTGATAGCCGTTTTTAGTCCGTAACGATTTTCATAATGGAGCATCTCCTTCTCTAGCTGAATGGCTTTTTTGCGGCTATCGGCCACATACTGATAACCCTTTACCCTGGCACATTCAATTTTATATTTGGCAATTCTTTGGTCAATTAAATCAATAGCATCTAATGAGCTTTGCCAGAGCATATTGGCATGATGTGTGCCTAATTGTTGCTCAATTAAATCCATACCACTGGCGTAGCCTACAATGGCTTGACCACCATTACGACCAGAAGCACCAGTACCTACTTTATCGGCTTCTAATACCACCACAGAATACCCTTTGAGCCTTAACTCAAGGGCAGTGCTTAAGCCTGCAAAACCAGCACCAATTACCACTACATCTACTTCTAAATCGTGATGGAGGGAGGGGTTAAAACTAGGTCGGTGAACCGATGCTTCGTAATAACTTTCTTGATTCAGTTGTGTGTCCGATTGAAGTAGGCGCGAGCTCATAAGCTGTTTATAAAAGAGAAATTAAAAAGATTTTTTGGCAACTTGTGCAGATAAATAAGTCCAAACAAAAGTCGCTGCGGCATTGCTAGTGAGTTCTGCATGGTCGTAGGCTGGCGCAACTTCTACACAATCCATACCAATTAAATTAAGCTTTGAAAAAGCTTCTAAAAAGGTCAGCACTTGTGAACTCGTCATGCCGCCTGGTTCTGGTGTACCTGTACCAGGGGCAAAAGCAGGGTCTAGGCAGTCAATATCAAGTGTTAAATAACAAGGACGATTACCAATGCGACTTACGATTTTGTTAATGATGGAGTCAAGGGCATCGCCGTCTTTGCCCCTTAATTGCCGTGCACCAAAGATTTGTCCGCCCTGATCTTGAACATATTCTCTGGCCTCTTTGGTACCCGATGAGCGAATCCCGATTTGTACGGTATGTTCTGGACTTACTAGTCCTTCTTGGATGGCCTCATAAGTCCATGTACCATGGCCACTAGGCTCACCAAAATGATCTTGCCAGGTATCACAATGAGCATCAAAATGAATTAAGGCTAATTCTTGTTCTGGGGCATATATTTTTTTGGCTGCTCTTAAAAGAGGTAGTGTTATAGAGTGGTCACCCCCCAAAAACACACAATGATGCTTTTGCATTAATACACTGGCTTGCTCCTCTATGGCCGCTCTAACCGGAGGCAAACCAGACGCATTAGGCAATACCATATCACCCGCATCGCCTAAATGCTCTAGCGGAGAAACATCAAAATAAGGATGTGTTGCATCACACAACATATGGGATGCTTTACGAATTTCTGCAGGTCCAAAACGAGCTCCTGGGCGGTTAGTGACTGCACCATCGAATGATATGCCAGCGACAGCAAACTCTTGATTGGAAAGCGCCTCTGCGGCTAAAAAACGCATGCCATGATTGACATAAGCAAAATGTAATTGGGACATATAAAAATAATGATGGAAAATGAATAATTGTGCCTGTTTTTACAGTGGCGACCAGAAAATTTTATATTTTGTTAATTAAAAGATAAAGTATCGTTGAGAAATTGGTCTTTTTAAAGTACCAATTTTTAGTCTTATTAAGGGGCCAAATAAAAATAAATGGATATAAGGGTATTTGCAATTTGCAATTTGCAATTTGCAATTTGCAATATGCAATATGCAATTTGAAGTTTTTACTTTTAACTTAGCTGCGCCAAGGGTTGAAAGAGTTAGTGATTCAACACCTTACACTGGCTATTGCGTCTGGCATGACGGATTGATTGTGTCATTCTATCTCCCATATAAATAATGGCGAGTTAAGAATATGGGTAAATTATTATTTTTAATCTAATTGCTGCTTAAACCACTAGGCATGAGATTTTTTGTTACTGACTTGATTTTTGATGGTAGTTGGTGCAAGCTCAGTCATAATAGTTTATCAATGACTTTATCAACCCATCCGTAAGCTCTAGCAAAACGACTAACAACCATCATGTTGCAAGATTGGACGAACTTTTTTGTTGGTTTTTTAGCCATGCTTTTGGCTTATGGTTTTAAAATCTTCTCAATAGTTCAACTCTATAAATTCCCATACATGCCATGCAAATAAGTCTTGTGTTTTGTTATGGCGGACTTAGTAACTTTTAGGAAATTTATTATGAATCCCTCTTCTTCAGATCAAAGCGCCTATTTAGGTTTTAAAGTCAATGGCAATGTTTTTGCTCACATTAATCAGTTTTCAGGTGAGATGACCGCATTAAGACGTGAGTTGCATGAAAATCCCGAACTTGGTTTTGAGGAGGTGTATACCTCTAAAAGGGTGCATGAAGCCCTCAAAGTTTGTGGTGTTGATGAAATTCATACCGGTATTGGTAAAACAGGTTTAGTAGCCGTTATTAATGGGAAAACCAATCATCAAAATCAAATGATAGGTTTGCGCGCCGACATGGATGCTTTACCTCTCACTGAAAATAATGCTTTTGGTTGGAAGTCAAAAAAATCGGGTCTCATGCACGCTTGTGGCCACGATGGTCACACCGCCATGTTGGTGGCAGCTGCAAGATATTTAGTCGAAACCCGTCAATTTGATGGCAAAGCAGTGTTAATTTTTCAACCCGGTGAGGAGGGATATGCTGGTGCAAGGGCCATGATAGAAGATGGTTTGTTCGATCGATTCCCAGTGCAGTCAGTTTATGGCATGCATAACTGGCCAGCGATGCCTACTGGCAAAATCGCAGTCAATCCTGGCCCCATGATGGCCGCTTCCGATAAATTAAGTATTGTGGTGCATGGTAATGGTGGCCATGGTGCTCATGCCTATCAGGCCATTGACTCAGTCATGATTGCAGGTCAAATTATTGTGGCATTGCAAGCGATTGTGGCCAGAAATGTAAGGCCACTAGACAATGCCGTGATTAGTATTTGTGCCCTGCAAGCTGGCGATTTAAGCGCCTATACAGTTTTGCCAGATGATGCCACCTTGGTGGGCACTGTGCGTACCTTTAAAGCAGAGGTTCAAGTACTGCTTGAAAAACGAATTAAAGAGGTTTGTCAGGGTGTTGCACAGGCTTTTGGGGCAACTGTAACGGTTAAGTATGAAAGAGGTTACCCAGCTACCATTAACACCGAAGCCGAGGCTTTATTTGCCGCTCGAGTCGCCACTGGATTGGTAGGTTCAGACAACGTTATTGGTAACTTAGACCCAAGCATGGGAGCTGAGGATTTCAGCTTTATGCTGCAACATAAACCAGGCGCTTATTTGCGAATTGGGCAAAGTGAAGCTAATGGTGCGGGCAGCTGTTTTTTACATAATAGCCGTTATGATTTTAACGATAATATTTTGCCTTTAGGAGCTGCTTTGCATGCCAGCTTGGTAGAGCAAGCAATGCCCTTAGCTAGAGTTTGAGAGTTGCAAAATGCAAATTTGCTAAGTGTTGAAGTGGACTTAGGTTTTTAAAAATAAGAAATTGTAAAAAATAAGATTAAAAACTATCCACCATTTTTAAATTTTATTCAATCCGATAATGCCTAGTTGAAAGCCGTATTGGATTGAATAAAATAGTGAGCAGCGAAACCCTTATAAGCAGATTTTGATTTTGCCAGTTCTTGAGCAATTGCTTTTTTTTGTTTTTGCCTGATGGTTTTTTCAGTGCGAATATGTTTACCTGCTTTGGCAAGTGCGGCTTTTACTACAAATGGGTTTCTAGGTTTTAAAGGGGCTAGAACAAGAGTGGTTTTTTTCATATAAAAATACTTCAAGTTAAAAAATGCAATTGTATTCAAAAGTTGCTTTATTAAGGGTTGAAACTTGCGCAAAAAGTTGAATTTTGGTCAAATAAAAATGGCTTGTTGTATTGAACAAACAAGCCATGTTTTTGGATGTGTAGTCGCAGGCAATTAATGAGTGGTTTCTAATTCTTGCAAGATTCTTTGTTTATAAAGTTCACCTGCATTTTTCATTTCATCTTCGGTGCGTTTTTCTGAACTATAAAGCACAATCGGCTCTAACCATTCGAGGCCACAAAATTCGGCAGTTTGTTGCAGTGGGCTAGCCAATTGTGCAAGAGTGAGATGCTGAGTATTTTCTTCTTGGTAGTTTTTTTCTTCACCAGCGGCAGTGGCTACCCATAACAGACGTTTGCCCTTTAAAGCTTCTGCACCTTGCCCATAGGCCCAACCATAGGTAAATACCTTCTCAAACCACAAATTGAGTAAAGCAGGTGAGTGATTCCAATGGATTGGATACTGACAAATAATAGTTTTCGCTTTTAATAAACGCTCTTGCTCGGCCTGAGCATCAATTTGAAAATCAGGGTAGTTCACATAAATATCATTGACATTGACATCAGGTAATTGTGTGACCGCATCAATAAGCGCTTTGTTAGCACGTGATTGTTCTTTTTGTGGTTGTGCGTAGATAATTTCAATCATGATTCATTTTCTTTCTTAGATTAAAAAATTATTGTTGGAATAAAACAGTATTGGTTTTGTGGGCTTGTGGTGCCGTACAGTATTTTGAAACTTGGCATTCGTTGCACTTGGGCGAGCGTGCTGTACAGGTGTACCTTCCATGTAAAATAAGCCAATGATGAGCATCGACCAAATACTCTTTGGGAATTCTTTTTAATAAAGCCATTTCTACTTCAAGCGGGTTTTTACCTGGTGCCAAACCGGTTCGATTGCTCACTCTAAAAATATGCGTATCAACGGCCATGGTAGGTTCACCAAAGGCACTATTTAAAATCACATTCGCAGTTTTACGACCCACGCCAGGTAAGGCTTCTAAGGCCTCACGATTGCGTGGAACAACGCTGTTGTGCTGTTCAATTAAAATTTGACAAGTTTGCATTAAATGTTTCGCTTTACTTCTAAATAAACCAATCGTTTGTATATAAGACTCCAATTGAGCTTGACCCAAATCCAGAATTTTTTTTGGCGTATTCGCAACTGCAAATAATCGTTGAGTCGCCTTGTTCACTGATACGTCAGTGGCTTGGGCACTTAACAACACTGCAGTCAATAATTCGAATACGCTGCTATAGACCAACTCAGTTTCAGGGGCTGGGTTGGCTGCATGTAGCGTCGCAAAAAATTGTTGAATTTGTTCTTTATTCATTTTGAATTCCTATGCAACGAATTATGAAGCCATGCTTGAACTTGACATAGGAAAAAAGCCCATGTTCAAAAAATGTAAATGTGTATTCTTTCGCATTTTTTCGATTTAAAAACAAGCTTTTCCGTTTGCTCATCCCAATAGTTATTTATTGAACCATTTGAATTTTTGAATGGTCTCACTAATGGCCTTAAATGCTTGCGAGTTCACTTGTTTTGAAATGGCCTAGATGTTTATCTTATTAAAATGCTATTTCCAACTACCAGTTTATTACATTTGGTCGATTTGAATAGGCGATTGATATTTCAATTAGTGAAGTTATCTTCAATTTTTTTTATTTACCTTACCTAGTTTTGCCCTAAACGGTCTGTGCAATTGTTAAACTCAAGAAAGCTCTGCAAAACTCAAGTCAAACAATTCGGTTAAGATTTTTGCAGAGATTTCTCAAGCATCATTAAGGGAATCAGTATGAGTTTTGATAGTCAAAAATTTGCCACTCGATTACAAAATGTAGAAACCTCTGCAATTCGTGAATTATTTAAATTGTTGGGTAAACCAGGCATTATTAGTTTTGCGGGTGGTTTTCCTGACCCAGCCTTATTTGATGTCGAGGGCATTAGTATGGCCAGTACCGACGTTTTACGAGACGCTGGCGGTGCCGTATTGCAATATGGTGCCACTGAGGGCTATGGCCCCGCTAAAGAGGCTATAAGCCGTTTTATGAAAGCCAAGGGCAGTTTGGTAGAGGCCAATGAGTTAATCGTAACCACAGGTAGTCAGCAAGCTTTAGATTTATTGGGTAAAACATTAATATCACCCGGCGATAAAATTATTGTGGAAGCTCCCACATTTTTAGCAACTATTCAATGCTTTAAGTTGTATGGTGCGGAAATTATTGGTGCCCCCACCGATTCCAATGGCGTTGATGTAGAAGCACTTGAACGCCTTATTCAAGAGCATCAACCCAAATTTGTCTATCTTATTCCTACTTTTGGTAACCCAAGTGGTGCAACTCTTAACCTAGAGCGCAGAAAAAAAGTGCTTGATTTGGCGCTTCAATACAAAACACTGGTAATTGAAGACGACCCTTATGGTGAACTTTATTTTGATGAGGCTCCACCGCCTAGTTTATTAAGCCTAAGTGCTAATCGCCCCGAGTTAAGAGATTATTTAATCCACTGCGGCAGTTTTAGTAAAATTTTAAGCCCAGGTTTACGTGTGGGTTGGTTAATTGCCCCTGCTGAATTATTAGCCAAAGCCACTATGTGCAAACAATTTAGCGATGCCCATACCAGCAACCTAACCCAAGCTATAGCGGCACGTTATCTTGAAATGGGTAGGCTAGATGCTTGCTTAAGCAAAGTAAGGCAAGTGTATTCTGAACGCGCAAAAACCATGGTGAGTTGTTTACAAAGCCAATTGGGCGATGCTATCGAAATGACGGCGCCTCAAGGGGGTATGTTTGTTTGGGCTCAACTCACGCAAGGCCGTAACTCCAATTTATTTGCAGCGAAGGCCATTGAGCAATTAGTAGCATTTGTTCCGGGCGCTCCATTTTATGCGCATACCCCTAACAATAGTACTTTACGACTTTCGTTTGCCACAGCCAATTTATCGCAAATTGAAGAGGGTATTAGCCGTATGGCACTTGCTTTAAAAGCCTATGATGCCGAGCGATAGTTAATTTATAAAGACTTAAAAGATAAAAAACCTGATGCCATGTGAGTGGGGCATCAGGTTTTTTTACAGTAAGTCGATGGTGTGAATGGTGGCAGGAGCATTGTTTTTGCGGTCTGCAAAAAACTGTTCAAGTGTGTGTTTCACTGTATGAAAAGCTAATTCTGACCAAGGAATTTCATCTTCTGAAAAAAGTTGCGCTTCCAAACTCTCTGGACCTGGGTCAAACACTGGACTGGTCAGTTGAGCCATGTAGAAAAAATGGACTTGTCCTACTTTAAGAACATTCACAATAGTAAACAGTGGGCCTATTTCAAACTGAGCGCCAGCTTCTTCAGTGGTTTCCCGAGCTGCCCCTTGGGCAAGTGTTTCATTGAGCTCCATAAAGCCTGCGGGCAGAGTCCATTTACCATGCCTTGGTTCAATGGCGCGGCGACATAATAAAACTTTGTCTTGCCACACAGGAACGGTTCCCACCACATTGAGCGGGTTGACATAATGAATAGTTTTGCAGACTTCTTGGGGGCATACTGCCCTGGTTTTAGTGTCCCCGTCATCGGGCGTACGATGCTCTAGACGGGTTCCACAGTTTCGACAAAATTGATTAAAAGCAGAGGTGTTCATCATAAAAAATTGCCGAAAATGTTAAAAGCTAAAAATGGCTGTATTCAAGCGAGTATCGAGTATAAAAGTTTTTTAATACAAATGCACTGCTAAGGGTCTAGTTGCTTTTTTAACGTTAGTAGCTCTAATTAATCGCTTAAGTTGTTACTAACTGAATGGGTGATTTGAATAAGCCCATTCAGTTTTGCTGAGCTACCATTAATAAACCAATGATTTTACGGGGCCACTACTTTGAGCTCTAGTGAGCTAAGGCCTTTAATTTCTCCAATTAAGCGGTCGCCTACTTGCACTTTGCCTACTCCTGCAGGAGTCCCTGTATAAATTAGGTCACCCGCTTGTAATTTCCAAGCCTTAGATAGATGAGCGATTATTTCAGGAACATTCCAGATAAGGTGGCTTATATTGCTGCTTTGTTGAAGTTGCTGGTTGACAAATAATTGAATGACGGCTTGCTCAATATCTTGAACCTGTTCTTTTGGGGTGATGGCAGAAATTGGGGCCGAAGCATCGAAAGCTTTGCCAATACTCCAAGGTCGTCCTTGTTTTTTCATTTCTGCTTGCAGGTCACGCCTAGTCATATCTAGCCCCACTGCATATCCGAAAATATGTTCATGCGCATTTTCAGGCTGTATGTTTTGTCCTGATTGGCCAATTGCCACTACCAATTCAATTTCATGATGTACATCGGAGGAAAGGCTGGGATAAGGCCAATTCAAAATTGCTTGTGAATTGGCTTGAGCCAGAACAATACAATGCGATGGCTTTAAAAAGAAAAAAGGATCTTCTCTGCCTGAGTGACCCATTTCAATGGCGTGATCGACATAATTACGACCCACACAAAAAATTCTGTGAACTGGAAATAGTGAGTCAGTTCCCGTAATAGGTACACGAGGGATTTGAGGGGCAAAAATATCATTCATATTTTAAAATTATTAAGTTTTTTAAAATTGGCCTAGTGATGGTTTTTGACAAATCATACACCAATGAATTTGAAATACTCATTAGAAAAGGCCGCCCTGTAAACAAGCTTGGGGTACTCTGCCAATCGAATAAGGCAATTAAAAATAAAACGACAAGCCCCATCGAATAGAAAAGTGCTAGCTAGCCACCCATGAGGTGGCTAGATTTACTCCAGCTGGTGAAGCTTAAACCGAATAAAACGCATGATGCAAGGCATTGGCACAGAAATTAACCGCTTGGTTGGACTCGTTAATAACACCACCCATTAAAATAAAACCATGAATTTGTCTGGAGAAACAAATATAGCTACAAACATTACCCGCTTTAGTGAGGGTTTGTGCATACTCTAGACCTTCATCTACCAAGGGGTCAAATCCTGCGGTAAGCACTAATGCAGGTGGTAAATTGGCATGATTAGGATGAAGGGCAGGCGAGGCTCTCCAGTCGAGGTCATGCTGCTGGTCATCAATATAATGATCATGGAAATATTTCATCATATCGGCAGTTAAAACATAGTCTTTGCCATTACGAATATGAGAATCGTGACCCATACGCATGTCGGTTGCTGGGTAAATCAGTAACTGGTACATGATTTTAAATTCTGGGTTGTCTCTGGCGTATAGCGCCACTACAGCGGCTAGGTTACCACCTGCACTGTCGCCGCCTACGGCAATTTTATCGGCATCAATACCTAATAAGTCGCTGGCATGAGAGGCAAAACGAGTGGCTGCAATACAGTCATCAACAGCACAAGGAAAACGATTTTCAGGACCCATACGGTAGTCAACTGACAAAACAGCGCAATTAACTTGCATGGCTAATTGACGACAGAATGTGTCGTGAGTATCAAGGTCGCCAATAACCCAGCCACCGCCGTGGTAATACATTAAAAGTGGCAATTTTGCATCGCTTGGTGCATTATCGGGTTTATACAGGCGCAAGCCAATAGGACCATGAGGGCCATCACAACTTAAATCTCTAATATTGACAAGCTTTGGTTTGGTGGGTTGTGCTAATTCCACTCGCTCTCTATAAAGTTGTCGAGCTTGTGTAGGACTGACCGTATGTAATGACGGAACTTGTCTTTCTTTTAATAAATTAAGAAGTGCTTGAACTTGAGGATGAATCATCATTGTCTCCTAGGTTGATTTACCAGTGATTTTTAAGTCACAATATAAACAAAATTTTTAGAACTGTTACAGTTTACTCAAAAAAGGTCCAATCCATGAAGCTCTACAATTATTTTCGCTCATCTGCATCTTACCGTGTACGCATTGCCTTGGCTTTAAAAGGTCTGGATTACGAATATATTTCGGTCCATTTGGCTAAAGGTGAACATCAGCAACCCGCTTATCAACAATTAGTAGCGGACGGTCTAGTCCCTATGTTACAGGACGGCGAAAATCAATTGTCTCAATCGCTTGCAATAATGGAGTATTTAGACGAAAAATTTCCGCAAAACCCATTATTACCTGCTGATTTAAAACAACGGGCCATCATACGGAGCCTAGCTTTATCAATTGCCTGTGAAATCCATCCACTTAATAACTTACGCGTTTTAAAGTATTTATCTGCAGAATTAAAACAATCAGAAGATCAAAAAAATCAATGGTATAGGCATTGGGTACGAGAGGGTTTAGAGAGTTTTGAACGCCAACTTAACACCTTAAGCGTCAGTACGTATTGTGTTGGCGAAACACCTAGTCTGGCTGATTGTTGCTTGGTTCCACAAATTTTTAATGCGAAAAGATTTGATTGCGATTTATCGGGCTTACCACGCACCATGGCAGTGTTTGAAGCGTGTATGAAGCATTCGGCCTTTGAAACCACCCAGCCCTCAAAGTGTCCCGATTTTCAAGCCTAAATAGTCGCCTGGCTTGGTCTTTAAAAGCATTGGCTTGACCCTGTCTTAATTTCTCAATAGTGAGTCTTTTATTTGGTTGGGCTTTTTAAGCTACAACTTTTTTATTAAGTGATGATGAATGAAGATTATTAACGATGTAATTATTCCGCAGTGGCCCGCCCCTAGCCATGTTTATGCTGCAATGTCCACTCGTTTGACCTCACCTGGTGTTTCACAAGCTCCATTTAATCGTTTTAATTTAGGCGATCATGTACATGATAAGCCAGAGCATGTAGCGCAAAACAGAAAGTCTTGGGGCGCATGTATGCAAGCACTGTGTACTTCTGAATCAATAGGCCCAATCAGTTTAAATATGAAATATTTAAACCAAGTTCATGGCACCGACATAGTCTATATTGAGCCTAGCATAACTGATTTATATCAAGCCGATGCTTGTTTTACTGACATATTATTGCAATCTTGCACCATTATGATTGCAGACTGTTTGCCAGTTTTGTTTTGCACACAAGACGGTCAAATGGTGGCAGCAGCTCATGCGGGTTGGAGAGGTCTGCAGGGCGGTGTACTAGAGGCTACTGTCGCAAAGCTAGAGGCTCAACACAAGGCATTAGCAAGCAAGGGGTCAGAAAAGATTTACGCTTGGTTAGGCCCTTGTATAGGTCCGCAGGCATTTGAGGTGGGAGAAGAGGTGTTAGACGCATTTTTAGCGAGTGATTTGAAAAACGCATCCAAAATAAATTATGCGAGGTTTTTTCAAAAGCAAGAAAATGGTAAATTGAAGGCAGATTTAGCTGGAATTGCTAGAGAAAAGCTAGAACAAAATAAAAATATTTTATGTTTTGGAAACGACTCTAGCTTAACTTGGTGTACATTTTCTAACCCAAAACTATTCTTTTCTCACCGCAGAGATGCTGTCCTCTTGGGAAGTACCGGCAGAATGGCTGTTAGTATTTTCCGAGGGTAAACCCTGTGACTGTTCTTCAAACCTCTGTTTTCTGCGCCTTTGGGGCGTGCGCATTAGGTAAAGCACTAATGCTAATGGTAAAAATCCATAGCAAATTAAGGTCACAATAGCTCCTAAGATAGAACCAGTTGTGTTGGTGGCTTCGGCAAAAGCCATGAGTACGACTACGTACATCCATGCGATAGCTACAAGGTACATGTAAGAAGAGAGTCCAATAATGGTTGAGGGTGATGGGCTAACTGCCCAAGTCTTTATTATGACAACAGTTTAAGAGGATGATGATGGTAGCTAACTCAGATTGGACAAATTCAGTCCAGCAGATGCAAAAAAGTTTTCAGCATGGCCTAGCCGGTATGTTAGAGGGTTTACAAAAATCACCTATTGCAGATGCTTCATCAAAAGCCGCTTTGCAATTTTCAGAGGAAAAACTCTCTCAAGTTCAAAAGCAATATCTACAAGAAATTTCCGAACTCTGGAGCAGCAGTTTAAAAGGTAATCCTACCGTTAAGGATAAAAGATTTTCATCCGATGCATGGGCTAAAAATCCAATCGCCGCTTTTGCTGCCGCACAATACTTAGTCAATGGCAAAGCCATGATGGGTATGGTGGACGCCCTAGAAGCAGACGAAAAAACTCGTTTGCGTATGCGTTTTGCAGTAGAACAAACTTTGGCAGCGAGTGCTCCAAGCAATTTTTTAGCCTTTAATGCAGATGCGCAGCAAAAAGCGATTGAAACCAAAGGCGAGAGTATTAGCAAGGGAATCCAAAATTTAGTGCACGATTTGCGTCAAGGTCATGTTTCCATGACGGACGAAGCCGCATTTGAAGTGGGTAAAAATGTAGCGACCACCGAAGGTGCTGTCGTATTTGAAAATGAATATTTTCAATTATTGGAGTACAAGCCACTTACCGAAAAGGTTTACGCTAAACCATTTTTATTAGTACCCCCTTGTATTAATAAATTTTACATCCTTGATTTACAACCTGCCAACTCACTCATACGTTATGCGGTGTCGCAGGGTCATCGTACATTTGTTGTGAGCTGGCGCAACCCAGATGATTCATTTAAAGAAAAAACTTGGGATGACTACATCGAAAATGCTGCCATTAAGGCCATTAACGTAACCCGCGATATTTGCAAAGCCAAAACTATTAATGCATTAGGTTTTTGTGTGGGTGGCACTATCTTAAGTACTGCCTTGGCCGTGTTAGCTGCACGTGGTGAAAAACCAGTCGATTCAGTCACTTTATTAACGACTCTTTTAGAGTTTAAAGATACTGGCGTTTTAGACGTATTTATTGATGAAGCATTTGTAAAATTCCGTGAAATGCAAATGGGCAATGGTGGTTTGTTACCCGGCTCTGATTTAGCCTCTACATTTAGTTTTTTACGACCCAATGAATTGGTTTGGAATTATGTGGTGGGCAATTACTTAAAAGGTGAATCTCCACCACCATTTGATTTATTGTATTGGAATAGTGACTCGACCAATTTACCAGGTCCTTTTTACGCTTGGTATTTGCGTAACACCTATCTAGAAAACAAATTAGTCCAACCTGGTGCAGCCAAGGTTTGCGGTGAAAAAATTGATTTGAATTTATTGGATATGCCAGTTTATGTGTATGGCTCGCGTGAAGATCATATTGTGCCAATTGGTGGTGCATATGCAACTACTCAATACTGGAAAGGCCCTAAACGTTTTGTGATGGGTGCGTCTGGTCATATTGCAGGTGTGATTAATCCTCCGCAAGCCAATAAGCGTAGTCACTGGATTGGTAAAAAAGACTCATTCCCAGAGTCAGTCGAAAGCTGGATTAGTAATGCAGAAGAAAAACCAGGCAGCTGGTGGAGCGATTGGTCGGAGTGGTTAAAAGGCAATGCAGGCAAACAAATTGCAGCACCTAAAGACTATGGCCGTGCCGAATACAAAGCGCTTGAGCCAGCGCCAGGTAGTTATGTGAAAGTGAGAGCGAGTACTAATTAATGCTCTTCACCTACTCAGAATGAATGGCTTGCATTTTATTAATTGTGTTTTATAAAAATACCAATGCAGAGATTTCTTAAGTTCTGAACTGGTGTTGAATGAATAATTTTATTTTTAGTTTGTTTATTGTTTGAAAGAAAATTCATGAAAGATATCGTAATTGTTTCAGCCGTGCGTACCGCAATTGGCCGTTTTGGTGGTTCTTTGGCAAAAGTGTCTGCCACAGAATTAGGTTCTATTGTTATTAACGAAGCCATTGCACGTGCTGGCTTACAAAAAGACCAAATTGGTGAAGTGATTATGGGTCAAGTATTGACTGCCGGTGCTGGCCAAAATCCTGCTCGTCAAGCCATGATGAAAGCGGGCGTAGCCAAAGAAACGCCGGCTTTAACCATCAATGCGGTTTGTGGCTCTGGTTTAAAAGCAGTGATGTTAGCGGCTCAAGCAGTTGCTTACGGCGACAGCGAAATCGTAGTAGCAGGCGGTCAAGAAAATATGAGCGCAAGTCCTCATGTTTTATTGGGCTCACGTGATGGCCAACGTATGGGTGATTGGAAAATGGTAGATACCATGATTACAGACGGTTTGTGGGACGCCTACAACCATTACCACATGGGTATTACCGCTGAAAATGTGGCCAAAGCCAGTTCAATTTCTCGTGAAATGCAAGATACATTGGCAGCAGCTTCTCAAGCTAAAGCGGCAGCGGCTCAAGACGCTGGCAAATTTGCTGATGAAATCGTTGGTGTTAATTTACCGCAGAAAAAAGGCGATCCAATTGTCTTTAACACCGATGAATTTATCAACCGTAAAACTACTTCTGAAGTGTTATCTGGTTTACGCCCTGCTTTTGATAAAGCCGGTAGCGTGACTGCAGGTAATGCGTCTGGTTTGAATGATGGCGCTGCTGCAGTAGTGGTCATGTCAGCCGACAAAGCAAAAGAATTAGGCCTTACACCATTGGCACGTATTACATCTTTTGCTACCAGTGGTCTTGATCCAGCATTAATGGGTTTAGGCCCAGTTTCTGCAAGCAAAAAAGCCCTAGAGCGTGCTGGTTGGTCAGCACAAGATGTGGACTTGTTCGAGTTAAACGAAGCCTTTGCCGCTCAAGCATGTGCGGTGAACCAAGAGTTAGGCCTTGACTCTTCTAAGGTCAACGTCAACGGCGGTGCAATTGCTTTAGGTCATCCAATTGGTGCGTCAGGTTGCCGTATTTTAGTTAGCTTGTTACATGAAATGAAACGCCGCGATGCTAAAAAAGGTTTAGCCGCATTGTGTATTGGCGGTGGTATGGGTGTGGCTTTAACAGTCGAGCGTATTTAAGAGTTTTCAACAGAAGTAATTGGAAAAGCGCAAGCAGGTTGAGCGATTACTTCTGTATATTATTTTCAACCTAAGAGGAGAACAAAATGAGTCAAAAAGTAGCCTACGTTACCGGTGGTATGGGTGGTATTGGTACCGCAATTTGTCAACGTCTTCACAAAGAAGGCTTTAAGGTTATCGCAGGCTGTGGCCCGACCCGTGACCATGCAAAATGGATCGCCGAACAAGCTGAATTAGGTTATACATTCTATGCCTCAAGCGGCAATGTGGGTAACTGGGAATCCACTGTAGAAGCTTTTACTAAAACAAAAGCAGAGCATGGCTCTATTGACGTGTTGGTGAACAATGCTGGTATTACCCGCGATCGTATGTTTGTAAAAATGTCACGTGAAGACTGGGATGCAGTAATTGAGACCAATCTTAACTCTATGTTTAATGTTACCAAGCAAGTAGTGGGTGATATGGTAGAGCGTGGTTTTGGCCGTATTATTAATATTTCATCTGTGAATGGTGAAAAAGGTCAAGCAGGTCAAACCAATTATTCTGCTGCCAAAGCAGGTATGCATGGTTTTACTATGGCCTTAGCACAAGAATTGGCTAACAAAGGCGTTACTGTGAATACAGTAAGCCCAGGTTATATCGGTACCGATATGGTGAAAGCCATTCGTGAAGATGTACTTGACAAAATTGTAGGCACTATTCCTGTTAAGCGTTTAGGTCGTCCTGAAGAAATCGCCTCTATCATTGCTTGGTTAGCCTCTGATGAGGGTGGCTATTCTACTGGTGCAGATTTCTCTGTAAACGGTGGCTTGCACATGGGTTAATTTTAATTAACTGGCTTTTAATTCAAAAATTAAAAGTAAGTTATTAATACAAAGCCTTGGTAATCTGTTGAAGATACCAAGGCTTTTTTTATGCTGAATGCCTATGTTTAAACGGTCGGTTTTGAGTTTTTGTTATTGATTTAAAAAGCTTGAACTCAACTGAAATTGCCCGTTTTTAGATAGGGTATAAATTTGCCCATCACGGGCAATAAAACTGTTCCCCTTATAAAAGTCTTGCGCCTCATTTAAGATTTCAGCTTCGCCTTTTGTGTGGTGATATCTAGAGCTCAAATGGGTCAGTACTAAATGGGGTATATTAGCTTGTTGGGCAAATTGAGCGAGTATTTTTGCACTACTGTGCATAGGCCCAGGACCCACTTTATCTAAAACAGCTTGGCTATAAGTGGCCTCGTGAATTAATAAATTGGCATTTTTACAGGCTTGTTCCAAGACAATTGGTTCGGCGTTATCGCCGCCTACAATCCATTTCAGAGCAGTTGACTGAAGTTGAGTCCAGTCGGCGGCCAATAAAGTTTTACCATTCCACTCTATATCTTGACCTTGCTGTAGTAGTTGCCAAAAATGCCGAGGCACAGCTAATGCTTTTAGAGCCTCTAGATTCATCATTTTCTGGCTGGTTTTTTGAAATTCAAATACAAAGGCATAACTTGGTACGCGGTGCACTAAGGGGCAGCTACTTATATTGAGTTGACTACCATTAGTGGCGAGCTGCTTTGCTTGTGCAAGCTTTGGGTTGAGCTCTAGGCTTGCGTGAGGTGTGTTGTCGCTGTCTGTGTCAACATCCGGTTTTTTATAAAATTCAAAAAGTGTGTTTTGTTGAGTGACATCAATCCATTGAAGTGGATAGCTCAAATGCACAGCCGTTAGTTCAATGGTTTGTTGCAACCATTGCCATACTTGCTCTGTGCAAATAATACTAAGCTTGGTTTTGCGCTGAGCTAATGAAGCACTTGCTAAAATTCCGGGTAAACCAAAACAGTGATCACCGTGTGAGTGGGTAATTGCAATCATTTTTAACTGCAATAAAGATAACTTGGCTTTGGCAATAGTATGCTGTGTTCCTTCACCTGCATCGACTAATATCCATTCTTTTGATTGGTGCAAACGAATGGCAAGGCCTGAAACATTTCTGTAGGCAGTAGGGACTCCAGAAGAAGTACCTAAAAATAAAAAATCAATCATAAAAAAGTCATTCGTACCAATTGAATCATGCAGGTGAAATTTATTTTAAAAGCAATTACTGCATGATGAATAAAAACCAATTAATTAGCCCATTTTACATGCCATGAGTGCAATGATGGCGTATAAAGATAAAAACTTCAAAATTTCAAATGGGATGAAGTGATCTGTTTTTGTTAAGCTATCGCTATCCTTGGGTAGTAGGGCAAGCTTGGGCTAGTTTAATAAATCTGGATGAAGCACTTTACCTGGGTTCATTAAATTAAACGGGTCGAGGGCTTTTTTAATTTGAGCCATTAATAAAAGTTCTACTTTTGATTTGTACCGAGCCGCTTCATCGCGCCTTAAAACTCCTAGGCCGTGTTCTGCTGAAATAGAGCCATTCAAGAGCGCAACTTGATTGTGCGTCATCAGGTTGATGGCTTCTTGATTAGCTAATAATTGCTCTTGGGCCGCTGGGTTTTTTAAACTATTTTTTAAAGACACATTAAAGTGCAAATTACCATCGCCTAAGTGTCCAAAACAAATGAGTTGTATCTCTGGGAAAGCTTGCTTTAATTGCTTTTCGGTGCTTTCCACAAATTCCGCAATTTTTGAAATTGGCAGGGCGACATCGTGCTTAATATTTTTTCCTTCTCTGGCTTGCGCCTCGGAGATGTTTTCTCTAAGCGACCAAAGTTGCTTTAATTGTTGCTCTGATTGGCTAATTATGCCATCTTGAATTAGCCCTTGCTCTAAGGCTTTTTCTAAAAAAACAGTGAGTTGATGATGAGCTGATTGTGCTGATTCACTGCTTGACAATTCTAACAAAATATTCCATTCAGAACTTTTATCGAGTGGTGATTTAGAGTTTTGAAAATGATGTAAAACTAAATCTAGGCAGGCTTTTGAAATTAATTCAAATGCACTTAAACCGTAGTGGAGTTGTGTTTGTGCAAGTGCTAATAATTGCACTGCATCGGGAATGCTGTTAACAGCAAGCCAAGCTACAATTTTATTTTTTGGCAGAGGAGATAGTTGTAATACAGCGGCTGTAATAATGCCTAAAGTGCCTTCAGCACCAATAAATAAATCACGCAAATCATAACCTGTGTTATCTTTGCGTAGCCCTCTTAAGCCATTCCATATTTCTCCATTTGCAGTGACAACCTCTAGGCCTAAACAAAGTGCTCTAGCGTTGCCATATCGTAAAACCTGAACTCCACCAGCGTTACTCGATAAATTACCACCAATGGTGCAAGTGCCCTGCGAGGCCAAACTTAATGGGAATAAGCGATCATAAGCAAGAGCCTGTTGCTGAATATTTTCAAGAATGCAACCAGCCTCTACTGTAATGGTATTGTTTGCAATATCGACTTGCCTGATTTGATTGAGTTTTACCAGCGACAACACAATCGCTCTGTCATTGGGATTGGGCACAGAGCCGCCGCTTAATCCAGTGCTACCACCTTGAGGCACAATGGCAACTTTGTGTTGCAAGCAACATTGCACCACAGCCACTACATCTTGGGTAGTAAGGGGTTGTACAACGGCTAAGGCATTGCCTTTGTAACGTTTGCGCCAATCTAATAAAAAGGGTGCTTTTTCATTCTCATCCTCTATGAATCGGCCATTAAAACTATTTTTTAATAGCTTTATAAATTCTTCGTTCGATGCTGCCTGGCTGACTTGGTCTGTCATGCTTAACGCCCTCTTAAAAATAGTTTGTCTAACTCTTTCATGCTCAATTGTTGCCATGTTGGCCTGCCATGATTGCATTGGTCGGAGCGAGGAGTGTTTTCAATTTGCCTTAATAAGGCATTCATTTCAGTGAGGTTAAGTTGGCGGTTGGCCCTTACCGAGCCATGACAGGCCATGGTGGCTAAAATATCATGCTCTGAGCGCTGTATTACAGCTTGTGAGCCATATTCACCTAGTGCATGCAGTACATCTCGGCATAATTCTACTAAATGCTGATCTCCTAGAGCCGCAGGTACCGATCGAATAGCAAGAGTGGTGTTGCTGAGCACCGATACATCTAATCCTAATTGCACGAGACTATCTGAAAACTGTTGAGCGATTGCGATTTCGTGATCGGTGGCATTAAAAGTAACCGGTATTAATAACAATTGGCTCTCTAGTTGAGCATTTTGCATTTGTGTTTTGAGTTGTTCGTAAATGATTCTTTCATGTGCTGCATGCATATCAACAATGATTAAACCTTGCGAGTTTTCGGCCAAGATGTAAACCCCTTGAACTTGACCTAGGGCGCGACCTAAAGGCCATTCGCTGGCATTATCATTTTTTAAATGATGATCGGCTGCAAATGGTGTGGGGCTTGTACCGAGCTTAAGGTTGGCTGAAGTGGCTGAAGTGGTGCTAGAGTTTGCCCAAGCTTGATTTTCATTGGCTTGGGGTGTGATATTAGCGTTGCTAGTTGTGCTTTCGCCCTTGTGATCGGGGTTTGAATAATTTGCAAAATTTGGGTTGGGTGGTGATTTTTGCCATAATTTTTCAAGATCTTGCACTCCTAATGCATGACCAGATGGTGAAGAATGACCAGGTGCTTTACCCCAGTTAGCTTGCAAAAACTTGGGAGTTGGAGTGTTGGGTTGGGTTGTATTGAGGCCGATTTGCGACCAGCTTGAGTTCTGGGTGTTGGATAAAGTTGAGGCTGGCTTGCCTACTGAATCGTTGGGATCAGTAGGGGGCAGCTTGTCTTGTAAATTGGAATCGGCTTCTATTTGACTGGTTCTTGGCACGGCTATCACCGAATCAATTGCTTTTTTAACTGCTTGATGAATAGCACCAGAATCTCTAAATCTGACTTCAATTTTGGTCGGATGCACATTGACATCGACTGCTTGAGGATTGATTTCAATGAACAACACATAGGCGGCTTGTTTTTGCCCGTGCAAAACATCTTCATAGGCAGTTTTAATGGCATGCATTAAGATTTTGTCTTTAACAAAACGGTGGTTCACATAACAAAATTGATGGTCAGTGCGGCTTCTTGCTGCAGTAGGTAGGCCCACTAGACCATAAACTTGAACAGGTCCTTGAGTGGCCTCTAGCCACAAGGCATTTTCAATAAAATCTTGACCTAAAATATCTTGTGCTCTTTTGGCAATTGCTTCAGGGCCGGAAAATGCGCGCCAATTATGGGAAAGCTTTCCCTCTGACCAAATATGAAATTGCACTTCTGGTCTAGCAATGGCTTGGCGCTTGATCACTTCTAGGCAATGGGCTAATTCGGTGGAGTCTGATTTTAAGAATTTGCGTCTTGCTGGCGTGTTAAAAAACAACTCCTTGACTTCGACAGTGGTACCTATGCCCCTTGGTGCTGGCAAAATTTCACCTGTTCGCCCATCTAATGAAAATGCCGATGCTTGCTCTACTGTACGTGAAGTAATGCTGCATTCAGAGACCGAATTAATCGCGGCTAAGGCCTCACCTCTAAAGCCTAAAGAGCCAACCGATTCAAGGTCGGCAAGGCAGGTAATTTTGCTGGTGGCATGTCGTCGTAAAGCAATAGCTAAATCCGATTGTGCTATACCAAAACCGTTATCTTCCACGCTAATGAGTCTCACTCCACCACCCATGATACGAATGGTGATTTGATCGGAACCTGCATCAAGAGCATTGTCTAATAACTCTCTTATCACCGAGGCCGGTCTTTCTACTACTTCGCCAGCCGCAATTTGGCTAATCAGCTCGTCGGGCAGGTCTTGAATGGCACGTCTAGGAATGGGGTTGGATGAATTCACAATAAAAATTTAATCAAGTTGTAAAACTAGGTTTTAAAAGTAAAGCCCACTTAGGTTTTTTGTATCTTGCTTAGTTCAAGCTGACTTTGGTTACAATTCAAGGATAATAGAACATAGCATATTGTTGCATTATTTAAAGAGTCTTGTGGTTGATTGTTTTTGAAGAACACTTTGTTAAACACAAGATAGACAAACATGCACTGAGAAGTGATTGCGCTATACCACCTATTTTGCCCCTAACTTCTTTATTTTTATTTGTTTTACAGGATACCCATGGAAATTATTGCCTATTTAATTGATTTTATTTTGCATGTCGATAAACACCTAGAGGCTTTTGTAGTTGCCTATGGAGTTTGGGTTTATGCACTTTTATTCGTTATTATTTTTACCGAAACAGGGGTAGTGGTAATGCCGTTTTTACCCGGTGACTCCTTATTGTTTGTGGTGGGGGCAATGTGCGGCGTTGGTCTAATGGACTACACTTTAACCGTGGTCTTATTAACGGCGGCTGCCATTTTAGGTAACCAATGCAATTACACCATTGGTAAGTATTTTGGACCCAGGGTTTTTAAATGGGAGAATTCCAAGTTTTTTAACCGCGATGCTTTTGACAAGGCCCATAATTTTTATGAAAAACATGGTGGTTTTACGATTATTGCGGCAAGGTTTATGCCATTTTTAAGAACCTTTGCCCCATTTGTGGCAGGAGTGGCGCAAATGACTCGTTCTAAGTTCACACTGTTTGATGTGACAGGCGGTGTTTTATGGGTGTGTGGTATTGTGACTATCGGATATTTCTTTGGAAACATCCCATTTGTAAAAGCACATTTAGATAAAATTATTTGGGCCTTAATTTTAGTACCTGGCCTTATTGTGTTGGGCGCTTCTTTAAAGTCAAAATTGAATAAAAAATCTGACTAAAATTTTTAGCCACTAACTTAAAAACCATGTCGCTAAGTGAGTACATTGATCGAATTGCCTGCTTGGTGTTTTGTACCAAAGCTGCCATGCAGGCTTCAACGAATATTCTTTAGGTGGTTCGAGATTTTGCCTGTGGTGGAAAACGATTGAAATAATCAATTATTCCCTTTAACATGGCGTCGGCAATTTCATCTTGAAAGCTGTTACTTTTTAATAAGCGCTCTTCTTCTGGGTTACTAATAAAAGCAGTTTCAACTAATACACTAGGAATATCTGGAGCTTTAAGCACTGCAAAACCAGCTTGTTCTACCTGTGGTTTATGCACTTTTGCAATAGATTTCACATGTTTTAAAAGCGCCCCACCAAACTGTAAACTATCACGCACTTGTGCATTAGTACTCATATCAAGCAACACTTTTTGAGTACTGGCATCTTTGGCTTTAATATTGACACCGCCAATTTTGTCCGAGGTGTTTTCTTTGTCAGCCAGCCATTTGGCGCCAGCACTTGTCGCACTTTTCTCGCTTAAAGCAAAAACACTTGCTCCTCTAGCATTGGGATTGGTAAAGGCATCGGCATGAATACTAATAAACAAGTCGGCCTGCACCTGCTGGGCTTTTTTAACCCTTGTGCCAAGTGGTACAAAATAATCGCCGTCTCGTGTTAAATAAGCACGCATGGGGTTGCCTTTAAATTGCATGCTATTAATTTTTTCGCGTAATTTAAGTGCAATGCTTAACACTACATTTTTTTCTTGAGTACCAGCAGGGCCAATTGCTCCAGGGTCCTCGCCGCCATGACCTGGGTCTAGGGCCACAATAATTAAGCGGTTGGTGAGGGGAGGTTTAGATTTGTTGTTGGAGTTAGATAGTTGCCCAGAGTTGCCATTAGAGGTTTGCAATGTATTGGGTGTGGTATTGTGATAACCGCTATTTCCCGGTGTGTTGGGTTTTAAATTACCAAAGGTTTGGCCTAGTCTAGAGGTAATTAACTCCCCTAAAGGGTCAACTGAAGCTTGATTGGTATTAATGTTTACACCATTGCTTTTGGAACCTGTTTTGTTAGCTGAGCTAGCGGATGCCGTCTGCTGAAGTGATTGTTGTATGAGTGCAGTGGTAGCTGACTCTTTAGGATCAGAACTCTTGGACGGCAGTTTATTGTTAGAAGCACTTGCAGTACTAGCCACGGAAGTATTGGTTTTTGCGCGCGCATTAATTTGATCATTGAGTTTTTCGTCAATAATTTCGGCCAGTGGATCATTGACTACAGCGGGGTATAAATCAAAAACTAAGCGATGGGAATATTGTGCAATCGGATTGAGCGTAAAAACCTGTGCTTTGACTGCTTGTTTCAAGTCAAGAATAATACGGACTACATTACGATCATACTGGCCTACCCGAATGCCATTCACATAAGGATCATTTGGTGGGACTTGACCCAAGGCTTCTTTGAGTTCGTTATTAAGAGTAAGGCCGGTAAGGTCAACCGCTAAACGAGGTGGATTGCCAATAACGCTGTTTCTAACCGTCAGTTTAGTATCGCTTTCAATGGTGAGTCGAGTGTAACTTTTAGACGGCCAAATTCTAACCGCCACTATGCTGGCGCCAAAAGCAATTTCTAACTTGCCAAGTACAATGGCAAGGCTAGCTTGAACAAATAATTTGCGTCGATTCAGCACTGGCATAAAAAGTTTTTAAATAGAGGTAAGAGGAGGGTATAAAAGTGCTAAAGCTTTTAAGACCGCCATCCCTTTGTTACTAATTGATTTTAAAACAACATTTCTAGACTCATCTTCTTGTGCCACTATATGGATTTCAAGGTCGGCTTTGGGTAGAAGAGTTTGTGCTTTTTCCGGCCATTCCACTAATTGAAGGCCTGGATTGGCAAAAATATCCCTAAAACCAGCTTCTTCCCATTCATTTTCGTCCTGAAAGCGGTAAAAATCAAAGTGTGAAAGTGTAAAAGTTGTATCTGAAGATGTACCTTGATTGGCAATTACCAAATCATAAGTTTCTACAATTGTATAGGTTGGGCTTTTCACTCGTCCAGTAAAACCAAAATTTTGTAATAAATGCCTCACGAATGTGGTTTTACCACTGCCTAAGTCGCCTAATAAATTAATATATAAATCTTGTATGAACTCATTTTTACTAAGTTGATGGGCAAATAATGCAGTGTCTTCGATATTTTTCCATACCAAATGGAGGCCATTGCCCTGTAGTTGGTTAGTAGTTGCTATTAGGCTTGGATTGGGCTGATTATTCATGGCATTCAGATGGAGTTCAAAAAACTTTTTTAGGTCAAAATTGTAGTTATGCGTATTTCTAATTTACCGTCAGAGACGGAATTGATTTTACAGTTAAAGTCCATGGCACAAGCGCATGGATTTGCTGATTTGACAATTGCAGGAGTTGATTTGTCGCATGCCGAACCCGGTTTATTGGCATGGTTGAAAGCCGGTTTTCATGGTGAAATGAGCTATATGGCAGAGCATGGGCTTAAAAGAGCGAGGCCAGCCGAGTTAATCCCTGGTACGGTTTCGGTGTTGAGTTTGAGAATGGATTATCTGCCTATTCACACGCCAGAAAATTGGCGCCAAAATGATGTGGAGCGCTTGGCTCAAGCAGGCCAGGCTGTTGTATCTAGGTACGCCAGAGGTCGTGATTATCACAAGGTATTGCGGTCCCGTTTGCAAAAATTAGTCGAGCAAATGCAACGCTATTTAGGGCCGTTCCAAGCTCGTGTGTTTACCGATTCAGCCCCTGTTTTAGAAGTAGAAATTGCCAAAATATCGGGTTTGGGTTGGCGTGGCAAACACAGTTTATTAATTCATCAAAATGCCGGTTCGATGTTTTTTTTAGGTGAAATTTTTATTAATTTGCCTTTAAGCCCTACTGCAGCCATTGCCAACCATTGCGGCACTTGTAGCCAATGTATCAAAGATTGCCCCACTCAGGCGATTGTGGCTCCGTATCAAGTAGATGCAAGGCGTTGTATTTCTTATTTAACCATAGAGCATGATGGCCCCATTCCAATAGATTTAAGGCCAGCTTTTGGTAACCGAATATATGGCTGTGATGAATGTCAGCTCAGCTGTCCTTGGAATAAGTTTGCTAAAACCTCGCAACTGGCTGACTTTAAAGAGCGAAATAATTGGGCACAAGCCACCTTAATTGATTTATTAAAGTGGAGTGAAGAAGCGTTTTTAAATCATACTGAAGGCACCGCAATTAGGAGAATTGGCTACCAGAGATGGTCTCGTAATTTAACCGTAGCAGCTGGAAATGCACTTAGAAGTCATGATTTAATACATTCAGAAAAATTAGAAATCACTCAATTATTAAATCAAAAAAGAAAGCTGGCGACTGCTTTATTAGCCGAACATATTGACTGGGCACTCCTGCAAAATAATGGCTGAATTACACAGGCATTAAAAAGCCTAAAGCAAAACTCAAACTGAACATGCCTAATAAGGTAGAGAGGGTAACCATACCTGCGACAATGGAGGCGTCATAACCCATTTTGGCTGCCAAAACATAAGAGCTAGAAGCGGTAGGCAGAGCAGAAAAGGCTAATAAAGTAATGGTTTGTGCGGGTGTTAAATGGAATAGTTGAGCAATCAAAACTGCCAAAATTGGTAGTACAAAATGTTTGATACTGAGTAATATAGCGCCTAATACTTTGGCTTGATGCAGTGCTTTAAGTTGCAATCCAGCACCTGCAGCCATGAGGCCCAAAGCAATAGAAGCAGCGCCAATTCTGTTAAAAGTAGGGTCTAACCACACAGCGAGTCGAATATGCAATAAATTGGCTGTTAGGCCACATAGGGTAGCTAATATAAGCGGGTTTTTGATGAGTTCAGCGCCAATTGGCTTTTGAGAGTGCCTAGCCATTGGCCAAACTGCTGCAATATTAAAAAGTGGTACACAAACACCAATAATCACGGCCATCATTTGTACACCGCTAGCACCCAATAAACGGTCAGTAATTGCTAGCCCAATAAATGAATTAAATCGAAAAGCAATTTGGCAGCTACTCGCATGTTCACTATTCGTGAAATATCGGTTCACAAAGGGCAAATAAGCGACAGAATAAGCCAATACAATGGCGCTTACTCCTAAAGCTAGACCAGCCAACATTAAACTAGAAGCAGTAGCCAGTTCTATTGGTGTTTTAATAATAGAATGAAACAATAAAACTGGAAATAAAAAATAATAAACCAGACCTTCAATAGGAGTCCATACCGTACGATTAAGAGCAGTGAAGCGACACAATAAATAGCCCAATAAAATAAGTGAAAAATCGGGAATTAATAATTGTGCGTAATTCATAAATAACCAAGGCGATTGAGGCAAGCTTTGAAAGATGACCTTTTCATTTTTAACTTAAGCAAAGACAGTATCAAATGAAAAAAACGATTAAAAAGCCATTGTTAGAAGAAGTGGTTGAAGAGTTTATAGAGGCTTTGTGGTTGGAAGATGGTTTATCACAAAATACCCTACAAGCTTATCAACGAGACATTATAAGTTTGTCAAAATTTTTAAAGCTGCACAATCAAACTTTATTGCATTGCAGTGAAGAAAACCTACAAGACTATATCATGAGTCGGCATGCTCAGACGAAAGCGAGTTCTGCCAATCGTCGCTTGACAGTATTTAAGCGATTTTTTAGATGGGCTAATCAAATGCAAAAAATGTCATTGGATCCCACCATTCGACTAGATGCGGCCAAACCAGAGCTACGCCTGCCGAAATCAGTCTCGGAGCTTAATGTGCAGGCCTTATTAAATGCCCCTGATCTTCAAACCCCTCTAGGTTTGCGTGATAAAAGTATGTTGGAGATGTTGTATGCGACTGGCCTTAGGGTTTCAGAATTAGTGAGCTTGCAAATACATCAACTTCATTTACAAGAAGGTTGGGTCAAAATTATTGGTAAGGGTAATAAAGAACGTTTAGTACCTATGGGCGAATTCGCACTAGAGTTTTTAAACTTGTATTTAATACAATCACGCCCAGTTATTTTAAATGGCAAGGCCAGTACCTATGTTTTTGTGACCCATCATGGCACATGTATGACCCGAATTATGTT
Organism: uncultured Limnohabitans sp.; assembly: GCA_964556425.1. GTDB lineage: Bacteria > Pseudomonadota > Gammaproteobacteria > Burkholderiales > Burkholderiaceae_C > JALQUL01. The sequence goes on along the minus strand of CAZKWC010000021.1, from coordinate 5,328 downwards.
TTGGTATGTGATCAAAAAAATGGCACTCATTGCAGGCATAGAGCAAAACCTATCTCCACACTCTTTGCGTCACGCATTTGCGACACATTTGCTTAATCATGGGGCCGATTTACGAGTGGTACAACTATTATTGGGGCATTCCGATATTTCAACTACCACCATTTATACCCATGTCGCAAAAGAGCGCTTACAAAGGCTACATCGAGAGCATCACCCTAGAGGTTAATTGAGCGGTCATAAATTAATAGATTGACGGGATGATTTTAGGCGATTGGTTTTACCCATTTTTAACCCTATTACCAAGCCAACTAAGCCGCTTTTCACTGGCAGACTTAATTAAAGAAGTTTAAAAAGTAGCAGGGCAATGAATTGTCACTTTTTCTTGAGTTACCGGATGAATAAAGTTTAAAAAATGCGCATGCAGTTGTAGCCTAGCATCTGTTTTTGCCGGAGCGTGTTTTGATGGCGCTAAACCATTAGCAGGGTAGAGGCTATCACCCACAATAGAATGCCCCAGGGTTTTTAAATGCAGCCTTAGTTGATGACTTCGACCCGTTATAGGCTCAAGTTCTAGTCGGCATTGCTGTTGATTAGCATTGGTGCTAATTAATTGAATAATGGTTTGGCTAGGTTTACCAATTTCATGATCTATTTTTTGCAAAGGTCGATTAGGCCAGTCCGCAATCATGGGATAAGCAACAGCAAGTCGATTATCTGGAGTTATTTGCACATGGTTTTGATGCTCAATCGACTGGGCTAAATTTTTAAAATCAATCATGCCATGGCATACCGCAGTATAGAGTTTATGAATCTGCCGATCTCGGAACATGGCACTCATTTGACTTTGCATCGCTTTACCTCTGGCCATTATGACTAAGCCAGAAGTGGCCATGTCGAGTCGATGCACAACAAGGGCGTCTGGATAAACTTGTTCGGCCATATAGCTTAAGCAATCTGAGGGGGCAGCCTCTTTACCTGGAACCGTTAACAAATGATGCGGCTTATTGAGTATGAGCAAATAGTCATCTACATACTCAATGCATAAAGAGGCTGTCATAGAAGCACAAACCTATACATTTTAGATTTTGCTAAAGACCAAATCCCAAACACCATGTCCGAGTTTAATGCCTCTGTTTTCAAATTTTGTCAGTGGTCGATAGCTGGGTTTATCGGCAAAACCATTGGCATGTTGAGAAGTATTTTGCAGTTGGCTTTCTTCTTTTAAAACTTCAAGCACTTGTTCCGCATAAGGTTGCCAATCGGTGGCTACATGAATATAGCCACCTGGTTTTAATTTGGCGCACAGTTTAGCGACAAAAGGTGCTTGAATTAAACGACGCTTGTTATGGCGTTTTTTATGCCATGGGTCGGGGAAAAAAATATGTACGCCATCTAGGCTGTTGGCTTGAAGCATATGGTCCACTACTTCTACTGCATCATGTTGAAAAATTCGAATATTTTGAATGTTATTTTCAGCTATTCGCTTTAACAAAGCACCCACACCTGGGGGGTGAACTTCACAGGCAATAAAATGGCTATCGCTTAGGGTTTGTGCAATTTTGGCAGTTGCTTCGCCCATGCCAAAACCTATTTCAAGTACCAATGGACTACCGCTTAGTGGTGCAAACACCTCTGCCGGTTGGAGTAATTGAGGCTGATATTGCAAAATAAATTGTGGGCCTAGTTCTTCTAGGGCTTTATTTTGACCAACCGTAGTTCTGCCGGTACGGCGCACAAAACTTTTAATACGTCTTGGATGTTCTGCCTCAGGGGCTTGATTGTCTGGGATGGGCGAGTTCATAATCAATAAAAATTAAATTTCAGCCTGCTATTGTAAGCGGGAGAGCATGGTATTGGAGTTGCTTGTCTTCATTGGGTCGGTCTAATTTTTTCAAAAGCTATTTTTTGATGCCAATTAAGTGTCCAATTGACTAAAGCAGTAGCTAAGGGAATGTGGAGCGCTTGAGTGGGCAAACCCAATTGCAAAGCAGCGCAATTGAGTGCAATCAGTGGATTTTCTGTGGTGCTTAAAGGCTTTGCACCATTTTGTTTAGACAGTTTTTCTCCATCGGTGTGAAGCACTAAAGGGCAATGAAAATATCGCCAAATGGGCAACACTTTAGCTGTAGTGCTTAAACAACTTAACAGGGCCAATTGCCTGGCCGTATTGTCAGCCAAATCCTGTCCCCTGACGATATCGGTAATGCCTTGGTCTAGGTCATCGACTACCACGGCCAACTGATAGGCAAATAGGCCATCAGAGCGCTTAATGACAAAATCACCTACCTCATTGATAAGGTCTTGGCTTTGCTCGCCTAATAGGCGGTCTTGCCACAAAATGCAGCTATTTTTTAGATTGGAATTGGCTTGAGTTTGCAAGTTTTTATTTTGCCACATAGCCACTGCTGCATCTGATCTTAATCTCCAAGCCCAAGCATGATTGGGCTTGGCTGCTTGAGTTTTACATGGGCCTAAATAAATAGCTAGATGCTGAGGATGCTGAGTTTGATTTTCTAAATAAAGCTGTATTTGTTTGCGGCTACAACTACAAGGGTAAATAAGGTTTAATTGTTGAAGTTGTTCAAAGGCCTTTTGATAAAGCGGCAATCTTTTGCTTTGATAGACAACTTCTTCATCCGAGCGTAAACCGTAAAAATCAAGTTGATGCAAAATAGCTTGACTCCATTGATCTTGGCATCGAGTGCTATCAATATCTTCAATGCGAATTATCCATTGACCACCATGGGCTTTAGCATCTAAATAACTCGCTAAAGCGGTTAACAAAGAACCAGCGTGCAAAGGACCAGTAGGTGAGGGCGCAAAGCGTCCTTTATAAGTTGTATCGGTTGCGTCAATTGGCTTCATAGCACTTCAATTCAAGCAAAAAACAATTAAATCTGACCTAATAATGCAGCCGCAGTTGCGGGGTTTGCAATTTGTTCTAACCACCATTTTAAAGCTCTTCCTTGCTGAGCTTGGTCATTGGTACGCCATGCATAATGGGGGCTTACTAATCGATCAGAGCGTTGCACTTTTAGTTCTATGAGTTGGCCTTTTTGGATGGCATCTTTAACCAAATATTCTGGCAAGGACCCCACTCCTAAACCCAAAATTTGTGCATTTAATTTCATTCGTAAATTAGGCACGGTTAAAACCTCTTGGCCTTTTAATAAACCAATCGAAATTCCTGCACCTTTTTGTGCGGTATCTGCCACTGCCACAATACGATGTTGTACCAGAATTTGGTCTGGAATAGGTTGTGGTAATTGAGCTAATGGGTGATGTGGTGCCACCACAAAAATAAATTTAATTTTACCCAATAATTTGGTTTTAATGTGGGTGTGTTCGCTGTGTTCTCCAACACCAATTACAAGGTCAGATTGCCCACTGGTTAAAGACTCCATCGTGCCTGACAAAACTTCAGACCGAATCCGAATTCGGGTGGGTGCTTTTAGTTCATAAAAACGCTGGCACAGCTCTAATAAGGGTTGAGGGTTAAAGGCATCATCTAGTGCAATGGTGAAATGACTTTCCCAACCTGTAGCGACTCGCTTGACCCTTTGCGCCACTGCATCTATATCATGCAAAATTCTTTGACCTTCAGATAATAGTTCTAAGCCAGCAGGGGTGGCCTGTGCTTGCCTAGAACTTCGATCAAACAATAAGACATCGAGTGACTCTTCGATTTGCCTAATCCTATAACTGAGCGCACTAGGTACTAATCCTAGCTCACGGGCAGCACCTGCAAAACTGCCAGCGTCTGCAACAGCTTGTAAAAGCAGAAATGTCTGAGGACTCAAGATCTCGCTGTTATTCATCTAAAAAGCCTTGATTAATGAAAAAATTTGATTGATGATATCAAATTTGTTCAACCATACTGAATCAACCAGGCATTAAAGTTTAGTCATTACTTGATTTATAGAGAGGATACAACATGTTAGTCGTTAGAAAAGCTTTAGACCGAGGTTTTGCAGATCATGGTTGGTTAAAGTCCTACCATAGTTTCTCTTTTGCCAATTATTACGATCCTGCACATATGGGTTTTGGTAATTTAAGAGTCATTAACGAAGACCGAATTGCAGCAGGAACTGGCTTTGGTACGCATGGTCATCAAAACATGGAAATTGTGAGTTTTGTCATGGATGGCTTATTAGGTCATCAAGACAGTATGGGCAATAAAACGCATATTGCTCCATTAGAAATTCAAAGAATGAGTGCAGGAACAGGTATTAGGCATAGTGAAATGAATGCGGCTGCACAAACCACGCATTTTTTGCAGATTTGGATTGAGCCCAACGAAGTCAATGTTAAGCCTTCTTATGAGCAAGAAAAATTAGATCCCAAAAGCAGTGACGGCCAATTAGTACGTATTGCTGCGCCTATGCATGACACACAAGCTACCCATGTTCGGCTTCATGCAGATGCCTCTATTTGGTGGGGTCGTTTTAATGCGGAACAAACCCAAACCATGGAGCTGTCACTGGCTCGCAAAACCTATGTTTATGTCGTGCGTGGTGAGTTAGAAGTGGGCCAGCACCATTTGCAAGCAGGTGATGCTTTATTAGTGAGCAATGAATCTACCTTGGAATTTAAAAATGGATTGAAGGCCGAGGTGTTGGTGTTTGATTTAAGTGCTTAAAAAAACGAAGCTAGGCTAGTGGTAGTAGTGATGTAGTTAAAGGCCAGTTTTTGAATTAAAACCACTATCAGTGCTTAATTGAAAATTAGCTTGCTTGAATATTTTTATTATAAGTTGATGAAAAAGGAAATGAATATGAAAAATGCAGATAACTATTTATCTTTGGCTGGTCGTTTATTAATGGCCTATTTATTTTTACCTGCAGGTATTAGCAAAATTTTTGGTTTTGCTGGTACTGTGGGCTATATTGGATCAATTGGTTTACCAGCCGCTAGTTTAGCTGCAATTGTAGCGATTTTGATTGAAGTGTTAGGAGCCGCTGCATTAGTGTTTGGTTTTTATACCAGAGTTTCGGCGATTATTTTGGCAGTGTTTACATTAGTTGCGAGTGTCTTATTTCATGCTTTTTGGTCTGCCCCAGCAGAGCAAGCTTTTGTAACTCAATTATTATTCACAAAAAATATTGCCGTTATTGGTGGATTATTAACAATTGCAGCGTTTGGTGCGGGTCAATATAGTTTAGATGCTAAAAAAGTTATTTAAAACTCAATACAGAAAAATGAATAATTTTTTCTTATAGGGCATTAAAAACACTTCATTTTATAAAAAAGCATCTATCAATAGATGCTTTTTTAGTTGGCGTTCTCAAATCTGAAGTGCAATGAATTTAAATCTTATTGAATTGTACT
>CAZKWC010000020.1:21276-48724 GCA_964556425.1 uncultured Limnohabitans sp. | reverse complement strand
TTAGTCTTTTATTAAAACCTTCAAACCTTACTAAAATCAGGCAGTCGTTTTTCCATAAAAGCACCAAAGGCTTCTTTGGCGGCGGGTTCGTTTAACATTCTGCCAAAACTTTCGCCCTCTAACAAAATGCGTTCAATCACGGCTTTTTGTTGGCCGCCTTTCATAAGGCGTTTGGTTTCAATTAAAGAAGCCAATGGTTTGGCGGCTAATTTTTGGGCTTGGCGCCTAGCATATTCATTCACTTCGGTGGGTGGCAAAATACGGTTCACTAAACCGACCTCTTGGGCGGCTTCGGCAAAAAATGGTTCGCCTAATAAAAGCGCTTCAGCTGCACGGTGGTAACCCATCATTTGTGGTACTAATAAACTAGAGCCTGCTTCTGGGCATAAACCTAAATTCACAAATGGCATTGAAAAAGCGGCATTGTCACCGGCGTAAACCAAATCACAATGAAACAGCATGGTGGTGCCAATACCTACTGCAGGGCCACACACAGAAGCCAACAAGGGTTTGGTAAAAGTGGCAATAGCTTTTAAAAATCGATAAACCGGCATGTTTTCCGAGCTAACCGGGCGATGTAAAAAATCAGCAATATCGTTGCCTGCACTAAAAATAGTTTCATGGCCCTGAAACATCACTACTCGCACTTTAGGGTCGGCTTCTGCAGCCACTAAGGCATCGGCCAAAAATGCATACATATCCGAGGTGATCGAATTTTTTTTGTCTAGGCGATTAAACGTAAGAGTGGTCACGCCATTTTCATGATGAAGTAAGATGTCGCTCATAAAATTTCCTTATTCTTTGTAATACACAATTTGATGGGTGGTGGCTAAAGTGTGCCCTTGGGCAGACCAAAGTGCACCCGACTGATCAAAAAAACCGTCAACAAACACTTGGCCCCTAGCTTGGCCTAAAACAGAGTCGCTACCCACTTGTGCCAAACCAGCACCAGAGGCATGAAAATAAACCGTCATAGAAACTGTACCAATTGGCACGGGGCTTAATCGTCTTAACCAGATTCTAGGAAAAAATACATCGGCAAGTGCGGTAAGGGAAATAAAATCTAAGGCTCTTGCTGGTTCGTCTTTTAGCCAAATTTGCGTAAGGCTGGCCTGTTCGGCCGATAAGTCACTTATAGAGTTATCAAATTTCTCTGGAAAACCGCCCACTATAGGGCGCATATCGTAACGCTCTATCCAGGTAATAGGTGCAGTTCGTTTTGCTCTTTCTATGGATGCGGCTGGCACTACTTGAGGCATAGGTAAATCATTCACTCCCCAAGTGCTACGCCTAGCGGCAGTTACGACCGTCGCACTTAACACCAATTGGCTTTCATTGGCTGCGTTAGTTTGATTGATTTCAATTATCCAATGCTGAGTCGATCGATTGGTGCGCACTGGCCTAGTTAAAACAGAGAAAGCCCCTTCCGACATAGCTGCTGCAAAATTAGCCGTAATGGAGATAGGCTCGCCTAGTAGCTTGGGATGCATTAACACGGATCGCATGGCAATAGCAGCCACTACACCGCCAAAAGGGCCCACCATATTCCAGTAGGCAGGTGTGGTATGCCCATAAAAAACATCGGCGTTTTGAATATCTGCGCTTAAGGCAGTAAAAAGATCGAGAGGATGAGTATTCATGGTAATAGTATGCCTAAAAAAAACAGGTAGGCAGTCGTTTTTGCGACTCACCTACCTGATGGGCTTAGAGCATAAAATAAGCTAACAATGCATTAGGGCTTACTTAAACTCGCTCAAAAATGCCGGCTGCGCCTTGGCCCATACCCACACACATGCTAACCATGCCATACTTTAGATTGTGACGGCGTAGCGCATGAATAACAGTGGCAGAGCGAATCGCGCCCGTTGCACCCAATGGATGACCTAAAGCAATTGCGCCGCCCATAGGATTGACTTTAGCAGGGTCTAGTCCTAAGGTGTTGACTACGGCTAATGATTGAGCCGCAAAGGCTTCATTGAGTTCAATCCAATCGAGTTGATCTTGCGTAAGGCCTGCATAACGCAAGGCGGCAGGAATCGCTTCGATAGGGCCAATGCCCATAATATGAGGGGGTACGCCTTTGCTGGCAAAGCTGACAAATCGAGCCAAGGGGGTAAGGCCAAAACGTTTAATGGCAGATTCACTGGCCAAAATTAAAGCGCCTGCACCATCAGAGGTTTGTGAGCTATTGCCGGCAGTGACTGAACCTTTAGCTGCAAACACCGCTTTTAGTTTGGCAAGACCCTCTATGCTGGTCTCTGGGCGTGCGCCTTCATCTAAACGCATGATGCGTTGGCTAACACTCACTTGCTGGGTGTTTAAATCAAGGCTTCGTTCATCAATAGTAACTGGCGTGATTTCATCGGTGAACTCGCCTGCTTGCATGGCGGCAATCGCTTTCATATGAGAAGCATAGGCAAACTCATCTTGGGCTTGGCGTGTAATACCCCATTGCTTGGCTACTTTTTCGGCGGTTAAACCCATGCCATAAGCAATGCCAATATTCTCATCGTTTTGGAACATAGCCGGTGACAATGAGGGTGAGTTACCCATCATAGGCACCATACTCATGCTTTCTACGCCAGCGGCAATCATGACCTCGGCTTCGCCTACCCGAATACGGTCGGCGGCCATTTGTACCGCGCTTAAGCCAGAGGCACAAAAACGGTTGACCGTAATGCCGCCTACGCTAGTAGGTAGGCCAGCTAATACTGCGCCAATACGAGCCACATTGAGACCTTGTTGGGCTTCAGGAATAGCACAGCCACAAATAATGTCTTCAATGGCAACAGGGTCAAGGCCAGGCACTTGGGCGAGTGCACCTTTTAAAGCCATGACTAATAAATCATCTGGCCTGGTGTTGCGTAAACTACCCCGGTGCGAACGACCAATCGGTGTACGAGTGGCGGCAACAATATAAGCGTCTTGAATTGTTTTCATAAAAAATCTCGGTTGATGATGGACTTAGTTGCGCACTGGTTTGCCAGTAGCTAACATTCCCATAATTCGCTCTTGTGTTTTAGCATGGGTAATGAGGCTACAGAAGGCTTCTCTTTCGAGAGCCATTAAGTAGGATTCATTCACCATAGTGCCAGCATCGACATCGCCTCCACACACCACATTGGCAATTAAGCTGGCAATATGAAAATCGTGTTGGCTAATAAAACCACCATCACGCATATTGACTAATTGCCCTTTAATGGTGGCTGTGCCACTGCGACCTGCTACTGCAAATAATCGCTGATGGGGTGGGCGGTAACCTGCTTGTGCCATGGCTTTGGCTTGACTAATTGCCACAAAGAGTAATTCGTCTTTATTAGGTACGATCACATCGCTGTCTAATAAATAACCTAATTTTTTAGACTCTAAGGCACTGGTGCCTACTTTAGCCATGGCGGCTGCAGTAAAGCCTTCGGTTAAAAAGGGCAACAAATCTTTGTGAGTGCTAGTAGCAGCATTTTCTGCTGCACGACGGGCAATATAGGTAAGGCCTCCAGCACCAGGAACTAGTCCTACTCCTACTTCGACCAAGCCCATATAACTTTCCATGGTGGCCACTCGTTTGGCACTGTAAACTGCCAATTCACAACCACCACCCAAAGCAATGCCACGAATGGCAGATACGGTTGGAACGTTGGCATAACGCAGTTTGAGCATGACCTCTTGTAACATGTGTTCAGCTTCATTGACAGCGCTCACACCCACAGCCATAAAGGCGGGTAACATGGCTTGTAGGTCGGCACCAGCCGAGAACATTTCGTCGGCTGACCAAATCACCAATCCCTTAAATTGTTTTTCTGCAATTTCAATGGCTTTAGCCAAACCTTCACCCGCTTCTGGGCTAATGGCATGCATTTTGGTCTTAATGGAAACAATTAAGATTTCTTCATCAAGTGTCCACAAACGAATTGCCGCATTTTCTTCTACTGTGCGTCCCGCAACACTAGCTTGCTGCGAGGCAGTTTGCATGACGGTTTCAGGGAAATGCTGACGCTCATAAACAGGCAATGTACGGCGTGGTACAAAACATTGTTCTTTGGCATTCCATGAGCCTTGGGCTTGATGTACACCACCGGCAAGAGCGACTGGGCCGTTAAACACCCAATCAGGGAGTGGTGTTTTACAAAGCGCTTGGCCATTATCAATGTCTTCTTGAATCCATTGGGCCACTTGCAACCAACCTGCCTCTTGCCATAATTCGAAGGGGCCTTGTTTCATACCAAAACCCCAGCGCATGGCGAAATCAATGTCACGTGCGGTTTCGGCTACTTCTGCTAAATGGACTGCACAATAATGCAATTGGTCGCGTAACATGGCCCATAAAAAACGAGGCTCTGCACCTTTGGCACCGCGTAATAATGCGAGACGTTCGGCGGCTGGTTTTTTTAACATTCGGCCGACTACTTCATCGGCTTTGCCACCAGCGGGCACATAAGTTCCGCCCTCTTGTGCAGTTAAATCAAAACGCAGAATGTCACGGCCTTTTTTCTGATAAAAACCAGCCCCTGTTTTTTGACCTAGTTTGCCTTGCTCGATTAAAGTGGATAACACCTTAGGAGTTGCAAAATGCTCATAAAACGGATCAGTGTCTGGACTTAATTTGTCTTGCAAGGTTTTAATCACATGGGCCATGGTATCAAGTCCCACTACATCGGCAGTGCGGAAAGTACCAGAGCTGGCGCGGCCTAGTTTTTTACCTGTTAAATCATCAACTACATCATAACTAAGACCGAAGTTTTCCACTTGTTTCATTGTGGTTAACATGCCGGCAATACCAATACGATTGGCAATAAAGTTAGGTGTGTCGTGAGCTCGTACTACGCCTTTGCCCAATGCGCTAGTCACAAAAGATTCAAGGTCATCTAAGATGTGTGCATCGGTGGTGGGAGTGTTAATTAACTCCACCAAATACATATAACGAGGTGGGTTAAAGAAATGAATGCCACAAAAACGTGGCTTTAAAGATTCAGGTAAAACCTTGCTTAACTCAGTAATAGAAAGACCAGAAGTATTACTTGCCACAATCGCATGCGGTGCAACATGCGGCGCAATTTTTTGATATAAATCGAGCTTCCAATCCATGCGTTCAGCAATGGCTTCAATGATTAAATCGCATTGACCCAACAGGCCCATGTTTTCTTCATAATTGGCTTGCACAATTAAATCTGCATCATCTGCATTACCTAACGGTGCAGGCTTTAATTTTTTCAGATTGGCAATTGCCTTACTGACGATGCCGTTTTTTGGGCCTTCTTTGGCCGGCAAGTCAAACAACACCACTGGAATTTGGCAATTCACCAAATGGGCCGCAATTTGTGCACCCATAACGCCTGCACCTAAAACGGCGACTTTTTTAATTTGAAAGGTGGACACTTGTGTTTACCTACTTATCTTGAAATATAAAAAATCAATCGTGGCAAAAAATGCCAACGATTGACTGCTTAAGGAAGTTATTGAACTCTAATCCAGGTTTGAGTGCGGCCAATAAAAAGAATCGATCCTTTGACTTCTAATTTTTTACCGCCTTCAATTGGAGTGAGTTTTAAGGTGTATTCTTTGCCCTCATCAGGGCTTAAAATTTTGCCACCTTCCCACACTTCTTTGCCTTCTACTTTTTTGGCATTACGGATAATTTCCATACCAATGATTTTTTGATTTTTTCTATCGTCTGAACATTGATCACAAACCGCATCTTGTTTGGCATCTTTGCGTAAAATTTTAACTACCTTACCGCTTACAACACCATTGTTTTCAGTAATGACAACTTCCGAGCGTGGTTCACCGGTTTTGTCATCAATCGAGCGCCAAGTACCGACAGGGGTCATTTGCGCAAATGCTTGAGAGAAAAAGCTACTCAATAAAATTCCAGTAATGATGAATAAAGTGCGTTTCATGATCTTCCTTTTTATCAAGAAATAATTGTTGAAAAATAGTTTTAGGCCAGAGCTAAATCAGTGTCCATTAAATTCTTAGAGCCAGTACGAGCCGTTAACATAAGGCTGGCAGTTTCTGGGAATAAACGGGCAAAGTAAAAACGGGCGGTTTGTAGTTTGGCAGCATAGAAAGGATCTGTGTTACCGTTGGCAATTTCACGCAACGCAACTTGTGCCATACGAGCCCAAAAATAACCCATTACCAAGTGACCCGCCACACGTAAATAATCAACTGCTGCAGCGCCTACTTCATCTGGGTTTTGGAAACCTTTAAAACCAATTTCAGTGGTGAACTTGGTCATTTTGTCACCTAAATAAGCAATTGGGTTAATGAACTCTGCCATGTCTTCGTTCACGCCTTCTTGCTCGATTAATTGGGCGACTAATTTACCAAATTTTTTCAAGGTAGCGCCGTTATTGCCCAATACTTTGCGGCCTAATAAATCAAGTGATTGAATGGTATTAGTACCTTCGTAAATCATATTGATACGGGCATCGCGGACATATTGCTCCATGCCCCATTCTTTAATAAAGCCGTGGCCACCAAAAACTTGTAAACAACTTGAAGTAGCAGTCCAGCCGTTATCAGTTAAAAACGCTTTCACAATAGGCGTTAAAAAGGACAACATTTCGCCGCTTTCTTGACGCACTTTTGCATCTGGATGATAGTGCTCTTTTTCTAACAAAATAGAACTAAACACCGCTAATGCACGACCACCTTCTGCATAGGCTTTGGCAGTTAAAAGCATTTTACGTACATCTGGGTGCACAATAATAGGGTCAGCTGGTTTGTCTTTGGCTTTAGGGCCACTTAAAGAGCGCATTTGAATACGGTCTTTCGCATAGGCTAAAGCATTTTGGTAAGCGACTTCGGTTAAGCCCAATGATTGATTGCCTACACCTAAGCGAGCGGCATTCATCATCACAAACATGGCTGCCATACCTTTATTGGGTTGGCCCACCATAGTGCCTACTGCATTTTCAAGTACCATTTGGCAAGTAGCACTACCGTTAATACCCATTTTGTGTTCTAGGCCACCACAGAAAATACCGTTGCGCTCACCTAAAGAGCCGTCTGGATTCACTAAATATTTAGGCACTACAAACAGGCTAATACCTTTAATGCCGGGAGGGGCATCGCTTAAGCGAGCCAATACCAAATGAATGATATTGCCAGCTAAGTCGTGCTCACCTGCACTAATAAAAATCTTGTTACCTGTAATGTGATAAGTTCCGTCGGCTTGAACTTGTGCTTTTGTGCGCATGAGGCCTAAATCAGTACCACAATGTGATTCTGTTAAACACATAGTACCGGTCCACTCACCGCTGATGAGTTTTGGTAAGTACATGCTTTTTTGTTCTGGGGTACCGTGTGCATGAAGCGCTGCATGGGCGCCATGGGTTAAGCCGGGGTACATAGTCCAAGCTTGGTTGGCAGAGTTGAGCATTTCATAAAAACACTGATTCACCACTAAAGGCAGGCCTTGACCACCATATTCTGGGTCAGATGAGAGTGCAGGCCAGCCGGCTTCTACAAACTGTGCATAAGCTTGTTTAAAGCCAGTAGGGGCAGTCACTTCATGGCTAACAGGGTCTAGTTTGCAACCCTCTTTATCGCCCACCATATTAAGTGGGAATGCAATATCTTTAGCAAACTTACCGCCTTCTTCGAGCACGGCGTTAATTGTTTCGGCATCAATCTCGGCGTGTTGTGGAATAGTTTTTAAGTCCTCTACTACATTAAATAACTCATGTAGTACAAATTGCATGTCACGAATGGGGGGATTGTAGTTGGGCATGATGTTCCTCTAGGTAAATGAGTAATAAACGATGATTAAAAATGACTTTAACTAACTTGATAATTTCGAATGATTTGATCAAAGCCTTTATGTGCTCTCGCAATAGAGCCCGGATTTTTTAAAAATCGGGCGTCGTAATGCAGAGCCAAAATAAGGCCGTGGATTTCAAAAATAATTTGGTCTTCGTCTGTTTTTGGGTCTAACTGACCTAATTCTTTTGCTTGTGTAATAGAGCGTTTCATAGCGCTTAACCAAACTCGCACGGTTTGGGCTAAGGCATCTTGCACAGGGCCTGGTCGGTCATCAAAATCAACTGCGCCACTAATAAAAATACAACCTGAATCGAGTTCAACTGCCACTCTTTTCATCCAGTTTTCAAATAAACCGGTCACACGTTTTAAACCACGGGGTTGCTTGAGAGCAGGGTGGAAAACTTCAAGTTCAAAAACCCTGAAATATTCTTTAATAACTGATATTTGTAGTTCTTCACGAGAACCAAAATGGGCAAATACGCCTGATTTGCTCATTTTGCAGGCATCGGCTAAAGCTCCAATACTAAGGCCTTCTAAACCCACATGACTGGCCAAACTTAAGGCCGCCTCCACAATAACCGCCTTGGTTTGTTGGCCTTTATTGGGCTTGCTTAATTCTGTAATGTGAGAAAGGTCAGACATAAGTAGTGCTTGAATACATTTGAAATAAAACGAACGGTCGTGCTATTTTCTGGTAAAAGTAAGTTACTTGCAAGGTTTTTTTATAAAAAACCACAAAAATAGAATAAAAAAGACAAAAGGGAAGTTAAAAAATCCAAAATTCTATGCGCTACAGAGCAGTGCAACTCATTAAGTTTGGGTAAGTCGCCCTATTGATGAGCGCAATAGAACTCAAAATGAATCAGATAGTGCAAATAGCAAAGGTGAATTGGTATAGGCGAAAAAAAAGATGCAGTGTATGCATCTTTTTGGAGTGTAGTTGAAAACTTAGCGACTTTTAGGTTTTCTTGGGCTGGGTTTAGCCACTGGTTTTACCAATGCTTTTACCGCTCTGGCATCTAAGCCATACATTTCAGCAAATGCATCTAAGTTTTTGCCACTGGTTTGGAAGGCACCACGGACAGCATCTTTTTTAGCTTGAAAATCTTCATTTTCAGCTAATGCTGCATGTAAGTCGGCATGTGCAGTTGCATCTAGGGCATTGAGCTTTTCAAGATACTCTTGTTTAGCAAGGCCAGATTTTCTAAATGCCCAAGCTAGCTGTTTACGTAATTTTGGAACCAAATCTTCTTTAGATTTGTTTTGACGACGACGATGCAATTCAGTAATGGCTAAATAGATATGCTCTGGGGCAGTCGCTGCAACTGGTTTTAAATCCAAATCATGACGCTCTAGACCTGAAGCTACCGCATTTAAATAACGGGTTGATCGAGTATGCAATCCGAGAGCCGTTTTAAGAGTGGCTTTATCAAAGTCATCTGGATGACGTGCCATTAAATCTTGAAACACACCTAATTTAAGCGGAAGAAATTCTGTTCCAAACAATTGTGGATACAACTGGAAAAGTTTTTCTAGGGTGTCTTGGACTGCTTTTGGGCGACCTGGTTTTTTGGATGCAGGAGCACTTGTTGTTGTGGCAGTAGATTCTTCAACAACAGGGGTATCAACAGGTAAATTACTGGTCATGAGAGTTCAACTAAAAATCAAGCCTTGATTGTCTATCAAACCAAGGCAAGTGGAGGAAAATATGAAGATAAATTCAATGAAATTAGTTTAATCACCCAAATTTATGACTTTTGATGTCGCAAATTGGTCGGGAATAAGATAGTCAGCGACTAAATAAGCCTTTGTTGGGTGATACATACAGTCTTCAAGCAGTTCTAAAACGATTTGCTGTGAGGCTAAATCAAGCGCAGCAAAAGGTTCATCAATTAAAGTAAGTGTAGCTGAGGCTGCAAAAGCTGCACATAACCAGACTTTTCTTTTGGAGCCGGCTGACAACATATACAGTGGTTTGGCCAAATGAGGATTGAGTGAAAATGCCTGGGCTAATTCTAAACAAAGTTCTTGATTCCAACGGGGATAGGATTTTTTTATCTCTGTCCAAGCTTCTAGTGCCGTATTATTTTCGAATTGGATTTGATTAGGGTTGATCCAAAAGATTTCTTTGTAACAAGAATTGCCAGGGCTTTTTAAAGTCGAGTGATAGTTAATTTCCCCATTTTGAGGCTTTAATTCATTTGTAATCAGTTTTAAAACGCTGGTTTTACCTTTGCCGTCTCCACCCACAAGCCAATTCAAGCCCCCACTCAGCTCAAAATTAAGATCTTTAATAAAAGGATTGGAATCGAAGCCAAAACTCAATTGTTTGAATTCAAGTATAGACATTTACAAAATGGGGTGTTAATAGTGCAAAAATGAATTTACGCACCTAAATGGTGCTTTATTAAAGTGGTGCACCTCATCAAAAAAACTGTCTTGAAGTGACTGCTCTTCAGAAGTGCTAATGTCTTATTCTAAATCATGTCATATCCAGTAAAAATTCAAAACCTAGAGCGCACAAATAGTTCATTAATAAAAGTTGGCACGGTTTATGCGTTACCTAGTTTATGAACAACAACATGGTAAGAGGTGAAACATGAAACTAGTCACAGCGATTATTAAACCCTTTAAATTGGAAACAGTTCGCGAAGCCCTTTCTCAGATAGGTGTTCAAGGCGTAACGGTTACCGAAGTAAAAGGATTTGGCAGACAAAAAGGTCACACCGAGTTATATCGTGGTGCTGAATATGTAGTTGATTTTTTACCAAAGGTGAAATTAGAAGTGGCGATTAAAGACGATTTACTCGACACCGTAATTGAAACCATTGAAAACGCAGCTAGAACCGGAAAAATTGGTGACGGCAAAATTTTTGTTTCTTCAATCGATCAAGTGATTCGAATTCGTACCGGAGAAACCGGCGAAGAAGCGCTTTAAATCAGAATGCTTAGCAAAGGAATTCAATCATGAAAAAATTAATATCGGCATTAGTGCTTAGCCTTGGATTAAGTTTATTTTCCTTTAGTGCTCATGCGCAAGACAGCGTAGCCTCAGCGGCAGTAGCCAGCAGTGTAGCGACAGAATCTAGCGTAGCGGCAGTAGCCAGCAGTGCACCCGTAGCCGCTGTTGCAACGGTAGCTAGCAGTGAAGCAGCACCAGTTGCAGCACCTACACCAGAAAAAGGTGACACCTCTTGGATGATGGTTTCTACCTTATTGGTTTTAATGATGGCCATCCCTGGCTTGGCTTTGTTTTATGGCGGTTTAGTCCGCTCTAAAAATATGTTGTCTGTGTTAATGCAAGTGATGGTCACTTTTGCATTACTCACCACACTTTGGTTTGTTTATGGCTACAGCCTTGCTTTTACCGAAGGAAATGCTTTTATTGGTGGCTTTGATAGGCTAATGATGAAAGGTATTTGGGATAATGCTGCTGGTACATTTGCTAATGCTGCTACTTTTAGCAAGGGTGTAGTAATTCCAGAGATTGTGTTTGCAGTATTTCAAGCCACATTTGCAGGTATTACAGGTGCCCTAATTGTGGGTGCATTTGCCGAGCGTATGAAGTTTTCTGCTGTGATGGTTTTTATGGTGATCTGGTTTACCTTTAGCTATTTACCAGTTGCCCACATGGTATGGTTCTGGATGGGCCCAGATGCTTATTCAAGCAAAGAAATTGCTGATGCAATGACAGCTAAAGCGGGCTTTATTTGGCAAACCGGTGCGCTTGATTTTGCAGGCGGTACAGTTGTGCACATTAACGCAGCGGTGGCTGGTTTAGTAGGTGCTTATATGGTGGGTAAACGTGTAGGTTATGGTAAAGAGTCAATGGCTCCACATAATTTGCCATTAACCATGGTAGGTGCTGCATTGTTATGGGTGGGCTGGTTTGGTTTTAATGCTGGTTCTGCCTTGGAAGCCAATGGTTTTGCCGCTCTTGCATTTATTAATACTTTTGCTGCTACTTCTGTTGCTGTATTGGCATGGTGTGTCACTGAAGGAGTTTTACGTGGTAAGGCTTCTATGTTGGGTGCTGCCTCAGGTGCAGTAGCTGGTTTGGTTGCTATTACTCCTGCTGCTGGTAACGTTGGTATTGGCGGAGCTTTAATCATTGGTGCAATTGCTGGTGTAGCGTGTTTTTGGGGTGTTAGTGGCTTGAAAAAGTTACTCAAAGCAGACGACACTTTAGATGTGTTTGGTGTTCACGGCGTAGGCGGTATTATTGGTGCATTGTTAACAGGTGTGTTTAACTCACCATCCTTAGGTGGTCCTGGTTATGTTGCTGATTGGGTGAGCGTATCAATGGTTACAGCTGCTGATTACTCCATCATTTCACAAGTATGGATTCAAGCCAAAGCGGTATTAATTACCATTGTTTGGTCGGGTGTGGTTTCTGTGATTGCCTTTAAAGTGGTCGACTTAACTATTGGTCTCAGAGTTACTGAAGAGCAAGAGCGTGAAGGTTTAGATATTTCATCACACGGTGAAAGTGCTTACGGTAGATAAAACGTAGATTTTAAAATCTAAAAAATAAACCCCGCTAGTGAGTATTCATTAGCGGGGTTTTTTATGAATAAAAAATTACTGTTTATAGTCTGCTTCGGTATTGTCAAGAATTTCTTTTAAATCGGCAAAATGCTTAATGCCATACTCTGGGTAAGAGTCGAGTTGAGAAGCCGTTTTTTCTGCAATTTCATCTGATAAAACGCGCAATTTTTGACCCGTCTGCAATGCCAAAATATAGTTTTTTGCAGCTCTTTCAAAATAATATAAATGATTAAAAGTGTCGGCAATGGTGGAGCCTACCGCTAAAACGCCATGATTGCCCATTACCATAATTTTAATTTTTGGATCTTGTAAAAGGCTGGCGCAGCGCAGGCCCTCTTCTTCAAAAGCCAATCCACCATAATGCCCATCTACCACATGTCGGTTAAAAAACATGGCCGCATTTTGATCAATAGGTGGCAATACACTATTAGCCAAAGAGGCCAGTACGGTGGAATAAGTTGCATGCACATGAAGCACACATTTAGCGTGAGGGCATAATCGATGAATCGAGCCATGTAAACCCCATGCAGTAGGATCGGGGGCATTAGGCTGCTTCATGGTGTTAGGATCATTAGCATCTAACAATAACAAATCGCTCGCTTTAATAAGGCTAAAGTGTCTTTGATTAGGATTAATTAAAAACTGTTGGCCATCATCGCTAACCGCCATAGAGAAATGATTGGCTACCGCTTCATGAAGATCAAGTCTTACCGCCCAGCGAAAAGCTGCTGCTAAATCAATACGCTCTTGAATATGGGAAGAAGGATTTAAATGATTCATATACGGAGATCTCTTTTAAAAACAAAGAACAAAAATGAAATTACAATCGTTAGAAAGAGTCTTAAGGACTTTTTTCAATACCTTGTTCATCATAAGTTTGAAATGTGAGTGAAGTCAATGAGTGCAACCCAAAACTCCAACAACCCTAACGAAGTTATACCGCCAGCGGCTTCCACTCTCCCTTATGCCGGTTTACGGGTGGTTGAGTTTACCCACATGGTAATGGGGCCTACTTGTGGTATGGTTTTGGCTGATTTGGGAGCAGAGGTCATTAAGGTAGAACCAATAGGACACGGTAGAAAAGGTGATGCAACCAGAGAACTTTTAGGCTCTGGTGCTGGGTTTTATGCCTTGTTTAATCGCAATAAAAAAAGTGTCGCCCTTGACTTATTAACAGAAGAAGGAAAAGAGGCCGCACTGCGATTAGTAGCAAGCGCTGATGTAGTGAGTGAAAACTTTAAAGCGGGCACGATGAAAAAATTAGGCTTTGATTATGAGAGCCTTAAAAAATTAAACCCGCGATTAATTTATGTGAGTCATAAAGGATTTTTGCCTGGTCCTTATGAACACCGAACCGCTTTAGATGAAGTCGTACAGATGATGGGTGGCCTAGCCTATATGACAGGACGACCGGGAGATCCATTAAGAGCGGGTACTAGCGTGAACGATATTATGGGTGGTATGTTTGGGGCGATTGGGGTAATGGCAGCCCTTGCGCAAAGAGAAAAAACTGGTTTAGGACAAGAAATTCAAAGTGCCTTATTTGAAAACAACATCTTTTTAGTGGCCCAACATATGATGCAATATGCAGTCACTGGAAAAGCAGCCGATCCAATGCCCGCACGTATTTCGCCATGGGGTATTTATGATGTGTTTGAAGTAAAAAACAATGAACAAATTTTTTTAGCGGTCACAGGCGATGGGGCATGGGAAAAATTTTGTACGGCTCTTCAATTAAGTGATTTATTTGAAGATCAAAGATTATTAAGCAATAACGATAGAGTAAGAGCTAGAGAATGGTTATTACCTTTGCTCAAACAAAGATTAGTGCATCTGACTGCAAAACAGCTAAGTGACATTTTTGAGGCCAACGGATTACCTTATGCCCCAATTACCAAACCACAAGATCTATTAGACGATCCTCATTTGAATGCAACCGGTACATTGGCCGACATAAAATTACCCGATGGACGTGCAGCCAAGACTGTGTTGCTGCCCATTACAATGAATGGACAGCGCCTTAGCTTATTAAGAAATGCTCCCGCATTAGGTCAGCACAATAAAGAGTTGCTAAAACCACTAGGTTATAGCGATGCAGAAATAGAAAAATTATCGAATCCAGAATAAAAATAGCGGGTTCACTTAGCTAGCGCTTGCTGAAATGGTTTGGTTCTCTAAGAACTGATCCACAAAAGATTGGGCTAAAAAATCTAATGCTTGTGGGTCAAGTGCATTATCACTAAACAGGGCGTTGGAATGGGCAGCAAAATGAGTCAAAAAATTATCATTCTTACTCAGTAAAGTATTGTCTGAGGGTACTAAGATAGACTGACTAGGACTAGTTGTGACCACACATTTTAAATAAAAATCAGACTGTTCAAAGGCTTGAGTGAATTCGGGCCAATGGGCAGCCGGAAGTGGTATAGCAAGGGGTATTTTTCTGGTATGGCCGGCAATAGTGCGTGCAATATTTTTTACCATCATTAATTTTTTAGTAAAAAATAAATTAGAAAAATAAAATATTTTTTGCGCCTGTATAACAGGCATACCGGGTCTAACTAAGAGCAATTTTTTGTCAGACATTGCTAATAATTCTTGTGGCAACATGACCGCACGTTTTTGCTCAGAGACCGAAAGTGATTGTGAATATTGCCCTGCATTTAATAAGCCAATATTGGCGTGCTGCACCGATTGCACAGTAACAGTATGATCGCCAATAATTTTTGATAAATGCTCTGCCTCTTCTAATTGCTTGGGTGTAAAACAAATTAACAAACCCATATTAGAAATAATATTTTGTGCATCGTCTTTGCCATAGGTGGCAACTAATTGGGCTTTGTCTTGAATCGCAATAAGTAGTCGTAAATTGTAGCCCGCAATAAAGCCAACCGCTTTAGCAATAATTTCAATTTTACCAATCGCAGTAAACTCATCTAATAACAATAAACACTGATGCTGAAGTAAGGGGTTTTCTTCGGGGAGTTGCCTTACATTTTCATTAATAAGTTGTGAAAAAAATAAATTAAGTAAAAAGCCCGCTTGTAGCAACTCACCTGCTGGAATGTGCAAATAGATGGATATTTTTTGCTGGCGCAATTGGCATAAATCAAAATCATTGGCAGAAGTGGCTTTATCTACCAAGGGAATTAACCATGGCGATAAAGGCGCCATAAATGAGGATTGAATATTTTTTAAAGTTTCATCTGAGTTTTGTAAAAGATTATGAATATTTTGAATACATGCAGGGCTAAAAAAAGTGGTAGTAGAAGCAACTTTTTTGGCTAACACTAGATTTAAATAATCTCGCAAGCCACTACCTTTGCCGCTAGCTTGCCGCACAATTTCGCCTATGGTGGGAC
Organism: uncultured Limnohabitans sp.; assembly: GCA_964556425.1. Classification (GTDB taxonomy): domain Bacteria; phylum Pseudomonadota; class Gammaproteobacteria; order Burkholderiales; family Burkholderiaceae_C; genus JALQUL01. Next base: position 33,053 of record CAZKWC010000020.1, on the reverse strand, counting down.
TGAGTTCGGGGGTCTCTAAAACTAGCATACCTATAGCCACAAACATATTGCGACATGAATTTGAAAAAAAAGGATTTTGCGGGTCTTCGGGAAAAATAATAATTGCCAAAGCCATTAAGTCGCGCGACATAAAGTGGTGGTGACGCGAAACATAAGTGAGGGGATTCCAGCGAGCACTGTTTTCGACAAACGGATTAAAATAATAAATTTGATGCCCTAGTTGTTCTGCTCGGTAGCGACTCGTGGTCTGAAAATTTTCGCCTTTTATATCTAATACGACTACTGAATCGGTAAAACTTAATAAAGTAGGAATTACCGTACTGACACCTTTACCTGACCTAGTAGGGGCAGATAATAAAACAAACTCATTGCCAGGAAAACGTAATAAACGTTTACCCCACTGTCCCACAATTAAACCGGCATCAGAAAAAAAGCCATGTTGTTTGATTTCAGATTCAGTGGCAAATCGAGCCTGCCCATGAAGATTGGGATTGGTTTTTGGGGCAGTGATAAAAATTAAAAATAAAGGCAATAAACAAATAAATAATGCAATAACACCCGCAAGCACCACAATTTTAGAAGTTTTGCTGGGCGCATAACTATGTTGCCAAGCATAAAGATAGGTATTGAGTTGAACAATTTGTGGGTCTTGATCAAAAAAGATTAAGCACAACATTCCAGCCAAATAATTACTGACCCACAAAGCTAAAAACAAACCCATCAATATCATGATGATTTTTGATTTTTTATTCCATTTGAAATGAGTGGGTGTCATAATAATCCTTGTTGGGATAAAAACTAATTAAAAAAATGTTGAGCCGCTTTTAATTGACCAATAGGGTCATAATAAATTTCACTAATCAATCGTTTACCGCTACTGTCGCGTTGAAACTGCACAAAAATATCAATTGCTGCTTTTAAACGTCTGTGGGTTTCGAGAGGTGTTTCGGGCGAAGCTCCCGCTCGGTTACGCAACATAGCTGCCATACGCTCAAAGCCAAGTGCAGGCGTCACCGAATGCATGCTGGTAATAGAGCCTGGATGACCAGAGGCGGCTATTTGAATAAACTCCTCACATTCATCACCTGTTAGCTCGGCTAATAAAATGCGGTCGGGACGCATTCTGAGACAGGAGCTTAATAATTCTTTAGGGCTGATATTGGCAACTCCTTGTCCGCCTTGGCTATAAAGTAGGTGCACTCTATTTTCTTGTGTTAAAAATAACTCACGTACATTTTCAATGGTAATGAGTCGTTCATGAGCGGGAATTTCTGCGACTAAAGTTTTCATAAAAGTAGTTTTGCCGCTACCTGTTTTTCCTCCCACCACAATATTTTGGTGGTTTAAAACAGCTAACTTAAAAAATTCAGTGTACTGATGAGTTTCTTTTAATTGAAGTAAACGAGTTTGAATTGCATTAAGTTGATTTTGACTTTGAGCAATAGAGTCAAAAAATCCTTCGGCCTGATATTGTTCTAGGCTTCGAGTTAAACGAGAAGGTTTCCTAATAGTAATCGAGTGCCCCATAGATACAGCAGGAGGCACTAAAAACTGCATACGAGAGCCGTCAGGTAAAGAAGCGCTTAATAAAGGTTTACGAGCTGAAATTTCTTGTTTAGAAGCAGTTGCCACTGCAATTGATAGACTATTTAAATGACCGGAAGTTAATTCGGGAAGATTGATTTTTTGCCAGCCACTTGGCAGTTCTATAAAAACCAAACCCGCACTATTCACGCAAATTTCAGTAATTTGTGGATTACTTAAAAAAGCTTGTAGAGGTAATAAAAAATGATTCACCGATGCGTCGTAGGCGATGGGCTCGGCCGTTAGTATTTCTGCACCAGACGAGGCTTTTGAAAATAGAATAGAAGAGTTCATAAGGCTGCCTATTGAAATAAAAAGCAATAAAAGCTAGGGTGTTAACTCATAGACAGAGTCAAACCACAAGTCATTGGCAACAAATATATAAACTAAATCACCTCTGTTTTTATAAAGTGTAGGTGCTGCATTAATAGAGGCGCTCAATACTTGTTCGGCAATTTGACCGGTTTGTTTGTTAGTTTGATTGCTATTAAAAATTGGAGCATTAGGTGTATTATTTTGACTCGTACTGTTGCCAGATAAACCGCCAGAACCAGTGCTTGATTGTTTCGTGACAGTGGTGCTTATACCGGTTTTTGGGTCGGTAAAGGTAGTACTAGTTTGTTCTGAACTACTCTTTAAATTATTCTGATTAGCATTGAGGTTTTGTTGTTCTTTGATGTAATTATGATAGGCTAAACTAGAGCTGGCATATTGCACCGTATCTTGTAACAAAGATAATAAAACTGCCCCACCTATTCGCTCGAACCAGTGTTTATCGATAGTACCACTAAGCCCCATTGCTCCTAGTCCATCAGTGGCGGGTGAATTAATATCAATCACGACTCCCTTGGGTGATTTAATTCGATCCCACACTACCGCTAAGCGAGAGTCGCCATTGCGTAAATTCGATCCGTAATTACCAGTTGCTTTAGAACCCCGCTCTAACAAAATCACCTTTCCATCATCTGAATAAACATGATGAGTCACTACACAAGAAGTCATGCCAAATACATTGGAAATTAATTGAGTTTCAAGAACACAAGGGATAAACGAGCCTTTGGTTAAAACAAAACTTCTACGACCTAATTGGGAGGCAGAAATTTGTGCTGTTGCCGTTAATGTGGTGTTAGATCTTTGCCTTGCGGTTTGGGCTTGTTGCTCTATGGTGAGGAGCTTGGTAGCGTTGCTCACTTGTGCAGTGCTGTCAGCTAAGCCATTGCCAATATGAAAGGCAGGAGTCTGAGGGGGATTAAGTAATAAAGGGTTAGTGGCTACTAAAGCAGACTGATGGTTTGCACTAACAGGGATTGTTTGATAAGTATTGCCTAGGTTGCTACCATTGGCCTGAGATAACATCATGGATGCATGGCTAATTGGAGCTACTCCTGCCTTGAGAGCTTGGGGGCCTGCTGAAAAATGAAAATTAGCTAAGGCATCAGCACTAGCCGAAGTATTGCTGGGGATGAGATCGTTGGGTAAAGTAATTGGCACTGAATTGGGGTTTGCAATAGCGAGGGGTGTTGTAGCTGTTAATGGCTTAGCAGTAGAGGCGACAGCACTGGGTTCAATACCAGGGTCAAAAATTTTGGCTTTTCTTTGGGCAATTAAATCCTCTGTTGAGGTTCTATTCACTATATTATTTTTTTGATTGAATTGATCTGAAAAATAATGTTTTAAATAAAATCCAGCTGCAATTAAAAAAATTATGACCACCACAATAAAAATTAATTTAATTTTTATATCGCGATTAAATGGTGAAGAGATTGCTTCAGCTTGAAAATGTGGGTTGTCGTCGGTTTGAAAATATTGAGTACTTGAGGCACCGACTGAGCTCTGATTGACTTCATTGGGATTGGAGTTTTTCATTTTAAACTCCGCTTAGCAAATTCAGCATCAGTGTTTACTGACGTAATACCTTCTGCTTCATAAGCCTCGTTATAGACGGCCACGACTGAATTTCCAAGTCTTAAAGTCCAACTTTTTCCCGTACCGTGTGCTACTAAAAAATCATCTTCGAAATGGTAGTTAATAAGGGTTTCTTGATCACTTAAGTTGGCTTTTCTGTAAATAGCGGGAATAGCTAACTGATTGGGAAATTGAAAATATGTAAAACGTCCATTATCAAACACCTGCCTAGGTTGTATGTCTTCATTGAGCTGCGTAATTTCAAGGCTGTAGTCGGAGTTTTTATATTGCTCTTGAGTCATTTTTTCACGGGCCGTTTTGAGTTGATACTCAATGATTTTAATTTTTGCTTCAGCTTGAGTAATGAATAGATGAGTTTGTTTAATTTGCTTTTCTTGAAGTGCCTGATCAATGGTGGGGCTTGGTGGTTTTCGTTGCAATATTAATCTTGATATGGCTTGTGTTGGAGTATTTGATTTTTTAAGATTAGTAATAGGATTGAGATCAAAAATATATTGCTGTAAATGACTACTTAAAATTAAACTAGTAGCGCTGGCATTTTTGAGTGGCTTAATAAAAAACAAAGAGTCACGTTTGACTATTTCCCATTCTTGTGACCAATCACTTAAACCGCCCACCGCTATATCTTGTATTTTTTCTCCTTGGGGAAGTTCAATAACGGTGGGTAGGCCTTTTATTAAAGTAAGATTAATAATGGAGTGCTGATTGACTTCAATTGTTTGAATTCGATTATTATTGGAATGCGGCTCAAGCTTGATGGCCGGTAGTGCGTGGTCATTATTTTTGAACTCTAGTGGCTTTGACGACAACCATGATTTATTTTTTGCAAATACAGGGTTATTGATCGTAAAGCCAAAAATAATAATGATTAAAAAATAATCTAAGCGAGATGGTTTCATCTAGTGCCTCATTTAGTGGTGCTTGTTTGGATTTGCACAGGGCTTGTGCCTGCCACTTCTAAAACAGATTGATAGGAGTCCACTGTAAAACCAAAGGGGTTTTCAATTAAATCGCGCTCGCTAGCCTTTAAGTTAGGCGCATAATGAAACCGAATGGTGGCAACTCGGCGTTCAATTTTTTGAGTGCTATTATCAAGATTACGTAGGTCGCGCTCTTTTAATTCATAACGAATAGTGGCAATTGAGTTGGCACTAATAGTGCTACTTAAAACGGTGGGAATAATTTCTATATCTGCGCCGTATTGTTTTTCAAGACTATTAGCACCCTCAAATAAATTTGAATAATTTTTCCATGGGGTATTAGCGGCAAGCAATCGAACAATGTCGTAGTCGGCTTGCAATATTTTGTAGCTATAGCGCTCTCTAGCGACTAAAAACCTCTTGGTCCAATATTTATCATTGAGCTCGTTAGGACTTAGAGCATATGCACTAAGTTGCCCAGATAGACCCGTTTCACCAGTGAGTTTGTCAACGGTGACTACTTTTATTTCGGTCGTTTTTAAAGGTAAAACAATCACACTGGTGGTAATTGCTAAAAGTGCAATAGTTAAACTCGCAATTGCAATTTTCCATGCTAATTTAGCAGAGCGTCTTTGTGCCTCCACAATACTAATTTCCCAACTAATGCTAGAGAGGGATGACTCATGGGCTTGTGTAGTGATGTTTTTTTTTCCAAAGAGCATATTCATCCTTGTTGAAACAATATTGAGCGAGTAGAAATAATGAGGTAGCAATAGTGGAGCAATTCGATTTTAAGGATGAGGGTTTTGTCTGTTTTTTCGATCTTGAATCGTCTCTTGTTTAGCTCTTCCAGAGTTGAAGGGTTTGGCTGAGCTCTTGTTGGAGCCAATTGGTTGAGCTTGCGCTAATAAATTATTTTTTAAGTCGCGAAGTCCGTTTAGTGCGCGATCGGCACCCATGCTGATTTGATGTGCAGGACTACCGGCTTTGGGGCTACCACTGATAAAGCGACCCGAGCTGTCTCTAGCCGTAGAGCCGTTACCCAATTTGCCGCCATATAAATTAGAACCTCTGCTGCCGAATAAACCTGCCGCCCTAGACTGCAACATACCAGTTGCGTCTGATGAGTGTGGGCCTTGAATCATTCCACCTACTAATTTACCTGCCAAAGCAGGTATTCGCATGCATAAATAAATTAACATGCCGTTGGTCACTAAGGCGGTCAGTGGAGCGACAAAAAAATCAAGACCTGAGGCATTTTCTGCACCAATATTATTGATTGCATTTGCAAAATTAGGGCCAAATTGCTCTAGTTGAGAAATAGCTATTCCCACTGGCAGGGCCGCTATACCTGCTGTAAAAACATAAGAAATAAAGGTAGAAAGCCAAGAATAAAATAAACGATTGGTGGTTTTAAAAGAAGCACAAATAATAAAAAATGGAGCCAGCATAAGGCATAGTAATAATGCCACTCTAAAATATAAAATCATCAGGCCAATTGAGCTGGCAAAAGCCAATACTGTGATGGATTGAATATAGGCACTTAATAAAGTGATTAAGCCCATAGTGCGGTCACCACTGCCGCTGTTGTTGTCATAATTGAGGCTGTGCTGAGCGACAGTGCTAAGGCTTTCATAAAATGGTTGGCAGGCTTTATCGATTTGTTCGAATAGGTAAAGTTCCTTGCCCCATTGATATACACTGGGTGTAGAGCTATTGCTTGCAAATAATTGTGCAAAAAATGATTGAAACTCAATGACGATAGATTCACCAACTGCATAGTGGTAGCCTAAATAGCTGGCAAAACCTATGCAGATTACCACTTTTGCGCTGGCTCCAAAAACCGTTACCAGTGGATGTTGATTATTTTGTCCTTTCATGGCGAGCGCACCTTGGTAAAAAATATAAATACTTAATCCCAAAATGATGAGTACTTGCATATCTTGTGCAATTTGCTGGCCTCTACTTAAAAAACTATTAAATGGCACAAGCGCTACCGCTGCTGCATCTGCAAATAGGGTGTATTGAATGGCCATGATGATTCCTAAGGGCGTTTCATTTGAAAGGGGTTTGCTTTGCCCACCGCAAAGTGATCAAAACTTTGTTGTCTGAGTTGATATTCATCCCAAATAGTTTTAGCAATTGAGGCTTTTTGTAACTCTTGTTGAAACAGCATTTCGTTGAGTAAAGAGGCGTTCAGGGCACTTGCTCTAGCGCTTAAATCGGCAGAAGTTTTTGCATCAACTGTTTTGCTAGCAGCCTCCATCATTTGACTGATTTCTTGTTTTCTTTTTTGTAATCTCTCTGCGGTTCTGAGTGCGACCGCATGATTCATTTTTGCGTTTTTTATACCTACTTCACTAATGCCAGAGTTTTCTAGTTTTTGAACAGCAGCCAAAGCGGCTGGGTCAATTAGGTTTTCTATATCTTTAATGCCTAACAAGTCTTTTAAATCGCGGGTTTTTGTAATGGCCTCTATTTGTAAAAGCTGATTGTTAATTTGATCTTGAAGTTGTGTGAGCATTTGTGCTTGTTGCTGAATGGTTCTAAGGGCCTGTAAGTAGCCAGCAATATCAAAGGTCGGAATTCCAACTCCTTGAGCGTTAATGCTGATATGAGATAAGATGAGCGATAACAAGGCTAAATTTTTAATACATTGTTGATAGGATTTCATTTTTCACCTCTTAAAAATGGGGCTAACCAATGTTCGGGCTCATTGCCATAACGTTGCCTAAGTTGACTGACAATTTGTAGGTTGTCCGTGCTACCCGATAAGACTTTAATGTCTTGTGCTTGCGCAGATAAATCGAGGCTGGCAACTGTAGTGATGTTGCCCTGTTTGATTAAAAATAATCGTGATCCTTCGGGTAAACTTTTAAGCACTTCAAATTCGGCTTCGCTTAGTTTGAAACCTTTGACATAGTCTTGATAGTCAGCACTAGGATTGGGTAAAAAAATAAAGGTGGCAGTTTGTTCAATGAGGGCTCTTGCTATAGGGCTTTGTAATGCGTCCGAAGGACTTTGTGTCATATAGACGCCCAGGCCGTTTTGTTTACGAATAGTTTTTTGTTTATCTTTTACAAATTTTTCAAATACCGGATTGGCTAAGGCACGCCAGTATTCATCCATAAAAAAGATGAATGGTTGACCTGTAATCATTTGTTCAACTCGGTACATTAAGTACATCATGACCGCAGGGCAGACGTTTTCATCATCTAATAATTCGGTGTAGTCAAGACCAATTAAGCAGCTGCTATTGGCATGGTGTAGTACCGGGAATAAATCTTGGTCGCTATCAAGAGCCCAGCCTAGTTGTCCTGTGCCATGGCACCATTTGGCTAATCTGGCTGCGATTCCGTTTTCGTTGATTTGTGGTAAATTTTGCCGAATAGCTTCAAAGCCTCTAATGGCTTGTGGTAGTGCAGCAAGTGCCAAGACCGCATTGTGAATTTCTGCTTCTTCGCTAGGCAATAATGAGTGACCTGGCGGTGTCACACAAAATCGAATTAAATCTTCCCAAAAATTTTGATTGAGAGGGGTGGGTTCTAATTTAAATGGTGCAAACCCAGACGCATGGCCTCTTTGAATAGTGAGGTATTGGCCACCTCTAGCACGTATGGCTATTTCAGCGCCACGGTCTTTATCAAAATAAACAATTTTGGCTTGATATTTAGCTACATTAGCTTCTAAAAATAAAGCTAAAACCGTTTTACCCCCACCAGATTGACCAATAATTTGAGTGTTGGCTAAAGGTTTGCTACCAAAGGAGTCTTCATTGGTAGGACTTGGATGGAAATTAAAATAAAAGGGCTGTTTAGCGGGAGTTTTGAGAATCGTAACTGCCTCACCCCATGGGTTACCTAATCGTTTGCCAGATGCAAAATTATGCAAAGAGGCAAGCCCAGTAAAATTTCGTGAACTTATTTTGGCGCATCGCGTGCGATTTTTCCAGTTACCAGGTAATTGAGACCAAAAGGCGTGGTCAATGACAGCATCAATTGCAACAGGCAAAAAGCCACTTTGTTGCAAAGCTTCAATCGCGCTGGCCCTTGCATCTTTGGCCAGTTGTGGGCTAGCTCCCTTTAAGGCAATCACATAATGATATTCACCTAAAGCAAAGTTACCACTCACAATATTGTCTAAGGCTTCATCTAAATCAATAATTTGCCTAAGCCCTTCATCTTGGGCTGCAATGAGTTGGTTACGCTGGGTTTTTAATGCCGAAATGGCGTCTGGTTTGGATAGTGGTGTAAAGCTTTGTGTTTCAATGTATTCACAATTGAGCCCTAGTAGTGTGTTGAGTATGCCAGGCTCGGTAAATTCTGCGTAATCTTTAAGGTCTAAGAAGCAACTAAAACTAGACCCAATAGCATCTCTAGACTCCATGATTTGGTCGCCGAATAAAACTCTAGAAACGGCTAAATAATGAAACAGAGGAATATTTTTAACTGGAATTCTCCACCAGTGTCCGTTAATTAAATAGGCATAAAATTCTAGCTGTGTACTATAGCGCTGACTGTTGAACTCATAGCAAGATAAAAGTTGTGGCCCATAGGCTTTTAAGCTGCTATTGATTTGCCTATCAATTTCTTGAAGCGTTTCTTGGGCCATGCGAATTTCTGCAAGCATATCGGTTGCCGAGAAAGAAATCCTAGGGAAAAAATCGTATTTTTTTTGTGGATGAGGTCGATAAATAACAGTGAGATATATTTCAGTGGCCATGAGACCACCTTGTTCTAAATTTTTGTAATACCGATGGAGCATTTGTTGACTGAAGTCATTTCCAGCTACACCAAGTCGGTCTTGAATATTTCTCCTGACTCTATGAATCCAAAACGCAAAATGACCATTGGATAAACTCCTCACCAATAAGTTGAATTGATCCATTTTGGCAAGCGCCTGTGCTTTAGATAGTCCTTCAAAGGATAAGCCTTCAATTGACCATGTACTCAAGTAGTCCCCCTCTTTGGTGCTGACTATAGATTCAGCTACACAGCTAGAGAATGGCAAGTGATGACTGATAAGATCTTCTGTGTTGGCATTAAATGCATGAGCTTTCATGACGCATCCCCTGTGGTGTGAAGGATAAAAATAACAATGGACTGAATTCTTAAGATGCAATTAAAGGGTGTTTGCGCAAGGTGTAATCATGAGGTGAGCTACTTTGACAACCCCAATAGTAAAAATTGCGTCTAGCGCTTTTGCTTTGCAGTTGAAGTATGAGTTGATGGAGTTTTTGATCGTCATGCTTGCAAATAATGCGCATATACAAAAGCAAAGTGACGGTGCAGGCTAAAGCTAAAAAACCAATGAGTTGGCCCAATAACAATAGGCTCCAAATCGACAATAAAAGTCCTGTCATGCAGCAAATAATGAGAGGTAAAAGGGGTATGCCTAAAACCATTGCGGGCCTAGTCGCCCCTTTAAAAATGGGATCCATGAAGACCTCTTTGGTGAATGGAGTTGCTTAACTTAAAACAGTGCCTGCAATAGAGGCAGCACCGCCAATTAATACCCCACCCCAAAAGATAGGGGCAATGTCTTTCCATTGAGCCGCTTGGAAAACCATTCTGAATCCACAAAACATAATGGCAATAGTGACAACTAAGCCACCAATAACGGTGAGCTCATTGATTACTTTTTGCATGAGGGTGCTTGAGTTGCCTAAGACCTGTGCATGGGCGCAGGCATGAAAGTAAGCCCCACAGATGATGAAAAAGAACTTTGTAAAAGCCAATGCAATGGGCTTGGCAAGTTTTTGAATAAACATGGGAACTCCCAAAAATTTTTGAAATAAATCTTCTGATGAGTCCCAATAATAAGAATTTGGGTATTTTTTTGCAATCAAAATTGCATTTTTAGAATAAAAAATAACAAATTATTTTCAAATGTTGTTTTTTGATGGTGTTTATTACTTGATATTGAGTAGAGTTAGTAGGTGCCTAAAGTGGACCTTCTAAAATGATTGCAAAAAAAACGGCATGCACTCAATGAAGAATGCATGCCGTTTAGGATTTGTTATAAATGGAAGGTTACACCCCCCGTTTACAGATTAAGCCGATGCCGGTAAGTCAACAGATTCTTTGTCTAATTTAATGACAATAGAATTCAAACCGCAACGCTTGCTAATTAACAAAGCTGGGGTTACTGTTTTGAATACGCGTGGGCGGTTATGATGTTTAATGCGAACCATGAATGAATCACGTTCACGCTTTAACATTAACACATGGGTACCAGCTTCTTCCCAAGGCAATAGAAACGCTTCCATTTTGACGGAGTTGTTTTCTTTACATAATTTTTCTAATTGGTGCACTTCTAAAAGTTTCATGATGAGTCCTAGTCATAGTAGTCAGTGAGAGAAAAAAGACTATCAAAAATAATAGGTCTTTTACTGATTCTAGCTTGTTTTGATAATAAATTTCACCACAACTTAAAAATGGGGGGAGCTAAAACCCTTATTCTTGTTTCTGTCTTGGCGTCATAAATCAATAAATGACATATATTTCAAAAGCTTAGACTTGATATAAGAAGTATCTTTTTTACAACAATTTGAGCGTTATTTGGCTTCAAAATTTATTTTTTGATGGAAAAATTCAATTATTACCATTAGATTTAATAGGTTTTTTGGAGTTCTCTCGGAATCGTTTTTTTTAATTTTGTATAAGGAATTGACAGTATTTTTTTAATAATTGAGAAGTTTGGAGTTTGAGGGTTCTAACAAATTAGTATTTTTTATTATTAAATAGTTCTATTAGTTTGATTTAAACGGCAAGTTGCAGTCAAAATGAAGCTTGTTTAACCTTATAAAAGAGCAAAAAAGTACATGTCTTCACATTCTTTCGAAAATTTAACTCCAGAAGTGGTGCTTGATGCATTAGCAAGCGTAGGCTTTATGGGCGATGGCAGACTTACCGCATTGAACTCTTATGAAAATAGGGTTTATTGGGTCAGGCTTGAAAATGGGGAGTCAGTGGTCGCAAAATTCTACCGTCCTAATCGCTGGACTCAAGAGCAAATTCTAGAAGAGCATCGTTTTACACAAGAGTTGGCATTGGCTGAGATACAAGCGGTTGCACCTATTTTGGTGGACGGGCAAAGTTTGCATCTTTGGAACACCTATTATTTTAGTGTGAGCCCTTATAGAGGCGGTAGAGCCCCCGATTTAGATGCTCCTGAGGTGCTAGGCTGGATAGGTCGATTTTTGGCTAGAATTCACACCATTGGCCAAGCCAAGCCGTTTTTGCACAGGCCTGCTTTAAATTGGCAAAACTTTGGCAAAAACAGTCAACAAAAACTATTGGCATCGCAGCTCATTCCAATAGAGCTGGAAAACAACTGGAATCAGGC
>CAZKWC010000020.1:0-21176 GCA_964556425.1 uncultured Limnohabitans sp. | reverse complement strand
GTCAGTTATCTTCGCACTCACGGAGACTGCCATCCTGGCAATATATTGTGGACCCCTGAAGGGGCGCTACTAGCAGGACCTCACTTCGTTGATTTAGATGATGCTCGTATGTCGTTTGCAGTGCAGGATTTTTGGATGTTATTAAGTGGTGATAGGCGTCAAAGAACGGAGCAATTGTCCATGCTATTAGATGGCTATGAGCAAGTCAGAAATTTTGATAGGAGAGAGTTGGCTTTAATTGAACCCCTAAGAACCTTGCGTTTGATTCATTACAGCGCTTGGTTGGCAGACAGATGGCAAGATCCAATTTTCCCAATTAATTTCCCTTGGTTTGGCACGCATCATTATTGGCAAGAACAAATTCAAACTTTAAATGAACAAATAATAGCGATGCAAGAAGATGTGTTAATGGTTTAAACAAAAAATAAGCCCTAGCAATTGCCAGGGCTCAAGATGAGTATAAGCAGGAACTCAACATGCAAAAGGGAATGCATGTTGAGAGCTAGTTAGCTCAGAAAGGCGTTGACTCTTTTCACATAAGCAGCTGGGTCACTTGGCAATCCGCCATCAGCGATTAAGGCTTGATCAAATAAAATATGAGCTAGATCATTGAAGTGAACTGAACCGTCTAATTTTTTAACCAAAGCATGGTCTGCATTAATTTCCAAAATAGGTTTCACATCGGGAGCTTCTTGGCCAGCTTGCTTCAGCATCTTGGCTAGTTGTAAACTCATACCATTTTCCTCTGACACTAAACAGGCAGGCGAGTCGACTAAGCGGGTGGTAACACGCACGTCTGTTGCTTTGTCTTTTAAAGCCTCTTTTAACTTGGCAATTAAAGGTTTAACTGTCTCAGCGGCTTGTTCAGCTGCTTTTTTCTCTTCTTCGTCTTGTAAGTCACCTAGGTCAAAAGCACCTTTAGCTACGCTTTGCATAGGTGTACCATCAAACTCGGTTAAGAAGTTAACCGCCCACTCATCTACACGGTCGGTCATTAATAAAACATCAATGCCTTTTTTCTTAAAGACTTCAAGTTGAGGACTGTTTTGAGCTGCTGAAGTAGAGTCTGCAGTAATGAAATAAATCGCCTTTTGACCCTCTTTCATTTTGGCTTTGTATTGAGCAAGGCTAATGAGCTCGGAAGCTGATTGTGAGGATGCAAAACGAAGTAATTTTGCAATACGGTCACGGTTGTTTTGGTCTTCTCCAAGGCCTTCTTTAAGCACTGCACCAAACTCTTTGTAGAACTGTGTGTATTTACCTTGTTTGGCAATATCTTCTTCGCTTAAAACATCGCTTACTTCGTTTGCGTCAGTGGCATTATTGATGGGAGCTTGGTCGTATTTAGCCAAGTCTTCAAGAAGGCTTAATACACGTTTGGTACAACCTTCACGAATGGCTTTGACATCACGGCTTTCTTGCAATAATTCGCGGCTTACGTTTAAAGGTAAATTGCTGGAGTCCACTACTCCACGAATAAAGCGCAAATATGAAGGCATGAGGCTTTCTGCATCATCCATAATAAAGACGCGTTTGACATATAACTTCACACCCGCTTTTTTGTCGCGTTGGTAAAGGTCAAACGGAGCTGTTTTAGGAATAAACAACAGCTGAGTGTATTCGGTGCTAGAGCCCTCTACCTTGTTGTGAGTTTGGGCAAGTGGCGGATTGTAATCGTGACTAATTTGCGTGTAAAAAGAGTCGTATTGTTCTTGAGTGATGTCTTTTTTACTTCTAGTCCAAATGGCATTGGCTTGGTTAATGGTTTCCCATTCATCTAATACCACCATTTCGCCAGGTTGATTGTCTTGGCCTTCTTTCCATTCTTCTTTTTTCATTAAGATGGGTAGGCTAATGTGATCAGAATATTTTGAAATTAAATTTTTAACTTCATATCGATTTAAATAGTCTTGAGCATCGTCGCGTAGGTGCAAAATAACGCTGGTACCACGTTGTTCGCGCTCAATGGTTTCTACTTCAAATTCACCAGTGCCTTGACTGGTCCATCTAACCGCTTGTTGACTATTTAAACCAGCACGTCTGGATTCAACTGTAATTTTATCGGCCACAATAAAACCAGCATAAAAACCTACGCCAAATTGTCCAATCAATTGAGAGTCCGATTTTTCATCACCTGAGAGTTTGCTGACAAAATCACGAGTTCCACTTTTGGCAATAGTGCCTAAATTGTCGATGGCTTCCTGTTCAGATAAGCCAATACCTGAATCGGTAATGGTGAGTGTTTTCGCATTTTTATCAATTTCAATTTTGATTTCAAGCGCTGTTTGATTGCCCAACAAATCGCTATTTTTAAGCGATTCGAAGCGGAGCTTGTCACAAGCATCAGACGCATTAGAAATGAGTTCACGTAAAAAAATTTCACGATTGGAATACAAAGAATGAGTGACCAAATGAAGTAGTTGGCTCACTTCTGCTTGGAAAGAATGATTTTTTTTAGTCATTTGAATTCAATGGAAATAAGAGAAAAACGAAAGATACCAATAATATGTATCACCGAAAATAACAATTTGAATATTGTGTAAACAATAGATGAGGATGCCTTTACAAACTTCAATATTCAGGTTCAAAACAAAATTTTTTAAATTTAGTTGCCAATTTTGCGAAAAAATGCCGACATAACCTGACTAATGGCGTACAAAGCCCGACAATTGGCAAGAGTTAAATGAAGCAAAAGTTTAGAATGAGAGTATCTAATTTTTATATCAATATTGTAAATATGAACCGCTCTCAATCCATTTGGCTTTTCTTTAAAAAAGGCCCTTCTTTGCGAAGGAGAGGGAAAGCGTGCGGCTTTACTATGGTTGAATTAATGGTAGTGGTTGGTATTGCAGCGCTTATTACGGCTCTTGCTTTGCCTAGTTTTGCCGATTTTGTCCAAAGATTCCAAATTGACAGATACGCCGCAACCTTGCGTGGCACCATTAATTTCGCTCGGCAACAGGCTTTAAGATCGGGCCTTCAAACTGTGGTTTGCAGAAGAACATCATTTGCCAATAGTTGTTCAACTTCAAGCGCAGAAGGTTTTGAAACTGGTTGGATTGTGTTTCATGATCAAGCCGCAGGATTTAATGCCGCCACCTCAACCGACAGAAATGGAGTGTTTGACTCAAGCGAAACACTAATTCAGGCTACAGACGGCACTAGCGCAAGTTTTATAACACAATCCTATCCTAATACGGCAACTAACAATCCTCCATTTGTAATTAGTGGTCAAGGTATGAGTTTGGCCAATGGTAATTTGTGTATCAAAATTTGTGCCAGAGCTGCTTGTACAGTACATCCTAATAATCGATATGTGATTTTTGTGCAGTCGGGGCATGTGAGAGTTGAAACAGAGGCTGTATTTATGGGGGCTCCTAACTCTGGGGTTTGTCAATAATGGTATATAAAATTAAGCAATCAGACAATAAGAAAAACCAATATCAAAAAGGTAATACCCTTATTGAGGCGATGGTGTCTTTAGTTATTTTATCTTTTGGTTTATTGGGTATTGCTGGTTTGTTATTGGCAAGCACCGGACAACAAAAAAATTCACAAAGTTATAGTGTTGCCTCTATTTTGGTTAACGATATTACAGAGCGCATGCGTGCCAATAAAGATGATTTGGCACTAAGTACCGATAACTACATTACCCCCAATTTAACAAGCTATGAGCAGGCTGTCGCATACACAAAAAACAATAATTCTGGCTCCGGTGGCGATGATGATGATGATGGGGGTAGTTCCTCCTCTAGCTCGGTAAATTGCAATGAGGTAGGGGTAGATTGTTCTGCATCTGGTGCCTTGGCAAAGAGCGATATAAATGCATGGTTGGGAAGAATAAACACAGAGTTGCCAGGCGGCGCAGGCAGAATAACACAGCTAGATAAAGATGATGTGACATCAAGGCAAGTAGTAATTATGTGGAATGACAAAGCGACTTCTACTGCTGAAAATAGTGCAACCCAAAAAGATTCGGTCAATTGCCCAACAGGTATCCTGACAGAGACAACACCCAAGACAGTACGTTGTATTACTGTGGCATTTAGACCTTAGACAATTATTCAGTATAAATTATGTCTTACCCTTATAAAATTTATTCCCCTCAGCATCGTCAATCAGGCATGACCCTTATTGAGTTAATGGTGGGAATGGTAATTAGTTTAATTATTATTGGTGCTGCAACAGCCGTGTTTTTGGCCGCTACTTCTATTGGACGAACACACGATGTAGGTGCACGCTTATTAGAAGATGGTGCCTTTGCTGCTACCAAACTCACCCGAGGTATTCAGCGAACAGGTTATGTTGATGTGTTTTCAGGAACAGGTCGTTTTAGAGAAACCTTTGATGATGCAGTCAATTCTGTTATTGAACGTTCAGACGAAACTAAAAGAGATGCTTTTGGTTTGCGCTATAAAAATGTGACAGGTTCAAACACAGCCATTTTTGGTTGTGATAATAGTACTTTTAGTGCCGACTATGGCTGTGCAGCAGGAGGCATGAGTAGCGCTTTAGCTATCGCTTATCAAACTAACACCCCTGCTAACTCTTCTGATTTGTCTCCAAGCGTAACCGATAACGTCAATTCTGGATCAGGTTCTGCTGATTGCAACGGTGCTAAGCCACCTACGGGTACTGATTTTGTAGTCAATCGATATTTTGTGAATAGCCAAAATCAATTAATGTGTATTGGTAATGGTAGTTCCACTGCTAGGCAAATTGCAGCTAACGTAGAACAGTTTCGAGTGTTATATGGTGTTGCCGATGGTGCAATCGATAGACGTGTGCAATTATTAACAGCTGCACAAGTACAAGCAAAAAATGCATGGAATTTAGTGGTGCAGGTCGATTTATGCTTGGTAATGGTGGGCGCCCCAGGCACTGACAATAACCCAAGTGTAAGCAATAATTGTAATGGTATTAATATTCAAACCACTGATTCTAGGATGCGCAAAACTTTTAGATCAGTAGTTTCTTTAAGAAATTCAATGGGTTAAAAAATGTATAAAAATTTAACTCTTAATTTGTATTGCGATATGCAAAAAAAACAAGTGCAAAATCGCCAAAAGGGTGCCACATTATTTGTGACGGTAATTTTGGTGTTAGTGCTTAGCATTGTGGCATTGGCGGTCTATCAACAAGCTAGTTTTGATGAACGTAATGCAAGAGCTCAAGCCGATAGGCAGTTAGCGACACAAGCTGCAGAAATTGCACTTCGCGATGCTGAATATGATTTGCAATGTCAGCAACTTTCTACCAATGCGATAGGTGCGCCAACAGTTAAAGCCTGCGAAAAAGACGGTGTAGTGCTAAATAATGTTGCTAGCACTGCTCAAGCAGCGAGTGCCACCTCTAGCGCCGCTAGCTCTAATTTGTGTCGCTCTACCTGTATTCCAGGTAGTAGCTTAAAAATTGATCGTTTGTTATTAGGTTTTGATGCGGCTGGGACCGATGGTTTATGGGCTGGTCGTACTGACACCCCAGGCGGTACAGCGAATCCTAAACCTTGGCTGGATAGACAAAATTGGTCAACTAGCTCTAGCAATACTGTGCAATTAGGCCGTTATACCGGCACACAGGCTATTCCAATTGTTTTTCAGCAACCACGCTATTTAATAGAAGGTTTTATTGATTCAGAGAAAAATTTGTTATTTCGTATCACTGCAAAAGGTTGGGGTCGTAACGGCACCACAGAAGTTACTTTGCAACAAACTTACCGACCATAAGGAGTCGAAAGATGTTTAAAAAAATATTTAAAACACATTCAATAATTAAAACACTATGCGCCCTAGTGTTGGGTTCTAGTTTGTCAATTAGCGCATTGGCAGATGGAGCAACCGAAACAGTGGGCTACAGTACATTTCAGGCTGTGGTGACACACGGCTCTAACGACACTATTGGTAGTCCAACTTCTTTTCGTGCGGGTGATACGATTCAATGGGCGGGTGTTTATTCAGCACCAGTAATTGATTATCCGCAATGGAAAGAGCACACCATATTATTTCCAAGTGGACAACCTTATGAGGCGGGTAAGACTTATGCCATGTATGGCTACACCACTGTGTATAAAGTGAATGGTGGTTGGACAACTGCAGAGCCCGCACAAGGCGCCTTAATTGAGGGGGTTAAATTTACTTATAAGCCTAAAGAAAGTGTTCTTACCTCACCGCCTAAGCCAAGCGTGCAATTTACGGGAGGAGGTGACGGTTTTGAAGTGATTTCTTATCAAGGTAAGTTGTATATTGTTAACCATCATCAGTCTGGTAAGCCGTTAAAATGTTTTGATGCAGTGACGGCTCAAACTTGCGTGGGTTGGGAAGGTGGTAAGTCGCTAGATACTCCCGCTAGGTTTTATAAAACGGTGCTTGAGCCAATGTCGGTTTTGAATCGCGAAACTGGTGAGTTATGGTTTGTTACTACTTATTACACTCAGGATAATTTTCTTCATAATGGTTTTGCTTGTTTTAATTTAAATTTATTAGCTGATTGTGGATTTATTGAGGTTGAAAAAAATCAAGCTTGTCATAAATTTAATACAACAGGTGCTTGCGCTAATACTGATGCCCATTTGTATCCAACGGGTAAGGCTTGGGTAGATGGTCCAGGTTTTCAGCGTTACAACGCTTTGTCAGCAGTTGGTAGTAAGCTATTTTCAATATCGCATCTTGGCAATTTAGGTTGCGTAGATGCTCAAACTAAAGCTCCTTGTGTATTAAGTAAGCCAGGTCCTTACAAAATACCACAAGCCATGCTTAATAAAATGAACTCTTTTACCGGTACGAATAAATATCTCTACCATGTAAGTTCGACAGTCATGGAAGATAAAATTTTGGTGACCCTTAATAAAGAAATGTATTGTATTAATACAGTGTCTGGTGATGCTTGTAGTGGTGCTTGGCCAGTAACTGGAATAGAGCAACGATCTTCAATGTATGGTCCCCGTTTGGTTTTAAATGCCGATGGTAAGCCTATTGCTGCGTGTGTTGGTTATGGCGGGGGTAATAACAGCAATATGCAAACTCGTAAATGTTTTACTGAAACTGGAGCTCCTTATACATTAACCTCAACACAAGCGTTAATGAGTAACGCTAAACCATTTTCGGTAACAAAATGGGATGCAACAGTTAGAGAGTTTAATTACAAGTCTAGGGTTTTTAGTTTTGATGAAAAAGACTATGTTCAATGTTTTGATTTTGCATTGGGTGCCAAATGTCCTAATTTCCCCAAAACAGTTACAGGTGGCAAAGAAAACTACACCATTACTAATGACCCAGAGCGACTAGATTGCTTATGGACTAATTCGAACTCAGGTTTTTCTTATAGCTTTGATGCTATGGGTGCCGATAAATGCTCGGGTTCTCCTAATCCTCCTATGACACTTATTTCAAAGCCAATTACAGCTTATAAATGTCATGCATCAAGTATTGCATCACCACCTAAACCGAAGTGGCGTGCCATTGCTTTAAGTGCTAATGCAGGTATTAAAGTAACTGCCAAAGTTTACAATTTAAACACTACAGCACTTATTGCGACCAAAACAATTGAAGCTGGTGAGAGAACGGTGAGTATTGCTGACATTAATTACGATACTCACCCAGAAATAAAAGTAGAGTTAACATTAGGTGGGCAAACCTCTAATGAAACAGCTATTGCTGCGGACATTGTTTGGGAGGGCCCTGAGCATGAGTTTTGTGTGAGCACTAAACCGACTTCTAGTACTTGTTTAGTCACAGCGGATTGGTTTGGTAGTAGCGGTTTAGTAGGTAATGCTACTTCTAATTATTCAAAGGCTATTAATGGTAAAGGTTTATCTTTGTCGGTATTGTTAGACGGTTTTAATATTGCATCAGCTGTTTCGTCCATCAGAAATGAAGATAAGCCTTTGGTATTTCATGCACGATTTGATGAAAAAACCTTGTCGGGTGAAATGTTGGTGTCTAGGTTAAATACAAGCACGGGTTTACCTGGTCCTACCTTAGCGAGAGCTAGTGAAGCAATGATAGATGCGGGCGCCAGAGTTTTGTTAACACAAAGACCAGATGGTAAATCGGTTGATATGTCTTGGAATAATTTGAGTGATGATCTTAAAGCTAAGTTGAATAAAAAACTATCTGGATTTGTGGATGGTAAAGGCGAGGCCAGACTCAATTATTTAAGAGGCAGCAATGTAGATGAAGGCGGTAGCACAGGTTTAAGGGTTAGAAGTGTTGAGTCTAGAAAATTAGGTATGGTGGTGGGTTCAGGCACTCTTTATTTACCACCTCGAGGTTTAATGGGTTATTCTGAGTTACAACAACCTGGTTATGCTGAGTTTGTTAAAACACCTACTCGTAAAAATGGAATGGTATTTTTAGCGGCTAATGATGGCTTTGTACATGGCTTTAAGGTAGTGGATAATGATGCTACCGTTGTCTTGACTCATCAGTTTGGCTACTTACCTAAACGTATTCTGAACGAAATGGTACGTTATACCGACAACAGTAATACCGCCTTGCGTAGTAAACCTTATTTTAACGATAACACTCCCATGATTGCGGATGTGAAGTTAGATACAGGTTTTGCAACTGTATTGGTGAACACTTTTGGCCGTGGAGCTCAAGGCTTTGCTGCGTTAAATGTGACTAAAGCTGACACAGTTACAGAGTCAACTGATGATTTAGTGATTCGTGAGTTTACTCAAAATGATGACTCAGACATGGGTTATATCGTTGCTCAACCAGCGGTCGATGATACCAACTATTCCACACAAATCGTTCAAGTGAAACGTAGTGGTGTGAATCGTCCGGCTGTTATTATAGGTAATGGTATTGAAAGTCGTAATGCCAGAGCCGCTTTGTTTGTGGTTTATTTAGATGCCACTGGGGGCTACGATAAATTGGTTTTACCCGGAGTGAATAATGGATTAGCCACACCAAGAGTGATCGATGTAGATGCCAATGGCACCGCTGATTTAGTGTATGTTGGTGATTTATTGGGTAATTTATGGGCTATTAATATCAAAGACACTAAAACACTAAGTGAGGTGACCTTAGATAATTTTGATGCATCAAAATCAATTGTTAACAAGCTGTTTTCTGCTAATGCCCCTATAGTAAGTGCACCATTAGCCAAACGATTTGAACCAACTGATGTAAGTTGTACCAAATGTTATATGGTAAATTTTGCAACCGGCAAACCATCAGTAAGCCCTTTAATTTACGACTTTAACCCCGGTCAACATACTGTTTATGGTGTATTAGATAAAAATAATCTTTCCACGGTTAATGTTTCTACTTTAGTGGAGCAAAAAATCCTTGCCACAATTGACAACAAAGTGGTGGTAAGTACTACACCAGTTAATTATGGTGCAGGTGAGAATGGCAATAAAAATGGTTGGTTTTTTAAATTGCGTCCAGGTGAAATGGTAGTGGCCAATCCTAAGTATCGCCCAGGTGGTTCTATGTTGTTTTTCAGTTTAGCGCCTCCAAGCAGCAATGGCACTACTTGTACTGCAAGAGGTGGTTACACCTATAACTTAGTGGCTACATCTGGGACTGCGACTAAACGTAGTTTTGATACTAATAACGACGGGGTAATTAATAGTGCTGACCTTGTTGATTTTGGCGGCAAAAAGAATTACCCGGGTGGTGAAGCAAGCGAAGGTATGATGGGTAATGTACAAATTACAAAAAGTTCAGGCTCTACCACCGAATCGACAGTCAGCCCGAGTGGCAAAAGAGAGTTGATTGGTAGTTTGCTAAATGCACCACGCCGAATCAATTGGCAAGAGCTTGATAATCGTTGATTGGTTAAGGGTTTAAAATGAAACAAATTCAAAAAGGTTTTACCTTGATTGAACTCATGATCGCGTTGGCAATCGTGGCTATTTTGGTTGCTATCGCTTATCCTGCTTACAATGATTATGTGATTAAATCAAGAAGAGCCGAGGCTAAACGCGCTTTGGTTACTGCAGCGCAGTTTTTGGAGCGAAATTATTCGACGCAAAATACTTATTTAGCCAGCTCGACGTCAACTACGCCACTAGCGCTACCTGCTGCCATGACCTGTGCCCCAGAATGTGGTGCCAATCAAACCCATGTAATTGGCTACTCTACTGTTACTCCTCCTACAGCCAACAGTTTTTTGTTGGTAGCAACCGCTATTGGGGGACAGTTAACTGGTGAGAATCGTTTAGGGTGTGTTAGTTTTACATTAGATAATTTTGGTCAAAAAAGAGCTTATTCAGATGCCGAAGTTAGTACATTAAATCAGAGGTGTTGGTAGTCGCTTTAATAAATCATTTATCAATAAAAAGCCATACTAAATTTAGTATGGCTTTTTTATTTTGAGAGATATTTAAAAAACTTCTTGTTCGCTTAAATAACGCCATTGCCCTAAAGGCAAATGACCTAAAACTACCCTTCCAATGCGTACCCGTTTAAGACCGACTACATGAAGCCCCACCAATTCACACATCCGTCTAATTTGGCGTTTTTTACCTTCTGTTAAAACAAATTTTAATTGTTCTGGGTTAATCCAATCCACTTTGGCAGGCCTTAAGGCTTGGCCGTCAAGGCTTAAACCATGTCTTAGTTTTGCCAATAAATGAGATGGAAATTGGGCCTGAATATTTTCAGTAATTAATTGCCCAGCGTAAGGCCCATCCACTTCTCTTATGCTTACCCTCACTAAATACTCTTTTTCAATATGTGAGTTTTCACCAATAATTTGACGTGCCACACGTCCATCTTGGGTTAAAACCAATAAACCAGTGGAATCAATATCAAGCCGGCCCGCAGGGGCTAGGCCCATTAAATTGTGATGCGAAAATCGCCTAGGGCTTAAATCTTCAGTCCATTGGGTATCGGCATTAATTAAAGCCGCCGCAGGGGTATAACCGTCTTCGGCTTGCCCACTCACATAAGAGATGGGTTTATGAATAAGAATAGTGACTTTTTCTTGTTGCGCTTCTTGAGCGCCTCGGTGAGTTTGGATATGGTCAGAAACTACTACCGTTTGCCCCATGACGGCCACAGTACCATTGACCTTGACCCAGCCCCTTGCAATCCAATCATCGGCTTCTCGGCGAGAGCACAGCCCAAGTTCAGACATACGTTTGTTTAAACGGATAGGACCGTCGCTACTCGCAGGCCGACTGAAATGATCGGGCTGAGCATAAGTTGCTGTACTCGTTCTGGTCCTGTCGTTGGGCATAGAGGATGGCTGGGGCCGAGTCGAATAATTTCTAGCCTGAGTAGGTCTTGAGGCAGAGTCTTGCGGTGTTCGCCTAGGATAGTTGGAGTCACGACTGGTGTAGCCAGTACCAGGACTAGGACTAAGACTAAGACTAAGACTAGATGTGTTATTTGGATACGATCTATCTTGAAGCCTATTGTCTTGTCTAGGACGAGCATTTTTACCCTCACCATTGTCAAAATTCGATCGGCCAGCTGCAGCGAACGGTGGTCTTGAATTGGCATCAAAATCACGCGGTCGATTGTTCGTGTTAGAACGTGTTGGCTGAGTCGATGAAGGTGATTGACCACTTAAGGGGCTTGGTGCAAAACGAGTGGGCTCAAATCCCGAGTCGGTGTTTCTTGTTCTGGGCTCATAATGAGTGGGATTTCGCCGCTCCGATGGCCCGCGATTTTGATTATCTGACGGTTGACGGTCAGAAAAACGATTGTAGTTGGGGTTGGGATTGGGGGGCAATTTGGCCATAATGAAATTCTTTTGAAAATACGTTGGATGTGTAAAAAACGCTTGTGCACATCTGCTGAGTGCAGGGACTCAATCGCTGGACAAAATTCCCTTACCCTTAGCTAAAGCCTCTAAATTGAGCACTCTAACACCGCCATATTCCACACGAATATAGCCTAGTGATTGTAAATGGGTAAGGGCAACATTCACCCGTTGCCGTGACAAGCCCACCAAATAAGCCAACTCTTGTTGGGTAATTCTTAATAAATCACCCACTCCAGGGTAAAGAATTGGATTAAAGAAAGCAGCCAAGCTTCTGGCCACTCGTAAATCAGGATTATTGAGTCTATCGGTTTCTAGTGCCACAATAAATTGACCTAAACGTTCGTTGATTTGGTTCATCACAAAACGATTAAATGCTAAAGAGTGATCGAGTAACCACTGAAAAGTTTCAATTGGCAATCCTGCTACGGTACTTTTACGTAAGGCTTGGATATTGTAGCGGTAAGGCTCATTTTTAAGGGCAGTACCCTCACCAAACCAAGCCCCTGGAGGAATGCCGACAAAAGTCATGCTTTGGCCATCGGGGCGGTCATTGCTCATTTTTAGCAATCCGTCAATCACACCAAACCAATAAGTCACCGGTTTACCAATTCGGCAAACTAAATCACCGGGCAATGCATCGCCTACTTTTAAATCGGCTTCGGCGCGTAGCCTTGCGCTAGGCTCCAAACCTGCTAACCAAGGAATAGCATTTAACTCACGATTACTAGGGTTTCGTCTGCGGTGATGTAGTGATAAGTCATTCGTCATAGTCAGCCATCCGTCAGGTAAAGATCAAAACTGAAAAATTACAAGAGAAGTAAGGGAAAGTCCTAGTCTCTCTTACCCTAGATTGTCGTCCAAAGGACATGTTGGCGTCAAATTAAATCCTATATTTGACATAAGGCAACAGCTTATTAAAAAAATATGGCTGTAGTTACCATTTGATTACGTACTAAAAAGGTTGTTAAAGTGCAAACGACATTTCCCCAGCTTTTGCTTTCGCATGCTGTATCGCGTCCACAAGACCCCGCCATGCGCGAAAAAGAATACGGTATTTGGCAAACCACTACTTGGTCAGCAATGGCAGAATTGGTTCAAAATTTAGCCGCAGGCCTTCATCAAGCAGGATTACGTCGCGATGACCATATGATTGTAGTGGGTGCCAATCGCCCACGCCTTTATGCGACTATGTTGGCAGTGCAGTCCATAGGAGCAGTGCCAATTCCTTTGTATCAAGATGCCGCTGCCACAGAATGTGTTTTTCCCATTAATAATGCCGACGTGAAATTTGCTTTTGCAGAAGACCAAGAGCAGGTGGATAAATTATTAGAAGTACGTGAGCAATGTCCACAATTAGCCCATATTTATTTCGACGACCCAAAAGGCTTGCGTAATTATGAAGAGCCAGGATTATTATCTTTAGATGGCTTAATAGCTGCCGGAATAGAATTTAATAAGCAAAATTCTGGATTTGTAAAATCAGAAATCGAAAAAGGCCAGCAAGCAGATGTAGCGGCCATGTTCTTTACCTCTGGTACAACAGGCAATCCAAAAGGTGTAGTGCATACCCATTACAGTTTACTCAATCGTGCTCAAGCCGGAGCCTCTTTTGACAAGCTCAATAGCAAAGAAGAAGTATTGGCCTATTTGCCACCTGCATGGATTGGCCAAAATATTTTCAGTTATGCACAATGGTTGTCATGCGGTTATGTGGTCAATTGCCCAGAGTCTGCTGCCACTGTTTCAATTGATTTGCGTGAAGTAGGTCCTACCTATTATTTTGCCCCACCTAGGGTATTTGAAGGTTTGTTAACCAGCGTCATGATTCGTATGGAAGATGCTGGCGCCATTAAGCGCAAAATGTTCCATAGCTTTATGAATGTAGCCAAGCGCGTGGGTCCAGCCAAAATGGATGGAAAATCAGTTGGTTTAGTTGACAATATTCTGTATGGTTTAGGCAACTTTTTTGTCTATGGTCCATTGCGTAATACTTTAGGCATGAGCCGAGTAAAAGTAGCCTATACCGCCGGTGAAGCGATTGGCCCCGACTTATTTACTTTTTACCGCTCGATTGGTATTAACCTTAAACAATTGTATGGTTCAACAGAAACCGCAGTGTTTGTTTGTTTGCAACCCGATCATGAAGCCATGGCCGATACCGTTGGTGTGCCATGCGAAGGTGTTGAAATTAAAGTGGCTGAAAACGGTGAAATCTTAGTGAAATCACCTGGCTTATTAAAAGAGTATTATAAAAATCCAGCAGCTACTGCTGAAGTTTTAACCGCCGACGGGTGGTACCACACCAGTGATGCAGGCTTTATTGATGCCAAAGGCCATTTAAAAATTATTGACCGTGTAAAAGACGTAGGCCGCATTAAAGGCGGTACCAATGATGGCGCCATGTTTGCACCAAAATATGTCGAGAACAAACTCAAATTTTTCCCGCATATTAAAGAAGTAGTGGCTTACGGTGATGGTCGTGATCAGGTTTGTGTCATGATTAACATTGACATTGAGGCCGTAGGTAACTGGGCCGAGCGACGCAATTTGCCGTATGCTGGTTACACTGATTTAGCACAAAAGCCAGAAGTTTATTCGCTTATTAAAGAATGTATTGAAAAAGTCAATGCCGATTTAAGTCGTGACGAGTTATTGGCTGGTAGCCAAGTGAGTCGCTTCTTGGTGTTGCATAAAGAACTAGATGCCGATGATGGTGAGTTAACTCGTACCAATAAAGTACGTAGAGGGTTTATTGCAGAAAAATATCAACCCTTAATTGACGCTCTCTATGGCGGAATGAAACAGCAATACATTGAAACCCAAGTCAAATTTGAAGATGGCCGTACTGGTAAGGTGAGTGCCACTTTAAAAATTGACGACACCCAAACCTTTGCAAAAGTGAAAGCAGCGGCCTAAATTATGAGTAAGAAAAAAATTGGTGACGTCATTTTAGATGTCCAAAATATTAGCTTGTCGTTTGGTGGTGTGAAAGCTTTAACCGACATATCTTTTAACGTAAAAGAGCATGAAATTCGTGCCATTATTGGCCCTAACGGTGCTGGTAAAAGCTCTATGCTCAACTGTATTAATGGTGTTTACACACCGCAGCAAGGCTCTATTACCTTTAAGGGTCAAAAATTCGATCACATGGATAGCCATCAAGTGGCGACTATGGGTATTGCTCGTACTTTTCAAAACTTAGCCTTGTTTAAAGGTATGAGCGTGATTGACAACTTAATGTCCGGTCGTAATTTGCGTATTAAAAGTAATTTGTTTATGCAAGCTTTACGAATTGGACCTGCACAACGTGAAGAAGAAAAGCATCGCGAATTTGTTGAAAACATTATTGATTTCTTAGAAATTCAAGCCTATCGCAAAACACCTGTAGGCCAATTGCCTTATGGTTTACAAAAACGTGTTGACTTAGGCCGTGCACTTGCCATGGAGCCACAAGTGTTATTACTTGATGAACCAATGGCGGGTATGAACGTTGAAGAAAAACAAGATATGAGTCGTTTTGTTTTAGATATTAACGATGAGTTTGGCACCACAGTGGTTTTAATTGAGCATGATATGGGTGTTGTAATGGATATTTCCGATCGAGTCGTTGTGCTTGATTACGGTAAAAAAATTGGTGATGGCACTCCAGATGAAGTGCGTAATAACCCAGATGTGATTAGCGCCTATTTAGGCACTAGCCATTAATTCAGAGCCCACATCGGAGAAACTTCATGGCATTTTTTCTAGAAACTTTAATTGGCGGCTTAATGGCCGGCATGTTGTATTCATTGGTCGCTCTTGGTTTTGTATTAATTTATAAAGCCTCAGGGGTATTTAACTTTGCACAAGGTGCAATGGTGCTTTTGGCCGCTTTAGCAATGGCACGTTTTGCAGAGTGGATTCCACTTTGGACAGGTTTAGATAATAAAGTGGTAGCTAATTTATTGGCATTTGCTTTGGCAGGTGTTGTAATGTTTGTAGTCGCTTGGGCTGCTGAGTTTTTAGTGCTTAGACACTTGGTTAATCAAGAAGGCGCAACCCTGTTAATGGCGACTCTTGGTATTAGTTACTTTTTAGATGGCGTGGGCCAAACTATTTTTGGCAGCGATATTTATAAAATTGATGTGGGTATGCCTAAAGACCCTATCTTTTTATTAGATTCGGTTTTTGAAGGCGGTATTTTAGTTAATCAAGAAGATGTTTATGCGGCTTGTATTGCTGCTGCGTTAGTGGTTTTACTGAGTATATTTTTCCAAAAAACTAAAACAGGCAGGGCTTTACGTGCGGTGGCAGATGACCATCAAGCAGCTCAATCTATTGGTATTCCACTCAACCGTATTTGGTTTATTGTTTGGTGTGTTGCTGGTGTGGTGGCCTTGGTGGCTGGCATGATTTGGGGTTCTAAATTAGGTGTGCAGTTCTCCTTAACTACAGTGGCGATGCGAGCCTTGCCAGTGGTTATTTTGGGTGGTCTTACCTCCGTACCGGGTGCCATTATTGGTGGCTTAATTATTGGTGTAGGTGAGAAATTATCAGAAGTATTTTTAGGCCCCTATGTAGGTGGTGGTATTGAAATCTGGTTTGCCTATGTATTGGCTTTGGTTTTCTTATTATTCCGTCCACAAGGCCTGTTTGGTGAAAAAATTATTGATCGTGTTTAAAACATTATCAAGCAGCTCCAAATTTCAAAATCATTCAGTGAAAGACACACAAAATGTTTTATAGAGAAAACGGTCAGTTTAAAACGAATTATCGTGATGACCAACAAATTTTTCCAATTGCACAAGATCGTTGGGCCATTATTTTATTAGTGCTGGCTGCCTTTTTAGTAGTGCCATTTTTTACCAGTGACTATATGTTTAGGGCGATTTTAATTCCCTTTGTCATTATGTCTTTGGCGGCATTAGGGGTAAATATTTTGGTGGGATACTGTGGCCAAATTTCATTGGGTTCTGGTGCCTTTATGGCAGTTGGTGCCTATGCCGCCTACAACTTTTTTATTCGTGTGCCAGGCTTGCCACTCATTGTTGTTTTAATTTTAGGTGGATTAAGCGCAACCGTATTTGGTATCTTTTTTGGCCTGCCAAGCTTGCGGGTAAAAGGTTTGTATTTAGCCGTGGCTACATTAGCAGCGCAGTTTTTTAGTGATTGGATGTTTTTACGTATTAAGTGGTTTACTAATTATTCACCCTCTGGCTCTGTATCGGTAAACGATTTGTCAGTATTGGGTATGTCGATTAACTCACCACTTTCAAAATATATTTTATGTTTAAGCGTGTTGGTAGTGATTGCTATTTTGGCCAAAAACTTGGTACGGGGTGCTATTGGTCGTGAGTGGATGGCTATTCGTGATATGGATGTGGCTGCTGCCGTAATTGGTATTCGCCCTATGTATGCCAAGTTAACCGCATTCGCTGTGAGCTCATTTATTGTCGGTGTAGCCGGTGCATTATGGGGTTTTATTTATTTAGGTGCTTGGGAGCCAGCTGCGTTTTCAGTTGATATTTCTTTTAGATTGTTATTCATGGTCATTATTGGTGGCATGGGTTCCATAATGGGTAGTTTTTTTGGTGCTGCTTTTATTGTGATTTTGCCAATTGCTCTTAATCAGTTTTTACCCTTGTTAGGTCAGTTATTTGGTATTGAAATTTCTACTTCAGGGATTTCTCATGCTGAGTTAATTATTTTTGGTGCCTTGATTGTTTGGTTCTTAATCGTAGAGCCGCATGGTCTTGCAAAATTATGGTCAATTGGTAAACAGAAATTACGTCTGTGGCCTTTCCCGCATTAATTTGGTAGTTTATTTTTCGTTTTTGGTTAGTGTTTAAATAGGAGACAAATATGAAAATTCGTAATCTCATTTTAGCGGCTGTTGTAGCTGCAGTGGGTACAGTTGCTTTTGCGCAAGCAAAAGAACAGTTTTTCCCTGGTTTACCTTATCGTACAGGTCCATATGCACCTAATGGTGTGCCATGGGCTAACGGTTATGCTGACTACTTAAAATTAGTCAATGCCCGTGGTGGTATTAACGGTGTCAAAATTCTTTATGAAGAGTGTGAAACAGGTTATGACACTGCTCGTGGCGTTGAGTGTTATGAACGTTTAAAAGGTAAACATGGTGGTGCTACTGTATTCCAACCATTGTCAACTGGTATTACGTTTGCGTTAACAGAAAAAGCACCTAACGATAAAATTCCACTTATTACAGCGGGTTATGGTCGTAGTGAAAGCCAAGACGGTACCGTATTTAAATGGAACTTTCCATTAGTAGGTACTTACTGGTTAGCTGCTGATGCATTGGTTCAAGCCATTGGTAAAAAAGAAGGTGGCCTTGACAAATTAAAAGGCAAAAAAGTAACCTTGGTTTATCATGATAGTCCGTTTGGCAAAGAGCCAATTCCATTATTGCAAGAGCGTGCAGCTATGCATGGTTTTAACTTGCAATTATTACCGGTTACAGCACCTGGCGTAGAACAAAAAGCGACTTGGTTACAAGTTCGTCAAGCTCGCCCTGACTACGTTGTTTTATGGGGCTGGGGTATTATGAACTCTACCGCTTTAAAAGAAGCACAAGCGACTGGTTATCCACGTGAAAAAATGTATGGTGTATGGTGGGCCGGTGCAGAGCCAGACGTTAAAGACGTAGGTGATGGTGCAAAAGGTTATAACGCAGTGACTATGCAACACGGTGCAGAGCCAAACTCCAAAGTAGTTAAAGATATCTTGGCTAATGTGCATGACAAAGGTCAAGGTACAGGTCCTAAAGAAGAAGTGGGTCAAGTGCTTTACATGCGTGGTGCTTTAAGTGCAATGTTGGCAGTTGAAGGTGTTCGCCGTGCGCAAGAGCGTTTTGGTAAGGGCAAAGTGGTAACTGGCGAACAAACTCGTTGGGGCTTAGAAAACTTAGCACTCGATCAAAAGAAATTAGATGCTTTAGGTTTTGCAGGTGTAACACGTCCAATCAGTACTTCTTGTGCTGATCACATGGGTTCTAACTGGGCTCGTATCCATACATGGGATGGCAAAAACTGGAAATTCACTTCTGATTGGATTCAAGCCGATGAACAAATCTTGAAACCACTCGTGAAGTCAACAGCAGCTAAATACGCGGCAGAGAAAAAAATCACTCCACGTACACCAGCTGATTGCCAATCTTAATTTTCGAACAGAGCTAGCGTTTTAGCTTAGCTTGCTGGGGGTTGCTTGCAGCCCCCAGCCGAAAGCGTAACTTCACTCTCTTACTTTTTCGGCTGGAAACTAAACTTTAATTATGAGCACTTCAAACATCGTCCTTAATGTCAACGGCATCGAAGTAATTTACAACCATGTTATTTTGGTTCTTAAGGGTGTTTCCCTTAATGTTCCAGAAGGCAAAATTGTGTCTTTATTAGGTGGCAATGGCGCTGGTAAAACCACTACACTGCGTGCCATCTCTAACCTTTTACAAGGAGAGAGGGGCGCCGTCACCAAAGGTAGTATTGAACTACGAGGTGAGCGCATTGAAAACTTAACACCTGCCGAATTGGTAAAAAGAGGTGTAGTTCAAGTTATGGAAGGGCGTCATTGTTTCGCTCATTTAAGCATTGAAGAAAATCTCTTAACAGGTTCTTATACACGCACCGATAAAGCCGAAATAGCACGTAATCTTGAAAAAGTTTATAACTACTTCCCAAGGTTAAAAACACGTCGTACCAGTCAAGCGGCCTATACCTCAGGTGGTGAGCAACAAATGTGTGCGATTGGTAGAGCTTTAATGGCCAGTCCAAGCATGGTGTTGTTAGATGAACCCTCTATGGGTTTAGCGCCACAAATTGTGGAAGAAGTGTTTGAAATTGTGAAAGACCTCAATCAAAAAGAAAAAGTCACATTTTTAATTGCTGAACAAAACACCAATATGGCGTTGAAATATGCTGATTACGGTTACATCATGGAAAGTGGCCGTGTGGTAATGGATGGTATTGCTTCTGATCTGGCTCAAAATGAAGACGTTAAAGAGTTTTATTTGGGTATGGGTGGCGGTGAGCGTAAGTCATTTAAAGATGTAAAGAGTTACAAGCGTCGTAAACGCTGGTTGGCTTAATTCAATCCAATCCAAGAAAGAAATTTCCATGAGTCAATTTTATGATGCGCTTGAAAGTCGCGAACCTGCTGTGCGTGAAGCGGCTTTATTAGTTGCTTTACCTGCACAAATTGCCAATGCAAAAACCAATAGCCCCGCTTTTGCTCAAATATTAGCTAATGTTAATCCAGAGGCAATTACAACCAGGCAAGCTTTAGCGGCCTTACCTGTTACCCGCAAAAGTGAATTACATGCTTTGCAAAAAGAGCAAAGAGCAAACGGTGGTGACCCTTTTGGTGGTTTTAGTACTTTAGCTTATGGTGCTAAGTTACCCCGAATTTTTGCCAGTCCTGGTCCTATTTATGAACCTGAAGGCAAAGCCATTGATTACTGGAGAATGGCAAGAGCCATTTACGCCAGTGGCTTTAGAAGTGGCGAATTAATTCACAACTGTTTTAGTTATCACTTTGTGCCAGCAGGCTCCATGATGGAAACAGGTGCTCATGCTTTGGGTTGCAGTGTTTTTCCGGGCGGCACAGGTCAAACCGAACAACAAGTTCAAGCCATAGCCGATTTAAAACCAGCCGGTTATATTGGCACACCTAGCTTTTTAAAAATCATTCTTGAAAAAGCAGCAGAATTAGGTGTAGCTTTACCTAGCTTGAAAAAAGCCATGTTTGGTGGAGAGGCTTTCCCGCCTAGTCTTAGAGACTGGTATTTGGCCAATGGTATTGATGGTTACCAATGTTTTGCTACCGCTGATTTAGGTTTAATTGCCTATGAAACTTCAGCCCGTGAAGGCCTAATTTTAGATGAAGGCGTATTGGTAGAAATCGTCCGCCCTGGTACTGGTGACCCGGTAGCAGAAGGTGAAGTAGGCGAATTGGTAGTCACCTCCATGAATCCCGACTATCCTTTAATCCGATTTGGTACCGGCGATTTAACTGCTGTTTTACCTGGCCATTGTCCTACTGGCAGAACCAATACTCGTATTAAAGGCTGGATGGGACGTGCCGATCAAACCACTAAAATTAGAGGTATGTTTGTGCATCCTGGTCAAGTCGATACGATTGCAAAACGCTTTCCAGAAGTGGCTAAAGCACGTTTGGTAGTATCGGGTGAAATGGCCAATGATCAAATGACCTTAAAAGTAGAAGTCGCACAAGCCAGTTCTGAACTTAGCAACAAAGTAAGCGAAGCCATTCGTGATGTAACCAAATTGCGCGGTCAAGTTGAATTGGTAGAAGTTGGCAGTTTACCCAACGATGGCAAGGTCATTGAAGACGCTAGAAGTTATCAATAAAAAGTGCCAATGAATTGAAATGGAATTGGAGTTAGTCACTTCATTAGCAAGTTAAACCCAAGCCCGTTTTGTATGGTTCTCCCCCTGCTT
>CAZKWC010000019.1:6506-49114 GCA_964556425.1 uncultured Limnohabitans sp. | reverse complement strand
TGGCGGAAACGAAGGGATTCGAACCCTTGATGAGGCTCAACACCCCATACTCCCTTAGCAGGGGAGCACCTTCGGCCACTCGGTCACGTTTCCAATGCTGTTATTATGCCATAAAAAAACGGCTTTTTAACTTAAGCTTGATCTAATTCAAAAGCTTTATGCAATGCACGGACGGCTAGTTCCATGTATTTTTCGTCAATTACCACAGAAGTTTTAATTTCGCTGGTAGAAATCATTTGAATATTGATGCCTTCGTCTGACAATGCACCAAACATTTTAGCAGCAACGCCTACATGGCTCTTCATGCCAATGCCTACAATGCTAACTTTACAGATTTTAGGATCGCCTACTACTTCAGCTGCGCCTAAGTCGGCAGCAGCTTTAACTTTTAACAACTCTAAAGTTTTTGTATAGTCGCTGCGTGGTACGGTAAAGCTGAAGTCGGTTTTGCCGTCTTTAGCCAAGTTTTGAATAATCACGTCCACATCAATATTAGCGGCTGCAACAGCACCAATAATTTGATAGGCAATGCCTGGTTTGTCGGGTACGCCTAATACGCTAATTTTGGCTTCGTCACGGTTAAATGCGATGCCGGAGACGATGGCTTGTTCCATTTGTTCATCTTCCTCAAAAGTAATCAATGTTCCTGAATTGGCCTCTTCCTTGAGGTCAATATCCCATGGGGTAAAGCTGCTTAATACGCGCAACTTTACTTTGTATTTGCCGGCAAATTCAACTGAACGAATTTGTAACACTTTAGAGCCTAAAGAGGCCATTTCTAGCATTTCTTCGAAGCTAACAGTGGTAAGGCGACGGGCTTCTTGCACTACCCGTGGGTCGGTGGTGTAAACACCATCTACGTCGGTGTAAATTAAGCACTCATCGGCTTTTAAAGCGGCTGCTACTGCAACTGCAGAGGTATCGCTACCGCCACGACCTAAAGTAGTAATGTTGCCATCA
This sequence comes from uncultured Limnohabitans sp., assembly GCA_964556425.1. Taxonomy (GTDB): domain Bacteria; phylum Pseudomonadota; class Gammaproteobacteria; order Burkholderiales; family Burkholderiaceae_C; genus JALQUL01. Next base: position 48,154 of record CAZKWC010000019.1, on the reverse strand, counting down.
GAATCAACGCCTTGGAAACCCGTTACGATAACGACTTTGCCAGCGTTAAGTTCTGCACGAATTCGGGCATCGTCAATGGACTCAATACGGGCTTTGGTATAAGCTTTATTGGTTTTAATTGCGACTTGCCAACCAGCAAAACTAACCGCTTCCATGCCTTCTTTTTGTAATGCAATAGCCAATAATGCAGAAGATGCTTGCTCACCAGTGGCAGCTAAAGCATCTAATTCACGACTGTATGCATCGGAAGGATTAGTCGGTGCTAATTCTTTAGCAAGTCCTAATAAGCGATTGGTTTCGCCACTCATGGCGGAAGGAACGACCACGATTTGGTGGCCTGCACGCACCCACTTAGCCACCCGTTTGGCGACGTTAGTAATGCGCTCGGTCGACCCCATGGAGGTGCCGCCGTACTTATGAACGATGAGGGCCATGTTCTGAGATGTTGAGTAAATAAAAAGGTTTGAGCCTAACCACTAGGCGCTAGCCGCTAAAGGCAAGCTATAGAAGCCAAGCAAAAAATGGACTTAGTCAAGATGATTTTTTATAACCATGTTCATGAGAAATTCTCATTTTACACTGTTGCCAGCTTTGCATAGGGTTATGCAATATCACCTTAACCCTCCCGATTGTACCAATGCAAAGCTTGTCCTTGCCTTTCAAGGTTACCATTTGCGATTTTTATATTGATTTGATGGCCTCTTGTGGTGCATCTGGCAATTTGAAGCATGAGTTCTTGTAATTGTGCCGCACTTGGCGACACCCGAAATTGGTTTTTTAACCAATAACGCAAAACATTGGCCATTCGGTTATTATTTAATTGTTGTAACTCTTTAATTTTGGGCGGTTGGCCCACTTGAATTAAATCATGTTGGGCGAGTTCTTCAATTAAGCTTTGTGCTTGCACAATATGCTCGATTGAGCGCTGGAAAGTGTCTCGGTACTGCGGAAAAGCCCGCTCTAATGCTGGAGTCACACAATGGCGAATTTTATTGCGGGTAAATTGAATATCGGTATTGGTGGGGTCTTCAATAAACCGAGTATTGTGCTGCTTTAAATATTGCAAAATCGCTTGTTTACTGGTTTTTAATAAAGGCCTGTAAAAAGGCACTTGAATAGGATTTTGGCTTAAAGGTTCTAAGCTATGGGCTTGTTGAGAATCTTGTACTAGGCCAGTGTTAAGGCTTGGCCTAGTCCATTGCATAGGCATGGCCGACAAACCAGGCAGCCCTGCACCACGGCTTAGGGCTAAAACAAAGGTTTCAATTTGATCATCTTGGTGCTGTGCCAAGGCCACAGAGGCTACTTCAAGCTCTTGGACGGCCTCGTCTATGGCATAGTAGCGTTTGCGCCTTGCAACCTCTTCTGGGCTTTGTCCAGAGCTATGCTTGGCATTTAAATAAACTACATGCAGTGGAATGTGATGTTGCTCGCAAAATTGCTGAGCTTGCACGACAAAATCATCTGCCGCCTCTTGCAGGCCATGATGAATATGCACGGCTTTGACCTGACCTGGCCATTTACTGGCACAGGCCAATAACAAGGCAGTTGAGTCTGCGCCAGCACTAAAACCCACCAATAATGGCAAGGGAGGGTTAAAAGTGGCTATTGCCTGTTCAACAGTTGGGCTCATGGCTTTGGTAGAGATGCAAAAAATAAAACCAAACCTAGTTTTCTGCTGGGTTTGGTTTGACTTCAGTTATTGGGTAATAAGTACTAGTTACTAAAAGGTAACTACCTTATGAAAGCGGTAATTACACATTTAATTGTGGTGCTTCAAACCCAATTGATAAATTAACGGTTATCGGCTTTAGTATCAGAAAATTTACCGTAACTTTGTAAACGGTCATAACGGCGGTCAAGTAGTTCCTTAGTTTTTAAGTCACTAACTTGACGATATGCGTCTTGCAAGGCACGTTTTAGGTTAGAGCACATCTGTGCATGGTCACGATGCGCACCGCCTACGGGTTCGCTCACAATTTTATCAACCACGCCCAAGGCTTTTAAACGATGAGCAGTAATACCCATGGCTTCGGCTGCATCTTGCGCTTTTTCTGAAGATTTCCAAAGAATAGAAGCACAACCTTCTGGGCTAATAACTGAATAAACTGCGTATTGCAACATTACGACTTGGTCAGCCACTGAAATTGCCAATGCGCCACCAGAACCGCCTTCACCAATAATAGTGGTAATGATGGGGGTTTCGAGTTGTGCCATTTCGTAAATATTGCGACCAATGGCTTCAGATTGACTGCGTTCTTCTGCATCGATGCCAGGATAGGCACCTGGGGTATCAACAAAAGTAAAAACTGGCAATTTAAATTTTTCTGCCATTTTCATGAGGCGCAATGCTTTGCGATAACCCTCTGGCTTGGTCATACCAAAATTACGCAAGGTGCGCTCTTTGGTATCGCGACCTTTTTGATGACCCAACACCACACATGGCAAGCCATTAAAGCGAGCTAAGCCACCTACAATACTTTGGTCATCGGCGAAGTGACGGTCACCATGGAGCTCTACAAAATCAGTAAAAATATGATGGATGTAATCGAGGGTATAAGGACGCTCGGGGTGACGGGCAATTTTAGTAATTTGCCAAGCGTTGAGGTCGGCATAAATTTCTTTGGTGAGCTGCTGACTTTTTTTAGTGAGCTGGTCAATTTCAGAAGAAATATCCACTGCAGATTCGGTTTGCACATAGCGCAATTCTTGAATTTTGTTGTCTAACTCTGCAATTGGGGACTCGAAGTCTAAAAATGATTTTTTCACAAACTCTCTCCTAGCTATTCTGATAAGAGCCAAAAATGGCTTCAATATTTTTTATTTTGCCCTAATTTTTGACTTCATGCTGTAAAAATAGTGATTTTTCTACCAAAAATAACAATTTGAAAGAGAAATCACCTTTTTTGTGCCAGACTCAGCTCTCAAATATTAATAAACAACTGGTAGTGGGTCTAGAGAACGCCATAAATACCAAGTCGCTACACTGCAATAAGGCTTCCAAGCAGCAGCAACTTCCCTTGCATCACTACGACTCACCGATTCACCAGAGAAATAATTAAGCTTAATGCCGTTAATTAAGCCAACATCATCTAATGGCAATACATTAGGCCGCATTAAATGAAAAATTAAAAACATTTCTGCGGTCCAGCGCCCTACTCCACGAATATCAATTAACTCGGTAATGATGGCTTCATCATCCATACTGGCCCAATCATGAGCATGGAGTTTTCCACCATCAAAGTGCACGGCTAAATCGACTAAATATTCGACTTTTCTAGCACTTAGGCCTGCGCCTCGCATGTCTTCAATTTTTAATCGCAACAAATCAGTGGGAGTCACCTCTGCCATTAGGGCGATTAAACGCTCCCAAATAGTTTGAGCTGCTTTGACTGAAATTTGTTGCCCTACTATGCTTCTAGCAAGGGTTACAAAAGGGTCACCACGCGACTGTAAACAGGCACTACCAAACTTTGGAATGAGGCGCTTCATGACTCGATCTTTTTTCATAAGATGCTTGCATGCATCGGCCCAAAATGGCGGCGTCACCCCATCGGGTGTATTGACTATCACCATTTTCTTAACCCACCCAACTTATTTGGTTTTGCTTGAAAGCACTGCACACTTGAATGCAAAAATAACTGCAAACAAGCGTCATACCGAAACTTCCCAAGTGGTGCCTTGCGCAGAATCTTTCAGCACAATTCCTTGGGCTAAAAGGTCTTTGCGAATTTGATCAGCACGGGCAAAATCTTTGTTTTGTTTGGCAGTAACTCGCTCTTGTATGAGGGCTTGTATTTGCTCATCACCAAGGCCAGCTCCTGCTTTTAAATATTCATCGGCAGGGGTTTGCAACAAACCTAAAATGGCGCCTAGTTTGAGCAAATAGCCAGAAGCATCTGGGTCTTGGGTTTTATTGGCCAAGGCAGCTAACTCAAACAATACGGCGACTGCTTCTGGGGTGCCAAAATCATCGTCCATTGCGGCTTTAAAACGCTGTGCATGCGGATTATTTTGCCAATCGATTTGTACATCTTGATTAGGCGGGCAAAGGCTTAATGCGGTGTATAAACGCTTCAATGAAGCTTTAGCATCATTGAGGTGAACATCGCTGTAATTAAGCGCTGTGCGGTATTGCACACGCACCATAAAGAAGCGTATGGTTTCGCGGTCAAACTTAGCCAAGATTTCGCGAATGGTAAAAAAGTTGCCTAAACTTTTAGACATTTTTTCGTCGTCCACACGCACAAATCCATTGTGTACCCAATAATTGGCCAACGGTTTGCCAGAGGCGCCTTCGCTTTGGGCGATTTCGTTTTCATGATGCGGGAATTGCAAATCAGCACCACCACCATGAATGTCAAAAGTTTCGCCTAAAGCGGCGCAACTCATGGCAGAGCATTCAATGTGCCAACCAGGCCTGCCTACACCGTATTGGCTATCCCATTTAGCGTCTTGGGGCTCATCGGCTTTAGCCGATTTCCACAATACAAAGTCTAAAGGGTCTTGTTTGTCGCCTAATACGGCCACTCGTTCGCCAGCACGTAATTCGTCAAGGCTTTTGCCGCTTAATTTGCCGTAGCCTTTGAATAAACGAACTGAAAAGTTGACATCGCCATCGGCAGATTGATAAGCCAAACCATTTTTTTGCAGTTGGCTAATAATAGAGAGCATTTGTGGCACAAATTCGGTGGCCCGTGGTTCTTGGTCAGGGGGCAAAATACCAAGGGCAGTGATATCTTGATGCATGGCCTCTACCATTTCATCGGTGAGTTGCCTAATCGTTATGCCTCGCTCTACTGCTCGTTTAATGATTTTGTCATCAATGTCCGTTATATTTCTAACATAGGTGACCTCATAGCCACTAGCTCTTAACCAACGCTGAATAATATCAAAGGCCATCATCATGCGTGCATGGCCTAAATGGCACAAATCATACACCGTCATACCGCAGACATACATGCCTACTTTACCTGGGTGTAAGGGGTGAAAATCATCAACAGTGCGTGTCAGAGAGTTGTAAATTCGTAAAGTCATGGAGAAACCTCTAGTTTTAACAATGAATGTTAAATAGGTGTATGTGGAGTGGGATTTATAAAAGCCGGGGTGTTATTGTTGCACCTTTCATTCTAGTTTTATCACTTTTATTCACAAAAAGTGATAAAAGTGTTTGAAAATTTTTAATTAATTTTTTTTCTATGTATGTAAAAACAGGCAAAAAAGCTATTACAATAACAGCTTCAAACGGTGGCTGTAGCTCAGTTGGTAGAGTCCAGGATTGTGATTCCTGTTGTCGTGGGTTCGAGCCCCATCAGCCACCCCAAGATTTAAAAACCTGCTTTTATTCAAAGCAGGTTTTTTTTCGTCTATGCTTCACTGCAAAGCAAAGCAAAGCAGTCTTAACCTTGTGCATTTCAATATTAATTGTTATTTGCAAATCACCGAAAAAACAACGTTACTACCACAAGTGATGAATCCAATTTTTAGATCTGAGGATATTATGTTTAAGTCCCAAAAAATGCAAACGGCATCATCAATTAACATTAATAAAAAAGCCCAGCCATTAATGGACTGGGCTTTTTTTATGAGAAAAAATAACTTCGCTTTTTTAAGCTTGTTGCAAGCTTATTGAGCCTTTTCTTCTTTCTCTGGTTTTGAAGCTGTCTTAATCAAGCGAACTTTGTAGTCCTTTTTAAGGCTATCAATGTAGGCTTGAGATTCTACTTCACCCCAAGCTTGAGCTAATTGTTGTGACAATTGAGCAGTGACCTGAGCATTGGCAGCAGCATCTACCACCACTTTATTGGCTTTTACTAACATATAACCTTGGTCGCCTAAATCAACACCTGTAATAGCTGGTAATTTTTTAGCGTCAAGGGTAAGAGCCGCTTCAATCACTTTTGGATTTTGATTTTGTGCCTGTGCTTGACTACGGCTTGTTAAAACAGCTGCACCAAATGCAACCGATTCAGGTTTTGCTTTGGCTTGGGCTAATTTGGCAACACCATCTTTTTTCGCCAGTTCAACTGCACGAATTTGGGTAAGTGTTTGTGACACTTTGTCTTTCACTTGCGCAAATGGAATAGCTGCAGCTGCTTGGTATTTAATCACACGAACAGAAACCAATTTGTTGGCACCTAAATCAATGGCTTCAGAAGCTTTCTTTTTAGAGGTAGACTCAGCGGAAAAAACGGCTTCAATAAACTTTGGATTATTCACAATTGCTTCAGTTCCTGGAGCAGCTTGTGGAGCATTCTTTGCTAAACCGGAAATGGTTTCGAGTTTTAATTTGAGGCTATCGGCTACAACTTTTAATGAGTCGCCTTGCTCGTAAACCATAGTAGAGAATTTCTCGGCTTGCTCAGCATAGGCAGTAGTAGCTTTTTGACGACGGAACTCTGCTTGCAACTCTGGCAATACCTCTTCAAAAGTGCGCTCTTTACCTGGTTTTACGTCGGTTAATTGAATGATATGGTAGCCAAAATCGGTTTCAATGACGGCACTAATTTCACCCTTTTTAAGTGCAAATGTGGCTTGCTCAAAAGGAGGTGTCATGGCGCCTTTACCAAAAAAGTCGAGGTCACCACCATTGGCTGCAGAGCCTGGGTCTTGTGAATTAGCTTTGGCTACTTTTGCAAAAGATGCAGGGTCTTTGAGTACTTGTTCACGTAAAGCGGTCGCTTTTGCTTTGGCAGCATCTTTAACCGATTTGCTTGCTGATTTTTCGGCAGAGATAAGAATATGACTAGCACGACGCTCTTCATTACCCATATATTGCGATTTATTTTTTTCAAAATGTTCTTTAAGTGCAGCGTTATCTAAGACGATAGCGTTACTCACTGCTGCCTGATCAAGCACCACAAACTCAACGTCTGCTTGTTCAGGGGACTGAAACTTTAATAAATTAGCTTTGTAATAAGCTTCTAAATCGGCATCTGTTAATTTGACTTGCGCAACAAAATCTGCTGGGTTAATTAGGGCAGTTTGTACTTCACGTTGCTGCAAAAATGCCTGAACGCTTAAGTCGCTTAAAGTAGTTGATTTAAAGCTAGAAGACTGTAAAGGTGCAATGACTTGATTAGAAGCCAAGCTAGCACGTACACGTGCCTCGTACATTTCTGGGGTCATTTGAGCAGAAGCCAATAACTCTTTGTACTTTGCTGCATCTAGTTTGCCATCTGGGCCAATTAAGCCGGCAATTTCAGGTTGCGTCATGAGTGCTTTAGCTAAAGCAGCATCTGTTACTACAAAATGTTTGTCAGTGGCAGCTGATGCTTGGATTTTTTCAAGCACCATACGCTCTAAAAGAGACTCACGAAATTTTGGAGTATCGATTAGTTTGACATCTACATTTGGATTAGACGATTTGATTCGGCTAATTTCTTGGTCTAAAGCGGCTTTAAACTGAACCTCAGTTACGACACCACCCTTAAACTCGGCCACTTTTGGACCAGCATCTTGACTGGAATTATAGCCCTCTACACCAATCAAAATAAATGCGGGCACGATTAAAAGAACCAATGCCCACTGACCAATTTTTCTATGACGCTGAAAAAATTCAAACATATTTTAGTATCCGCTGAAACAAAAAAGGCGAACTCAATGGGGTTCGCCTGTTTGATGGTTAAGTGGTGGTGGGTGCTGACGGTCTCGAACCGCCGACCTACGCCGTGTAAGAGCGCCGCTCTACCAACTGAGCTAAGCACCCCACTTATAAGACTTGTTAGTTTAACGCATCTTTCAGGCCTTTACCAGGCCTAAATTTAGGAATTTTTGCTGCTTTGATCTCGAGCGCTTCACCAGTACGTGGGTTACGACCAGTACGTGCTTCGCGATCACCAACAGCAAAAGTACCAAAACCGACTAAAGAAACTTCAGAACCTTGTTTCAAAGTTTCTGTAATACCTGATACAAAGGCATCAAGGGCGCGAGCTGCAGATGCTTTAGACAAATCCGCTTCTTTGGCGATGTGCTCGATTAAATCTGATTTATTCACAGTGATTTTCCTTGTTCTGAAATTATAGCAGTTAGTTAATTTTAACTAACTCAAAAAGTTGGGACCTTGGGGAGGAGCTTGTTACACTAAAAGTGAATAAAGTCTCACCCACTAGCATGACTGCTAAAGAAAGTAATAAACACCACAGCTGTTGAGTTATTACTTCAGTACCAAAAGATGAGATTCTAGCCTGTAAATGAGGGAGTCCTGCTAGAAAACGTAATTATTGTGGTGATTATTTAAAAAATAAAACTTTAGTTGGTAATATTACACGTAAACACTCAGTTACTCTTTAAATGATTGGCATTCAGATTAAACGATTTAAAATGGCATTTCCCATTTCGGTTGTTTTGGAACTACCACCTAAATCTGGAGTTCGTGGCGCTTGGTTGGCTGGGTCTAAAACAAATTCAATCGCTTTAAAAATTTTATCGTGCGCTTCTTGGTAACCCAAATGTTGCAACATTAAAGCGGCACTCCAAATTTGTCCCACCGGGTTCGCAATTCCCTTGCCTGCTATATCGGGTGCCGAGCCATGTACTGGCTCAAACAATGATGGATACTTACCTGTAGGATTTATATTGGCGCTAGGCGCTATACCAATAGTGCCTGTGCATGCGGGACCTAAATCACTAAGTATGTCGCCAAACAAATTACTGGCTACCACTACATCAAACATTTCTGGGCGCAATACAAAATGGGCGGTTAAGATATCAATATGATATTGGTCCACTCTAACATCAGGATAGTTAGCTGACATGGCTTTAACACGCTCATCCCAATAAGGCATGGTAATTGAAATGCCATTGGACTTGGTAGCACTGGTAAGGTGTTTATTAGGCCTAGATTGTGCTAACTCAAAAGCATATTTTAAAATTCTATCCACTCCTACTCGGCTCATAACTGTTTCTTGCATGACAATTTCACGGTCGGTGCCTTCAAACATTTTGCCACCAATACTGGAGTATTCGCCCTCGGTGTTTTCACGCACAATCATCATGTCAATTTCACCAGCTTGCCTAGGACTACCGTCTCGGCGCACTAAGGGAGCCTGCACACCGGGCATTAAACGAGCTGGCCTTAAGTTCACATACTGATCAAATTCTCTTCTAAACAATAATAAAGAACCCCACAAGGAAATATGATCTGGTATTTTGGCTGGCCAGCCTACCGCACCAAAAAATATGGCGTCTTTATCTTGCAATAATTCTCGCCAATTATTGGGCATCATTTGCCCGTGTTTTTCGTAATAATCCCAACTTGCAAAATCAAAAATTTCTAGCTCTAGAGGTAAGTTACAAATTTCCGAAATACGCTTTAAAACTTTTAAACCTTCAGGCATGACTTCTTTACCAATACCATCACCGGCTATTACTGCAATACTTTTTTTGGAATTATTTTTAGTCATATAACGCACTTTTTAATAATAAATAATTTTTGATCTTTAATTACTAAGTTCTAACCACTAGGGCTACTGCCAAGGTAGTGATAACAGTACCCAAAATAATTTTTAAACTTAGTGGTTCATGAAACAGCACAAAGGCCATAAAAGCTGCCACTGGGGGAACTAAGTAGAACAAACTAGTAACCGATAAGGTGGCGCCTTTTTGTATCATGACATAGAGTAAAGAGGCGCCCAAAAGAGTAGAGACCAGCACCGACCAAATCATTGCGCCAGCTAACTCGATGTTCCAGTGCATCGTTTCTTTTTCTAGAAGTGCCAAGGGCAATGCAATCACAAATGCCATTAGAAATTGCATGGTGTTGGCAACTCTTACGTCTTGTGATTTTAAAAAATGCTTTTGATAGATAGTACCAATCGTGATGCAGGCAAGTGCCAATACTATAAAAAATAAACTTAAGGGGGTCGCTTCAATTGAGTGCGCTAACTTGTCGCTTAAAACTAAAATGACACCTAAAAAACCCAATGCCAAACCCCACCATTGTTTAGGATAAATTTTAGAGCCCACATAGCTAAACCATATAGCGGTCAGAATTGGCTGTAAACCAGTAATAAGTGCCGATAAACCAGCCCCCATACCTAGTCTGACGGCAGACCAAACACCACCTAAATAACCTACCTGCATGAGGGCACCGACTACCAATAAATGCATAGTCTGGCTTTTGGATTGTGGCCATTGCACACCACTAAAATAAGCCCAAATAGCAAAGGCGATAAGTGAACAAAAAAACCTCACCGCCAAAAAAGACATGGGTGGTGAGTGAGGCATTGCATACCGTGCGACTACAAAACCTGCACTCCAAATAAATACAAATACCGCAGGAATAATAAACCGATTAACCCATAATCGCAGAGTTGTATTTTGAGAATTGAACATTGAATATGAACTGTTGCATTAAGCTCTTTTTTTAATTTCGGGAAGTGCTTTTTGCAAGTAATACACCATAGACCAAATAGTTAAAATAGCCGCAGCCCAGATGAGCCATTCACCCCACTGCAGGGTATCAATAACGCCAAACAAAGTACCGTTATAAAGTAAAAATGGTATAGCCACCATTTGAACCGTTGTTTTAATTTTACCTATGGCATGTACGGCTACGCTACCAGAGGCTCCAATTTGTGCCATCCATTCTCTAAGTGAGGAAATGGCAATTTCTCGGCCAACAATGATAAGGGCTACAAAAACATTAACCCTATCTAAATGTACCAAAATTAATAAACTGGCACAGACTAAAAATTTGTCAGCGACCGGGTCTAGAAACGCACCAAATGAGGAAGTTTGATTGAGCTTGCGGGCCAAAAAACCATCTAGCCAGTCGGTTAAGGCAAATAATACAAACAAAATAGTTGAAATTAAATTCCGCTGTTGGTCTGGAATTTGCAAATAATACACACCAATGATGAGTGGTATTGCCACAATGCGGGACCAAGTAAGAATGGTGGGTAATGTAAAAAACATATTTTCTATATTGTCATGAAGCAAGCAAAATTGCATTATTGAGGCGGTGCCATTAAGAGGTTTCTTAATGAAGGCTAATTCCAACCAAAATATAATTTTGATCAATTACCTATAGCTTAACGCAAAGCAGCATAAATTTTCTCTGCTAAATCGACGGAAATACCCTCGACTTTGCTTAAATCGTCAATACTGGCAGAAGACACCCCTCTAACACCCCCAAAACGTTGCAATAATGCAGCCCTACGTTTGGGTCCAATGCCATCAATGTCTTCTAATCGACTTCCGCCTGTGCGAGTTTTGGCCCTTTTTGCTCTCATTCCAGTAATTGCAAATCGATGTGCCTCGTCACGAATTTGTGCAATTAGCATTAAGGCAGCCGAGTTAGCGCCTAAATAAACTTTTTCTCGACCATCTGCAAACACTAGCTCTTCTAGCCCTACTTTTCGTCCTTCGCCTTTTTCTACCCCAGCTAATAGACTTAAATCTAAGTCTAAACTTTCAAATACTTCTTTAGCCATAGAAATTTGCCCTTTACCACCGTCCACTAAAACTAGATCGGGTAATTTACCCTCACCTAACTTCACTGCTTCGGCTAATTTACTATAACGACGCATTAAAACTTGTTTCATGGCTGCGTAATCATCCCCTCCCGTAATGCCCTCAATGGTATAACGTCTATACTGAGAGCTTTGCATTTGATGTCCTTCATACACTACACAAGAAGCTTGTGTAGCTTCTCCAGCAGTGTGAGAAATATCAAAACACTCCACTCTAAAGTGGTCATTAGATTCCACCGCTATATCTAGGGCATCCACCAAAGCCTTGGTTCGGGCTTGTTGTGAGCCTTCTTCACTTAATAATTTTGCCAATTGAATTTGGGCATTTTGCAAGGCCATTTCAAGCCAAATTTTTTGTTGTTCACGGGGCTGGTGAACAAAATGAATTTTTCTACCGGCTTGCTCACATAAAGCAAAATGCAGGTCTTGAGCCACTGCGACCGAGGTAATTATCTTGTCTGGCAAGGGTACATCTTGATAATGCTGCGCCACAAAAGCTTGTAAAACCTGCGCCTCCAAGGTTTTTAAATCGTTTAACTTATTGTCTTGGTGCTTGATATCAGCGACATCGGTTGACGTCGTAATGGCCTCTATTTGAGTAGTTAAAGCAGCTGTGTTAGGGTGAAGGACTTCTTCAGTAGTGGGGCTGGTGTCTTCTTGATGGGCAATAGCCATTAACAGGCCACCATCTACTTGCGTAGGAAAAAATGGCCTATCGCCTAAATGCCGGCCTCCCCTGACCATTGCTAAATTAACGCAGGCTCTACCGCCTTGTAAAACCACTGCAATAATATCGACATCTCTATCGGAAATAGTCTCTATAGATTGCTCATGCATAATTTTAGACAGAGCACTCATTTTATTGCGAATTTGAGCAGCTTGCTCGAACTCTAAGGCTTCGGCATGCGTCATCATTTGATCTTGCATATTAGCCAAGACCTGCGCTACATCACCTTGCAAAAATGCCGCCGCATTTTGTACATCTTGCCAATAACTTGCTTCGTCAATTTTACCTACACAAGGGCCAGAGCAACGCTTGATTTGATACAACAAACAGGGCCTAGACCGATTCACAAAAATAGTATCTTCGCAGGTTCGCAGTAAAAAGGCTTTTTGTAATAACAAAATGGTTTCTTTAACCGCCCAAGCACTAGGATAAGGGCCAAAAAACAAATCGTTTTTATTAACTGCACCCCTGTAATAGGCTAATCTAGAATAATCATGAGCGACAAATTTTGGCGCAGCAACATTGGAACCCACCGTTTTTGCAGTTTTATCTTCTTCAACTAAAGAAGATGAGCCAATAGACTGAGTGTGAACACTAGAGTTAGAGTTAGCTTGCTGAATCACTTTTGACTTGTTTTTTGCCTTGGCTTTGGCTGATTTTTTTTGTTGTAGTGCTACTGCTGCGGTTAGTCTTAAATACGGATAACTTTTATCATCTCTAAATAAAATATTGTATTTTGGGCTAAGCGTTTTGATTAAGTTATTCTCTAATAATAAAGCCTCGGCTTCAGATCGCACCACTGTGGTTTCGAGTTTTACAATTTTAGTCACCATATGACCAATACGACTACCACCATGATCTTTTTGAAAGTAACTACTGACCCGTTTTTTTAAATCATTGGCTTTTCCCACATACAGCAATACATTTTGTTCATCAAAATAACGATACACACCCGGCAAATTAGGCAGAGCGGCCACCTCTTGTAATACCCGTTCACGTGTAGCATTGACTTGCGCAAGGTTTTTTTGACTAGTCAATTGGGCTTGGTCTTGATCTTGATCTTGGAGTAGTTTTTTGGAATCTAGCTCTTGTTCAATAGTGGGTTCTAATAGAGAAGGAGCTGACTTTGGCTCTACTTGAAGAGCAGGTTGATGGAAGTTATCAGGCTGATCTTTTGCTTGAGTTAACTTCATGGATTTATTTTGGCGGGACTTGTCATTCATGGTCAATTTTATGGACAATTCAAGGATGAATAAGCGATCTTACTGGGATATTTTTTGTAAAGTCATCGACAATTTCGGTGACATAGGAGTTTGTTGGCGATTATGCACCGACCTAGCCAGTCGTGGCTACTCTATTCGTTTATGGGTAGATGATGCCAGCGCACTGAAGTGGATGGCTCCTGAAGCTTGTGAAGGGGTAAAACTCATCGACTGGAGCCAGCCCACTTCAATCGAGTCAATACTGCAATTGATTAGCCAGCAAGCCATGCCTAGTGTGATTGTAGAAGCCTTTGGTTGCGAGCCTGAGCCTCGTTATTTAGACTTATTACAAGCTAAATGCCAAGCTAACCCAGCAATCAATAGCCCGTTTTGGATTAATCTAGAATATTTATCGGCAGAAAAATATGTTGAAAAATGTCATGGCTTATCTTCACCTACGCAGCAATATCCCTTGTTAAGCCAGAGAAAATATTTTTATTACCCTGGTTATACAGTTTTAACAGGCGGTTTACTGCGTAACCCCCAAGAACTACAACAACTTGAAAAATTGAATCAACAAGAATGGTTGAATTCTAAAAACATCCCTGTTCCTGCTCATCAAGAGCATATTTTTGTTTCTTTGTTTTGTTATAAAAATGCCCCGCTTGATTCATTACTGGATTTTTTAACTCAAAGAACTTATCCAAGCACCTTATTAGTGACCGATTGTGTGGGTGCTATTTCGTTAAAACACACAGTAGAAAATCACTACTCAAAGGCTATGGGTTTACTCCATATTCAATACCTGCCCCGATTGTCTCAAAAAGACTACAGTTGTTTGTTGCATTGCTGTGATCTTAATGTGGTGCGCGGCGAAGACTCTGCTACCCAAGCTTTATGGGCTAAGGCACCCTTTATATGGCAACTTTATCCTCAAGAAGACGCCTATCAGTTAGAAAAGTTAACTGCTTTTTTAAATAGTTTCAATTTACCGACAACGATTGCAAAGTGGTTTTATGATTTGAATGGTGCTAGCCAAAAGCCACTTGATAACCCCAATTTATCAGAATGGGGGGAGTATTTTGATCAAATAAGGGCTTCTTTGCTTGCGCAAAATGATTTAACCAGTCAACTTTTGCAGTTTATTGACACGACAAGTCAAGCAAAAAGCTTTAAAAAAGCTTGAAAAAAGGTTAAAATAGCGTGCTTTTGTCAAGCCAGAACATCGGGTCAAAGATTGTTAATTACTTGGGCTTTTTATGCTTTCAGAGCTTGACTATTTCGCCGCCCCGAGCGGTCTAAGTTATTTTGGATTCCTATGAAAATCGCACAAGAAATTCGTGCCGGCAACGTTATCATGCAAGGTAAAGACCCAATGGTTGTTTTAAAAACAGAATACAGCCGTGGTGGCCGTAACTCTGCAACCGTTCGCATGAAATTAAAAAGCTTGCTCAGCAACTTTGGTACAGAAACAGTTTTCAAAGCTGACGACAAATTAGATCAAGTTATTCTCGACAAAAAAGAATGTACTTATTCTTATTTTGCCGACCCAATGTATGTTTGCATGGACGAAGAATACAACCAATACGAAGTAGAAGCCGAAAACATGGGCGACTCTTTAAATTACCTTGAAGAAGGTATGGCGGTTGAGGTCGTGTTTTACGAAGGTAAAGCTATTTCTGTTGAATTACCCACCAACGTAGAGCGCGAAATTACCTGGACTGAGCCAGGCGTTAAGGGCGACACTTCTGGTAAAGTTTTAAAACCAGCCAAACTTTCTACTGGTTTTGAAATCTCTGTGCCAATTTTTGTGAATCAAGGCGATAAAGTCGAGATTGACACACGCACTGGTGAATACCGTCGTCGCGTTTAAATTGGAAAACCCTCTAAATTTTCAACTTTTACAAGTTCAATTTTAGAAGGAATCAATTTCAAACTAAACTAAAGGCTCCATTTTTGGGGCCTTTTTTTATGGGAGTTTTTATTCATGCACACTACTGAAGACATCAAAAAATCAAGAATAGCAGATGCCTGGGCAGAGTTACAAGAGCATGCCAATTCCGGTGCAAGCCTAGAGCCTCATGCCAACCGCTTGGCATTTGCTGACCCTGAATTTTTATTACGCCGAGAAACTCGTGGTATTCGGTTTCAACTCGAATTATTAAAGCCCGATTTAGATCAACAAGCCATGGGCATTGAGCACACGATTGTAGTGTTTGGTGGAGCGCGTTTTAAAGATCATGAAAAGGCCAATTTGCAATTGGAGCAAGCTTTACAGTCGGGTAATGCACAAGCCATTCAAAAAGCCAAAGTATTGGTACGCAATGCCGACTTTTACGACAAGGCTAGAGTTTTTGCTCAGCATGTAGCCCGTTTTAGCCAAGATAAATCTGCCGATCAAAAAATTTATATTGCCACTGGCGGTGGGCCTGGCATTATGGAAGCCGCCAACAGAGGTGCTCACGACTTAAATGCTTTATCGGTAGGGCTTAATATTGCCCTGCCGCATGAACAATCGGCCAACCCTTATGTCTCGCCCGAACTGAGTTTTAAGTTCCATTATTTTGCCCTTCGCAAAATGCATTTTTTAATGCGGGCAAAAGCACTGGTGGCCTTTCCTGGTGGCTTTGGCACTTTAGATGAGTTATTTGAAGTATTAACCTTGGTGCAAACCAAAAAAGTCAGCCCAGTGCCAATTGTTTTATTTGGCACTGCATTTTGGAAGCGTTTAATTGATTTTGAATTTTTAGTGGAAGAGGGTGTGATTGCCGCTGAAGATATCAATTTATTTCATTTCAGCGACGACCCATTAGAGGCTTGGCAATTTATTCAAAACTTCTATTCGCTTTAACTAGTTGTAGCAATTGCGAGTAGCTAGTTAATAAGGAAAAGGATGCTCGGTGGGTAACACTATGGTGGGCTCGGGCAAATCTAATAAAGAGGCGGCTTGAGCCACGGGTAAACTTTCTACATCTCGTAATACTTTATCCATGGCTCGGCTTCTAACTTGAGCTGAGTCAATGGTATTTAACACGGTTTGAGTTTGTGCTTTGACTTTAGACAATACATCACCAAATTTGCCGAACTCGGTTTTAACAGCACCTAACACTTGCCAGACTTCACTGGAGCGTTTTTCAATGGCTAGGGTTCTAAAGCCCATTTGCAAGGAGCTTAACATGGCTAATAAGGTAGTTGGGCCAGCAAGACTTACATGAAAGTCTCTTTGTAAGGCAGTCATCAAACCAGGCCTTCTTAAGACTTCAGCATACAGGCCCTCGGAAGGTAAAAACATAATGGCAAAATCAGTGGTGTAAGGCGGATGTATATATTTTTCTTGCATTGATTTTGCCTCTAAGCGGATACGCTGCTCTAGGGCTTTGCCAGCTTCGGTAGCACCAGATACATCGGCCTTTTCTTGGGCCTCTAATAAACGCTCGTAATCCTCGTTGGGGAACTTGGCATCTATAGGCAACCAAACTGCGCTGTCATAATCTGATTTACCTGGCAATTTAATCGCAAAATCAACACGACTGGTACTACCAGGTTTGGTACTCACTTGGGCTTGAAATTGATCTACCGTTAAGACTTGCTCTAATAAAGAAGCTAATTGCGCTTCACCAAAAATACCGCGCGCTTTTACATTGGTTAAAAGATGTTTTAGGTCACCCACGCCTTGAGCTAAATTTTGCATTTCACCCAAGCCACGATGTACTTGTTCTAGACTATTTGCCACTTGTTGAAAACTCTCACCAAGACGTTGTTGCAGGGTGTTTTGCAATTTTTCATCAACGGTTTGTCTTATTTGATCGAGTTTAATTTCGTTGGCAGCTTGCAATTGCTGTAAATGACGCTCGGTGATTTCCAGCATTTCTTGTAATCGCCTTGCATTCGATTCTGTTACTTGGTGTAATTGCAAGGACAAAGTTTCCGATAAAGAGCGTTGCAACAAAGCCAATTGTTGACTAAAGTTTTCTAGCTGACTATTTTGTGTGCGAATAGCCTCAAGACTTTGATGCACAATGGCTTGCTGAAAAGAATGCAAACTTTGCGACATTTCTTGTCGTGAAATTCGACTGTTTTCTTGAACTTCACGCCTTATTTCGCGAGCAATTTCTTGTTGGGCGTCTAAAGTTTCATCTATAAAAAGCAAATTAATTTGTTTAATGCGCCAGCTTAAAAAAAGCCCTAACACCGCCAATAAAAGCCCTACTACCAATATAAAAATAAAAATTGTCGAACTGTTGTCCATGCAATGCCCAAGTAGAAAATACCTTAAAAAATCAAGCTTACACTATTTTTTTAAGCAACTGAAAAAAAACCAGCTCAATTTTGCGACACTGGCAAAATTGAGCTGGTTTACAGCAATTGTAGGGATTTTTAATCGTTTTAAATTATTAAAAATTTTAGCTTTGCAACATTTTCTTTTGCCTATTTTTTAAGATTCTAGGCAAAATTAACACCAAAACTACCACTGATAAAATAGCTACTGAAGCCGGTCTTTGTAAAAATACAGTCCAATGACCTTCACCAATAGAAATGGCGTTGCGTAATTGCGCCTCTGCCAGTGGACCTAAAATCAGTCCAATAATGACTGGAGCGGCTGGAATGTCAAAGCGTCTCATGACTAAACCCAATACACTTATGGCATAGAGTAAAACCAAATCAAATGCACTTTGACGCATGCCATAAACACCCACTGTTGCAAATATTAAAATACCAGCATACAAATAGTTTTTAGGCACTTTTAACAGCTTCACCCAAATACCAATAAGTGGTAAATTAAGCACTAGCAACATGACGTTACCAATATAAAGCGAAGCAATTAAAGCCCACACCAATGCAGAAGAAGAGGTAAAAAATTGCGGCCCTGGTTGCAGACCATAATTTTGAAATGCACCCAACATGACTGCAGCTGTATTAGAGGTAGGAATACCTAAAGTTAGCAATGGAATTAAAGTAGCAGTAATAGCAGAATTATTAGCCGCCTCTGGGCCAGCAACCCCCTCGATAGCGCCGGTAGTACCAAACTCAGTGTTATCTTTGGCTATTTTACGTTCGGTGGCATAACTTAAAAAGGTAGGAATCTCACTACCACCAGCAGGTATCGTACCGAATGGAAAACCAATAAAAGTGCCACGAATCCATGCTGGCCAAGAGCGTTTCCAATCGGACTTGGTCATATGCACTTTGCTAATTGGGTTTTGTGTATCGACCACTCGGCCCTCAAAGATAACTACGTGCAAAGCCTCAGAGACCGCAAATAAACCCACTGCAACCAATACAATTTCAAGGCCATCCATTAACTCAAGCACACCACCGGTAAACCGTGCTTGACCAGAAATTTGATCCATACCAATCGAGCCTAAAGCTAGACCAATAAAGAGTGCCAACATACCTCTTAAAGTGCTTTTACCCAATACCGCACTGACTGTTACAAAGGCCAATAACATTAAACAAAAATATTCGGGTGGGCCTAAGGCTACCGCTTTATCGGCAATAAACGGCGCAGCGATGGTGACTAAAACAGTGGCAATAGTTCCCGCTACAAACGAGCCAATAGCCGAGGTGGCAAGCGCTGCTCCTGCTCGGCCACTTTTGGCCATTTTATTACCCTCCATGGCAGTCACCATACTGCCCGCTTCACCTGGAGTATTTAATAAAATTGAAGTGGTAGAACCACCGTACATAGCACCGTAGTAGATACCAGAGAAAAAGATTAAAGAGGCGGTAGGCTCAACTTGGGCGGTAATAGGGAGCAGCATCGCTACAGCAGTAGCAGGACCAATGCCAGGTAATACACCAATCGCAGTACCAATGGCACAACCTATAAAACACCACATTAAATTAATGGGTGTAGCAGCAGTAGCAAAACCCTGCATTAAAAGATTGAATAAATCCATTAAATCCACCCTGTAGAAGTCAGACCTGGTAAATTAATGGCCAATAATTTGGTAAACATTAAATAAACAGGCCAAGCAATCGCAATACCAATTAACAAATCAGTGAGATTGTTTTTAACTGAAAGTACTGATTGTGATTGTCGTTGTTCTTGATTTAAAAATGAGCGTCTTAAGCCTTGCACTGCCAACATAAAACAGACGGCACAACTAAGCGTAAAACCAATAGTGGTGATTGAAAAAGCATTAATTAAAATACCAGCAGTCAACCAATAAAAACCCACCCAATAGGGAGACTCGGAAGCAGGTGCTTCTTCGAGTTGGCGGTAACCACCAGTAAAAACTTCACGAAGTAATAAAACACCTATAAGGCTTAGGCCACATCCAACTACGGTGGGTAAGAAGTTTGGCCCTACACCACCATAGCCAGCGTCAGAAGAAATGGACTGAGCGCTTATGACCATGGCAATACCCACTAAGAGCACGACCACCGACACAAGCGCTTGCCGTTTTTGAGACGGAGAAAAAGACATTAAAGCATTCCGGCCAAATGCATAGTGCCACGTAAGTTGGCGAAATCAGCATCCACAAAATCATCGAATGCTTTACCTGTTAACAAAGCAGGTGTCCATGCATTTTTAGTCATGGCTTCTTTCCAACCTGGTGAGTTAAAGGTTTTAGTAATGATGTCGGTGAGGGCTGCACGTTGCGCTGCTGTAATACCTGCTGCGCCATACAAACCACGCCAGTTACCAATCACCACGTCAAAGCCAGATTCTTTCATGGTTGGAACATTAATGCCTGGTAAACGCTTTTCTGAGGTCACACCAATAGCACGCATTTTGCCAGCTGCAATATGCTCGGCAAACTCGCTGTAACCACTACCGCCCACTGTAACGTTACCACCTAAAATAGCGGCAACTGCTTCACCGCCGCCACGGAAAGGTACATAGTTGACCTTTTTAGGATCGACACCAATGCGGCTTGCCAACATAGAAGCGGCGATATGCTCGGTTGAACCTTTAGAACCACCACCCCACTTGACGCTACCAGGATCTTTTTTCATTTGATCGGCCACATCTTTCATGGTTTTAAGAGGTGAATTAGCTGGTACTACAAACACATTGTATTCGCTGGTAATACGAGCCAATGGAGTGAGTTTTTCTAGACCTGCTGCAGGCTTGCTAGAAATAATACCGCCCAGCATAACCGCGCCCATGACCATCATGGAGTTGCCATCGCCTTTAGCAGAATTAATAAATTGTGCCAAGCCAATAACGCCTGCTGCACCACCTTTGTTTTCAAACTGCACATTGTCTGCCAATTTGGCATCAATCATGGCTTTACCAAAGGCACGACCTGTAGAGTCCCAACCACCACCTGGGTTAGCTGGTAACATCATTTTGATGCTGGCAGCCGCTTGTGCTGACAAAGGAAAAGCACCCACTGCAGCCATGGCTGCTAATGATTTCAGAAACGTATCACGACGCATATCGAGCTCCTCGAGGAAATTTGATTATTAAAATAAAGACACGTTAGAATGATGACTGTTAAGTCTGTCAATCTGCTGTCCAAAACACTAGGGAAAATACGGAGATGCTGTGCAAATACTACTAATTGAGGATGATGTTGCACTACAAACAGCCTTACAACGCTCTTTAAAGCGCTTAGGCTGGCAGGTTACAGCATGGAAAACTTCGCAAGACCCCTTGCAATTGTGGCAATCGGTACAACCCGATATTGTTTTGCTTGATTTAAATTTACCCGTGCTAGATGGCCTAGAAATATTAACCCTCGCACGGGAAAAAAAGTTGCTTGCCCCTGTCATTATCTTGACTGCTAGAGGCACAGTAGGCGACAAAATTTTAGGCCTTAATTGTGGTGCCGACGACTACCTACCCAAGCCATTTGATCTTGATGAATTAGAGGCCAGAATAAGAGCTTTATTAAGGCGCAGAAATCAAGGATTAGCCAGCCCCGACACACCGATTTTTAGTCGTACTATAGGCCAACTACAACTCGACGATATGTCACTAGGGGGTGGTGTGTTTTTTAATCAACAACCCATTGAATTAAGCCCCAGAGAATTGAGTCTATTACACGCCTTGTGTGCCAGAGCAGGCCATGTTGTCACTAAAGAACAATTGCTTGAAGCTATTTTTCCCAATGAAGTAGAAATTCAAGATGATGCGATTGAAGTAGTGGTGTATCGCTTGAGAAAAAAAATCAATGGCACGGGAGTTAGTATTATGAATTTACGTGGCCTAGGTTATTTAATTAAAGCTAGTAGCCCCGCATGAAACCCCACATGAAAAATCTCGCCCCTTTTACTTGGCAGAGTTTAGTCCCGCATTCACTTAGCAAAGGTTTGTTATTAGGTATTTTTATCCCTGTACTTTTGTTTATTACGATTGATACTGTATTGCTTTATAAACAAGCTTTAGTGGCCGTCAATATTGCCTACGACAGAACGCTTTTGGCCTCTGCCAAATCCATTGGCGAGCAACTCATTATTACGGGCCAAGGAGATGATGAAAAAATAGAAGCGCATATTCAGTATTCAGCTGTGGAAGCTTTTGAAGCCGACACGGTCAGTCGCATTGCCTATCAAGTTACCGATCATAAAGGGCGTCATGTCGATGGTGTTAATGATTTACCTCCCTGGCAAGGCACTATTCCTAACAAAGGGCCTTTTGCTGCCTTAGTGGATTTTTATGATGATGTGCATCGTGACAGACCAGTACGGGTAGCGGTGCTACTACAACCTGTTGCTAGTATTAACAACCGTGCCATGGTGACGGTACAAGTAGCCGAAACTTTAGAACTGCGTGAAGAATTAGCCAAGGGAATTTTGCGTGATACTTTAATTAGGCAGGCCTTGTTAGCATTATTAATTGTAGTGGTGACTTATGCAGTGGTGCATTGGGCTATTAGGCCGGTAAAAAAACTCAGCGAACAAATCAAAAATCGAGAGCCCAGCGACTTAAGTCCTATACAGGCCAATGATTTGCCCACCGAACTGCAACCGATTGTGCAAGCTACCAATGACACCATGTTCAGGCTAGGTCATTTATTAACCAATCAAAAACGATTTGTACGAGATACTGCGCACCAACTGCGCACTCCCTTGGCAGTACTTAAAACTCAAGTGCAATCGGCATTAAGGGGCGATGTCGATCCATTGCTAGGATTGCAAGAAATAAGATTAACTGTTGATCGAGCCACCGCCTTAGCCAACCAGATGTTGTCTTTGGCCAAAGTTGAACAATTAAAATCACAATCACAAAGTAGTCCCGTATTGTGGAGCTCTATTTTGCGAGATATTGCGATTGAACTATCGCCATTAATTGCCGAAAAAAATCTTGATTTTGTAATTGAAACCGACGCCTGTGAACTTTTGGCACATGAATGGATGCTGCGTGAGTTATCTCGTAATTTATTACATAATGCAATTCATTTTTCGCCTTTAAACGGACAACTCACTGTGCAATTAAAGCAGCAAGACGATGTGATTGAATTACTCATTCAAGATCAAGGAGGCGGCATTTCGGATGAGTTAATGCAGCGGCTGTGCCAGCCTTTTTCTTCTGGCAATATTAGGTCAGGAAGTGGTTTAGGACTGAGTATTTGCCAAGAAATTTGCCGCTCTTTATTGGGCCGCCTAGAGTTTAAAAATATACAAAATAACAAGGCTGTAAAGGGCTTATTGGTCAAAGCAATTATTCCTGCTAAGCCTATTACAAACTAAGCAATTATTAAGCTAAAAAAACCAACCCAACCTTGAGCTCTACCCAGCCCAACAGGGCCTATCAATCAAAATATATACTTATTGCAAAGTACCTTTAGCTGCATCTGGAATAAGGACTTCATGAACCTCTATACCCTCTTCTCTTAATTGGGCTTTCTCGTCCGCTGTGGCATGTCCACGAATAGGTCTTTCTGGTGCATCACCGTAATGTATAGACCTGACTTCATCGGCAAATTGGTCACCTACATCTTCGGTATTAGCAATTACATGCCTAGCTACTTCTAAAATAGCTTTTTGTATTAATTCCATTTCTTTTTCTGAGACGGGTAATGGATCAGTGGTTTTTTGAACTGCTGTTTGGCTTGTGTTATTTGCAGGTTTGGCAACACCTGCCGTTGGCGCCTCTTTGTTGGTTTGATCTGCCTGACCCTGTGTCTCTTGAGCAGGCATACTTGCGCCCAAATTAAGGCGAGGTGCAGATAAGCGCTTGTGAATCTCTTGACTGTTGCATACAGGACATTGCAACAAACCTTTTTGTTTTTGTTGATGGTAGTCTTGCTCCGAACCAAACCAGCCCTCAAAAACATGATTGAATTGGCATTGAAGATCGAATACACGCACTTTTTTCTTGTCCTTTATAAAAAATGTTCACTACCAACCGTTAATTTTGCCAATTAAGCTCTAACTGACCACTTAAGTAGGCTTGCAACCAAAAGCAGGTCGTAAGAGTAACTGCACTACTGACCTGACCTTTATAACAGAGATTGAATAAGTCTGCAGGCTTCATCAGGACAATATCAATTAACTCGCCCTCATCAAGAGCTCTTTCTTGTAATTGTAAATCTTTCGCTACAAAAATATGCAATTCTTCAGTGCAATAGGCTGGGGCTAAATGTACCAAAGGTAATTTTGCCCACTGCTGTGCCACATAGCCCGTTTCCTCTAATAACTCACGCTTTGCGCAGTCTAAATCAGTCTCTTTAGGATCAAGTTTACCAGCAGGGAATTCCAGTAAAACCTGCCCTACTGGATAGCGAAACTGTTTTTCAAGGACTAGTTCATTATTGGCTGTGAGGGCAATAATAACCGCTGCGCCTGGATGTGCAAAATAGTCTCGGGTGGCTAGCGAACCATTGGGCATTTTGACCGTATCTCGGTGCAAGTTTAAAAAATTACCACGAAACATTTCCTGACTTTGATCTTTTTGTTCTAATAAATGGGTATTATTTTCTAGGCTTAAATCTATTTTAGTCATGGTCTGAATACTACAAAAATAAATGAATAAATGAAAAAACCTGTAGCCAAGTTGACTACAGGTTTTTTATTGTGGTTTGGTTAAATGCCCATGTTGGGTTGAATAACCGAGCATTTCAAGTTAAAAAATTAATGTAAACCTAAAACTTTTACAAAGGCTTGACTACATAAATCTAATAAACCATTTGGCCAAATACCAATAATTAACACCAATGCACCGTTAATTGCCAAGACGACTTTCACATCCAAAGGAATAGGCTGTGCTGTAGCAGTGATAGGGGCATCAAAATACATGACTTTTACAATTCTTAAATAATAGAATGCACCAATCAAAGACATCATGACAGCAAACACAGCTAAATAAAGATTAGCAGTTACTTCAGTATCGATAAGAGCTTGTAAAACAGATAACTTGGCATAAAAACCAATCATTGGAGGAATACCCGCCAAGCTGAACATACAGATTGACATGATAGCAGCCAAGAATGGATTGACTTGGTTGAGACCCGCAAAATCAGATATCTCTTCGCTTTCGAAACCGTTGCGCGCCAAAGCCATGATCACACCAAAAGAAGCCATGGTAGTGAGCACATAAGCTACCACGTAAAACATGGATGAGCTGTATGCATTAGCAGCACCTGCAGCGTTGTTATTAACAACACCAGAGAGTAAACCAATTAACAAAAAGCCCATTTGTGAAATAGTAGAAAAGGCCAACATACGTTTGATATTGGTTTGCGCAATCGCAGCCAAATTACCTACGATGAGTGACATTACCGCCAACACCATTAACATGAGTTGCCAATCGAATGCCAAAGGTAAAAGTCCTTGTACCAACAGGCGAATCATGATGGCAAATGCAGCGATTTTTGGCGCTCCACCAATTAATAATGTAATAGAGGTAGGGGCACCTTGATAGACGTCTGGAACCCACATATGGAATGGCACAACTCCTAATTTAAATGCTAGGCCAGCCACTACAAACACCAAAGCAAAAATCAAAACAGTTTTTTGATATTCATTTTGTGCCAATGCTTTAAATACTTCCACAATGTCCAAAGTGCCAGTTGCACCATAAAGCATAGATAAGCCATAGAGCAAGAAACCACTTGCCAATGCACCTAATACAAAATACTTGATAGCTGCCTCTGTGGCAACACCATTATCGCGACGTAAAGCCACTAAACCATAACCCGATAAGGTAAGCAATTCTAGGCCCATGTAAAGCACCAAGAAATTGCTAGAGCCCACCATCACGTAAATACCTAACAATGAGAACAAACTCAAGGTGAAATATTCGCCACCACGCAACATGTCACGGTCGGCACTATAGGGCCTGCCATAAACCATAGTCACAGCAGTCGCAATGGCTGCAAAACACTTCAGCCAATTGCCTACTGGGTCGCTAACTACCATATGGCTAAAGCCATAAATAGTGGTTTCGGTTAATGCCGCATGAGCCGACATGTAAGCCACACCCAAGGTGGTAGCCAAACTTAAAATATAAGTGAGGTTACGCTTGGGGGACTTTACCCAAAGGTCAATAAGAGCAATGGCGCAAGCCATCACTAACAGAACTATTTCGGGAGCGATACTCGCCCAGCTTGTTGAATCAATCATAATTTTGTCGTGGGCTTATTTGATTTTTGTTTGCTTAACATGATTTAACAGTTGTGTGGCTGAAGGATCAATCACATCGGTAAAGGTCTTGGGTGCAATACCCATCCACAATACAGCAACTGCTAACAAGGTCATTACCAAGAATTCACGTGCGTTGATGTCTTTTAATTCTTTAACATCATCGTTTGCAACAGGGCCTAAGTACACACGTTTAAACATCCAGAGGGTGTAAGCAGCACCAAAAATTAAGGCACTTGCTGCAGCCATACCGACCCAGAAGTTAAACTGAATAGAACCCAAAATAACCATCCATTCGCCTACAAAACCGGCGGTTGCTGGCAAACCGCAGTTGGCCATAGCAAACAATAAGGCAAATGCAGAGAATTTAGGCATAGTGTTAATCACACCGCCGTAACTTGCAATTTCACGTGAATGGACACGGTCATAAAGTACACCAATGCCTAAGAACATGGCTGCTGATACAAAGCCATGGGCAATCATTTGCACAATACCACCAGAAACACCCAAGTTATTAAAGATGAAAAAACCTAAAGTAACAAAACCCATATGAGCAACTGATGAATAAGCTACCAGTTTTTTCATATCTTGCTGAACCATTGCCACCAAGCCTACATAAATGACAGCTACCAATGACAAGGCAATCATGAGCCAAGCCCATTCGTGAGAAGCGTCTGGAGCGATTGGCAATGAAAAACGTAAGAAACCATAAGCACCTAGCTTTAACATAATGGCAGCCAACACAGCAGAGCCACCTGTAGGGGCTTCTACGTGAACGTCTGGTAACCATGTATGCACTGGCCACATTGGTACTTTGACTGCAAAAGCAGATAAGAAAGCAAAGAACAGGAAGGTTTGCTCTTTCATACTGAGTGGTAACTTATGCCATGTAGCCAAGTCAAAGCTACCATTAGATGCAGTGTATAAATAAATTAACGCCACTAACATTAACAATGAGCCAAGCAAGGTGTACAAGAAAAACTTGAAGGCTGCATAAATGCGTTTTGGACCACCCCACATACCAATGATTAAATACATTGGAATTAAAGTGGCTTCAAAGAACACATAGAACAATAAACCATCAAGGGCTGCAAACACACCAATCATTAAACCACTAAGGATTAAGAATGCGCCCATGTATTGATTCACACGGCTAGTTACAGACTCCCATGAGGCTACTACTACAATCACATTAATAAATGCGGTGAGCAAAATAAGCCAAACTGAAATGCCGTCCACGCCTAAATGGTAGTTCACATTAAAGCGATTAATCCAAGTGACGTTTTCAACAAATTGCATCGCTGGGCTTCCTAATTGGAAACCAGTGATGAGTGGAATGGTGACTAAAAAGCCCACCAAAGAGCCGATCAAGGCGATGATTTTGACCAATGGTGCAAAACGCTCATGACCGAGTGCTAATAAAATAATACCGAAGACGATAGGCGTCCAAATGGCAACACTTAATAAAGGCATATCTGCTAATCCCTCAGTGTCCCAGCCATTTTGAAACGATAGGTTCCAACATCGGCCATGTGACGAAATAACTTAATAACAAAAGAACACCGGCGGCCATAACGAGCGCATAGTGATATAAGAAACCTGTTTGCAGACGTCTTACACCAGAAGCGATCCAACCCACCAATTTCCAAGAACCATTGACGATAAAACCGTCAATAATTTTGATGTCGCCGATTTTCCAGAAACCAGCGCCAAGCAAACGTGCCCCACGGGCCAATACATTCTCATTGAACCAATCAAAGAAGTATTTGTTTTCCAAAACCCAAATAAGCGGTTTAAGAACTTTGTGTAAGGTGGCAGGAATACCTGGCCATACCATATAGAACAAATAGGCAGTAACTACACCAGCTAAAGCCAACCAGAACGGTGCAGCTTGCATACCGTGCAATGCTAATGCAACCACTCCATGGAACTCTTCTGCTAAAGCTGCCATTGCACCATGATGTGCACCATGAACCGTTATAGCATCTTTGAGGAAGTCACCAAACAACATCGGTTGAATCGTGAGAGCACCAATAATGACAGATGGAATAGCTAATAATACTAACGGTACCCAGACCACTTTTGGTGACTCATGTGGATGATCGTCGTGACCATGATGTCCATGGTCGTCATGATGATGGGCATCAGGGTTTTGGTCGTAACGCTCTTTACCATGGAAAACCAAGAAATAGAGACGGAATGAATAAAACGCTGTTACAAACACACCAATTAACAATGCGTAATAAGTGAGGTGAGCGGCTGGTAAATGGCTGGCGTGAACTGCTGCAATGATTTCATCTTTTGAATAGAAACCAGAGAAGAAAGGTGTACCAATTAAAGCCAATGAGCCTAATAAAGAAGTAATCCAGGTAATAGGCATGTATTTACGCAAACCACCCATATAACGAATGTCTTGATTGTGATGTACACCCATAATGACTGAACCCGCTGCCAAGAATAACAAGGCTTTAAAGAAGGCGTGGGTCATTAAGTGGAATACAGCAACAGAGTAAGCTGAAGCACCTAAGGCAACTGTCATGTAACCTAATTGTGACAAGGTGGAGTAAGCCACAATACGTTTGATGTCGTTTTGAATAATACCCAAAAAGCCCATGAACAAAGCAGTAATAGCACCGATGGTCATGATAAAGTTAAGGGCTACATCGCTTAACTCAAACAATGGAGACATGCGTGACACCATAAAAATGCCCGCTGTTACCATGGTAGCAGCATGAATTAATGCAGAAATAGGGGTTGGGCCTTCCATAGAGTCTGGTAACCAAACATGTAATGGAAATTGTGCTGATTTACCCATCGCACCAATAAACAAACAAATACACGCCACTGTAATCAACATCCAGTCAGTACCTGGAAACTGTAAAGTAGAGAGATGCTCTGCTTGCTTAAATAATTCGGTGTAATTGAGTGTGTTGCTGTAGGCAGCTAATAAACCAATACCTAAAATAAAGCCAAAGTCACCCACACGATTAACCAAAAAGGCTTTCATGTTGGCAAAAATGGCAGTGGGTCGGTTATACCAGAAACCAATTAACAAATAAGACACCAAACCAACTGCTTCCCAACCAAAAAATAGTTGAAGCATATTGTTGCTCATTACCAGCATTAACATCGCAAAAGTAAAGAGTGAAATATAGGCAAAAAAGCGGTTATAGCCTTCATCTTCGTGCATGTAACCAATGGTGTAAATATGCACCATTAAAGAAACAAAAGTCACTACACACATCATCATGGCAGTTAGGCCATCGACTAAAAAACCGATTTCCATTTTGAGGCCACCTACCACCATCCACTCATAAAGTGTTTGGTTGAAGCGAGCGCCACCCATTACTTGATTAAGCGTAATAGCCGACAAAATAAAAGATAACAAAACACCGCCAATGGTAATAGAGTGGGCGAAATTACGTCCCAATTTATTACCACCTAATTGAGTGCCAAATACACCGGCCACTACTGCACCCACCAATGGTGAGAGTGCAGCGGCCACTAACATTGAAGAATTTAAGGTTTGACTCATTGCATCAACCCTTTAATGTATTGAGTTCATCGACATTAATATTCGATCGATTACGGAATAACAGTACCAAAATAGCCAAACCAATTGCAGATTCGGCAGCAGCCACTGTTAAGATAAAAAACACAAAAACTTGACCGTGTAAATCGTTCATGAAATGAGCAAAAGCTACAAAATTCATGTTGACTGCTAATAGCATTAATTCAATGGCCATTAACAAGACAATTAAGTTTTTGCGATTTAAAAATATTCCCACCACTGACAAGGCAAATAACACCGCCCCTAGCGATAGGAAATGTCCAAGGGATAATGTCATGACTTGGCCTCCTCTGTGACTGTTTCAGCCGCAGGCGCTGGACGCATGCTTGCTGGCAAGGTGGAACTGACTTGAACCACACTTAAACGATCTTTTGCTTTAACACGAACTTGATGTGCAGGATTGACATAACGGGAGTCTTTACGTCCACGTAATGTGAGTGCAATTGCTGAAATAATCGCCACTAACAAAATGACAGCTGCAATTTCGAGTGGGAATAAATATTCGGTGTAAAGCAATATACCTAATGCTCGTGTATTACTCATTGGTGCACTAGAGGTATGTGCCGAATGATTGGCCGCAGCAACCGCTACTGATGTAGTAGATGAAGCAGCGTCAATTGCAGTAGCACTTGCAACTAGAGTTGAGCTCGCCGCAACATGTGCCGAAGCCGGGGCCGAAGCAACTATGGCAGGCTGATTATTATTTGCTTTAGCTGTTGAACTAACTTCAGTGGCTCTAAAACCACCTAATAACACTGCTGACATTTCTAGAGCAATTAACACACCAAAACCAGCGGCTAGTGGGAAATGTTTCCAAAATCCTTGTCTGAGAGTGTCAACATTAATATCTAACATCATCACCACAAACAGGAACAGTACCATGACCGCACCAACATAAACCAAGACAAGCGTAATAGCTAAAAACTCGGCCGATAACATCAACCAAATGGCAGACGCTTGGAAAAAAGTTAAAACCAAATACAAAGCGGCATACACCGGATTGCGCGCGGTTATGACTCTGAATGCTGCAAATAGCAACACTGCAGAGAACAAGAAAAATAGAGCCGTTGTCACATCCATAAATTACTTCTCATTTCATTACTAGTGGAGGGATTAACGGTAGGCTGCGTCAGCTGCACGAGCTGCCGCAATTTCCGGTTCAAATTTATCACCAACCGCTAAAAGCATTTCTTTGGTGAAATAAAGGTCGCCTCGTTTTTCTCCGTGATACTCTAAAACATGAGTTTCAACGATGGAATCGACTGGGCAACTTTCTTCGCAGAAACCACAGAAAATACATTTAGTTAAATCGATGTCGTAGCGTGTTGTACGACGTGAGCCGTCGTCACGTACATCGGATTCAATGGTGATAGCCATTGCAGGGCAAACGGCTTCGCATAATTTACATGCAATACAGCGTTCTTCGCCATTTTCATAGCGACGCAGTGCATGTAAACCTCTAAAACGAGGAGATAAAGGTGTTTTTTCCTCTGGGAACTGAATGGTTACCTTTTTACGGAAAAGATAACGACCCGTTAAAGCAAAGCCTTTAATCAGTTCGACCAGTAAAAAGCTAGACAAAAAGTCCTTCAGCGAAAACGCTGGGGCAACAAAAGTCCCATTTTCTTGACGCATAGAACTACTCACTTCCAAATATTGTAGGATGTTTGCATCCAAGCACCCACAACTACTAACCATAAAAGAGTGACTGGAATAAAGATCTTCCAACCCAAACGCATAATTTGGTCATAGCGGTAGCGTGGGAATGTGGCACGAACCCAGATAAAAATACTAACGACCAAGAATGTTTTGATAGCTAACCAAATCCAACCAGGGATAAAGGATAAGAAATCTGCAGGTGGTAACCAGCCGCCTAAGAACATGAGTACGCACATAATGGACACTAACCACATGTTGGCA
This sequence comes from uncultured Limnohabitans sp., assembly GCA_964556425.1. GTDB lineage: Bacteria > Pseudomonadota > Gammaproteobacteria > Burkholderiales > Burkholderiaceae_C > JALQUL01. Next base: position 16,723 of record CAZKWC010000019.1, on the reverse strand, counting down.
TATTCAGCTAAGAAGAACATGGCAAATGACATACCTGAGTATTCCACCATGTGACCGGCCACAATTTCAGATTCACCCTCTACCACGTCAAATGGATGACGATTGGTTTCGGCAATGCCAGAAATAATATAAACCACAAAAATAGGGAATAAAGGCAACCAGTTCCAAGATAAGAAACCTAAGCCCATTGAAGCAAAAGTACCTGATGCTTGGCTATTCACAATGTCAGACAGGTTAAGGCTAGCAGAGACCATTAACACGACTACCAAACAAAAGCCCATCGCAATTTCGTAGCTCACCATTTGTGCAGAAGCACGTAATGCACCTAAGAAAGCGTATTTAGAGTTAGAAGCCCAACCCGCAATAATCACACCATAAACCTCTAGTGAGGTAATTGCCATTACAAACAAAAGGCCTGCATTGACATTGGCAAGAACGACATCGGGACCAAAAGGAATAACTGCCCATGCTGCTAATGCAGGCATGATGGTCATTACTGGACCTAATAAAAATAATGCTTTGTTGGACGCAGTAGGTACTAAAATTTCTTTATTCAAGAGTTTTAATGCATCAGCGATAGGTTGTAACAAGCCTAAAGGACCTACACGATTAGGACCTAAACGAGCTTGCATCCAACCAATTAATTTACGCTCCCAAAGGGTGAGGTAAGCAACCAAACCCATGATAGGTAAAACAATTACAAAAATACGAATGAGTGCCCATACGACTGGCCAACCCATTGTGACCCACCATTCGGCGGCAGAAAGGCCTAAGCCAAAGTTATAAATTGCATCTATCATGAGTTCACCTTCGCTTTGAGCGCTTGCTTAGCGTCTTGGGTTAACTGCAAACTGCTGGCACGGCGAACTAATCCATCGAGTTGATAGATAGAGGCCACACAAGGAGTGTCAGCACCCACTGCGGCAGCTTGCGCTTGAGCAGTATTAGACAATAAGTGAGCTGCTACTAATTCACCGTCTTGCGCACCAGGTAAAGCGGCACTTAAAACTTCAGTAGAAGAAGCATATTCGGTGTTAGCCACACCCAACATATTAGCCAAGACACGTAACACTTTCCATGCAGGACGTGTTTGGTCGAGTGGCTTCACAACAGCAGAGAAACTTTGCAAGCGGCCTTCTGCATTCACAAATGATCCAGAGGTTTCTGTGAATGGCGCCACTGGCAACATTACATCGGCTATGTCTTGATTGGCCTTAAACGGACTTAGGCTAACCACTAAAGGCATTTTTGCCAATTGAGCATTAGCAGCAAGGCCAACACGGGTATCGAACTCGGGTTCGACATTAAACAAGAACATTGCCTTGAGTTGATCTGTGCTTAACATGGTTTGTGCATTTAAACCAACATTTTGTGCAGTAGCACCTACCAACTGAGCGCCTACTGTATTGGCTGCTTCTGTGAGATAACCAACGCTAGCACCTGTTTGCTCGGCAATCCAAGAAGCAAGTACCAACAAATTAGCTGCATCGGCATGGTGAGCCGCCGCATTACCCAACAAAATCGCTTTTTCTTTACCAGTTAATAAAGATTTTGCAATCGCTTGGCTAGTGGCGTCAATTGAACCTTGTGCAGGGGCTGTTAATGATTTCTCGGTGGCAATTGCTGCAGCTACATTGGCCAAAGCTTGATACCAATCGGTGGCATTTGCAGTAATTGCTTGAGCCACATTTAAGGCCCATGCATCGGGTTTAGCCAACTCTGCAGCAGAGTTAATAGAGGAAACTTGAGCACCCTTACGAGTAGCTTGACGCACTCTTAATGCAAATAAAGGATGATCTTTACGTAAGTTAGAACCCACTACTAAAGCACGATCGAGATTGGACAATGAGGCAATAGAGCGACCCAACCATTTAGCACCAGTAGAAGCACTAAACTGAGCGTTACGTAAACGGTAATCAATGTTGTCAGAACCCAAACCGTTGATTAAATGGCGAGCTAAGAATAACTCCTCAACTGTATTGTGAGGGCTAACTAATGCACCAATACTTTGAGCACCGGCTTTAGCTGTTATATCTTTAACCGCATGTACCACATACTGCAACGCAGTTTCCCAATCTACTGACTGCCATTGGCCGTCTTGTTTAATCATGGGACTGGTTAAACGCTCTGCACTGTTGAGTGCTTCGTAGGAGAAACGATCACGGTCAGAAATCCAACATTCATTGACTTGATCGTTTTCGAAAGGTACCACACGCATGACTTTTTGGCCTTTTACTTGGACCACCAAGTTAGCACCAGAAGAGTCGTGAGCGGCCACTGATTTACGGCGTGATAATTCCCATGTACGAGCGCTGTAACGGAATGGTTTGCTAGTTAAAGCACCTACCGGACAGATGTCAATCATGTTACCAGAGAGTTCGGAGTCAACGGTACTGCCCACAAATGCTTCGATTTCTGAGTGCTCACCACGGTTGGACATACCTAGTTCCATGGCACCAGCTACTTCTTGACCAAAACGAACACAACGTGTGCAATGAATACAACGACTCATTTCTTGCATGCTGATAAGCGGGCCGGCATTTTTGTGGAAAACCACCCGTTTTTCTTCGTCATAGCGTGACTGAGCACCACCATAACCTACCGCAATATCTTGCAATTGACATTCACCGCCTTGGTCGCAAATTGGGCAATCAAGGGGATGATTAACCAATAAGAATTCCATGACCGACTTCTGTGCTTTTACTGCTTTATCGCTTTTGGTACGAATAATCATACCTTGCGTCACAGGAGTTGCACAAGCGGGCATGGGTTTTGGCATTTTTTCAATGTCAACCAGGCACATACGGCAGTTAGCCGCAATACTTAATTTTTTATGGTAACAAAAATGAGGTATGTGAGTATGAGCGGCTTCTGCAGCGTGCATTACCGTACTGCCCTCTAATACTTCAATTTTTTTACCGTCGAGTTCAATTTCAATCATATGGTTTCTCGGGTCTTAATCCTTGTTGCCGACAGAGCATGTAGCCTGTTCGATGTGGTCGACAAACTCGTGACGGAAATGCTTAATCATGCCGCGAACCGGCATCGCTGCTGCGTCACCCAAGGCGCAAATCGTGCGACCCATGATGTTTTCTGCAACGTTATCAAGCAATTCAAGATCTTCTTGACGACCTTTGCCATGTTTAATGCGATCAACAATACGCCAGAGCCAGCCTGTACCTTCACGGCAAGGTGTGCATTGACCGCATGATTCATGCATATAAAAATAGGACAAACGTAAGAGGCTTTCAACCATACAACGTGTGTCGTCTAAAACGATGACTGCACCAGAACCCAACATAGAGCCTGCTTTTGCAATGGAGTCGTAATCCATTGTGCATTCGTTGATGATGGAAGCTGGCAATACAGGTGATGATGATCCACCTGGAATAACTGCTTTTAATTGACGACCTTTGCGCACACCGCCAGCTAATTCAAGCAAGGTGGTAAAAGGTGTACCCAATGGAATTTCATAGTTACCAGGGCGCTCTACGTCACCACTGACAGAGAAAATTTTGGTGCCACCGTTATTGGGCTTACCAATAGCTAAATAAGCTGCGCCACCATTGCGAATAATCCAAGGGACGGCTGCAAAGGTTTCAGTGTTATTAATGGTAGTAGGTTTACCGTACAGACCAAAACTAGCTGGGAATGGTGGCTTAAAGCGTGGCTGACCTTTTTTACCTTCTAGGGACTCTAAAAGTGCAGTTTCTTCACCACAAATATAAGCACCAAAACCGTGAGCCGCATGGAGTTGAAAACTAAAGTTTGAACCCATGATGTTGTTGCCTAAGAAGCCAGCTGCACGAGCTTCTTCTAGGGCTGCTTCAAAACGCTCATAAACCTCGAAAATTTCGCCGTGGATATAGTTGTAACCTACTGAAATTCCCATGGCATAAGCGGCAATAATCATGCCCTCGATGACAATATGAGGGTTAAAACTCATAATGTCACGATCTTTACATGTACCTGGCTCACCTTCGTCGGAATTACAAACCAAATATTTTTGACCCGGGAATTGACGAGGCATAAAGCTCCACTTTAAGCCAGTTGGGAAACCCGCACCGCCACGACCACGCAACACAGAATCCTTCATGGTTGCAATGACTTGATCGGGAGTGAGTGCTTCTGCACCATCAAGGCCTAAAACTTTTTTAAGCGCTTGGTAACCACCACGCGCTTGGTAATCGGCAAGGTGCCAATTGTTACCGTTTAAATCGGCAAGAATTTGTGGCTGAATATGACGGCCATGAAAGCAAGTTTCTTGACCCGTAGTTTTGTATTTACTTAAGACAGCTGCGACACTCATACGGCTTCTCCTTTGGAAACTGCAGTGAGATCGGTGACTAATTGATCGAGGCGATCGTGAGTCATAAAGCTACACATATCACGGTCATTGACCAATAAAACAGGCGCATCTGCACAAGCACCTAAACACTCGCTTTGTTGCAATGTAAATAGACCATCAGGAGTGGTATGCCCCATGGTAATACCTAAACGTTCTTGCAAACGAATGAGGGCTTCTTGACCGCCGCGCAATTGGCAAGGTAGATTGGTACAAACATTCAGTTTGAACTTGCCACATGCCTTTTGGTTATACATATTGTAGAAGGTAGTCACTTCATGAACTGCCATAGGAGCCATACCTAAATAGCTTGCCAATGCGAGTTCAGACTCGGGACTTACATAGCCTTGCTCTTGCTGAATAATAGACAAACAAGCCATTACAGCTGATTGCTTTTGATCTGCAGGATACTTGGCTACTTCAACCGCAAAGCGGTTAGAAGTTTTTTCTGAAAAACCATTCAATTCCATGGTGCTTACCTGTCAATTTCACCGAACACGATATCCATGGTGCCAATAATGGCAACCGCGTCTGCAATCATATGCCCTCTAGCCATTTCGTCTAGTGCAGCAAGATGTGCAAAACCTGGAGCTCTGATTTTTAAGCGGTAGGGCTTGTTAGCTCCATCACTTACCATATAAATACCGAATTCACCTTTTGGATGCTCTACTGCAGCATAGGCTTGGCCTTCAGGAATATGAAAACCTTCAGTGAATAATTTAAAGTGGTGAATCAGTTCTTCCATGTTGGATTTCATTGATTCACGGCTTGGCGGTGCCACTTTGTGGTCAGCTGTAATGACGGGGCCTGGATTGGCCTTCAACCATTTCACACATTGAGAAATAATGCGATTGGATTGCTTCATTTCTTCCATACGAACCAAATAACGGTCGTAGCAATCGCCTGTTTTTCCTACTGGCACGTCAAAGTCGAGCTGACTATAAACATCATAGGGTTGTTGTTTACGCAAATCCCAAGCAATACCGGAACCACGCAACATGGCGCCTGATAAGCCCATATTAAGCGCACGTTCTGGCGTGACCACACCAATACCCACGGTACGCTGTTTCCAGATACGGTTATCGGTTAAAAGGGTGTGATATTCGGCTAATAAAGCAGGGAAACGCTCTGAGAAATCTTGAATAAAATCAAGCAAAGAACCGCTACGGTTGGCATTTAATTGAGCCACACCTTTAGCGTTACGTACTTTGTTGACCTTATACTGAGGCATTGAATCGGGCAAATCACGGTACACACCACCGGGACGGAAATAAGCAGCATGCATACGTGCACCAGAAGCGGCTTCGTACATGTCGAATAAATCCTCACGTTCACGGAATGCGTACAAAAGTAGTGTCATGGCGCCGCAATCAAGCGCATGTGCACCTACCCACATTAAGTGGTTGAGCAAACGAGTGATTTCTGCGTACATTACCCTAATGTATTGCGCACGAACTGGCACTTCAATGTCTAGCATTTTTTCAATGGCTAAACAATAAGCGTGTTCGTTACACATCATAGACACGTAATCTAAACGGTCCATATAGGGTAATGACTGAATATAGGTTTTGCTTTCAGCTAACTTTTCAGTTCCACGGTGTAATAAACCAATATGGGGGTCAGCACGTTGTATGACCTCACCATCTAGTTCGAGTACCAATCGCAAAACTCCGTGTGCAGCGGGATGCTGCGGTCCGAAGTTGAGCGTGTAATTTTTAATCTCAGCCATATTTTTTGCCTACGCTTGAATTCAAAATCGATTATCAAAAATGAAATGATTTATTTTTGATGACTCGCATTTATCAATGCGTTCCTCCGTAACCTGCTTCACGAATAATACGTGGCGTATTTTCTCTGAGTTCGATAGAAACTGGTTGATAAACCACACGTTTTAACTCTTCGTCGTAACGCATTTCTACATAACCGTTGGTTGGGAAATCTTTGCGGAATGGGTGACCTACAAAACCGTAATCGGTAAGGATGCGGCGTAAATCGTTGTGTCCCTCGAAGACCAAGCCATAAAGATCAAAAGCCTCACGTTCAAACCAATTGGCAGACGACCAAATGGAAGTAAGTGAGGCGACTACTGGCAAGGAGTCATCAGGGGCGAAAACCTTTAAACGCACACGTTGATTAAGCGAAACAGAAAGCAAGTGCGATACTGCTGCAAAACGTGGGCCTTCGTAACTACCGTCTTGGTAGGTAGAAAAATCAAGACCACAGACATCCATGAGCTGCTCGAATTGGCATTCAGGATGGTCGCGCAAAATAGTGGCTACTTCTAAGTAAGATTGATGCGGTACCTCGACAGTTACCTCACCTAATGCGACTTGAATATTATTAATTTTATCGCCCAATATGGCTGAAATTTTATCAGCCAATACTTGGGGGTCGATTGCATATAAAGTCATTGTGATTCCTTAGACTCGTGCAATAGTTTCAGTGCGACGAATTTTTTGTTGCAACTGAATAATGCCGTAGATAAGTGCCTCTGCAGTTGGCGGGCAACCTGGCACATAAACATCAACTGGAACAATACGATCGCAGCCACGCACCACAGAATAGCTATAGTGGTAATAACCACCGCCATTGGCGCATGAACCCATAGAGAGTACCCAACGGGGCTCGCTCATTTGATCGTAAACCTTACGCAATGCAGGTGCCATTTTATTGCACAAAGTACCTGCAACAATCATAAGATCGGATTGACGTGGACTTGGACGGAACACCAAACCAAAACGGTCAGTGTCGTAGCGAGACGTTGCTGCGTGCATCATTTCGACTGCGCAACAAGCCAATCCAAAAGTCATTGGCCATAAGGACCCTGTTCTAGCCCAGTTAAAAACTGAATCAAACGTGGTGGTCACAAAGCCTTGCTTAAATACACCTTCGATTGCCATTGAATATCCTTTTAGGAGACACGTTAAATCTGCGAATAATGTGAACTCGCTGTTTTATTAATAGGTAGTTTAAAACAGCGAACTTAACCCAACATTACTCCCAGTCTAATGCGCCTTTTTTCCACTCATAAATAAAGCCAACCACAAGGATTGACAAAAAGATCATGACCGACCAGAAACCAACCAAACCGATATCTTTGAGCGCGGCCGCCCAAGGAAACAAGAATGCGATTTCAAGATCAAACAAGATGAAGAGAATTGCTACTAAGTAGTATCGAACGTCAAACTTCATTCGCGCGTCTTCGAAAGCTTCGAAACCGCACTCATAAGATGAGTTCTTGGCCGTATCGGGCCGGTTGGGACCTAAGATGTACCCAATAGCTTGGGGTAGCACGCCAACCACTACTCCGACCAAGATGAACAACAGGACGGGCATGTATTGATTTAAGTTCATTGTGCTTCTCAGTAGTAAGGCCAACTGATGTTGGCTGATGCCTTGTAAAGGCTAGATTTCAACTTGGTGCCGTCGGCGAGACTCGAACTCGCACAGCTTTCGCCACTACCCCCTCAAGATAGCGTGTCTACCAATTTCACCACGACGGCCACTTCGTTTGTAACTTAAATTGCGTTTGCAATTCTTGCTACGTGACAGGCTTAGAGTTTACCCTGAAATGAAGCAGTTTTCAGGGTAACTGCCATATTTTTTTAATTATTTTAAATATTATTGGTTTGGAATTCCGGTGTTAGCACTAGAAGCGGCAGCTTGAGCAGCACTACTAGCCGCTGCAGAAGCAGAGGCAGAAGCACCGGAAGCAGCTGTAGTAGGTAAAACACTAGTTTCTAATACGCTACCAGAAGAACGTGTTCCTTGATTGCCTAAACCAGCCAATGCCAATGTACAAATAAAAAATACTGCGGCTAATACTGCTGTAGCACGGGACAACACATTAGCACCACCCGATGCACCAAACAAACTACCTGATGCGCCACTACCAAAAGCTGCGCCCATATCGGCACCTTTACCGTGTTGCATCAAAATTAACAAAACCATTGCTATAGCGGCAACAATTTGTACTAATACTAAAATATTTAAAATAAGACTCATTAATATTTACTCCAAATTTATAAATTTATTTCGCAAGGGCACTAGCCGCACCCAAAATTGCTAAAAAGTCGGGGGCTTTTAAAGAAGCGCCACCAATTAAACCACCGTCAATATCTGTTTGCGCCAATAATTGAGCTGCATTACTTGCGTTCATGCTACCACCATATAAGATTTTGACACGTTCTGGATGCTTAACCGCCAAAGCTAATTGAGCACGTAAGGAGGCGTGTACTTCTTGGGCTTGCTCGGGAGTAGCGGTTAGGCCAGTTCCAATTGCCCAAACAGGTTCATAGGCTAATACGATTTCGCCAGCACAATGCGCTAGTTCATGAATGACAACTGACAACTGACGCCTAACTACTTCTTGTGTTTGACCTGCTTGACGCTCGGCCAAGGTTTCGCCAATACATACAATAGGAGTAATTCCGTTGGCTAAAGCTTGTTTGGCTTTGGCAGCCACTGTTTGATCTGATTCAAAATGATACTGACGTCTTTCTGAATGACCCACAATCGCATAACGCACATTGAGCTCTTTTAGCATATTAGCGCTAATTTCGCCTGTGTAAGCACCACTATTATGCTGCGACATATCTTGTGCACCCACCGCAATTTCGGTGTTGGCACACAAGGCTTGTACTTGAGCTAAATAAATAGCAGGCACACACACTGCTGCATGTGCATTTAAGCCCACTAGACCTTTGGCGATTTGCTCTAACAATGCTTGGTTGCTAGCAGAATCACCATTCATTTTCCAATTACCAGCGATTAATTTTTTTGACATTATTCACTCTCTTGACGAGGACAGAGTTGTCCAATCTAAAACAATTTTACCAATATGCTGGTTGGACTCCATTAAGTGATGCGCCATAGCTGCACCACTTAAAGTAGCATTTCCCTGCACAGGTAGGATTTGATAAACAACCGATTGGATTTTTTGTTGCTCGATTAGGGGCCAAACTTGAGTTTTTAAAGCTTGTGCAATTGCGGATTTAAACTCAATTGAACGGGGTCTGAGCGTAGAGCCAGTAAGTGTAATGCGTTTGCGCATGAGTAAGCCAGCATTAATTTCGGCTTTCACTCCGCCCTGCACTGCAATAACGACTATGCGACCATCTTCGGCAATACATTCTTGGTCTTTGGCAATATAACTGCCAGCAACCATATCAAGTATGACATCAACACCCTTGCCTTGCGTGATTTGCAAAGCTTCTTTTTCAAACTCTTGAGTTCGATAGTTAATGGCGTAATCTGCACCCAATTTTAAACAGGCTTGGCGCTTGTCTTCGGAACCCACAGTGACAATCACTGTCGCACCCATGGCTTTTGCCAATTGAATTGCAGTTACACCTATACCGCTACTACCACCATGAATCAGAATAGTTTCATTGGCCTTTAAACGCCCTCTATCAAAAACATTGCTCCAAACGGTAAAAAAAGTTTCAGGCAAGCTAGCTGCTTCTTGTATTGAAAGACCTTTTGGCACAGGTAAACACTGACCAATAGGTGCGACACAATACTGCGCATAACCACCACCAGCAACCAAAGCACAAACCGTATCGCCAATTTGGAAACCTGCATTTGCTAAAGCTTGCTCATCTCCAGATTCGATAATACCTGCCACTTCTAGGCCAGGTAAGTCGGAGGCACCAGGAGGCGGAGGATAAGCGCCTGTGCGTTGTAAAACGTCAGGTCGATTGACTCCACTGGCCAAGACTTTAATTAAAACTTCTTGATGCCCCGCAACTGGTTTTGCACGAGTAGAAAGTTGCAAAACCTCTGGAGCACCAAAAGTATTAATTTCAATTACATTCATCATAGATGGGTTGCTTGTTAAAGAAAATCAAAAAGGTTTAGCATTTTATTATGC
>CAZKWC010000019.1:3939-6406 GCA_964556425.1 uncultured Limnohabitans sp. | reverse complement strand
CCATCTTTGCCTGGTAACAAGTTAACTAAAGCACCGAAGTCGAGTAATTTAGTAATTGGGCCTTCATAGACTTTACCAATTTCAACTTCTGCAGTGATTTGTTCAATGCGGCGTTTAGCTTCGTCTGCTTTTGCACCATCAGTGGCAGCAATAGTAATAGTGCCGTCTTCTGCGATATTGATTTCAGTACCAGTTTCTTCAGTGAGGGCACGAATAACTGCACCACCCTTACCAATCACATCACGAATTTTTTCTGGATTGATTTTGATAGTGTAGAGTTTTGGTGCAAAGTTAGAAACTTCAGCTTTAGACTCGCCCATTGCAGATTGCATTTCACCCAAAATATGCATACGTGCTTCTTTGGCTTGAGCCAATGCCACTTGCATAATTTCTTTGGTAATGCCTTGGATTTTAATGTCCATTTGCAAAGCAGTAATACCATTGGTAGTACCAGCTACTTTAAAGTCCATATCACCTAAATGATCTTCATCGCCTAAGATGTCGGTTAAAACGGCAAAACGATTGCCGTCTTTGATGAGACCCATTGCAATACCAGCTACATGAGCTTTTAATGGTACGCCTGCATCCATTAAACTTAAACAACCGCCGCAAACTGAAGCCATTGAAGAAGAACCGTTGGACTCGGTGATTTCGCTTACTACACGCATGGTGTATGGGAATTCAGAAGCACTTGGTAACACTGCTACCAAAGCGCGTTTTGCCAAACGACCATGACCAATTTCACGACGTTTTGGTGAACCTACACGACCTGTTTCGCCAGTGGCAAACGGAGGCATGTTGTAATGCAACATAAAACGGTCTTCGTAGTCGCCCGCTAATGAATCAATACGTTGCGCATCGCGCTCGGTGCCTAAAGTGGCAATTACCAAAGCTTGAGTTTCGCCACGTGTGAACAAGGCAGAACCGTGAGTGCGTGGTAACACGCCGTTGCGAATTTCAATAGGGCGAACAGTGCGGGTGTCACGACCATCAATACGTGGCTCGCCGGCTAAAATTTGGCTACGCACTAATTTAGCTTCGATGTCAAACAACATACCTTCTACTTTAACGCTGTCAAAGTCGATGGCTTGTTCTTTTAATGAAGTCATTACAAAAGAATAAGCATCACGGCAAGCTTGTGTACGAGCTTGTTTGTTACGAATTTGGTAAGCTTGTGCTAATTTTTCTGAAGCCAAAGCATTTACTTTGGAAATTAAATCTTCGTCTTTAGCAGGAGCTTGCCAGTTCCACACTGGTTTGCCAGCATCACGAACTAAATCATGGATGGCATTGATAGCAATAGTGCCTTGTTCGTGACCGAACACAATACCGCCCAACATGATTTCTTCTGATAATTGAAGAGCTTCAGATTCCACCATTAACACAGCAGTTTCAGTACCGGCAACGACTAAATCCATTGTGGATTCTTTGCGTTGTGTTTGACCAGGATTGAGTACGTATTGACCGTTGATATAACCAACGCGAGCAGCACCAATAGGGCCACTGAATGGAATACCACTGACGGCTAAAGCTGCACTGCTGGCAATTAAAGCAGCAATATCGGCATCGACTTCTGGGTTGAGTGACAAGGTGTGAACTACCACTTGCACTTCATTAAAAAAGCCTTCTGGGAATAAAGGACGAATTGGACGGTCGATTAAACGGCTAGTTAAAGTTTCGAATTCGCTAGGACGGCCTTCACGCTTGAAGAAACTTCCAGGAATTTTACCAGCTGCGTATGATTTTTCGAGGTAATCAACGGTTAAAGGGAAAAAGTCTTGACCTGGTTTGCTGTCTGTTTTGGCCACAACAGTGGCTAAAACTACTGTACCGTCCATATCAAGCATGACTGCGCCAGATGATTGACGAGCGATTTCACCAGTTTCCATGGTGACTTGATGTGAGCCCCATTGGAAGCTCTTAGTTACTTTTTTGAACATTGACATAATATATCTTTATAAATTGAATAAACCCATCCAACACTGGAGGGCTATAAAACAACTCTTGTCATACGATGCCATTCCATAAAACTTCAAAAGAAGGAGCTTAAAGCCTAATGGAATGACACAGCGCGTACAAACTTTGAGTTGTGACTAAAATTGCAAAACGCCTGAGTTAGAAATCCAACTCAGGCGCTTCACAATACTGCTGTAATTATTTACGCAAGCCTAATTTTGCAATTAAAGCTGTGTAACGCTCAGGGTCTTTACGTTTGAGATAAGACAACAAGCTTTTACGGCTGTTAACCATACGCAATAAACCACGGCGACCGTGGTGATCTTTTGCATGGGTTTTAAAATGAGGTGTGAGTTCGTTGATGCGAGCTGTAAGAATAGCAACTTGCACTTCTGGACTACCGGTATCTGCTGGGCCACGAGCATGAGCCTTAACGACTTCAGCTTTTACTTTTGGATCGATCATTTTGATTTTCCTTATAGGGTTTAGTACTTGCGTCCAACCTTGGAAT
>CAZKWC010000019.1:0-3839 GCA_964556425.1 uncultured Limnohabitans sp. | reverse complement strand
CCCATAATATTCACAGAATTTTGCAACAAAAACAATGTATGAACCAAAATTTAATATTTAATCAGCTTGGCTTTTGTCTTTAGCACTTACATAAGTCAAGCTTATAACGCAGGACTTTTAGACTATTTTTAGCTATTTCCCTTTTAAATAGGGTAAAATAATTTCAGTGTTGGTACAGAAATAGAATAGTACATTACTTATTTAATTTCGTGCCCATACAGCCAAGCCATTTCAGTGAGTGGTTGTCCCACTATTGCCAAGCCCATATTTCTGCACTGGGCCATTAAACCTTGCCAATGAAAAATAGCCGCATTTCGCCTCGCTAAACTTTGCACTTTGGCAACTCTTCGCCATCTTAAATTGGCGTATTGCTGCAAGGCTTGAGGTACATCAGAAGCTGTAGCTTGTGATTGCTTGTTTATTTTTGCCAACTGCAATGACAACGTATAGGCATCTTCTATGGCCATTGCAGCGCCTTGTGCCAAAAACGGTAACATTGGATGCGCAGCATCTCCCAATAAAGCCACTTTTTGGCCTACTGCTTTTAATGATTCAAGTGTGCCGCCCGAGCCCAACATAAGTTGTTCACTGCTTAGTGGGGGTCTGTCAAACAAAAGCCAATAACGCCAACTATCAATTGCTTGAAATACGCTACTAAGCAATTGGTTTTTGGCCACTAAATCAAGAATATTAGCCGGTAACTGAGGCTTTAATTGTTTATGCCACAATTGCATTTCTGGCTTTAAATGCAACTCCTCTGCAATTACCACTATATTAAGATAACGCCCTTGTAGCACTGGGTAGGCCACCACATGAACCTGTGCGCCCAACCAAACACTCACTTGCTGTAATAAATGCGGTGACGCAATTTGTTGTCTGTCTAATAATGCACGATAGGCAATTTGCCCCGTAAAATGTAAATCTTGATCGGGATAAAAATAGTTTCTAGTGGCACTTCTAGCACCATCTACACCTATGACTGCACTAGCCTTTAAGCTTGCACCCGAGGTGTTATTGGCTTGAACCAATAAAGGGTTTTGTGTATCAATTGCGAGTGACTCACAACTTTGGCCAGTATGAATTTCACACCAAGAATTGTTTTGCACTTTGCTTAATAGTAGCTCGTGTAAATCTGCTCTAGCAATCGTGTAATAAGGAGCACCAAATTGTTGCTCTATTTTGGAAGCAAGTTCACGCTTAAAAATGGTCGAACCATTTTTAGCATCATAAAAAACTAATTTTTGAGGCACAGAGGCCAGTGCTTTTAATTCTTGCGCCAACCCCATTTGACCTAATACTTTGGTTGCATTAGGCCCCAACTGTATTCCCGCCCCCAACTCTTTAAAATCTAGTGATTTTTCCCAGATAACAGTGGGAGTTTTTTGCTCTGAGCAAGCTAAGGCAGTGGCTAAACCACCTATGCCTGCCCCAAGCACTAATACTGGGGCAGAAATACAATTAGACAAAGCTTAACCTCTTTGACGCAACAATACCTTTAATACATTTTGCAAACGTTTTGCGTTTTCTTCGTTGTAATCAGAGGCCATAACAGCTGCCACGTCTTGGCTCCAAGTTTCAATTGGAGCGGCTTCGTTACGCTTAGTTAATAACTGCAATTGCAAAGCACGGCGCTCGTTAATAAGGGATGCTGGAGTGGGTGACTCGGTAGCAATTTCAAGACGCAATAAATTATTTTTGGCGTCAAGACTTGGCGCTTGTGAAATAGCCTTGACCCAAGCTTGACGGCTACTGGTGTTGACTTTAGAACCTAATGCTTGTGCAGCAGGCAAACTATTGGCATCACGTTTTTCCCAAGCGGTAATAACCTGCGTTAAAACTTCACCATGCGCTTGCATAGCCAATTGGCGTAATGCCATATCAGCCGCATCAAAAGCTTGTTTTTGTGCACGGAAAGCGGCATCACTTAAACGTGGACGATTGATTGGCTCACGCGGGGCAAAACGAGGTTCACGGTTGGCGTTTGCACCAGCGCCTGGACCACCAGAGCGTGGGCCATTACGGTCATTGCCGCGATCATTACGATCATTACCTTTGCGATTGGCAAAGCGATCAGTTGCGACCGGTGCAGTAGGAGTAGTAATTTTGGCTTGTGGCCTATCATCACCACGTCTTGCAATAACGGGTTTTGGTGCTACCACTGGTTTAGCGGCCGCTTCTTCCGTGGCTGCAGGCTCAAGGGATTCAGTGGCTTGCGCTTCAGCGCTTGCTTGTGACTCTTGTAATGCGTCTGTAGCTGGGGCAGACGCTTGCTCGGTTGTAGTTGATACCGGAGCTGCAATGGCGGCTGGGGCTACACGTCCACCATTTTGCAATAATTGATTAAGTGCATCGGTAGCTGAACGAATTGCTTGTGCATCTGCACTGTCGATAGCAGCTTTAACGGCTTTAGAGGCTTCGGTAACTTGACGGTCGAACTCATTGACTGCTTGTGAAAGTTTTTCACGTTCGGCGGTTTTACGAGCAAATGCGTCATCTAGGGGTTGACGGAACTTATCCCACAATTTTTGTTCTAATTTACGGTCAAGGGGCACACGCTGCGCTTCAGCTTGCCAACGTTGTTGTAAAGTTTTGATAGCATCAATATTTAACAGTGCCTCTTTACCCAAGGCTTCTGCTTGTTCAATCATTTGATGGCGCAAATCAAGACTCGCTTGTTGAGCCACTTTTAAAGGCTCTGCCAAACTATCCATGGCTTGCTTCCAAAGCGGTTGCAACTCAGCGTAAGTTTTTTCACCAACATGACCTGACTCTTGCCAAATTTGCACAAATTGCTGCACTTTGCGATTGAGTGTTTTTAAATCTAAAGCGCCAGCTGCACCATCTTGCGCTGCCTTTTGAATATCAGCAATGATGGCTAAGCGTTGCTCGCGGTGTGCTGCATTTTCGGCTTTTAATTTTTCAACCCATAAATCGACTAATTTATGTGCTTCATTACAGGCCTCATCGAAGCGTTTCCAGAGTACATGATTGGGCACACCACCTTGATCGGTGAGTTTCCATTGCTCACGAAGACTTCTAAGCGTTTCTTGTAACTTCTTACCACCTAAAGCCTGACCGTTTGGACGATTTAACAGTGATTTTGCTTTTTCTACCAATTCTTGACGAATTTGATCGGCGCGCCAACGTTGCCACCCCTCTAACTCACCAGCGGCTGTTAAAGCAGACGTAACTGCCACTTCAAGCTTATGATCAATTTGATGAGCAAAATCTTTAAGTGCGTTGCGTAATGCATTGGCTGCTAAAACAGTGGCTTTGCCATGACCTAAGGCCAACTCTGCTTCTAGCTGAGCCAATACTTTTTGTACGGTTTGGTTGGCTTTTTCTTTGACCTGTGGGTCTAGTTTTGTTTTGTTTGCTTTTGGCGCAATATCTGAGACACCACGAATGGCTCTGACCTCATCGGCCCAAACAGGCACACTAGGCATTGGGGCTTGTGGATCTTGCAATGCTAACTCTACCTGGGTCACAGCCTCTGAAAACGCAGTTTGAACTGCCAATAATTGTAACTTAGACGCATCTAGCAGTGGAGCAAATTTAGCGTCAACACTAGACCAATAGGGCACATTGATTAAATTATCTGCTTGCTTAACCCAACGCTGAATGTCTTTTTCTAAGCTTTCTTTGGCAACTTTTACTTCAGAGAAAGGCTTGGTAGACAAAACCTCGGTGCGCTGTGCTAATAACACAGCCGCTTCACGCTGTACTAAACATTGACGTTGCAAATCTTCAATTACCTTCACACGGTCAGATAATTGCGCTTTCAGGCTAGCCAACGGTTCCTTAGATAAAGCAGCACCAGCTTTTGCGGCATCACGTTG
>CAZKWC010000018.1:29965-49446 GCA_964556425.1 uncultured Limnohabitans sp. | reverse complement strand
GAAGTGACATATTATTTAAAAATAGAAAGTGATAGAGTAGCTATAAACCAAGGCAAGACTTTGGAGCATCATAAGAATGGTGACAGCGATTACCCTTGTTAGAGAGTGAAAAGTCAACCAAACAGGCTATGAAAGCCCAAGTTATGCTTACTGTAAAGAGTTTTACTAAGGCTTGCTTCAAGATAACAAAAAAAGATACTTCATTGTAATAACGCACACTACCAGCAGGTGACCTAAACCATATAAAATCCAATAGCCGAAAAAAAAGACTAAGATGAAGCTGCCAGCATGCAAAATGAAATCTGATGAATATTTTTCCTCAATCTCGGTGCTTGTCCACTTTTTTAGTTTTACAAGGAAATCAAAATGTTATATCGATTTAAATCAGAAGTAAGCGCTGATATTATTATGCTTGAGCCCAACGGTCGTCAAATTTTAGAAATTATAGGTAAAGCTGTTGAAACAAAAGGAATAATTTTGCCAGAACAAATGCCTTTAGCCATCGAAAAATTAGAGCAAGCGGTACAGGCAGATTTATTAGCTCGGCAAAACTTGCAAAAAGCATTAGCCAATGGCGAAGCAGTCGATCATAATCATTCACATTTACAAGAGAGTGTGTCCCTGCAGCAAAGGACTACTCCATTTTTGACCATGTTAAAACGCTCCGTACAATCTCAAACTAATGTGGTTTGGGGCGTATAAAATAAGTCAGTCAAATATGAATTAAGATGCAAAGACTTTTCCAACTTCTCTCTAAATGGCCTCTATTTGCCCTACATGGTTTAGGCTTTACTTTGGGTTGGTTGGCTTTTTTGGCCTCTCCCACCTATCGCAAACGACTTTGGTTGCATGCCCGGTCGGCAGGGGCTAGTCGTAGTCAAGCCCTAGCTGCCGTTGGACAATCGGGGGCTATGATGCTAGAAATACCACGTATGTGGATGGGCAAAGATGTTCCTTTTCGCTGGCATGGAGAGCAGCACATTATCGATGCTTATGCTAGCGGTAAAGGAATCATTTTTTTAACTCCACATTTTGGATGCTTTGAAATTATTGGTAAAGCTTGGGCTTACCAGTTTGGCAATCAATATTCAGACTTTACGGTTTTGTTTCGTCCTGCCAGAAAAAAATGGTTATCTGATTTGGTCGCTAACTCTCGCAACAGGCCAGGTTTACTGACCGTCCCCACTAACGGCTCTGGTGTGAGGCAACTATTAAAAGCCCTTAAACAAGGCAAAGCAATAGGTTTATTGCCCGATCAAGTACCACCAGAAGGTCAAGGAGTTTGGGTCCCATTTTTTGGTCAAAATGCCTACACTATGACCCTAGCAGCCAGACTTGCTCAGCAAACTGGTGCCACAGTACTAATGGGTTGGGGTGAACGTTTACCGTGGGGTCAAGGTTATTTAATTCACATAGAACCATTGCCACTTGAAGTCACGCAAAATACAGGCATACTTAGTCAAGATTTAAACTTGGCTTGTAGCCAAATGAACCAAGCGATGGAAACCCTTATTTTGCAAAAGCCGAGCCAATACTTATGGGGTTATGGTCGATATAAACAACCTAGGAGCAATCAAGAGTGAGTTATTTAGGTGGTTATTTAGCAATAGGCTTTATTCGATTATTAGCCTTATTACCGCTTCCATTGATAAGAGCTTTGGGCTTTTTATTGGCACGCTTACTCTACCTACTTATTCCTTCAAGGCGCAAAGTTGCCATTAAGAATTTGCAGCTTTGTTTTCCAGAGTTGAATACACAAGAGCTAAAAAAATTAAGTCAGCAACATTTTGTCTATTTTGTACAGGCTTGGTTAGATCGCAGTTGGATTTGGCATGCAAGCCCAAAAATTACCAAAAAACGCTTGCGCATAACAGGTGATTGGCAACAAATTCATCAAGACCATGCCATCATTTTATTTGTTCCACATTTTGTAGGCCTAGATGCGGCTGGTATTGCCGTCACACAACAATTGCCAAGGTCTATGGTAGCTATTTACACCAACCAGTCCAATCCTGTTATAGATCAATGGGTGTTAGAGAGAAGGGCTAGGTACGGTAATATCAAAATGATGAGTCGCTTAGCAGGAGTTAAAGAGATAGTCTCGGCTCTTAGAAAAGGCGGTATGTTGGCTTTATTACCCGATATGGGTTTTGGTCCAGAAGAATGTATTTACGTCCCCTTTTTTGGAGTGAATACCAGCACTATGCCGTCCTTGCCTCGTTTTGCTAAATTAGGCAAAGCCAAGGTAGTGACTATTGTGAGTCGCATGACGGCCACTGGTTACGATATAGAGTTTTTACCTGCGTGGGATAACTACCCAAGCCAAGATTTATATCAAGATACTTTGCGCATGAATCATGAATTAGAGGCACAAATTAAAACCATGCCGGCCCAATATTTTTGGGTCCACAAAAGATTCAAACATCGCCCTCCTGGCGAGCCGTCTATTTATTAAAAATAATAAACAGTGTTGATTACGATTCAAAAAAAGCAACTACAAAGGCTTGCCAGTAATTTGTAAAAAAACTCGTCTCAAGTCTCTCACCGATTGAAAACCAGCCTGAAACGCCAAGGTCTCTTGTGCAATAGAAGGGGTTTGTTGTTGTATCTCTTGAGCTTTTGCAATACGTAGCGTTTGAATATATTTTTTCACACTAATGCCGCAATGCTCTAAAAATAAACGACTCAAATGCCTTTCGCTAACACAAGCAATTTGAGCTAATTGTTTTACATTCCAACTAGTAGTCACATCCGAAATAATATGGTCTTGCACTCTATGAATGGCGGGGTGCAAATGTTGCCTATAGTTGTGCCAAGCACTTAGTTGCGGGTCATCAGGGCCCCGACGCCTAGCTAATACAAGTCGCCGAGCTACTTGTATTGAGAGGTCACGGTTGGCTAATTTTTCAATTAAATAAAGCGCCATATCAATACCAGTCGTAATACCTGCACTGGTTAAAATATTGCCGTCTTCTACAAAAATTTGAGTCCCTATCACTTTGGCTGTTGGCTCTAATCTCGCCAAATCTTCTAAAAGACTAAAGTGTGTGGTGCAACTTTTATGCCTTAAATAGCCAGCCCTAGCTAACATTAATGCACCTGAGCAAATGCTGGCAAAGTTAGCTTCTACAGCAGATTTTTTCAGTTCTACTAGCCAATTAATAATGGCCAATGCATCAGGGTGGTCTAGATCTGCTGCATCATTGGTATGTCCGGCCAACATAACAAGATGAGGTCCATTCAGTTGACTTAAATTGGGGAGTTTTTCAAGGCCCGTTACACTGACTCCTAAAGAGCTGCTCACTTGATTTTGAATTCCACAATAATGCAACTCAAAATGCGCACCCATATCGCGAGCCATACGTAGTGTTTCGGCAGGGCCTACAAAATCGAGTAATAAATGCTGCGGACTTAGTATCCACCAAATATGAGTGGTAACAATAGGTGCCAATGTTGCTAGCATAGAAGGGTCAATGAATAATTGAGAACTAGAGTTTTAAAATCGCGACTTCAACCATAGCCAAATGCTTGGGCCAAACACATTAGTAATTAAGCCAATCATTAAAATAGCACAGCCTACAAAATGGATGGTTTGCAAAGTTTCATTAAAAATAATAAACCCAGACAACAAACCCACCACAGGTACCAACAATGTAAATGGAGCAATTTTATTGGCTGGGTAACGACTCATTAAAGAGGTCCAGACGCCATAGCCAAATAAAGTAGCCGCCCAAGCTAAATACAAAATAGAACCCACTGTGAGCCAATTCAAATGAGTAATCACTTGAGTTATTTTTGCTGGTCCGTCTATTAAAAATGAACTTGCAAAAAACATGAGAGTAGGGATAAAACCGGCCCATACGACAAATGCAAATAAATCGGTGTTGGGATATTTTGCTAACTGACGGCTCACTATATTGCCTAAAGCCCAAAGCACCGAGGCACAAATAGTTAATAAAAAACCTAATAAAGGCATGGACACGCCATGAGAGCTGCCAATTAAAATAAGCCCAGCTGCACCTAAGCCTAAACCCATTAACTGAAATTTATGCCAACTTTCGTTCAGTAAAAAAGCAGAAAAAATGAGAGTAAAAAATGCTTGTGATTGCAAAACCAAAGAAGCCAAACCAGAGGGCATACCGCTGGCAATTGCAGTGAATAAAAACGAAAACTGCCCAAATGAAATGGCCAGTCCATAAAGCAAATAAATTTTAAGCGGAATTTTTGGTGCTTTTAAAAAAAAGGCCAATGGAAAAACCACCAATAAAAATCGTAGGCCCGCTAATAAAAAAGGCGGTACATCGGCTACCCCTACTTTAATCACCACAAAATTAAGACCCCAAACAATAATAACAATTAGGGCTAACAATAAATCTTTATTCGATAATTTGGACAAAATAGACCTTGCAAAAATAAAAGGAGAGAGCTTGCTATTATCTAATAACAAGCTCAATTAAACGAATTTAAAGTAGTTAATAGAAGCAATTTATGCAAAACTTAAGGGCATTGTAGCCCCTGCTATAAATGCACTTAAGAGTTTGGCTGTAGTCTCTTAAGAGGCGTGTATAAATTCTTTGGTCGTTGTTATACTGGCAAATCGATCATGTAAGACTAATTCAGTTCTAGCTTTAATTTCCTGAGCACTGTAAGTCACACGGCTAATTGGATGTGTCATTGCAAAGGTAAGTGTGGCATCGGTAATAAAACTCACCCTATAAGCTAAATCACTGGCGACACGGGCCGTTGTTTCACAACATTGTTCGGTACGAATGCCACTTATCACTAAATGCTCGATCTTATTTTTTCTTAGCCATAAATCTAGGCCAGTATCGGTAAAGGCATTGTGAACATGTTTGTAAAATTCGACATGTGGTGTGTGACTTAAAAAATCCATGCTTTTGACCCAACCACTTGCCAACTGAAAAGCGGGGCTTTCATCAACATGAAAAATATTCACAATAGCTTGATTGCTTTGTTCAAAAAAACCAATCAGTTGTTGAATATTAGTTTTAAATTCTCGTGTTTCAGCTTCAACCCAATAAGGGCGATGCTCAAAAGATTGTTGAACATCAATTACTAATAAAGCGGTATTGCTAGAAAAAGTGTGCGGCATAAATGCTTTCAGAGTTAAAGAGCAATTCAAGTTTAAAAACATCAAGCCACAAACACTAGAGCATAACAAGTCCAAAATAGGACAAAATCAGCCAAATAATATACAAGCCCGCTAATTGCTTTAGAAAAACTTTCTTCTTGTATTGACGTAAAAACTTGTCTATCTACAATAGATGTATTAGTTATAAAAATAAGTATTGCTTACTCAAAACCTCTCAACGTCCACTTCCTTACAGCCCATTTTTATTCATTTTGGTCATGAAAAAAATTTATCACTTTTTAAGTATTAGCAGCCTGGCCCTAATTAGTACCTCGTGTGCTAATTTTCAGAGTCATACACCCA
Organism: uncultured Limnohabitans sp.; assembly: GCA_964556425.1. Taxonomy (GTDB): domain Bacteria; phylum Pseudomonadota; class Gammaproteobacteria; order Burkholderiales; family Burkholderiaceae_C; genus JALQUL01. The sequence continues at coordinate 43,991 of CAZKWC010000018.1, read as the reverse complement.
GCACAGAAGCAATTCCATTTTCAAATGGTTTGGCGGTTCAAGATTTAGGACCTGCTGGGCAATATATTAAAGATAAAAGTTATCGTATTACTGTTTTACATAACAATGATAATCATGGTCGATTCTGGAAAAATTCAGACGGAGAACATGGCTTAGCCGCAAGGGCAACACTCATTAAAACAATTCGTAATGAAGTACAAGCGCAAGGCGGAAATGTCTTGTTATTAGATGCGGGTGACATTAATACCGGTGTGCCAGAATCTGATACTCAAAATGCTGAGCCTGACATAAAAGCGATGAATGTGATGGGTTATCAATCAATGACGGTTGGTAATCACGAGTTTGACAACCCATTACCTGTTTTAAAACAGCAAATCAATTTAGCAAAATTTCCAGTTTTATCGGCCAATATTACCCAAGAGGGAAAATATTTATTTTCTCCTTACACCCTATTTAATTTGCAAGGTGTAAAAGTGGCGGTTATGGGTTTGACCACCCCTGATACTGCTAAATTAGTTTTTCCAGAAAATGTTAAAAAAATTGATTTTAATTCTCCCATTCAAGCAGCACAAAAACTGCTTCCTACTCTCAAACAAAAAGCTGATGTGATTATTGCGGCTACCCATTTAGGCTACTATGAAAATGGGAAAAGTGGCTCACAAGCAGCCGGAGATGTCGAGCTTGCTAGAGCCGTCTCGGGCATAGATTTAATTGTGGGTGGGCATACCCATACATTGGTATGTATGAAAGCTCCCAACCAGTTAGATACCAATTTTCAGCCAGGCCAAAAATGCCAGCCCGATCAACAAAACAATACCACTATTATTCAAGCGGGTGAGTGGGGTAAATATTTAGGGCGTGCCGATTTTGAATTTAAAAATGGCCAATTTAAATTGATGTCCTATCAACTTATCCCAGTTAACTTAAAGACAAAGACCAAAGATGCAAGTGGTAAAGATATCAAAGTATTTGCCACTCAAGAGATCAAAGAAGATCCAGAAATTTTGGCACTTTTAGAGCCTTATCAAACTAAAGGCGATAAGCTACTTTCTCAAGCTATAGGACAATTAGAGGGCAACTTAGATGCTTCCCGCGATAAAGTCAGAACTCAGCCAATTAGCATGGGAGTATTTGTTTCGGCTGCTATGCAAGAAAAAACCAAAGCTGATTTTGCAATTATGAACTCAGGCGGTGTGAGGGCTTCTTTAGCGGAAGGTACTATTACTTATAGAGATATTTTAAAAGTACAACCCTTTGGTAACACCATTGCTTATGTAGAATTAAACGGACAACAAGCTTTGGAACTTTTACAAACGGCTGTCAAAATGTCACCTGGTTCGGGTGCGTTTCCGCAATTTTCTGGAATTGAGTTAGTGATTGAAAATAATCAAATTAAAAGCGCAATCGTGGGTGGTCAAGTGTTAAGTCTTGATAAAACCTATCGAATTGCGATGAATAATTTTATGGCCTCTGGTGGAGATGGTTATCCTAACTTTAAAAAGCATCCGTCTTATGTGGATACTGGTTTTGTAGATGCCGATGTTTTAAAAGAAATTTTTGCAAAAGGTTTAGTCAAAGCAAAGAATTACGAACCTGAAAATAAAGTGATTAGAAAATAAAAATCAAATTGAATTTTGGGTCAAGATCAAGATGCTTCGATAGCCGAGTCGAAGTAATCCTTGATCTTGCATTTTAATTAATTGTTGGTTCACCCTAGGTCTTGACGCAACAACTGCATTGGCTAACTCCGATTGACTAATTTTAAGTAGCCTACCCTCTGAAGTTGCTTCACTATCGCTATTGGCTAAACGCTGCAAGGTATGAGTAATTTTTTGCTCCAAACTAATAAAACCTTGATCAGACATTCGATCCAATAAGGTATTCACCCGCAAACTTAAAAAACGAATTAAATCAATTGCGACTTTAGAATTGTTTTGAATCAATTGTAAAAGACGAGTTTGATCAAGGTGTAAAACCACAGATGTCTCACAGCTAATCACTTCCACTGGGTAGGGAGCATTGCCCACTACAGAACTCAGGCCGGTAATTTCGCCTGGTAACAACCAACCTAAAAACTGCTCTTCACCATTAGGACTAGAAATAGCACCTCTTAATTTACCCTCTAATAAAACAAAAGCATAAGTAGTAGGCGTGCCTCGGCTTAATAAAACCGAATTGGCGGGCCATGTTTTTTTATGGCCAATCTTATTTAATTCAAAAAGAGTGGCTTCGGTTAAGCAGTTGTGGCTAGCCAAGACCAGTTGAGTCGGTGACTCGTGATTTTGAGTAGTGCTTGGAGGGAGTGGCAAGGCTTTGTTTTTAATACGCTTCATGGATAAATATTTTGCTGACCATGTGGATTAATTTGCCTAGGACTTTCCCTAGGATTGTAACCTGTGTAACAATTGTCAGTTATAAAGTCGATTTTAATCAGCTTTAGTCGATTCCCTCTTTTTATGCTTTATTGAGTCATTGGAGAAATTATGAAATTATTCAACCGCATTGCATCTATCCAATTGTTAACATCCGCTTTATTGGCTTTTGTTAGCACGCAAACCTTGGCTCAATCTGAAGTCATTCGAGTGCAAGACTATCCTGGGCTTGGAAATTTAATGGTCAGAGTAGCCGCCGCTAAAGGCTTCTGTGAAAAAAATGGTATTAAATGTGAACTCAAAACCATACCTGCAGCGCCACTTGGAATTCAAACCTTAATGGCAGGAGATATTGATGTCGCATTTGGTCCTGCTGAAGTAGTGATTCAAGCGGCTAATAAAGGAGCTGATCTTAAAGTTATTGGTACGGCGACACGCGATACCATTTTCTTTTTAATGGCTGGTGCACATACAGAAACTCCTAATGCAGCAAAAGGATATCCTGCAGTAATGATGGATTTGAAGGGTAAAAAAATTGGTGTGACTGCAAGAGGTAGTGCTGCCGAGTTTCAATTAGTGGACATGTTAAAAGGAGCTGGTTTGCAACCCTCTGATGTGACGATTATTCCAGTGGGTGCACCTAACACCGCACTGCCGGCTATTGCTAACAAACAAATTGATGCTTTGATGCTTTTTTCACCCATGGACGGTTTCTGTGCTGCTATGAAAGTGTGCCGTGTATTAGTCGATCCACGTAAAGGCGAAGGTCCTCAAGAAATTTTAAAACTCAATGGTGCAGCAGGTCCCATGACAGTTCGTGCTGAATATGCACAAAAGAAAAGTGCAGCCTTAGATTCTTTTGCTAAAGCCATGCGTGAATCGGAAGCCTTTGTACAAGACCCTAAAAATTATGATGCAGTGTTAAAGGTAGTGAACGATACTTTTAAAATTGACAGCCCTGCTGGTGCAGCAGCAGTAGATGCCTCTTTAAAGGCTTCAATTTCAGGTGTACGATTTACAGCAGACGCCAAGGCATTGCAGTACGCAGCAGATTATTTGGTAGCCACTAAACAAATGAATGCAAGTTTTGATACCAAAAAAATATTGCAACAACGTTAATTGATTGTGCTCATCAAGCCTACGCCATTTTAGTAATGTATGGAGTAGCTTGATGAGCTTTAAGTTTTTATCTTTTAATATTGTTAATCAATCAAAAACTTCAGTTCAATATCCATTTTTACTCTGTGTCATATCATTTTCTGAATGATTGATGTGAGTTTTCTCTATTTCTTCAACATTGTTATTTGAGTTATTTTTAAAGTTATAAGCGAATGAATTCCATGCCAACTGACAATTCCACACTCGCTATTAATGCCCAAGGTATTTACCTTAGTTTTGACGGATTGACACAAGTTCTATCCGATATTTCCTTACAGGTGAAACAAGGCGAATTTGTTTCCTTAGTTGGCCCAAGTGGTTGCGGTAAAACCACCTTGCTCAATATGGCTGCTGGCTTGGTAGCACACAGCGGGCAAGGTTCATTAGAGGTACAGGGTCGCTCCCCTGTGCAAGGTAATCATCAGGTGGGATATATGTTGGCAAGAGATAGTCTATTGCCATGGAAAACCGCTTTAGGCAATGCCATGTTTGGAATGGATGTAAGAGGAGTGTCTAAGGCGGAATCAGAGCAAAGAGCAAGACAAATGTTGACGCAAGTGGGTTTGTCTGGATTTGAAAATGCATTGCCAAAAGCGCTCTCTCATGGAATGCGTCAGCGGGTTGCATTGGCTCGTACCTTTGCGATGGGCTCGCCATTGTTATTAATGGATGAACCATTTGGAGCACTAGATGCTCAAACCAAACTACAACTAGAAGATTTATTGCTTGCTTTGTGTCAGCAGTATCAACAGTCAGTTTTATTTGTTACCCACGATTTATCTGAAGCAGTAGCGGTATCGGATAGGGTGGTGGTGATGTCTTCTAGGCCAGGAAAAATAGTAGCAGATGTTGAAATTGATTTGCCCAGACCCCGCTCTATTCGAGAGTTACAAAAAAATCCACATTTCCATGAGTTATATGCAAGCTTGTGGTCCTATCTTGAATCTGGTTGGACTAACCATAGAGGCTAAAAAATGAAAAATTATTCACGTACTGCACTGTGGTTATTAGTGCATTTTATTTTTCTTATTGCACTTTATTTTTTAGGTGAGTTAGCGACTAGCAAGGGCTGGCTCAACCCTACTTTTTTTGGTCGGCCTTCCGGTATTATTGAGTTTTTAAGACAAAACATAGCGAGTGGAAAGTTATGGTCCGATTTGGGCTGGACTTTATTAGGCACTGGTATTTCATTTTTATTAGGTAGTCTAGCTGCTATGTTAGTGGGTTTGTTGTTTATTGCTTTTCCAATTATTGAGAAATTTTTAGATCCTTACTTTAATGCGCTAAACGTTATGCCTCGAATAGCGCTAGCTCCCTTATTTATTTTGTGGTTTGGTTTGGGATTAGGTTCTAAAGTGGCCGTTGGTTTTAGCCTTACTTTTTTTATTGTTTTATCGAGCACTATTGCTGGCATAAGGGGTGTGAGTCAAGACCATGTCACGCTGTGTAAAACATTGGGTGCTAGCCCATTCACCATCTTTTTTCAAGTTACTTTGCCTGGTGCAGTACCGGTTATTTTTTCTGGTTTAAGACTAGGTTTAATTTATGCGTTGCTGGGTGTCATTGGGGCCGAAATTATTGCATCTGAACATGGCTTGGGCCAATCAATTGCTTATTTAGGTTCTACCTTCGATGTGAATGGTGTCATGGCACTATTATTAGTTTTAGCACTCTTGGGTGTAACAGTGGTTTTTTTAATGACTTGGTTAGAAAAACGCTTGTTGCATTGGCAATAAATAAAAGATTTTAATTTTTACACTTTTAAAAATGAATTTCAATTCAAGGAGGAGTCCAAATGAGTTTTAGGCATATAGAGGTAGAAGCAATTACCCCAGCCATTGGAGCATTGATTAGTGGCGTTGACCTTAACCACGTGAAGTCTGATGATGTTTATGAGGAAATTAAATTGGCCTTATGGAAGCATGGGGCAGTCTTTTTTCGCAAACAAGCCCTCAATCCTGAAGCTTATTTAAAATTAGGTGAAAAATTTGGTGAAATGGAACAACATGAGTTTTTTCCTCATATTGAAGGCCATCCACAAATTCAACTTATTTCACACCAAGGTAACGATGCGCCAGAGACTGACCGCTGGCACACTGATGTGACTTTTAGAAAAAAACCCAATATGGTGTCTATATTGCGCATTACTGATCTGCCCCCATCGGGTGGCGATACCATGTGGATGCATGCGGGTGCTGCTTTTGAGGCTTTACATCCAAGCTTGCAAACCATGTTAAGTGGCTTAAATGCCGAGCATGATTTGCCTTGGCATTTTAGAAGAATCGGTGCTTATGAAAAAATAGTCCGAGTCAATACAGCCGCAGGTCGGCCTGCTATTACTGCGGCAGAGCAAGAAATGAAAATGATTGGAAATAATCCACCAGTCACCCACCCAGTAGTGATTGTTCATCCTATAACCGGGCGAAAAATATTATTTGTGAATTCTATTTGGACCAAGCGAATTCAAGATTTGCATTTGGATTTAAGTGAGTCTATGTTAAATATGCTGTTTGAATGGGTAAAAAAACCAGAATTTATGATGCGATTTAAATGGGAGAAGGACTCGGTGGCAATGTGGGATAACTGTGCGACACAACATTACGCAGTATTTGACTATGCACCGCATTATAGAGCGGGGCAGCGCCTTACCTGCGGTCAATTTAGTCCTAAATCAATTACTGGTAATGTGCCATCAGCTAATTAGTGCAACAATTTACGAGTGATTAAAATAAAAAGCAAGTAGTTAAAAACTACTTGCTTTTTATTGTTCTAAACTTAGTGCATAAAATTATTCTGCATTATTAGCTTGAGATGATAGTTATCGCATTCAGCTTGTTTGAATTACAAAATTCTAGCCTTTACACTGCGACCTTTTACTCGACCATTATTGAGTTTATCAAGGGCTTGTTTAGCAATGCTGCGTTCAATGGCGATAAAGGTCGAAAACTCAGTGACGGTAATTTTGCCCACTTGCTCTCGGGTTAAACTAATACCAAAATCTTGATTGGTAAGAGCGCCCAAAATATCACCGGCCCTGATTTTTTCTTTGCGGCCACCAAATACTAATAAGGTGACCATAGGTGCTAACAAAGGTTCTTGAGCTTCGCTATAAAGCTCTTTAATTGGGAAAAACTGTGAGCTTTGTTTTTGGTATTCTTCAATACGGCCTACATAACCCATTTCATCCATACTCACCAAACTGAGTGCTAAGCCGCTGCCGCCAGCTCGTCCTGTACGACCAATGCGGTGAATATGCACTTCAGGATCGGGAGTTACTTCCACATTAATAACGGCTTCAAGTTGTTGAATATCAAGTCCCCTAGAGGCGACATCGGTGGCTACTAAAATAGAGGCACTCCGGTTAGCAAATTGCACTAATACTTGGTCACGCTCACGTTGTTCTAGGTCGCCGTGTAATTCTAGGGCACTAAAACCTTGGCCTTGTAACATAGAGGCGAGCTGACGACATTTAGCTTTGGTATTACAAAAGGCCAAAGTGCTAACAGGTTTAAAATGATTGAGTAAAACCGCAACACTGCTTAATCGGTCTTGTTCTTCAATTTGGTAAAACCGCTGTTCGATTAAATTATTGGTGTGTAAAGACTCCACTTTAATCATTTGTGGTGACTTCATAAATTGAGTCGCCAGTTTTTCGATTTCACTAGGATAGGTTGCCGAAAATAATAAAGTTTGACGCTTCGGTGGGCATTGCTTGACTACGGTAACGATGTCATTAAAAAAGCCCATATCAAGCATTCGATCGGCCTCGTCAAGTACCAAGGTATTAACCGCTGCAATATCTAGGGTTTGTCTATCGAGGTGATCCATAATACGGCCTGGTGTACCCACCACAATATGTGCACCGTTTTCAAGGCTAGCGCGTTGACCACGGCTTGGAACACCACCACATAAAGTCACAATTTTGATATTTTCTTCGGCTCTTGCTAGGCGGCGAAGTTCGGTGGTAACTTGATCGGCAAGTTCACGAGTAGGGCATAACACCATAGCTTGAACCGCAAACCACCTAGGATTGATATTAGCCAATAAAGCCAAAGCAAAGGCAGCTGTTTTTCCACTGCCAGTTTTAGCTTGGGCAATTAAATCTTTGCCTAATAAAGCCACAGGCAAACTAGCGGCCTGAATCGCCGTCATAGAGGTATAGCCTAAACGTTCGAGATTTTCGAGCATTTGGGGGCTAAGCGATAATGAAGAGAAGGAAAGGGCCGAGGCCGTAGAGTTTTGAGTTGTCATACATTGATTATCCCAGATTAAACAAGCTCTGCCTATCTAGAAACTTGTATGCTTAGCAAGTAAGCAAAACCATTATTAAGCGGCTTACAAAACTCATTATTATTTTTATGGGAAAAGTTGAATAAAGTAGTGGCTCCTAGTAGGCGTGGGCAACATTCTAAGAAATTGGCTAGAGTTGATAAAACTTAAAACACTATTTGCTTGAATTAATTATTTTTTGCACAAGTTGGCGCAGTTAGTTGGCTATTTCCATCAAGACTTCATGCCAACTAAAGCAAAAGCGAGTCAAATTGCATCACAAAAATGTCATTTATTTTTAACTAAACTGCATTAAATAATTTCTAAACTAAGAACTGAGCTTCAGACATTAATGTGGCTTAAATAGTTAGTAGTGTGAGTCCTAGTAGTGTTGAAAAGGTACAGTCGAAAGTCTGTACCTTTTTTTTGGTAATTTTCAAAAGTGTTGTCATTTCACGGAAACTTCATAATTGCTTAATTGAGTTGTTATTTTTTGTTGTTTTAATAAAGATTACTTTCTTAGAGAAGGTATTGCAAGGAAGATTAACTATTTTTAATTAAAGCAGTTGATTAAAAATACTTCCAATTTAACTAAAACTTCAAGGAAATTCGAAATGAATAAAATCGTTGTATCTTGCCTTTTAATGGCATGTGCAGGTGTTGCAAGTGCTCAATCTACTGCAACTGTAAGTGGTACTATCGCTGCAGGTTACTTAAAAGCAATTGATGGTTCTAAAGGTTTAGTATTAGATTCCAACAGCATTCGTGTTGGTTTAACAGAAGACTTAGGTGATGGTTTAAAGTTATCTGCTTATACACAATTCAAAGGTAACAGCGCACGTGGTGGCAATCTAACTAAAGAAGACAGCGCAATGACATTGTCCTCTTCATGGGGTTCATTGGCTTATCAAAACACACGTACTAGCACATTGGCACGTGATGTAGGTTTAGTTGGCGATAACTGGCTTTGGGATAATCCATATTCAAGCAATAACAAAGAAGTTTTCAGCCGCGAAGCTGCTGACTACTTAACTTACACAACAGCTGACATGAGCGGTATTCGTGCTAGCGTTGCTTATTTTGAAACAGCAACTGACGGTTCTTCTACACCTACAACAAAATCTGCTAGCTTGGCTTTGGTGTATGCTGCAGGTCCTGTAAAAGTGGCTGGTCGTTATATCAATAGCAAAAATGATACGTGGACAGGTGATACCACCAAGAACAGCTTTGACTTAGGCGCAAGTTACGACTTAGGTATGGCTAAATTAGGCTTGGGTTACGACAGTAAGCGTCGTGGCAAAGGTACTGGTGATAAAGCTGCAGTAACTGCTAGTATTTCAGCTCCAGTGGGCCCAGTGACATTTGGTCTAAACTACGGTAAACGTGATGCATCTGATTTTACGGAAGCATCAGTTAAATATGCTTTAAGCAAACGCTCTGCTGTGTATTTAGATTACGGCAAAGCAAAAATGGCTAAGAATGCAAGCAATAGCCAATACAATTTGGTTTTAGTGCATAACTTCTAAGCAGAGTTGAACAACTGAGTTTCTCCAAGGTGATTGAAAAGGGTGACATTTATGTCACCCTTTTTTTATCCATTGATTATTTAAAAATTAAAAGAATTTAGCCACACTTTTAGCAGTGCGATAAACTCCCCATGCTAATGGAATACCAACAGCAGCCCAAGCCAAATATACCCATAAGACATTATTGGCCATACCTTGAGCGCCACTGCCTTGAACTTCGTTGCTACTGGCTTTTTCGTGCGCTAGTTTTTTCTCTAGGCTTAGTTCTTCATCGGTCATAAAATATTTGGCGTCAATTGGTTTAACTAGCCAATTACAAATAAACCCAATGACTAACATGCCCACCAAAATATACATAGTTTGGTTATAAACTTGTTCGCGCGGTAGGCCTAAACTTAGTTGATAGTCACGCATATAGTTGACCACTACAGGGCCTAAAATACCTGCTGTGGCCCATGCAGTTAACAAACGACCATGAATCGCCCCCACCATTTGAGTACCAAATAAATCGGCTAAATAAGCAGGTATGGTGGCAAACCCACCACCATACATACTTAAAATAATACAAAAGGCACTTACAAATAAAAGTTTGCTACCCATAGCTGCACTGCTTGGAATACTGGCATATAACAAACCACCTAAAACAAAAAATACAAAATAGGTGGTTTTACGACCTAATTTATCGGAGAAACTAGCCCATACAAAACGGCCACCAATATTAAACAAACTTAATAATGCAGTAAAGCCAGCTGCAACACCAGCAATGGCTGCTAGCTGCGTTTTATCTAAGTCTGCAAAATGTAGATCAAGGCCAATTAAATGCCCACCAAAAACTTCTTGAAGCATAGGGCTAGACATGCCGATTACACCAATACCGGCAGACACATTCATACACAGTACCATCCACAAAAGCCAAAACTGAGGAATTCCCCACACTTTTTTAACATGGACATGACGATTGGTAATCATGGTGTTTTGTGAGTTTGCAAGCGGTGCTGTCCAGCCTGCAGGCTTCCAGCCAGTGGGTGGTACGCGGTAAGTTAAAGCACCACCCATCATAAAAATAAAATAAATCAAAGCCATTGCGACAAATGTTGGCGCAACACCTACACTGGTATCGCTAGAAAAATAAGCCATGAGTTCGGTGGCCAATGGAGACCCAATCATTGCACCACCACCAAAACCCATAATCGCCATGCCAGTGGCCATACCACGACGGTCAGGGAACCATTTTATTAATGTGCTAACAGGCGAGATATAGCCTAGCCCCAAGCCAATTCCGCCAATCACCCCCGAGCCTAATAACATCATCCAAAATTGATGAAGATGAACACCTAAGGCAGAAATTAATAAACCGCCACACCAACAAAATGCACTAACCACACCCGCTTTACGAGGTCCAACCCGTTCTAACCAACCACCCCAGAGGGCTGCAGAAGAACCTAATAAAACAAAAAATAGCGTGTACATCCAGCCTAAAGTAGAAATTTTCCAATCACAGCTGGTAATAAACAATTCTTGAAAAAATCCAACTTCAGGTCCGCAGGCGATGGCTTGTTTGATGCCAAGTGCCTTAGATAGGGGTAACCAAAATACCGAAAAACCGTAAGCCATACCAATACATAAATGAATGGCTAAAGCGGCAGGAGGAACTAACCAGCGGTTAAACCCAGAATGTGCAATGGTGCGTTCTTTGTCTAAAAAGCCAATTGAGGGGGCAATAGATGCTTGATTAAGCGTTTTGATTGTCATAAAGACCCCTTGTGTAAATAGTCTCAAGTGGGTTGTTTAAAATTTGAACAACCAAAATAAAACACAAAATCGTACAAAATAATACAAATTCAGTTTATAGCAATTCTTTGTAAAAAGTTAACTTTTTAAGATTCATTCATGTAACGGGCTTTGATAAGCAATTTCATGGATTTATTCACCCATAGTAATGGCTATACATATCTAAATCAGCATCATGCCTGAAAGCCCTTAGGTTTTTTTCTTAATCTGAGCTCTTACAAATTGACTAGCCACAAAAATATCTTTTTCTATAGCTCGTCTTACACCTTGGCTATCGGTATTTTTTAATGCGAATATTAATTCTTGATGTGCTTGATTAAGCACTGGATAGGCGGCTTCGGTTTCAAATAACTGGTTGGAAATGGGTCCAGCTTTTAACCAGAGGGTATCTATGAGTTGAAACAATAATGGTGAACCTGCTGCTTTATATAAAATAATATGAAAATCTTCGTTGGCGGCTAAATAAGCAGATGCATCTTTTTTTTCAAGACTTCTCTGCATTTGTTCGCACAAGGATTGCAACTGTTGTGCTTGAGATGGGCTTAATCGAATACTGCCTTTTTCTGCTGCTTCACCTTCAAGCAATAAACGCATTTGTACTAAGTCATCAAACTCGGGCAGCGAGAGCCTAGGGATGGCAACGCCTGCATTAGGACTATTCACTAAAGCACCCTCAGCCGCAAGGCGTTGCAAGGCAGCTCGAACCGGCATTTCACCGACCTGCATTTGCTTAGCAACGGTTCTAATTTTAAGTCGCTCGCCAGGTAAAAATTTACCTACCGTGATCCATTGCCTGAGTTGCTGATAAATCGTATCTTGCTGTGTACTACTTACTGCAGAAGATGTAACAGAATCTTGAGTTGTCATAAGTTGAGAGTATGCTTCAGTCAGTACTGTTATTGCAGGTTGGGGGGCATAACAAAAGCGTATTAATCAATGACTAAACTGCTAAGTGCTTGATCAAAACAGTTCAATAATTGTTGCACATTTTCAGGACGAGTAGCGGGGCAAATCAGCATCATATTATGAAAGGGGGTAATTAACACGCTCCGATTAAGTAAATACAAATGCAGGTATTGCTCTAACGCAGGATTCATAGCTGCCTCTGCTTGTGAACCGTTTTGTGGACGTGTTGCACAAAACTGAAATTCTGCTCTAGCGCCTACTTGACTAACGCACCAAGGGAGTTGGTGCTTTTGAATGATGGCTTCTAAGCCATTGGCCAAAACATGGGCGAGTTGATGCATAGGGGCAAACGTAGCCGGTGTCATGATTTCAGAGAGCGTAGCTCGCATGGCTTTCATGGCCAGTATATTAGCAGTCAGGGTAGTGCCAATACCCGAATGCCCTGGAGGAGCACTGCGTTTAGTAGCGACAGCTAAGGTCGCTAACTCTTTGCTAAAACCATAAGCAGCACAGGGTATGCCACCGCCTAATGGTTTCCCAAGTACCAAAGCATCGGGTGTTAAGCCGTGGGCTTTGCAATAACCACCAGGCCCACTACTAATGGTATGGGTTTCATCCATGACTAAATAACTGCCATATTGATGTATGAGTTCAATCGCTTGAGGCCAAAAATTGGGCTCAGGTAAGACCATACCAATATTGGTCATAACAGGTTCAGCCAACACACAAGCTACATCGCCCTTTGCTAGTGCTTTTTCTAATGCTGGTAAATCATTGAACTCAATGACTCTGGTAGTTTGGGTAAGGTCATGGACTTGACCTAAAAGACTATTGCGTTGAGTCGCTTTGCCATCAATTAAATCTACAAAAACATCATCGACCGTACCGTGGTAACAACCATTAAACACCAACAGAGTAGGGCGCTTGGTAAGGGCTCTCATCCAGCGCAAAACAAAGCGATTGGCGTCGGTGGCGGTCATGGCAAATTGCCACATAGGTAAATCAAAATGTTCTGCTAACAACTCGCCCACTATAGCCGCATCTTCGCTTGGCAGCATAGCCGTATAACCCAGAGTGGCTTGTTCTTGAATTAGTTTTGCCACTGCTGGTGGTGAGTGCCCAAACATGGCTCCGGTGTCGCCTAGGCAAAAATCGATTAGTTGGTGACCATCTGCATCTGTTAATGTGTTGCCATTAGCACTAGCAACCTGCAGGGCAAAAGGTGTGGACCAATCATTCATCCAGTGCAGTGGTACGCCAAACATTAAATGTTGGTTGGCACGTTCAGAAATAGCTTTGGAAATAGGGTTGCGCTCTACAAATAGAGCTTGTTCATGCGCTGTTAATTGGGCTAATTTTTGCGGGCTAATGATGGTTTTCATAAGAGCTTTCAATTTTTTACAACTGATTCAAGAGGGCTGTTGAGATAAAACGCAAAGGGCGTTATTGTTAAACTAATAACAATAAATGTTCGCGCTCCCAAGAGCTAATGACTCGGTTGTAGGTGGCATACTCTAGTTCTTTTACTGCGCAAAAGGCTTCTACAAAAGCACTGCCTAAAACTTCATGCATTGGCTCGCAGGCTCGCATTGCTTCAATTGCATCTTCAAGATGTCTAGGCAGTTCATGGCTTACATTCCACGCGCTATCAATGGTGGGGGCACTAGCGCTTAATTGTTCATGCATACCCAAATAACCGCAGGCTAAAGTGGCTGCCATTGCTAAATAGGGGTTGACATCTACACCAGGCACTCGGTTTTCTACCCGCCTAGCCGATGCGCCCGATTTTGGAATTCGAATGCCACAGGTGCGATTATCATTACCCCAACGCACGTTAATAGGTGCCGACATAAAGGGTGATAAACGCCTGTAAGAGTTCACATAAGGGGCAAACATAGGCATGAGCTGCGGAATATATTGTTGTAGGCCTGCAATGTATTGTTCAAAATAAGGGCTGGCGCTACCGTCCGCTAAACTAAAAATATTTTGTCCTGTGGAGCTATC